>JBBRAI010000010.1:0-80755 GCA_038206915.1 Burkholderiales bacterium | reverse complement strand
GCACAAGGTAATCGGGGAACAGCGCCAAATCGCCGGCGTCGAGCCCGTTCTGGCCGAACGATTCGAACAACCGATCGTGCTTGGCCTCGTTGTACTCGCCCCTGATCTCGAGTTCGGCGACAGCGAGGGCGCGGGCCAGCTCGACGGCCTTCGGCAAGCGCTCGCAATAACACGTTAGGGCGCTCGCACAGCTATCGAAGACGAAGGTATACGGCGTTACGTCGTGCTCGGGCCGGGCATAAAACTGTTGTGTCTCGAGCACCGAGAGGAGGCCGAGAATCCGCTGACGCCGGCTCTGTGTGAGGCTTTCCCGGGGTGCCGACTGGCGCAGAATTTTCGCCATGAAGTCGAAGTTGAAGTGGTCCAGCGGTCCGTTGCCGAACGACGACTGGAGTTGCTCGGCACTCTTGCCGGCGTCCGAGGTCGCGAAGTCGGACTTGATGATGTCCGAGAGCTTGAGGCGCAGTCGGTCGATGCGTCTGCAGAACTGTTCGGCACGGCGCGCCTGGGTGATTTGCCAGGCGTGCAGCAGAACGGTGCAGGGCGTTTGCGCGTCGCAGTCGACGAGTTCGCCGTCGACCTTGAGATTGGCGCGCGCCAGAGCGAGGCTTGCGCCGACGTCCTTGTCGCTTTTGGCGAGCTGCGTCGCGGCCTCGTCCCAGAGCGCCGAGAACTCAGTGCGTGCACCGTCGGCGAGGCGGGCGCGAATTTCCTGCTCGATGCGCAACACGTGCTTGCGAATACGCTCGTGGCCCTCGCCAGGGGCGATTTTTTCAAGAATGTCGTCGATCAGCCCCGACATCGGCGCGACGAAAACATCGTTTACGCCGTCATTCACCAGGACCAGCGGAAAGTCGTAGCGCAAGCGGGTGAGGTCTCGGCGTCCGCTGAACAGCGCCGGAATCAGCTGGCCGGCGTCATTCGGCTGAAGATGCGTGGCCAGGCGTTTGCCGGTCAGATAAAAAGCAATTTGTGCTTGCAGATCAGTGTCCATAGTGCCATCACATTGATTTCGTTTAACTACTTGTCCCGAACGGGTCGCGCTTCGTCGGAATGCCTTTTGCGCTGCGCCGGGTCGGCTCAGACGGTGTATTTGTCGAGTTCGGCTTCAAAACCTCTGCGCACCGTTTCGGTAGTGCGCAGCACGCCGGTCTGCCGCGTTTCTTCGTAGCGCGGAATGTCCTTGTTCTGGTAGAGGATGCCAACCGGGCAGACGTCCTCGCTCGAGGCGATTTCGCGCGCCCGGTTCATGTCGAGCGGGTCGTGTTCGAGCTGGTTCTTGTACACCTTAGACAGCCCGGCACTGATCTGCAGCGACGTTTCGTGGTGCAGCAGTTGCACCTTGTTGGTGTCGTGCATCCACGGATCGAGCGATTTGGGCAGCCATTCCGGGCAGCGCTGCAGGATGCGCACGAAGGATAAGCCCTGATGGTGGTAAGCCGCGCGGACGATCTGGTACAGGCTTTCGGGAATCCAGTCGACGGCCTGCGCGACGAACGAGGCATTGGCGACACCGAGCGTCACGCTGAGCGGATTCAAGGCCTCAAGGTAGCTGCCGCGCGGCGTGGTGTTGCTCTTGGTGCCAATCGGCGAGGTTGGCGACGCCTGCTTCTTGGTCAGTCCGTAAATCTGATTGTCGTGCAGGAAGACGGTCAGGTTCATGTTGTAGCGAATAGCGTGAATCCAGTGCGCAGCGCCGATGCTACAGCAGTCGCCGTCGCCGGTATTGACAAAAACGGTGAGGTCCTGCCGCGCCATCTTGAGGCCTTCGGCGACCGGCAGCGCGCGGCCGTGGATACCGTGGAAGCCGTAGGTTTTCATGTAATGCGGAAAGCGGCTGGAGCAGCCGATGCCGGAGACGAACACCGTCTTTTCCGGGCGCAGCCCTTCGTCGCGGCACAGCCGCTGCACCGCGGCGAGAATGGCGTTGTCGCCGCAGCCGGTGCACCAGCGCGGCACGCCGCTCTGGTAGTCCTCGAGCGCGAAGTGCTCGTCGGTCATCTGCAGCAGGCAGGTCGTGGCGCTCATCACGTCGGTCATCGTGTTCATGGTCTGGTCACCTTTCTCGGCTATCGCTGTTACAGCTTTTACTTCTTCAGTTTTTCAGTCATCACGCGGCGTATCGTGCCCGGCTTGATCGGCTGGCCTCTGACTTCGCTCCAGCAGTCGATATCGACCAGGTAGCGCGAGCGCAGCAGGATCGCCAGGGACGAATAGCGGCGGTTGTCTTCGTCGATGATCTCGTCCTCGGGGCGGTCGCTCCAGTTGCTCTCGATGGTCATGACCTTCTTGAACCCGTGCAGAATTTCCTTGATCCCTGGAGGCAGGGGCTGCAGGAACTGCAGGTGCATCGAGGACACCTTCTTGCCGTCGGCGCGCATGCCCGCGACGGCCTCCTCGATCGCGCCCTTGGTGCTGCCCCAGCCGATGACCAGCAGATCGCCCTTGGCGTCGCCGAACACCGACGGCGTCTTCAGCGTTTTTTGCAGCGCCGCCAGCTTAAGGCTGCGCGCGCGCAGCGTCTGCTCGTTGATTTCAGCGTCGTAGGCGACGTGGCTGTCGCGATCGTGCGCAAGCCCGGTGAGGGTGTGCATGCCGCCGGGCTGGCCCGGGATGAAGCGGCGCGCGAGGCCGGTGGTGTCGTCCCAGTCATAGGGCCGGGCGCCGGCCGGAACCGGGCTCTGGTCCACCGGCGGCGCCATCCAGCTCTCGCTGAACTGCGGCCGCGCGAATGGCTGCTGCGAAGTGGCGAGACCCGCGTCCGACAGGATCACTACCACCATGTTGAAGGTTTCGGCGATCTTGCGCGCGGTGATAATCGAGTAGAAGCAATCCTCGATGGTGGCCGGCGCCATCACCACCTTGGGCGCGTCGCCGTGGCTGCCGAATATGGCGGTCATCAGGTCGCCCTGCTCCATCTTGGTCGGCTGGCCGGTGCTGGGTCCGCCGCGCTGCACGTTCACCACGACCAGCGGAATCTCGCCCATGACCGCGAGGCCGATCGCTTCCTGCTTGAGCGAATAGCCCGGGCCGGAGGTGATGGTGACGGTGCATTTGCTCGCGTAGGAGGCGCCGATGGCGAAGGCGCAGGCCGCGATCTCGTCCTCGGCCTGGTGCACAATGCCACCGACGTTCTCGAACACTTCGGACAGATAATGCGAAGCCGAGGTCGCCGGCGTGATTGGGTACATGGCACATATTTCCATGCCTGAGGCGAGCACGCCCAGCGCGATCGCGGTGTTGCCGTTGACCACGATCTGCGGCACGGTCGAGCGCTGCGCCGGGATGGTGTAGCAGAAATCGAGGTTGGCCGCGGCCCACTTCTGGCCGGCTTCGAGCAACTGGATATTGGCTTCGACCACGCTGCGGCTCTTCTTGCCGAAGGCGAGCTCGATCTGGTCCGCCGCCAGCTTCAGCTCCAGGCTGTAGATGTAGCACAGCATACCCAGCGCGAACATGTTCTTGCCGCGCTTCGCATCGGCGACGAGCTTCTTGCACTCCACTTCCATCGGGATCTCGTACACCTTGTAGCCCGCGGCGACAACCCGGTCATAGGTTTCGGCGTAGGACGCGGCGATCTTCGGATCGGCGTGGGTGCGCCACATGTTCTCGAGCAGGATGGTGCAGTTCGGCTTGAGCTCCTTCGCACGCACGCGGCCGAGCAGCACCTGCTCGTTGAACGCGACCACCAGGTCGGTTTCGTCGCCGCCGTTGGTGACGTATTCGGCGCCGATGCGGATGCGGATGCCGCTCGCCCCGGCGACGCTGCGCGCCGGCGGACGGATTTCGGCGGGGATGATTTCCGTGGTCCAGATGCCGTTGCCCATCTGCGCCGCGATCGAGCCCAGCGACTGGCCGCATTTTTGCGCACCCTCGCCCGAATCGCTGATGATTTCGACAATGTGCTCTTTCAGCTTGACTGCCGCCTTTCCGCCCGCGGGCGACCTGCCCTTGGCTGCACTTTTCTTCGCCGACTTCTCTATGGTCATATCGTTCATGGTTTTTCCGTAGCTGCAGTTTGCCGTTTACGTATCCGGATGCCTGTGCGCGGCCGGCCTAGGCGATGCGCACACGCGCGAAATTGCGTTCCCGGGCGTCGATGCCGAACAGCGTGCCGGCGCCCTCGGTACCAACATAGGGAAGCGCCGGGTCGCGAATGCCGAGATAGGCCTTCATGCTGCGCGCTGCCTTGCGGCCCGCGCCCATGGCCTGGATCACGGTCGCCGCGCCGGTGACGATGTCGCCGCCGGCGAACACGCCCGCCACCGAGGTGGCGAGGTCATCGTCCGCGCCGATATAGCCCCATTTGTTCAGCTTCAGCTTTGAGGTCTGGCCCATGATCGGATTGGCGTTGGTACCGATCGCGTAAATGATCAGGTCAGTCTCGAAATCAAACTCGCTGCCGGCGACCGGCACCGGGCGGCGTCGGCCGGAATCGTCTGGCTCGCCCAGTTCCATGCGCACGCAGGTCATGCCGCGCACATTGCCCTTGCCGTCGTCCAGCACCTTCACCGGATTGGTGAGCCAGTGGAATTCCACCCCTTCCTGCTCGGCATGGTGGACCTCCTCTGCGCGCGCCGGGGCTTCCGTGCGCGAGCGACGGTAGATGCAGTAGACCTTTTCCGCGCCCAGGCGCAGCGATACGCGCATTGCATCCATGGCGGTATTGCCCGCGCCGACCACGGCAACGCGCTTGCCGATCGGCATCGGCGTGTCAAAATTGGGGAAATCCCTGCCGCGCATCAGATTGCAGCGCGTCAGCATTTCGTTCGCGGAAAGCACGCCGTTCAGGGAATCCCCGGGGATCCCGAGCATGGTCGGATAGCCGGCGCCGACGCCGACGAACACGGCGTGGAAGCCCATCTCGTCGATCATCTGCTCGATCGTGAACAACCGCCCGACCAGGGTGTTGCATTCGAACTTGACGCCGAACTTCTTCAGATTGTTTATCTCGGCATCGATCACCGTGTTCGGCAGGCGGAAATCGGGGATGCCGTATTTCAGCACGCCGCCGGGCTCGTGGAAGGCCTCATACACCGTGACGTCGCAGCCGGCCTTGGCCATGTCGGCCGCGCAGGCCATGCCCGCCGGGCCCGAGCCGACGATGCCGACGCGGAAACGATTGGGCTCGATGTAGGGAATGTTGACCCAGCCTTCCTTGATGGCGGTGTCGCCGACGAAGCGTTCCATGCGCCCGATCGCGACCGGCTCGAGTGAATCGCCGACGGTGCACACGCCTTCGCACTGGTTCTCCTGCGGGCAGACGCGGCCGCAGATCGAGGGCAGCAGGTTGGTGTCGGTCAGGATGTCGTAGGCACCGCGCAGATTCTTTTCGCCTATCTTCTGGATGAAGCCGGGAATGTCGATGCCCACCGGGCAACCGGACACGCAGGGCTGGTCCGGGCACATCAGGCAGCGCTCGGATTCGCGCAGCGCGTCGTCCGGGCTGTAGCCGCAGGCCACTTCCTCGAAATTCTTCGCGCGCACCTGCGGATCCTGCTCACGCATCGGCGTGCGCTCCTGCGGTATCGTCCGTATCGTCTTTTTCTTCGCCATCTCGTTAACCTCTAGCAACAATTTGCACACGCGGCAGGCGCCCCTCGGGAGCGCCGCAATGCCGCAGCCATGTACCCGGCTCAGCCCCCGGGTGCGTCCTCGAACGGATCGGGCAGCTCCAGCAGCTCGCTTTGGCCGCCGTGCTTCAGCGCATGCAGCGCGCTCGCGCCGACCTGCTTGGTCATGCGGCAGCTCTCGGACCAGCGCTCATGCGCTTCCTTCTCGACCTTGGTGTAGCGCGAAAGGCGCACCATCAGGTCGTCGAAATCGACCAGGTGGCCGTCGAAGTCGGGCCCGTCGACGCAGGCAAACTTTACCTTGTCGCCGACCTTCACGCGGCAGCCACCGCACATGCCGGTACCGTCGACCATGATCGGGTTGACACTCACCATGGTCTTGATCTTGGCCGCACGCGTAGCGTCGGCGCAGGCCTTCATCATCACCGGCGGTCCGATCGCGACTACCTCTTCGATATTGGAATGCCCCGCCAGCGCGACCTTAATGCCGTCGGTGACAAATCCTTTCATCCCGGCCGAGCCGTCGTTGGTGCACAGGATCAGTTCGTCGCAGACGGAGCGGAATTTGTCTTCCCAGAACACCAGATCCTTGTTACGGAATCCGAGCACCCCGATCACATAAGCGCCGGCCTCCTTGAAGCCGCGCGCCTGCGGAAAGATCGGCGCCACGCCGAGGCCGCCGCCCACGCAGACCACCTTCTTCGCATGGCTGACCGGGCTGGGTATGCCCATCGGCCCGACCATGCCGTAGAGCGTCGTGCCGACCTTGCATTCCTGCTGCATCTGCCTGGTGGTCTTGCCGACTGCCTGGATCACCAGCGTGATGGTTCCCTTGTTGCGGTCGAAATCGGCGATGGTGAGCGGTATGCGCTCGCCGTGCTCGTTCAGCATCACGATCACGAACTGGCCCGGTTTCGCGGCCTTCGCCATGAGCGGATGCTGCACCTCGAGCAGATAGGTGACATCGGAGAAATCCTCGCGTGTCACGATTTGGAAATTGGACATTGCATTCGCTTTCATGTCGGCCCGCCTTTGACGCCTTGTCTATCGGGTTGTGGGGTATCGGGTGGTGTCGGCCGGCCCGCCCTTTTCCGTGCTACTGGCGGACTGCGCATAATTTGCATTCGGCTCGACCGAATTCGGTTCGGGGCAGCTTCCGGAACACACGCGCTCGAACGGCGGTTTTCCGGATCGATGTCTCAAGCTGATGCCATTCAACGTGTCATCCACCTATGCGGCAGGGGAAGTATCTTCCCGCGGGTCAGGGGGTGTGTTGACCTAGATCAAACAGGGGGGTACCACGGGAAAATAGCGCTGGAAACAGTCGTTTCGGCAGGCGCGGTGCGCCGAAAGTTCCGCTGCGACGGTCGGGAAAAGCACACGCGTCTGGCGCCGCGCATGCTCAATTGCCGCCCGCAAAATTTGCGCTGCGAATCGCCGCTTCATCGGCGATTCGCGGACGGCGATTCGATGATTGGTAGGGCGTGCAGGGGTCGAACCTGCGACCAACTGATTAAGAGTCAGCTGCTCTACCAACTGAGCTAACGCCCCGTAAGACGAACCGACCGCACGGCACCGATCCGCTTGAATTCTTGGTAGGCCGTGCCAGATTCGAACTGGCGACCAACGGATTAAAAGTCCGCTGCTCTACCGGCTGAGCTAACGACCCGAAAAGAGGCGCGATTTTAATTTGCCGGGGGTGCTCGTGTCAATGAAATCCGGGCCTTTTACGCCCGGATGCGCCGCGATCCGCGCAGTGGCGCACTCAATACAGCGAAAAAAACCTCAAGCTTCCCGCAGCATGCGCGCGTACTGCCATTTCATCGTCAGCGCAGCGCCGGCGACGATGGACAGGAAGCTGAGCATGGAGCCCAGCGCCAGCGTGGAGAAACCGGTGATGCCCTGTCCCACTGTGCAGCCCATGGCGGTCACGCCGCCGAAGCCCATGAGCACGCCGCCCGCCATGTGATTCGCGGTGTCCCCGGCATCGCGAAAGCTTTCCCAGCGGAAATTGCCGCTCGCGAGTGCGTATGCGGCCGAACCCGCGACCACGCCCAGCACGGAGGCGATGCCGAAAGTGACGATTCTGCTGGCGTCGGTCCAGAACATGAGCAGTTCCAGCGTATAGGCCTGCGGTGCGACGAAGGACAACGATTCGAGGCGCCCGCTGTTGGTCGCAATGAAGGCCTCCTGCAGTGTATTCGGGTCCTCGGCCAGATAACCCAGTTTGCCGCTCAGGTACCAGCCGCCGACCACCACCAGCCCGACGGTCACGCCGCCGAGGATGCCGTCGAAGCTGCCGCGGAAGTCGCGGTCCTTGAACACGAACAGCAGCAGTAGGCCCGCCACCAGCGCGCTCGCCAGCATGAGCATGGTCTTCTTGTCAGCGCCGAAAGCCTGAGTCAACAGCGAGGGCAGGTCCTGTCCGGTCGCGAAATGCAGCGCCACCGGATCGAGCACGGCCACGCGCAACGCGCCGAACAGGCCGCGCAGCGTTACATACGCGGAGATGCCGAGGAACACAAACACCACCACCGATTTGAGGCTGCCGCCGCCGATGCGGATCAGGGTCTTGCTGGCGCAGCCCGAGCCCAGGGTCATGCCGACGCCGAAGCAAAGGCCGCCCACGACATAGGACAGCCAGGGAAAGTTCGGGCCTGTGTAGATCGACTTGGACAGCTCGACCACGCCGCCAAGCTGCAGCGCGCTGGCGCCGAGGATGGCGACCGCGATCGCCAGGAGCCACATGCGCATGCGCCCCCAATCGCCCATGTTGACCATGTCGGACACCGCGCCCATGGTGCAGAAGTTGGTCTTGTTGGCGACTGCGCCGAAAATGAAGGCGAGAGCGAACGCGCCCAATGCCACGGTGTGCGCGATTGCTGCAGGATCGACTTCTTTCATGGGCCTCCCCACCCTTGAGAATCGGAGGATTCTAGTCTGGGTCGCGCGGCGCGCAAGCAAATTCTTTTAGCGCACGAATAACCCCAGCCTATGCGTCCGCCGCGCACGCCGCGGTTCAGGACTGCGCGATGACATAGCGTGTCTGGTCGGCGATCCCCGCAGCCTCGAAGCCGGCGCGGCGCAGGCGGCAGGAATCGCAAGCGCCGCAGGCGCGGCCCTGCGCATCGGCCTGATAGCAGGAGACGGTAATACTGTAATCCACGCCCAGGCTTACCCCCTGCTCTATGATCTGTGCCTTGCTCATGGCGATGACAGGCGTGTGCAGCGTCAGCCTGCGGCCCTCGACCCCGGCCTTGGTGGCGAGATTGGCCAGGCGCCCGAAGGCGCGCATGTACTCCGGGCGGCAGTCGGGATAGCCGGAATAATCGACCGCGTTGGCGCCGAAAAAAATGTCCTGAACATCCAGCACTTCGGCCCAGGCCAGCGCCAGCGAGAGCATGATGGTATTGCGCGCCGGCACGTAGGTGATGGGGATGCCGTTCTTCTGCACCCCGTCCGTCGGCACCGCGATCGCAGCGTCGGTCAGCGCCGAACCGCCGAACGCCGTGAGATCGATGCGAACGGTCTTGTGTTCGGCCGCGCCCAGTGCACGCGCCACGTTCGCCGCGGCGTCGAGCTCGGCCCGGTGGCGCTGGCCGTAGTCGACCGACAGCGCATGGCAGGCGTAGTCCTGCTTGCGCGCAAGCGCGAGCACCGTGGCGGAGTCGAGGCCGCCCGAGAGCAGAATGACGGCTTTGGGCATCAGCTGATTCTTGCCGGCGGGCGCATGAAGATCAAGCTGCAGGAGCGGGCGCGCCGCCCCTGCAAGCGGCTAGCGCTTTCCGGCCAGCCGCTGCTTGGCCTGAACCGCGGCAGTCGAGGCGGGATATTTCTTCAGCAGCGCCTGCAGGGTCTCGCGCGCTGCCTTGTTGTCCCCCATCGCTGCCTGGCAGCTCGCAATATTGAGCATCGCATCGGGCGCCTTCGCGCTGTCGGGCCAGGACGCGAGCACTTTTTGCTGCGCGGCAATCGCCGACTTGTAATCGCGCAGTTCGTAGTACGCGTTGCCGATCCAGTATTGTGCGTTCGACACCTGTTGGCTGTCCGGATAGGTGGCGAGAAAACCCTGGAACGCCGCCACCGAGGCCTGGTAATTGCCCAGCTTGAACTGGTTCAGCGCCGCTTCGTAGGCCTTGCCTTCTGCGACCGGGTCCGCGACGGCTGCGGCTTGCTCCTTCGCCTTGGCGCTTGCCTCGAACTTGCGCAGACGCGCATCCAGGTCGACATACAGGTCTTTCTGCCGCTGGTCCAGGGTGTCGATCCGGTGCGCCTGCACTTCGATCTGGCCGCGCAGGCGCGCCAGCTCCTGCCTGAGTTCGTCGGACTGCCTGGCGACGTCGATGGAACGGTCCTGCGCCTGGGATTCGATTTTCGCCAGCCGCTCTTCCGCAGCCTTCTGGTTGGCTTCGACCTGCACACGCAGCGCCGTGATCGCCTTGCGCGCCTCCTCATCGTCGAACATGCCGGCGCGCGCGGCGCCGGCCGCGAGCATGAGTCCGAGCAACAGCGCTGCGCGCAGTTTCATTTATCAGTACTCGCCCGGGTAGAGCAAGTCGCTGCGCCGGTCCTGCGCGTAGCATTCTTCGGTCTGCTCGGTGCAGCGCGGCTTCTCTTCGCCCAGGCTCACCGATTCGATCTGGCTGTCCTTCACGCCCATCAGCTCGAGTATCTTCTTCACGCCGTCGGCGCGCTTTTGCCCCAGCGCGATATTGTATTCGCGGCTGCCGCGTTCGTCGCAATTGCCCTGGATCAGCAGCTTGTCACCGGGGTGCTGGCTGAGGTAATTCGCATGCGCCTGCAGCAGCGGCTTGTATTCGTCCCTGACCTCGTATTTGTCGTATTCATAAAAAATGCTGCGCTTGGACAGGATGTTCTTCGGATCCTTGAGCGGATTGGCCTGCTGTTCGGCCTGGGGTGCAACCGGCGTAGCCGCAGAACTGCCCTGCTCGACCGGGGCGCTGCCCGTCGCCGTGCGGTCCTCGACCCCGGCCTTCGATTCCGGCATGGGCGTGCTGGCGCAGCCCGCAAGCAGGGCGAGCGCGGCGGCAAGAGCAAGCAATTTCTTCATTCCCGTCTCCTTTTGAATATTCAATTGTTGAAAAGCGGACCCCAGGCGGGCTCGCGCACGTCGGCGGCCTGCACCGACAGGCGCTGTTTCACCCTGCCATCGATCGATACCGCAGCGAGGGATCCGCGATTGCTCATCTGTGTGGCGTAAAGAATCATCTTGCCGTTGGGCGCGATGCTGGGCGACTCATCGTGCTGTCCGTCGGTTAGCGCCTGCGCCTGCCCGCTCGCCAGGTCCAGCGATTTCAGCTGGAAGCGCCCGTTTTCGCGCGCGATAAAGATCAGCGTCTTGCCGTCGGGTGTGATCCGCGGCGAAACGTTGTAGTTGCCGGTGAAGGTAATGCGCGTAGCGTCGCCTCCGGTAACACCCATGCGATAAATCTGCGGGCTGCCGCCGCGATCCGAGGTAAAGTAAATCGATTGACCGTCGGGGGCGAAGAAAGGTTCCGTGTTGATCGCGCTGGACTGGGTGATGCGCCGCGGGTTGCTGCCGTCGGCGCCGATCAGGTAGATCTGCGAGCCGCCGTCCTTGGACAGCACCACCGCCAGCTGCTGGCCGTCGACCGACCAGGCGGGCGCGCTGTTGGACCCCTTGAAATTCGCCACCACCTGGCGCCGCCCGGACACCAGCGAATGCACGTACACCACCGGCTTCTTGTTCTCGAACGAGACGTAGGCGAGGCGCGTGCCATCGGGCGACCAGGACGGGGAAATGATCGGCTCGCGCGAGGCGAGCGCGGTCTGCGCGCCTACGCCGTCGGCGTCGGCGATCTGCAGTTCGTAGCGGCTGCCCTGCTTCACCACATAGGCGATGCGCGTGGAGAACACGCCGCGGTCGCCGGTCAGCTTCTCGTAGACCATGTCGGCGATGCGGTGCGCGGTGGCGCGCACCTGCTGCGCAGTCAGGGTGAAAGCGACGCCGGCGATCTGCGTCTGCCTGGGTATGTCGAGCAGGCGGAAACGCGCTTCGTAGCGGCCGTCCGCCAGGCGCACCACGCTGCCAATCACCAGGGCGTCGCCGCCGCGGTTTTTCCAGTCGTCGAAATTGACCTGCGCCATCTCGGTCGGCAGCGGATCGACGCTGCCGGCGAACAGCATGCGAAAGCGCCCGCTGCGCTGCAGGTCGGCCTCGACGATGTCGCTGATGTTCTGCGGCAATGCCTGTTCGCCGGCGAAGCGCAGCACGCCGATGGGGATCTGGTTCGCGCCCCCGCCGGTAATTTCGATCGACAGCTGCGCCTGCGCGCTGGAACAGGCCAGCGCGAGCAGCAGCAGGACTGCACGCAAAGCAAAACGCATGGGGTATCCAGTAGAAAGACTCATCCGATTATACCTATATACCCATAGTGTCCGCCGCCAGACTCAATCCAGCGGCCTGAACTTGATTTCCAGCTGGCGCTGGAACTGCTCCGGCCGGTCCGGCCTGGGCAGCGGCGACGATTTCAGTATCGCCCGCTCCACCGCCGCGTCATAGGCCTTGTTGCCGCTGGACTTGCGCAGCCGCGCCGAGATCACCTCGCCGGTGGGCAATTGCACCACGTCGAAAATCGCCTCGGGGTTGCCGGCGATATCCGGCGGCAGCACGATGTTGCCGCGGATCTTGCCCTTGAGCTTGGCGACATAGGCCGCGTCTGCCTTGGCGGCCAGGGTCGCCGCCTCGCGCCGCATCTGATCGAGAATGCGGTCCTTCTCCATCTGCTGGTTGAGCGCCGCCGACTCGCGCTCGAGCTGCGCGCGTATGTCCTTGCTGCGGTCCAGGTTGAGCCGGGGTTCCGGCTTCTTCACCGGTTTGGGTTCCGCCTTCTTCGGCGGCTCCTTCTTGATTTCTTTTTTCTTTTCCAGCGCGATGTCGGGCTTGGCCGGCTCCACCGTCTTCTCGACCTTGGGCTCCAGTTTGACTTCGGGTTTGAGTTCGGGTTTGGGTTCGGGCGCCGGGGCGGGCTTGACCTCGGGCATAAGCTCGGGCTTGGGCTCGATTTGCTGCACCGCTGGCAGCGGCGGCGGACTGCTCCACAACTCGACTGTCACCGCTTCGGGCTGACGGCTTTGCCAGTGCACGCCGAAGAACAGGAACACCGCGAGCAGCACATGCACCAGCACCGCGAGCACCGCGGACGGGAGCCTGCCCGGCTCCTCGTATGCAAATCCGACCGCCGCCGCGCTCATCGTGCCGCGGGCTTCACCAGCAGTCCGACCCTGCGCACGCCCTGCTTTTGTAGCTCGTCCATTACCTTGAGCACCTCTTCGTAGCGCACGTCCTTGTCCGCTGCGATCACCACCGGCTGATCCGGATGCGTCTTTTGCTTTAGCTGCAGCGCCGCGACCAGTTCCGGGCTTGACACGCCGCGCTCGCTTGCGGCGCCGGCGCCGCGCTCGCGCAGGACCAGCGCGCCGTTCGCCTTGATCACCACTTCCAGCGGCTGCTCGGGCGGCGTCGACGATTTGCCCACCGAGGGCAGCTCGATCACGCCCGGATTGACCAGCGGCGCCGTGATCATGAATATCACCAGCAGCACCAGCATCACGTCGATATATGGCACGACGTTAATTTCGCTCATGGCGCGGCGCGCACGCGGCATCGCCCGTCCTTCCCTATTTGCTCACGCCGGACTGGCGCTGCAGGATATTGGAGAACTCCTCGATGAAGCTTTCGAAGCGGATCGCGAGGCGGTCGATGTCGTGCGCGTAGCGGTTGTAGGCGACCACCGCCGGTATCGCGGCGAACAGGCCGATCGCTGTGGCGATCAACGCCTCCGCGATGCCTGGAGCGACATGCGCCAGCGTCGCCGAGCTGACGTTGGCCAGGCCGCGAAACGAATTCATGATGCCCCACACCGTGCCGAACAGACCGACGTAAGGGCTGACCGAGCCGACCGAGGCGAGGAACGCAAGGTGGCGCTCGAGGTTGTCCATCTCGCGCTGGTAGGTGGCGCGCATCGCGCGGCGCGCGCCCTCGACCGGAATGCTGGGGTCGGCGCCGCGCTGCGCGCGCAGCTTGGCGAATTCGCGGAAACCGGACTCGAATATGCGCTCGAGCGCGCCGGCGCGGTGGCGGTCGTTGACCGCGCTCTGGTACAGACCGTTCATGTCGCTGCCGCTCCAGAAGTCGCGCTCGAACTTCTCCGTCTGCGTACGCGCCTGGCGGATCGCAAACAGCTTGCGGAATATGAACAGCCAGCTCATGAACGAAACCGCGAGCAGCAGCGCCATCACCAGTTGCACCGGCACGCTGGCGTTGGTGATCAGGGAAAGTATCGACAGGTCCTGGGTCAGGTTCATTTTATTATCGACTCGCGTAGGAATTGCGGTATGGCGGAAGGCTTCAAATCGCGCCGGTTGACGCAAGCCACCCGGACCTCGGCGCGCGCGAGCAGTTCGCCGCCGCGTCGCGTCTCCTGGACCAGATCAACATAGACATGCGCGAGCTTCAGCGGTTCAACCGAAATCCCGAGCATGTCGTCGAGCCGCGCAGGGCGGACAAAGTCGAGCAGCGCCCGCCGCACCACGAATATCAACCCTTCCTGCTGCGCGAGTTTATCCTGATTCAGGCCGCAATTGCGCAGCCATTCGGTGCGCGCGCGCTCGAAAAATTTCAGGTAGTTGGCATAATAGACCACGCCGCCGGCGTCGGTGTCCTCATAGTAGACGCGCACCGGCCAGGAAAAGGCTTTCACCCGTTCACCTCAGGTCTCGCCCGGAGCGTTCCACAAATCGCCGTTCGCGCCGGTTCCGGGCGGCGCGAGCCCGAAATGCCGGTAGGCCGCCAGCGTGGCGACGCGCCCGCGCGGCGTGCGCTGCAGATAGCCCTGCATGATCAGAAACGGCTCTATCACGTCCTCGATGGTGTCGCGCTCCTCGCCGATCACGTGCGCGAGATTGTCCACGCCCACCGGCCCGCCGGCGAATTTATCGATCACCGCCATCAGCAGCTTGCGGTCCATCAGGTCGAGGCCGAGCACGTCAACGTCGAGCATGCGCAGCGCCGCGTCCGCCACCTCGCGGCTAACGCCGCTTTTCGACCGGACCTCGGCGAAGTCGCGCACCCGGCGCAGCAGGCGGTTGGCGATGCGCGGCGTGCCGCGCGAGCGCTGCGCGATTTCGAGCGAACCGTCGGCGGCTACCTCTATCTTGAGCAACCCGGCGGAACGGCTCACGATCTGCTGCAGTTCCGGCGCGCTGTAGAACTCCAGCCGCGCGACGATACCGAAACGGTCGCGCAGGGGATTGGTGAGCATGCCGGCGCGGGTGGTGGCGCCGACCAGCGTAAACGGCGGCAGCTCCAGCTTGACCGAACGCGCCGCAGGGCCCTCGCCGATCATGATATCGAGCTGGAAATCCTCCAGCGCGGGATACAGGATCTCCTCGACTACGGGAGACAGGCGGTGGATCTCGTCAATGAACAGCACGTCGTTCGGTTCGAGGTTGGTGAGCAGCGCGGCGAGATCGCCCGGGCGCTCCAGCACCGGGCCCGAGGTGTGGCGCAGGTTGACGCCCATTTCGCGCGCAATGATGTGCGCCAGCGTGGTCTTTCCCAGCCCCGGGGGCCCGAACAGCAGCACATGATCGAGCGATTCCTTGCGCGCCCGCGCCGCCTCGATGAATATCGAGAGCTGGTCGCGGATCTTCGCCTGACCCACATACTCGGACAGGGCCTTGGGCCGCAGCGCGCGTTCGAGCGCCTCCTCCTGCGGCGAGGCCGGCGCGGCGGCGATCAGTCGATCGGTTTCAATGGCCATGCGCTATCTTACCCGCGGATGCGGCTCCCCTGCGATGCAAAGCGCCGGCGCACAGGCATCAGCGCGTAGGCGTGCGTTCGAGGTACGGAGTCTGCGACACCTCGGCGAAGAAGACGAGGTAGTGCGTGGTGCGGCCGGCTGCATCCCGGATCGCGGATATGTTGCGCCACTCGCGATAGATGCTGGCGTCCTTGCGCCGGCACCACGAGGTGCCGGTCCAGTGTCCCATGCGCTGCACTGCTTCGAGGATATCGGCGTAGTACTCGGGCGGCTGGAGCGCGGTGCGAAACTCGCTTTCGGGTCTGCCGCAGACCTCGTTCTCTCCGAATCCCGTGAGCGTGGTGTAGGCCCGGTTCACCGAAATGATCGTGCCGTCGGCGTCGATGATCATCATCGCCTCGGTCATGTTCTCGAACACGGTCGCCTGCACTGCGAGTTTCTTGTCGCGCTGGCGCAGCTCGGTGACGTCGGTCGAAACCACCACGATCTTCGGGCCGTCGGCATGGGCAAAGGATTTTGCAGTGGCCTGAAACTCGTGCACCGCGCCGCCTGCCTCGCTCAGGCGGTAGTGGAACTTCTGCGGCTCCGCGGTGCGCACCGCAGCATCGAGCGCCGCGCGCGCCGCTTTCTGGTCCTCCGGATGCATCCGCGCAATGGCGTCAGTGCCGATTTCCAGGGCCTCGGCCGGAAGCAGCTTGCGGTGCGCGGGATTCGCATAAATCCAGCGCCCGGCGGCGTCCAGCATGGCGATCAGGTCTTCCGCATTTTCGGTGATTATCCGGTAGTGCTCCTCGCGCTGGCGCAGGATCTCGCGCGTGTCGCGCAATTTGCGGCTCTGCGCGAACGCGATGTTGCCCAGGCCGATCACGTAGACGAACAGGCCCGCCAGGCACAGTGCGGCGGACGCAGTTTCGGTGTGCGGCGAGACCTTGAAACCGGCGAAGAGCACCCATGCAAGGGCGCCCGCGGTAAACACCAACAGCGCGACCACGGCCCCGCGCCAGCCGCGGTTGATGCCGTTGTTGAGCGCGGCTCCGAGAAAGATGGGAAACCCGATCCAGGTGGGAAATTCGAGCGCGGCCACCCAGACGCCGAGCAACAGGCAATCGAGCAGCAGGTTCGCATGCTCGGCCTTGAGCGAATCCGCCGCCGCGCGGGCGCGCAAAAACAGCAGGTGCGGATAGACGAGAAACTGCAGCGCGAGCAGCGCCCAGGCAATGTCGCCATAGCCGCGCCCGCGCATCTGCAAGCCGATGGCCACGAACAGTCCGGCGAACGCCGTCGCCCGAATCTGGTAGAAAATGCGGACGAAGCGGTGGTATTTCCTGGCCAAACTCAGCTCCTCGCCAGCGCCTTCAGCGCATGGCGGATGCCGTCGGACACGCTGAGTCCCTCGGGCAGCTGCTTCAGCGCAAAGCGCGCCTCTTTCTCGTTGTAGCCGAGCGCGAGCAGCGCGTTGAGCACGTCGCCCGACGCCGGCGCCGCGCGGTTGACCGCCACGCCCGCGCTGAGTTCGGCGCCGAGCTTGTCCTTCAATTCGAGCAGCAGGCGTTCGGCCGTCTTCTTGCCTATGCCTGGAACCTTGATCAGGCGGCCGGTCTCCTGCGCCGCGACCGCCTGCATCAGCTCGGCGACGCTCATGCCGGAGAGCAGGGACAGGGCGGTGCGCGCGCCGACGCCGCTGATTTTGAGCAGCTGGCGAAACGCCTTGCGCTCCGCTTCGCTGGCAAAGCCGTAGAGCAGGTGCGCGTCTTCGCGCACGACCAGATGGGTGTACAGGGTCACGCGCTCGCCCACGGCGGGCAGATTGTAAAAGGTGCTCATCGGAACGTCGATCTCGTAGCCGACGCCCTGCACCTCCAGCATCAGTTGCGGCGGATTCTTTTCCAGCAGCACGCCGTTCAAGCGTCCGATCATATGAGCCGACCCCTCTTCACGCGGTATCCCGCCGTCACGATCGAACCCAGCCCCTGCCCGCCATGCGCATGGCAGATGGCGCAGGCGAGCGCGTCAGCCGCGTCCGCGCCGGGATTGCCCGGCAGGCGCAGCAGCCGGCGCACCATCTCCTGCACCTGGTCCTTGCTGGCGTGCCCGTTGCCGACCACCGCTTGCTTCACCTGTAGCGCAGTGTATTCGGCCACGGGCAAATCCTCCAGCACCGCGGCGCAAATGGCCGTGCCGCGCGCCTGCCCGAGCAGCAGCGTGGATTGCGGATTGACGTTGACGAACACCTTTTCCACCGCGACCTGTTGCGGGCGGTGCTGCCGGATCACCTCGCGCAGGCCCTCCAGTATGGTCTTGAGCCTGCCGGGCAGGTCTGATTCCGGCGCCTTGACGCAGCCGCTGGTAACGTAGGCGAGCTTGCTCCCGGTCTTGCATACGATGCCGAATCCGGTGATGCGCAGGCCAGGGTCGATGCCGAGGATGATCACGCTGGTTTCGGCCATATCGCTTGATTATAGCCTTGCGCGAGGCGTCTACTCGTCGAGTATCGCCGTGGTGTAGACCTCCTGCACATCGTCCAGCGACTCCAGCGCATCGAGCAGTTTCTGCATGCGCGCCGCATCCTCGCCGGCGATGCCGGTTTCGGACAGGGGCTTCATCGTGATCTCCGCCAGTTCGGGCTTGAGTCCGGCCTTTTCGAGGGCCTGTTTCACTGAGGAGAAGTCGTTGTGCGCGCAGATCACCTCGACCGAGCCGTCCTCATTGGCAAGCACGTCTTCGGCGCCGGCCTCAAGCGCTGCCTCCATGACCTTGTCCTCGCTCGTGCCCGGTGCGAAGACGAACTGGCCGCAATGCTTGAACATGAACGCCACCGAGCCGTCGGTGCCGAGGTTGCCGCCGTGCTTGACCAGGGCATGGCGCACATCGGCCACGGTACGGGTGCGGTTGTCGGTGAGGCAGTCGACCATCACCGCCGCGCCGCCGATGCCGTAGCCCTCATAGCGCACCTCGTCGTAGTTGGCGCCGTCCAGCGCGCCGGCGCCGCGCTTGGCCGCATTCTCGATGTTGTCTTTCGACATATTCACGTCGCGCGCCTTTTCCATGGCCAGGCGCAGGCGCGGATTCATGTTGGGATCGGCGCCGCCCATGCGCGCCGCCACCGTAATTTCGCGGATGAGGCGGGTGAAAACCTTGCCTTTCTTGGCGTCCGTGACCGCTTTTTTGTGCTTGATATTGGCCCACTTGGAATGCCCCGCCATGATTAGCGCCTCAATTGCGACTGAAAGTTTATAATTTTAGCATTGGGCCCGAGCGCGCGGCCTTGGATATCCGAGATTCGCCATGCCCCAAGCCCTGCTCATCGCCAACGCCTGCAATTCCGGCAATTCCTGAGTGAGCGCTCCATCTTATCGCGCGTGGGGCATTGCGCTGGCCCTGGCCGGCGTCATGGCGTTCTCTATCCGGCCGATCCTGATCAAGCTCGCCTACGCCTACGTCACCGATCCAGTCACGCTGATCGCGCTGCGCATGGTTTTTTCCCTGCCGTTTTTCATCGCCATGGCGCTGTGGGCGCGGCGCGACAGCGCGCGCACGCCGCTCACGCGCAGCGACCTGCGCGCGGTGTTCGTTCTCGGCTTTCTCGGCTACTACCTGGCGAGCTTCCTCGATTTCCTCGGCCTGCAGTACGTCAGCGCGGGCGTCGGCCGCCTGATGCTGTTCCTCTACCCGACCATCACGGTGCTGCTCTCGGCGCTGTTCCTCGGCAAACGCGTCAACGCGCGCGAAATGATCGCCCTCGTCGTTTCCTACGTCGGTCTGGCGCTGGTGCTCTCGCGCGCCTTCGGCGGGGCAAGCCACAACGTGCTGCTCGGCGCCATGCTGGTGTTCGGCAGCGCCATCAGTTACGCCGTGTACCTCGTCAGCAGCAGCCAGGTGGTGCAGCGCCTGGGCTCGCTGCGTTTCACTGCGTATGCGACCAGCGTCGCCAGCGTGCTGTGCATCGCCCAGTTCCTGCTGCTGCGGCCGCTGTCGGCTCTGATCCTGCCGCCGCAGGTATACGCGCTGGCCGCTGCGATGGGCGTGCTGTGCACGGTGCTGCCGGTATACATGACCGCCGAAGCGCTCAGGAGGATCGGCGCGAACCACGTCGCCATTTTCGGCGCCGCCGGGCCCGTGACCACCATTTTTTTCGGCTGGGTAGGACTGGAGGAGCACATGACGCCGCTGCAGATAGCCGGCGCGGTTCTGGTGCTCGGCGGCGTAATGCTGGTTACAATAAGGCCCAGGAGTTGAAGCAACTCGAATAAGCATATCCGCGCAATTTGCGCTGCGCCATTAGGAGACCCGCATGGATTTCGGCATCAAGGGAAAGACAGCGATCGTATGCGCCTCGAGCAAGGGCCTGGGGCGCGGCTGCGCCTTTTCGCTCGCGCGCGAGGGCGTGAACCTGGTGATCACCGCCCGCGGCAAGGAGGCGCTGGAGAACACGGCCGCTGAGATCCGCGCCGCCACCGGCGTCAAAGTCACCGCGATTGCCGGCGACATCACCACCGCAGCCGGACGCACCGCGGTGCTCGCCGCCTGCCCCGATCCGGACATTCTCGTGAATAATGCCGGCGGACCGCCGCCAGGGGATTTCCGCAACTGGACGCGCGACATCTGGATCGCCGCGCTCGACGCCAATATGCTCACTCCGATCGAGTTGATAAAAGCCACCGTCGACGGCATGATCGCGCGCAAATTCGGCCGCATCGTCAACATCACCTCGAGCTCGGTCAAGGCTCCGATCGAAATCCTGGGTTTGTCGAACGGGGCGCGCTCGGGGCTCACCGGCTTCGTCGCCGGCATCGCGCGCAAGACCGTGGCGCACAACGTCACCATCAACAACCTGCTCCCCGGCTCGTTCGACACCGACCGCATACGCACCACCTTGTCCGCGCAGGCCAAGACCCGCGGCGTCGACGTCGAGGTGATACGCAAGGAGCGCATGGCGCAGTGCCCGGCCGGCCGCCTCGGTGATCCGGCCGAATTCGGCGATGCCTGCGCCTACCTGTGCAGTGCGCAGGCTGGCTACGTTACCGGCCAGAATTTCCTCATCGACGGCGGTTCCTATCCCGGCACCTACTGATCGCGAGCGATGTTCGCCAAGGTAAAAGACCTGTTCGCGCGGCCGGCAGCGGCCGAAAGGACCGCGAAGCGTGTGCTAAATGTAGGCGGCGGCAGCAAAGGCGTGGCGCTGCCGCCGCATTTCGCGAGCTGGGCGCAGCTGCTGCTCGACATCGACCCGCGAACGGGCGCGGACCTGGTGTGCGACGCGCGCGCGCTGCGCGATTCCGCCGAGGCCGGCGCCTTCGACGCCGTCTACTGTTCGCACAACCTCGAGCACTATTACCGGCATGACGTGGACAAGGTGCTGCAGGGCTTCCTGCACGTGCTCAAGGCCGAGGGTTTCGCCGAAATTCGCGTGCCGGACATAGGCGAGCTGATCAAGCTGCTGGCCGCGAACGAATTCGACATCGAGCAGGAGATCTACAAGGCCAACATCGGCGCCATCACGGCGCACGACATGATCTACGGCTACGCGCCCGAGATCGAGGCCAGCGGGCAGGATTTCTACGCGCACAAGACCGGATTCAGCCGCGATTCGCTGCTACGCGCGCTGCGCACCAACGGCTTTGGCGAAATCTATTTCGCGCAACCGCTGGCGCTGCTGGAACTGCACGTGTTCGGATTCAAGACGCGCGCCGGCGCTGCGCTGCGCGCCGAACTCGGCCTGGGCGAGCCGGCGCCGGTCGGGGCGCAGCACGAAGCCGCGCTGCCGGCGCGGCGCGCAGTGCACGGCGGCGACACCGCCGTGCCCGATCCGGTCGAAGCGCTGTATCAGGATGCTGCCGCCGCGTTCAGCGCCGAGCGCTGGGACGAGGCCGCGGGCGCTGCGCAACAGGCGCTCGCCCTGGACGCGAGCCTGCCCGCTCTGCATTACCTGCTCGGCTGCTGCCGCCTGGCACAGGAGGATCACGACGCGGCGCTGCAGGCCTTCGGCCGCTGCCTGGAACTGCGGCCGAAATACCCGCTGTCGGCCGAAACCCTGGCGCGCCAGGCGCTTTGCCGTGCGCGCATCGACGCCGCCAGCGGCAAGACGGCCGCGCTCGAGCCGCTCGCACCGCAACAGATACAGTCGGTCTCGGTGCTGATGTGCAGCGCCATTCCGGAGCGCGCGGCGCGCGCCGAGGCGATGTATCACCGCCTGCTGGCGCAGCTGCCGCACGAGATCGTCGTCATACGCGATGCACGCTCGCTCGCCTCGGGCTACAACCGCGCGCTGGCGCAGGCGCGGCACGACATCGTCCTGTTCGCGCATGACGACGTCGACATCGCCAGCCCGGATTTCGCCGCACGCCTGCTACGCGCTCTCGGCCGCCACGATGTCGTCGGCGTCGCCGGCACGCGCAAGCTGGTCGGCGGCGCCTGGCATTTCGCCGGCTACCCGCACCTCGCCGGGCAGGTGGGCATGCCCGCAGCAGGCGGCGGTTACGTGGTAAACCTGTATGACGTCACGGAGCGCGAGACCAAAGGGCTGCAGGCGCTCGACGGCCTGCTGCTCGCGACCCGCCGCGACACCGCGCTGCGCATTGGCTTTGACGAAGACACCTTCGACGGCTGGCATCTGTACGACATCGATTTCAGCCTGCGCGCGGCGCAGGCTGGCCTGGACTGCGCCAGCTGCAACGATATCCTCGCCGTGCACGACTCCCAGGGCGGCTACGATGAGCACTGGCTCAAATACGCGCAGCGCTTCATCGACAAGCACCAGAGCCGTCTGGGGCCGATGCAAAACGTGTTCTTCAAGCCCGAACTGGTGGCGCTGCCGCTGCGCTCGGCCGAGGAATGGCGGCTGCTGACGCAGCATATGATCGACGGCGGCTGAAGCGCGCTGCGCGCATCGCGGCGAGAAACCCCCGCGCCGGTGCGGTTCAGACGTTGAAACGAAAATGCATGACGTCGCCGTCGCGCACCACGTACTCCTTGCCTTCCAGCCGCATCTTGCCGGCTTCGTTGGCGCCCTCCTGCTCATCCTTGCAGTGATCGAGCTCAGGCATGTTCCGGCTCGAAGCGCCGGATGCTTGCCAAGGCATCATTCATCGATTCGCGGATCGTCGCCACGTCAAAATCCGCTTGCAGCCCAAGCCAGAACTCCGTGCTGGTCCCGAAAAACGCTGCCAGGCGCAGCGCCGTGTCCGCCGTCACGGCGCGCTTCTCGCGCACGATGTCGTTGATGCGCGGCGCCGGTACGTGCAGCGCCATGGCTAACGCATGCGGATTGAGCCCGAACGGAATCAGGAATTCCTCGCGCAGCACCTCGCCCGGATGAATCGGACGCATGCCGTTTACAATGTTCCCCATGACGCCCTCCAATCAGTGGTAATCGACAATCTCAACATCAGCCGCGCCGGCATTCGACCACTTGAAGCATATGCGCCATTGGTCGTTGATGCGAATGCTGTGCCGCCCTGAGCGGTCGCCTTTTAACGCCTCAAGCCGGTTGTTGGGCGGAATACGCAAATCATCCAGCCGCGTTGCCCGTTGCAACATCGCCAGCTTGCGCTCGGCTACCGCTTTAAAATTCACGAACCGCGGCGCGGGTCGCCCCTCGAACAATGCTTGCGTGCGCGAGCACTTGAACGACCGGATCATCGCGAAACAATATAACGTATCGCGTTAAACGTCAATCGGCATATCTCTGAGCGGAGCCTGGAACTAGACGTTGAAACGAAAATGCATGACGTCGCCGTCGCGCACCACGTACTCCTTGCCTTCCAGCCGCATCTTGCCGGCCTCTTTCGCGCCCTGCTCGCCCTTGCACGCGACGAAGTCGGCATAGGAGATCACTTCGGCGCGGATGAAGCCGTGCTCGAAGTCGGTATGGATCACGCCGGCGGCCTGCGGCGCGGTAGCGCCTATCTGCACGGTCCAGGCGCGCACTTCCTTCGGGCCGGCGGTGAAGTAGGTCTGCAGGCCGAGCAGCACATAGCCGGCGCGGATCAAGCGGTCCAGGCCCGGTTCTTCCAATCCCATGTCGGCGAGGAATATCTGCTTTTCGGCGTGCTCCAGGTCGGCCATTTGCGCCTCGATCGCCGCGCAGATGGCCACCACCGGCGCGCCCTCGGCTTTGGCGTATTCCTGCACGCGCGCGAGATAGGGATTGTCGCCGAAGCCGTTTTCATCGACGTTGGCGACGTACATCGCCGGCTTGGCCGTCATCAGGCATAGCGGCGCCAGCAGCAGCAGCTCCTCGCGCGACAAGCTCAGGCTGCGCGCAGGCTTGGCCTGGTTCAGCACCGGCAGCACCTTTTCCAGAACCGCCATGATGCGCTGCGCTTCCTTGTCGCCCGAGCGCGCCACCTTGACGTAGCGCGCGATGGTCTTTTCCACGGTCGCCAGGTCCGCCAGCGCAAGCTCGGTGTTGATGGTCTCGATGTCGCTCAAGGGATCGATCTTGCCGGCGACGTGCACCACGTTGTCGTCGGCGAAGCAGCGCACCACGTGCGCGATAGCATCGGTTTCGCGGATGTTGGCGAGAAACTTGTTCCCCAGGCCCTCTCCCTTGGACGCGCCCGCGACCAGGCCGGCAATGTCGACGAACTCGACCACCGCCGGAATCGTTTTCTGCGGTTTGGCGATGGCGACCAGCTGCACCAGCCGCGCGTCGGGCACTTCGACGATGCCGACGTTGGGTTCGATGGTGCAGAAAGGATAGTTCTCCGCCGCAATCGCCGCCTTGGTGAGCGCGTTGAACAGCGTTGACTTGCCTACGTTCGGCAGGCCGACGATACCGCATTTGAGAGACATGTTTGAGACCTTAAACCAGTTGCGGGGCCGCGCGCCGGGCGCGGCCCGTCAGTTCAAATGACGCCGCTCACTCAGCAGCGCCGGATGTTGGGGGTTTGGGTTTGGTGTGCAGCCGGTGCATGGCCGCCGCCATCTTATCCGCGAGTATCAGCTCGAACACCGCAACTCCGCGATCGATCACCGCGGCTATCGATTCCTGCTCCTCCTTGCGCGGCGCGTGCAGCACGAAATCGGCCACTTCCTGCTCGCTCGCGGCGATTTCGCGCGGATGGCCTATGCCTATGCGCATGCGCCAGAAATCCGCCGTGCCCAGCTTTTCGATGATGTCGCGCAGGCCATTGTGGCCCGCGTGGCCGCCGCCCTGCTTGATTTTCACGCCGCCAGGGGGCAGGTCCAGCTCGTCGTGCACCACCAGGATTTCATCCGCGGCGATTTTGTGGAACTGCGCCAGCGCCGCGACCGCCGATCCCGATTCATTCATCCAGGTCTGCGGCAGCAGCAGCCACGCCAGCCCGGACGCGGTATCGAGCCTGCCCACCAACGCGTGAAACTTGGCTTCCTTGCGCAGCGTCAGGCGGTGCTGCGCGGCCAGCCGATCGAGCAACCAGAACCCGGCATTGTGGCGCGTGCCCTCGTATTTTTTGCCCGGATTGCCCAGGCCGACGATGAGTTTGATCGGCATTTTGACGGCGCGCTAAAAAAACAGGCAGAGGCGCCGGCCTCTGCCTGCAGTCGAAGCGGCAAGCGGCCCGCTATTTCTTGTCCGATCTCTCTGACTTCTTCTCGCCCTTGTCCCCGGCCTTTTTGTCGCCCTTGTCCCCGGCCTTGTCCGCAGCCGCGGGTTCGGCCGATTGCTTGGTCGTCGGAACGTCGGCCGCAGACGGCGTGGCGGCTTCCGCAGCGGCAGCGGCATCGGCAGCCTCGTCGGCCACCATCGCGCGCGGGATCTGCACCACGGCCACCGGCGGATTCTCATTGCCGTGCAGGATGGCTTCGACGCCCTTGGGCAGCTGCAGCTCCCTGACGTGGATGATATTGCCCAGAGCCAGGTCCTTCAGGTCGACCTCGATAAACTCGGGCAGATCGGCAGGCAGGCAGCGGATTTCGAGGTCGCTGATGACGTGGCTGACAAGACCGCCGGACAACTTCACGCCCGGAGACTGCTCGGCATTGATGAAGTGCAGCGGCACCTTCATCTGGATCTGCACGTCGGCCATCACACGCTGGAAGTCTACGTGCTGCACTTCCGGCCTGAACGGATGCATGTTCACCGAGCGCAGCAGCACCTGCTGCGTCGCCCCGTCCAGATTCAGCGTAAGCACCGAGGCGTGAAACGCCTCCTGCCGCAGCTGGTGGTACAGCGCGTTGTGATCGAGCTCGATGACGACCGCAGGCTCCTTGCCCCCGTAGATGATGCCGGGGGTTTTGCCTTCACGGCGCAGGCGGCGGCTCGCTCCGGTGCCCTGCTTGGTGCGCGTTTGCGCGTTGACTTCGATTTGCATGTTGCACTCCAGGTTGTGGCGGCCCCGCGACCAGGTACCGCCGTTGAAAAATCCGAATCAGGTATCGATATATGTATTTGCCTACTCGCTGAACAGGGAACTCACCGAGTCCTCGTTGCTGATGCGCAATATGGTTTCCGCCAGCAGGTCGACCACGGAAAGCACGCGTATCTTGCTGCACTTCTTCGCGTCCTCGCGCAGCGGTATGGAGTCGGTGACCACCACTTCGTCCAGCGCCGAATTGGCGATGCGCTCCACCGCGCCACCCGAGAGCACCGGGTGGGTGCAGTACGCGAGCACCTTGACCGCGCCCTCGTTCTTGAGCGCCTGTGCCGCCTTGGCCAGCGTGCCCGCGGTGTCCACCATGTCGTCCATGATTACGCAGGTGCGGCCCTTTACGTCACCGATGATGTTCATCACCTCGGCATCGTTTGCCTTGGGACGGCGTTTGTCGATGATGGCGAGGTCCGACTCCAGGCGCTTGGCCAGCGCGCGTGCGCGCACCACGCCGCCGACATCGGGGGAGACCACGAGCAGGTCCTCGTAACCGTGTTTCCACAGGTCGCCGAGCAGGATGGGCGCGGCATAGATGTTGTCCACCGGCACATCGAAAAACCCTTGAATCTGGTCTGCGTGCAGGTCCATGGTGAGCACCCGATCCACACCGGCGGCTTCGAGCATGTTGGCCACCACCTTGGCGCTGATGGACACGCGCGCAGAGCGCGGCCGGCGGTCCTGGCGCGCGTAGCCGAAATAGGGCAGCGCGGCGGTGACGCGGGCGGCCGATGCGCGCTTGAGCGCATCGATCATGATCAGCACTTCCATCAGATTGTCGTTGGTCGGAGTGCAGGTGGACTGCAGCACGAAACAATCGCGGCCGCGCACGTTGTCGAGCAGTTCGATCATCACCTCGCCGTCGGAAAAGCGGCCGACGCTGACGCCGCCCAGCGGAATATTCAGGCGCTTGGCCACCGCCGCCGCCAACTGTTGGTTGGCGCTGCCGGTAAAGATCATCAGGTGGTCGTAAGCCATTTCCTGGGCCTGGTCTCGTCAGTGCGGGTCGATCCGCTCATGTCCGCCGCCACGCGGCCGCGGGTCCATCGATTGCTGGCTGGGGAGGTAGGGATCGAACCTACGAATGCCGGAATCAAAATCCGGTGCCTTACCACTTGGCGACTCCCCAAACTCTATTCGCTCAAATCATGCAGTGGATGCCGCTCCAAGCCGTGCGCCACAAACCCGCGCAGCGCCTGCGGCAACTGCACCTGCACCGCGTATGCCGCTGATTCATTGGAAAATTCTGCATACACGCAGGCGCCGGAACCGCTCATACGCGCCTCGCCGTGCCGCCTCAGCCAGGCCAGGTGATGCGCCACTTCGGGAAATCTTTTGCACACCACGGGCTCGAGGTCGTTACGCAAGGCGCGCCGTTTCAGCCCGTCGAAAAAGGCCGTAATTTTGATTGGTTTCGCGTCTCGTGTCAATTCTGGCGCGGCGAAAACGGCGGCCGTAGGCACCTGAACCGGCGGAACCAGCACCAGGTACCACGCGTCCGGCAGCGCGAGCGGTGTAATCTCTTCGCCCACGCCTTCGGCAAACGCGTTCTCGCCGAACACGAACAGCGGCACGTCCGCGCCCAGTTCCAGCGCCAGCCGCTGCAGTTCCACGCGCTTCAGGCCCAGCCGCCACAAATGGTTGAGCGCAATCAGGGTGGTAGCGGCGTCCGAGCTGCCGCCGCCCAAGCCGCCGCCGATCGGAATGTGCTTGTCCAGTTCGATGTCGACGCCGCCGCGATGCCCGCTTGCGCGCTTGAGCAGGGCCGCTGCGCGCATGCACAAATCCTGCTCCGGCGGCACCCCCGCGAGCGGCTGGCGCAGCCGGAGCTCGCCGTCAGTGCGCGGCGTAAAGCGCAGGGTGTCGGCAAGATCTATCAGGCGGAACGCGGTCTGCAGCTCGTGATAGCCGTCGGCGCGCCTGCCGGTAACGTGCAGGAACAGATTGAGTTTGGCCGGCGCTGGCCAGCGCTCGCCCCAGCCGCTCACGGCGCGCCGCGCCACTGGTCGATCACCATGCGGATCTCCACGTCTTCGCGCGACAGCCGCAGCTTGGCGGGCAGGCCGGTAGCGCTGTCATAGGCGAGAAAATCCACCAGCCAGCCGGACTGGCGCAGCTCGGCAAGGCGTTGCGAGGCGTCCAGCTTAGTCAGCGCCGGCGCGCCGGCCGCTGCGCGGCCGCGCACCCAGTCGGGCAGCCCGGCGAGCGGCAGGCGCCAGCCCAGTGTTTTTTCCGTCAGCGATTCCACGTCGCCGGCCCGATATACCTTCTGATCCGATGTAGTCAGAGTCACAATGCCGTCGCGCCGGACGATGTGCGCGACACCCTGGCCCAGCGGCGTGGAAAACAGCAGATCGTCGCTCGCCTGTTCGTGCTGCCAGCTGATCCTGCCGCTTGCCGCTTCTTCGCCATACTTGACCGCTACCCGGCCCGATAGATAAAAC
Source organism: Burkholderiales bacterium (assembly GCA_038206915.1). Taxonomy (GTDB): domain Bacteria; phylum Pseudomonadota; class Gammaproteobacteria; order Burkholderiales; family SG8-39; genus 2-12-FULL-64-23. The sequence continues at coordinate 52,583 of JBBRAI010000010.1, read as the reverse complement.
GCCTCGCCCGCCGGCGCTGCCGACTCCGGCTGCGGTTCCAGCGAAGCGCAGCCGGCGAGCAACAGACAAGCCCAAGTCAGTACGAATCGCATTGCCAGAAATTCGAACCCTTGTCTAGTCGACTGCAAACGCCATATGTTCACAGAATTGCCCATGATGTCGAAATATGGCGCTAGCGTATTCGCGGGGGGATTTACAAGGGGGGATGCATCCCCCCTTGTTGGTAAATTAAGGGCTCTTCCGCAGCCGGAGGCACTCAGTTTGCACCCAAGCCGCACAAGTTAACGCTTGAAGCGTTTGATAGTGCTGTTCAGCGCGTCGTTGTCCGGTGTTTTCGTGTTCGCCTCCAGCCAGATCTTTTCGGCCTCCCTGTGCTCGCCCGCAATCCACAGCACTTCGCCCAGATGCGCCGCAATCTCCGGGTCGGGGCGCGCGCTGTAGGCCTTGCGCAGGTATTCCAGCGCCTGCTTCTGCTCGCCCTGCCGGTATAGCACCCAGCCCATGCTGTCGATGATGAACGGGTCCTCAGGCGCGAGCTGAAGCGCCTTTTCGATCAGCTGTCGCGCCTCGGGCAGACGCAGGTTGCGCTCAGCAAGCGAATAGCCGAGCGCATTGTAGGCATGCGCATTGTCGGGCTGCAGGCGGATCACGTTCTTCAGGCTGCTCTCGAGCAGGTCGATGTGCCCGAGCTTCTCCGCGACCATAGCGTAGTCGTAGAGCAATTCAGGTTGCTCGGGCGTGGTTTTCAGCGCGTCTCCGATCAGCTCGAACGCATCCTCCGGCCGCTTGGCGTCGCGCAGCATCTGCGCCTCGGCAAGCAGCAGCTGCACCCGTCCCTCGGCGTTGCCGGGCTCGACCTGGCGCAGATGCGCGCGCGCCGCGTCCAGCTTGCCCTGCTTGCTCAGCACCAGCGCGTAGCGCATCTGCGCCCGCAGGTACAGGTCGCCGCCGGCGACTTCGTTGTACCAGCGCAGCGCCTCGGGGTAGTTCTTCTGTTCCTCCGCGATCTGCCCCAGATACATGCGCACGGTGTCCTTGTCGCGGTAGGGCAGGTCGAGCAGGCGCTTGAAATTCGCCTCGGCCGGCTGATAGTCCTGCAGCTGCAGCGACAACACGCCAACCGCAAACACCACGTCGGCGTTGTCGGGAAAATCCTTCGACAGCGTCTGGAACTCGATGCGCGCCTCGGAATACTTTTGCTCGGCCACTAGCAGGCGCGCATAGCTCAGACGCACTTCGCGCGACTTGGGGTGGCGCTCGATGAAGCCGGCAAGGCGTTGCAGCGCCAGCGCGTTCGATTTCCGCTGCAGCAGCTGCGCTTCCAGCAACACCGGCAACTCCCAGTCCGGCTTGAGCTTGGACGCAGCGCGCGCTTCGGCCAGCGCCAGTTCGGCGTCCGCGGCACCGGCAGCTGCCTGGGACAGCGCAAAATGCGCCTGCGCGAGCTTGGGGTAGGGCTGCGCAAGTTGCTGCACCAGCTTGAGCGATTGCGCCTTGTCCTGGCTGCCTGCCAGCAGCCGGTTCAGCTGCAAGAAGGCGTCGCCGCTCGCGTCGCGTTCGATCAGTTTCTGCAGATAGGGCAGCGCTTCATCCTGGCGCTTGGCGCCGATCAGCAGGCTGGTAAGCGCTTGCAGTGCCGGCATCGAGGCGGGCTCGGCTTCGTACCATATTTTGGCCGCGTCGACCGCGGCGCCAGGCATGCGCGCGTACAACGCCACCTCCGCCGCCCGCCTGGCGATGCGCGGATCGCGCGTTTGCTTCGCCAGATCGGCATAAGCCTGCGCCGACAAGCCGAGCGCGCCACGCTGGCCGGCGATTTCGGCCAGCAGATATTCGTACAGCACTTCCTCGGTCAGTTCCTGTTTGGGCAGGGCCGCCTCGGCTGCGGCTGCAGCTGCAGCTGCAGCTTCGGCCTCGGACGCCGCGGCGGTGGCGCCTGCCGCTGCGTGCGCGGCGGGTGCGCCAGGCGGTTTTGCAGCAGGCTCGGGCGACTGCATTTGCGCCAGCGGCGTCGGCACGGCCGGCGCAGCCAGCGACGGTTGTTGCGCGCAGGCGGAAAGCGCGAGACCGAGGCTTGCAAGCAGGAACCGGCACATCGGGGGGACGACGGAAGAACGCGAAAAATGCATTGGTGCGCTGATAGCTTAGCGTGGGGGGTACATATTAGGTATATTTCTCCGCCAGTACAAGGAAAACCGCCCCGCGAAAATCTTCATGCCCGAACTCCCCGAAGTCGAAATAACGCGCCGCGGCATCGAGCCCTATCTGACCGGCAACATCATCACGGGCATACGCGTCAGCGAGTCCAGGCTGCGCTGGCCGATACCGCCGAATCTGGCCGCGCGCGTCACCGGCCGTCGCATCGCCGGCGTCGCACGCCGCGGCAAATACATTCTCATCGATTGCGGCTCCGGCCAGCGCCGCGGATCGCTGCTGCTGCACCTGGGCATGTCGGGCAGCCTGCGCATCATGGACGCCGGCACCCAGGCGCAGCCGCATGAACACTTCGACCTGCTGCTGGGCAAAAGCTTGCTGCGCCTGCGCGACCCGCGCCGCTTCGGCGCAGTACTGTGGACCGGGGGCGACCCGGCACGCCATCCGCTGCTCGCGAATCTGGGCGCGGAACCGCTGGAAACAGCGTTCACCGGACGTCTTCTGCACGCGGCCACGCGCGGGCGCAAAACCGCGGTCAAGCTTGTCCTGATGAACGCGAACATCGTCGTCGGCGTGGGAAACATCTACGCCAACGAAAGCCTGTTCCATGCACGCATCAATCCGCGCACTCAGGCGGCGCGTGTCTCGCTTGCGCGCTATGAGGCGCTCGCCGCCGCCGTCAAGTCGACGCTGAAACAGGCGCTCGCGGCGGGCGGCAGCAGCCTGCGTGACTTCGTTCACTCGGACGGCAGTTCGGGCTATTTCCAGCAGCAGTATCACGTCTATGGGCGCGTCGGGCTGCCCTGCCGCGTCTGCGGCACGCCGATACGCCAGTTGCGCCAGGGCCAGCGCTCCACGTTCTTCTGTCCGAGCTGCCAGAAATAGCGCGCCCCTCCGCGTATCAGCCGGCCTGTTTCTGCGCCGTCAGCCGCTGATATTTCTGCTGCAGCTGTTCGCGGGTCTCGGCGTGGTCTGGATCGAGCGGGATGCAGTCGACGGGGCAGACCGCGACACACTGCGGTTCGTCGAAATGGCCCACGCACTCGGTGCATTTCTGCGGATCGATGACGTAGATTTCCTCGCCCTGCGCAATCGCGCCGTTCGGGCATTCCGGCTCGCACACGTCGCAGTTGATGCACTCGTCGGTGATCATCAGCGCCATATCAGCCGCCCATCTGCCCGATTTTCTCCTTGATGCATTTTTCCACTGCCGGGTGCACGAATTTGCTCACGTCCCCGCCCAGCGTCGCAATTTCCCGCACCATGGTGGCGGAGACGAACATATGCTGCTCGCCCGGGGTAAGGAACAGGGTTTCGACGTCCGGATACAGGTTGCGGTTCATCCCCGCCAGCTGGAATTCGTATTCGAAGTCGGACACGGCGCGCAAACCGCGCAGCACCACGCGCGCACCCTGTGTGCGGATAAAGTTCATCAGCAGGCCGCGAAAGCTCTCCACGCGCACATTCGTGTAAGGCGACAGCACGTCGCGCGCCATTGCGACGCGCTCCTCCAGCGTGAAGAACGGCTGCTTCGCGCGGCTGTCGGCGACGCCGACGATCAGCTCGTCGAACACCAGGGCCGCGCGCCGCACCAGATCCTCGTGGCCGCGCGTGAGCGGGTCGAATGTCCCCGGATAGACAGCCCTAGTCATCATATGTCACCAAAGAGTAGTGCACCTGTCCGGCGCGGCCCTGCCTGAGCACGCGCCAAGCGCCCGACGGCGCGAAAGCCGCAGCATTCTCGACGTAGACCCTCGCCCCGAACCGCAGCAGGGGCACCAGCAGCGGCAGTGCCGGTCCAAGCAGCCCGGAGCGAAACGGCGGGTCGAGAAATACCACATCGAAGCGCTTGGTCGAATCTGCCGCGGCAGCAGAGGCGAATTCTAGCGCATCCGTACATTGCAATTGCAGGTTTTTCGCCCCGAGCAGATCGGCATTGCGGCGCAGCGCGGCGCAGGCAACGCGGCTTTGTTCCACCATCACCACCGAAGCCGCGCAGCGCGACAGCGCTTCGAAGCCGAGCGCGCCGCTGCCGGCGAAAAGATCGAGGCAACTCAAGCCGTAGAGATCCTGCCCGAGCCAGTTGAACAGCGTTTCGCGCACGCGGTCGGCGCTGGGTCGAAGGCCCTCGTGATCGGGAAAACTGATACGGCGGCTGCGCCACTCGCCGCCGATGATGCGGACCTGATTACTTTTCGCCACTGCCTACGATGACGGTCACTAAATGTTCCGGCCGCACGCGCCGCGCGAACGCCGCGCGGATTTCGGCAGCGCTTACTTTGTCGACGCGGCCGGCGAAATCGTCGAGCCACGTAAGGGGCAATTGGTAGAAGCCGATCAGCGCGACCTGCTGCAGGAGCTTGCGGTTGCTGTCTATGCGCAGCGCAAAACCGCCGACCAGATTCTGTTTTGCCGCCTTGATCTCTGCCGCGCTCGGCCCGCCGGCGAGAAATTCGTCGAGCACCGCGCGCACGCGCGCAAGCGCCTCTTCGGACTGCTGCTTCTTGGTCTGCAGGCCGATCTCCAGCGGGCCTTCCTGCGCCAGCGGCAGAAAATAGCTGTACACGCTGTAGGCGTAGCCGCGCTTCTCGCGCACTTCGAGGTAAAGGCGCGAAACGAAGCCGCCGCCGCCGAGCGCGTAATTGCCCACCAGCAGCGGAAAATAATCGGGATCGCCGCGTGCGATCGCAGGCAGCCCGATCAGGATGTGGCTTTGCGACGCGGGGCTCTCGATGCGCAGCGTCTGCTTCGCAGGCTGGATCACCGGCGGAAGCGCGGGCGGCGCCTGCGACGCTCGCGGCAGCCCGGCGGTGAGCTGCTCGGCGATGCGCGCCGCGAGCGTCCGGTCGGCGTCACCGATGATGGTGAGCACGGCGCGGGAGGCGACGTAGTTCGCGCGATAGAAATTTTCCACATCGGCGCGTTCGATACGCGCCACGGTCTCGGCTTCGGGCGCAAGCGCATAGGGATGCGCGCCGTAGAGCAGGCGGTAAAACGCCTTGTCCGCGACTGCGTCGGGCCTGGCCTCGTTCTCCCTGACGGCATCAGCAAGGCGCGCCTTCTCGCGCGCGAATGCCGCCTCGGGGAATGCCGGCTTCTGCAGGATTTCGGCAAACGCGGCGACCGCTTGGACGCGCTCGCGCTCGCTCGACAGCGTGCGCAGCGAAACGCCGGCGCGGTCGCGGTCCACCTCGCCGCCAAGCTGCGCGCCGACGTCGGCAATGCGCCGGCCGATCTCCTCCTCGGAATGGGCGGTGGACCCGGCCTTGATCAGCGATTGCGTTAGTCCGCCCAGCCCGGCGCGGTCGGCGGGAACGCGCCGTCCGCCAGCGTCGAAATCCACATTGATATCGAGCATGGGCAGCCCGTGGCTTTCGACGAAATACACGCGCGCGCCCGAGGCTGAGATCCAGTGCTGAATCGGCAGTGCGGCTTGCGCTGCGCACGCTGCCATCCACAGCGCGGCCGCCGCCATGAGCCACAGCGGGTTTCCTGCCTGCATGACGATGCGCTTGAGCATGCTAATGTGCCGTGGCCTGCGCGGCCGGCCGCCGCGGCGCCTGGTCCAGCGGCTGCGGGTCGAGTACGGCCACGGTGAGCCGATCGTCGGCAAAATACTGCAGAGCCACCGCGCGCACCTGCTCTGCGCTCACTGCCTTGACGCGCTCGAGCGCGCGGTCGATGTCGCGATAAGACAGGCCCGCCGACTCGTATTGGCCGATCTCCATCGCCTGGCCGAAAATCGAATCGCGCTTGAACACCTGGCTGGCGACGAGTTGCGCCTTGACCCGCGCGAGTTCGGTTTCGGTGACGCCGTCGCGCACCAGGCGCGCGAGCTCCGCGCGCAGGCCGGCCTCCAGGTCCGCCGCGCTTTTCCCCTGACTCGGCGTGCCCTCGAGAAAACACATCCCGGGTCCGCGCGCGGTGGCATCGTAGCCCGCACCCACTTCGCTGGCGAGGCGGCTGTCGCGCACCAGCGCCTGGTTGAGGCGCGCCGATTCGTTGCCGTCGAGCACGCCGACGAGCACTTCCAGCGCATACGGCTGCCAGTCTTTGTCCGCGTCGCGCAGCACCGGGCACTTCCAGCCCATCAGCAGATAGGGCAGCTCGGCCGGCGCCTTGACCACCAGGCGGCGCACGCCGCGCTGTTCGGGTTCGAGCTGGGGCTTGCGCTCGGGCAGCGCCTTCGCCTCGATCGGGCCGTAGTATTTCTTCGCCAGCGCGAATACTTCGTCCGCATTCACGTCGCCCACCACCACCACGAACGCGTTGTTGGGCGCGTACCAGCGCGCGTACCAGCTGCGCGCGTCCAGGTAGTTCATGTTGAGCAGATCGTCCATCCAGCCTATGACCGGCCGCCGGTAGGGGTGGGCGAAGAAGGCGTCGGCATTGAGCGCTTCGGCCACCAGCGCGTGCGGCTTGTCCTCGGTGCGCAGGCGCCGCTCCTCCATCACCACTTTGATTTCGCGCGAAAACTCGGACTCGGTCACCAGCAGGTTCGACATGCGGTCCGCTTCGAGCTGCAGCATCAGCGGCAGGGCGGCTTTTGGCACCTGCTGGAAATACGCGGTGTAGTCGCGGTTGGTGAAGGCGTTCTCGCGCCCGCCGGCGGCGGCGATGCGGCGCGAGAACTCGCCGCTTTTCACGTTCCTGGTGCCCTTGAACATCATGTGTTCGAGCGCATGCGCGACGCCGCTGGTGCCGCTTACCTCGTCCATGCTGCCGGCGCGATACCACACCATGTGCGCCACGGTGGGCGCGCGATGGTCTTCCTTGACGATCACGCGCAGGCCGTTGGCGAGCGTTTGTTCGCGTACGCCCGACTGCGCGCCGGCGGCGTTCGCGGCCAGCGCTGCGGCGAGCACAAGCAGGCAGCGAAACATCCTGATTTTCATACGCACCCTTCTGCTAAAATTCCCGTGTATCTTAGCGGGTTTCGCCACCCGCCGCGCGAACCTCCATGTTCAGTTTCCTCAAAAAATCCAACGAAACAGCACCGCTTGCATCCTGGAGCGAAAAGCTCAAGGCGGGGCTCGCGCGCACGCGCGTTCAGATCGGCGGCCTGTTCGGCGGCGGCAAGATCGACGCGGCGCTGTACGAGGAACTCGAATCCGCGCTGCTGTGCGCCGACACCGGCGTAGCGGCCACGCAATTCCTGCTGGACCGGCTGCGCCGGCAGGTGGGCAAACAGGGCCTGACCGAGGCGCACGAACTCAGGGCGGCGCTGCGCGAGTGCCTGGTCGCGCTGATCGCGCCGCTCGAGCAGCCGCTCGCGATCGAAGGCCATCGCCCGTTCATCATCATGCTCGCCGGGGTCAACGGCGCGGGCAAGACGACTTCGATCGGCAAGCTGGCCAAGCTGTTCCAGGCGCAGGGAAAAAGCGTGCTGCTCGCCGCGGGAGACACGTTTCGCGCCGCAGCGCGCGAGCAGCTCGCGGTGTGGGGCGAGCGCAACCAGATCGCGGTGATCACGCAGCAGGGCGGCGATCCGGCGGCGGTGATTTTCGACGCCATCCAGGCGGCGCGCGCGCGCGGCATCGACATCGTGCTCGCCGACACCGCCGGACGGCTGCCGACGCAACTGCACCTGATGGAGGAGATCCGCAAGGTCAAGCGCGTCATTGCCAAGGCCGATGCGAGCGCGCCGCACGAGGTGCTGCTGGTGCTGGATGCGAATACCGGCCAGAACGCGCTTAGCCAGGTAAAGGCCTTCGACGACGCGCTCGGGCTGACCGGTCTCGTCCTGACCAAGCTCGACGGCACCGCAAAGGGCGGCGTGATCGCAGCGATTGCGCGCGAACGCCCGGTGCCGATACGCTACATCGGCATCGGCGAGGGCATCGACGACCTGCGAGCGTTCCGCGCGCAGGAATTCGCCGCGGCCATGGTCGATTCCGACTGAGCCCGCGCATGCGCGCCGCTGCCCGATGATCAGCTTCAGCCAGGTGCGCAAGAGCTATCGCAGTGGCGAGGAGGCGCTCACCGAACTCAGTTTCGGCATTGACGACGGCGAACTGGTGTTCATTACCGGGCGCTCCGGCGCGGGCAAGAGCACGCTGCTCAAGCTGATCCCGGCGATCGAGCGCCCGACCAGCGGCACCGTGCTGGTCAACGGGCAGAACGTCGGCAGCATGCGCCGCGCCGCCATCCCCTACCTGCGGCGCAATCTCGGGCTCATCTTCCAGGACCAGAAACTGCTCTACGACAGGAACGTGTTCGACAACGTCATGCTGCCGCTCGCCTTCACCGGCCATGCCTACAAGGACGCGTCACGGCGCGCGCGCGCGGCGCTGGACAAGGTGGGCCTGCTGGCGCGCGAGAAGGCCAATCCGATCGCGCTCTCCGGCGGGGAGCAGCAGCGCCTGTGCATCGCGCGCGCGGTGGTGAATCGCCCGAGCATACTGCTCGCCGACGAGCCGACTGCGAGCCTGGACTCGACCTCGGCCGCCGAAGTCGTGGAAATGTTCCGCGACTTCAACCGGGTCGGCGTGACCGTGCTCATCGCGACCCACGACGAGGCGCTGGTGCAGCGCCTCAATCCGCGCGTGCTCGCGCTGCGCCAGGGCAGGCTGGAACAATGAGCAACTGGCTGCGCCAGCACTGGCGGACCTTCGTCCTGACGCTCACGCGCCTGGCGCGCAATCCGGTCGCCACTTTGCTCAACGTGACGGTGATCGGCGTCGCGCTCGCGCTGCCCCTGGGCGGCTACCTGCTGCTGCAAAACCTCGGCAGCATCGCGCAACGCGTGGCGGGCACGCCGCAGGTCAGCCTGTTCCTCGCGCGCGACGCGGAAAAGGCCGATGTCAGCGCACTGGAGGCACGCCTGAAGCAGCTTCCCGGGGTGCACAGCGTGCGCTTCGTTTCGCGCGAGCAGGCCCTGCAGGAACTGAAGCATTCAGAGAATCTGTCCGATGTCATCGCCACGCTGCAGACCAATCCGCTGCCAGACGCCTTCGTGCTCGAGGCCGCCGGCGGCTCGGCCGAGCTGGAGCAGCTGGAGCCGCAGCTGAAGGCCTTGCCCAAAGTCGCCCATGTGCAGATCGATTCGGCCTGGGTCAAGCGGCTGGAAAGCCTGTTGCAGCTGGGCCGCACGTCGGTGCTGATCCTGGCGACACTGCTGGCTTGTGCTCTCGTTGCGGTGACCTTCAACACCATACGCCTGCAGATCCTGACGCAGAAGGACGAAATCGAAGTGGGCAAGCTGATCGGCGCAACCGACGCGTTTATCCGCCGCCCGTTCTTCCACCTGGGCCTGCTGCAGGGCGCGCTCGGCGGGCTGGCCGCCCTGGGCATCGTCTATCTATGCATGCACATCCTCAACCGCGGCATCCTCGAGCTCTCCCGGCTCTACGGGTCTGACTTCAGTCTCAGCTTTTTCGGCCTGTACGACTGCCTCGCGCTGCTCGCCTTCGCCGCCACGCTCGGCTGGCTCGGCGCCTACATGTCGGTAAGCAGGCACTTATCTGGAATAGAGCCCAGATAAGGGCAGTTGCGGGCGGCCGCGGAACTTCCGCGAGCTGTTGGCACTCCAATGCCTAGAGTGCTAAAATGAGAACGTATTTCGGTGGCGCTGGCCGGAGGCAGTTTGCCGGCAGACCGTTGAGCGCCACGCTGAAAGGAGAAAAAATATGAATCAAGTTATGGCCTTGCCGGTGCCTTCCCTGGTCGGGAGCCTGGAGACCTATATCGCGACGGTGAACCGGTTTCCGCTGCTGAGCGCGGAGGAAGAATCGCGCCTGGCGCGCAAACTGCGCGACGACAACGACATCGACGCGGCGCGCGCCCTGGTCGTTTCGCATCTGCGCGTGGTCGTGGCCATTGCCCGCGGCTACCTCGGCTACGGCCTGCCCCATGCCGATCTGATCCAGGAGGGCAACATCGGTCTGATGAAGGCGGTGAAGCGCTTCGACCCCGAGCGCAACGTGCGCCTGGTGTCCTTCGCTATCCACTGGATCAAAGCCGAGATGCACGAGTTCATCCTCAAGAACTGGCGCCTGGTCAAGCTGGCCACGACCAAGGCGCAGCGCAAGTTGTTCTTTAACCTGCGCTCGATGAAGAAGGGCCTGGGTCCGCTATCGCAGGACGCGATCGAGGACATGGCACGGCAGCTGCGGGTCAAACCGGAGGAAGTCCGGGAAATGGAAATGCGCATCTCGGGCCAGGATGTCGCGCTGGAAGCCGGCGACGACGACGAGGACAGCTACGCGCCCATCGCCTACCTGACCGACGCGGACAACGAACCGTCCAAGCTGCTCGAGTCGGAGGAAAATCAGCGCGTAGGCGCGGCAGGCCTGCGGACCGCGCTTAACAGTCTGGATGCGCGCAGCCGCCGCATCATAGAAGCACGCTGGCTGCGCGAGAAGAATCCAGCAACGCTGCACGACCTTGCGGCCGAATTCAAGGTTTCGGCCGAGCGCATACGTCAGGTCGAGGCCAAGGCGATGCAGAAAATGAAGGGTTTGCTCAGCGCTGCATGAGGCGAACGCTGCCGTCCATTCACGGACCCGGTTCAGGAACGCGCGGCGACGGGAATTCCCGCATTACGAAGCCGACGCCGAGTCCGGCGCAGCCCCGGCTCACTGCCTGAGCAGCGTGCGCAGATCGGCGACCAGCTTGGCGCCGTTGTCTCCGCCATAGCGCACGAACAGCCGCACCCGCCCCTGCGGGTCGAAAACATAGCTCCCCGCAGTATGGTCCAGCGTATAACTGCTGGGCGTAGGGCCTGGTTGCTTCTGGTAAAACACACGGAATTCCTTGGCGGTGTTCGCCGTCGTCTCCAGGTCGCCGTACAGGCCGAGAAAGCTCGGGTCGAATGCGGGAACATAGTTTGCCAGCAGTTCGCGCGTGTCGCGCTCCGGATCCAGCGTAACGAACAGGACCTGCACGCGCTGCGCGTCGGGTCCGAGTTCCTGCATTACGGACTTCAATTCGGCCATGGTCGTCGGGCAGACGTCCGGACATTGGGTATAGCCGAAGAAAATCAGCACCACCTTGCCGCGAAAATCCTCCAGCGTGCGCCTCTTGCCATGATGGTCGGTCAGGCGAAAATCGTGGCAGCAGTCGGCGCCGGTAACATCGGTGTTGTTGAACTGGGGAGCCGAGGGCGCGCAGGCGGCAAGCAGCAGCACCAGGGCAGAAGCGCACAGGAGGCGCAAACCCAATCGGGGGCCCCGCGAAGCGCAACCGGCTCTAGTACGCATAGTGGTCGAGCAGCAGCGCGGTGAACAGGCCGGCCAGATAGAAGACCGAGAAGCGGAAGGTTTGCTGCGCCAGGCGATCGCTGTAGGCGGTATAGATTCTGACCGCGTAATACAGGAACATGCCGTCCAGGACGACTGCGGCGATGAGGTATATCCAGCCGCTCATGCCGTAGGCGAAAGGCAGCAGCGTTCCGGCGGTCAGGATCAGCGTATATAGCAGCACCTGCAGCCGGGTGAATTTCTCGCCGTGCGTCACGGGCAGCATGGGCAAACCGGCGCGCGCGAAGTCCTCGGTGCGGTACAGCGCCAGCGCCCAGAAATGCGGCGGGGTCCAGGTAAAGACGATCAGCACCAGCAGCAGCGCCTCGGGCGCCACCTGCCCCGTCACCGCAGTCCAGCCAAGCAACGGCGGCATCGCCCCGGAAAGCCCGCCGATGACGATGTTCTGCGGCGTGGCTGGTTTCAGCACGATGGTGTAAATAATGGCATAGCCGACGAAAGTGGCAAACGTGAGCCACATCGTAAGAGCGTTGACATAGCGATAGAGCAGGAACATGCCTATGCCTCCGACCACGCCGGCGAAAACTATGGTCTGCTGCGGGCTCAATTCCCCGCGCGGCAGCGGGCGCGCGCGGGTACGCGCCATCCTGGAGTCGATTTCGCGTTCGATCAGGCAGTTGATGGCGAAAGCCGCGCCCGCCAGCAACGCGATCCCGGCGGTTCCCGCGAACAGGACATGCAAGGGCACCATGCCCGGGGTGGCGAGGAACATGCCGATTACGGCGCAGAATACGGCGAGCAAGGTCACGCGCGGCTTGGTCAGGGCGTAGAACTGGCGCATGCGCCGCGCGGTTTGGTGCAAAGCAAGCTGCAAAGCCATTGAGATTCGGCGCGGAATGAATTCGAGCTAGTCTAACACGCGGAGGACAGCCGGTCAGCGCAAGGTCCGCCGGCTGCGGACTGAACCAGACCAGCAGCGAATCGGCGCGGCGGCGATTCCGAACGGCAAGGCCGCGACCACAGCGGCTCACACCCGGAAGATCGGTCCGGCGGACCGCCCCGCCCCGCCTCCCGAAAAAAGTACATGCATTCCGCAACCGGTTTGAGGTATGCTGCGAAAAAAATCAGTGCGCTGCCCGGTGTAATCGTTGATTGCATGACGCACTTCGAACGACAGAAGGAGTGATTCGGGTATGGCTATCGCGATAGTATTGGTCCTGCTGATACTGGGCACGCTGCTGTTTCATTTTCTGAGCCCCTGGTGGTTTACGCCGATAGCCTCCAACTGGAGTTCGATCGACGACACCATCAGCATAACGTTTTGGGTGACCGGTTTCGTTTTTGTCGCGGTCAATTCGTTCATGGCCTATTGCGTGTTTCGCTACCGTCACCGGGCCGGTGGACGGGCCCACTACGAACCCGAGAACAAGAAGCTGGAATGGTGGCTCATCGGATTCACCACGCTAGGCGTCGTTGCCATGCTGGCCCCGGGCTTGAATGTCTGGGCAAAATTCATCAACGTCCCGGACGATGCGGCGGTGTTCGAGGTCGTCGCGCAGCAGTGGTACTGGAGTTACCGTTTTCCCGGAAAAGACGGCGTGCTTGGCAGCGTCGATGCACGCTTCGTCAGCGATACCAACCCGTTCGGTATCAATCCGGAAGATCCCAACGGTCGCGACGACGTGTTGGTATCGAGCCAGGAAGTGCATCTTCCGATCAACAAGCCAGTCAAGGTGCTGCTGCGCTCTAAAGACGTCATTCACGATTTCGCCGTGGCGCAGTTCCGCGTGAAGATGGACATGTTGCCGGGCACGGTCCCGTATTTCTGGTTCACGCCCACCCGTACCGGAAAGTTCGACGCGCTGTGCGAGGAATTGTGCGGCATCGGCCATTTCACCATGCGCGGCAAATTCGTGGTGGAGGATGAAGGCGCCTACGAGAAATGGTTGAACGGATATCCGACCTTCGCGCAGTCCATGGCGCAGCCTGCAGGCGACGCCGCGGCAGGCAAGCCGCTGTTCGCGGTCTGCAGTTCCTGTCATGGCGCCGAAGGCGAGGGCAATCCCGCGCTGCATGCGCCCAGGCTCGCCGGCCAGAGCGACTGGTACCTGAAACGCCAGTTGCATTATTTCAAGCAGGGCATCAGGGGCGCGGACGAGAAAGACGTTTTCGGCAAGATGATGGCGCCGATGGCCGCGACCCTCGCCGACGATGTCGCCATCGATAACGTCGTCGCCTATATCAAGACGCTGCCGGGTCCGCCCGCCCCGGCCACCGCGCCGATGCGGAACAGCCATAGCGCGGTTCGCTTTGCCACGAACTGCGGCGTCTGCCATGGTTTGCAGGGGCAGGGCATACAGGCGACGAATGCGCCGCGGCTGGCGGGCATGAGCGATTGGTATATGGTCACACAGCTGCAGAATTTCAAACAGCGCATACGCGGCGCCCACGCGGGCGACAAATACGGCGACCAGATGAACATGATGGCGGCGACTCTGGACGATGATCAGGCGGCTGCCGACATCATTGCCTACGCCAGTAGCCTGCACTGAACGACCTATGGGAGCGCCAACTCGGTCGCCAGCTACCGTCCGAAAGGCAGTTACGCGCATGCGAAGAACCAGCGAACAGGAGATTTGAATGGCTTACGTTCACACCGGACATGACGCAACGGCTTTCGCCCCGCCCGCGGAAGTCGGAGAGATGGAGCTCTACCATCCGAAGACGTTCATCGGGAAATATATCTGGAGCCAGGACGCCAAGGTCATCGCCATCCAGTACGCGGTTACCGCCATAGGCGTGGGCTTGGTGGCGCTGGTGCTGTCCTGGTTGATGCGGCTGCAGCTCGGGTTCCCGCACTCCTTCAACTTTATCAATCCGAGCAACTACCTTCAATTTGTCACCATGCACGGCATGATCATGGTGGTCTATCTGCTTACAGCCTTGTTCCTGGGGGGGTTCGGCAACTATCTCATCCCGCTGATGGTCGGCGCACGGGACATGGTCTTTCCGTACCTGAACATGCTGAGTTACTGGATTTACCTGTTTGCAGTACTGTTGCTGATGGCAAGCTTTTTCGTGCCCGGCGGCCCGACCGGCGGCGGCTGGACCCTGTACCCGCCGCAAACCATACTCCCCGGCACGCCGGGCGCGAGCTGGGGCATCATCCTGATGCTCATCTCGCTCGCCTTCTTCATCGTCGGGTTCACCATGGGCGGATTGAACTACGTGGTAACGGTATTGCAGGCGCGCACGCGCGGAATGACCCTGATGCGCCTGCCCCTGACCGTATGGGGCATATTCATGGCGACCATCCTGGCGCTGCTGGCGTTTCCCGCACTGTTCGTCAGCGCGATCATGATGACGCTGGACTATACGCTCGGTACGAGTTTTTTCATGCCGGGCGTCGTTTCGATGGGCAAGCATCTCGAGTACGGCGGGGGCAGCCCGGTGCTGTTTCAGCATCTGTTCTGGTTTTTCGGACACCCCGAGGTCTACATCGTCGCACTGCCCGCGTTCGGCATCGTCTCCGACCTGATCAGCGTCAACGCGAGGAAAAACATCTTCGGCTACCGCATGATGGTATGGGCGATACTGGCCATCGGCGGCTTGAGTTTCATCGTGTGGGCGCATCACATGTACGTCAGCGGCATGAACCCGTACTTTGGTTTCTTCTTCGCCACCACCACGCTGATCATCGCCATCCCCACCGCGCTCAAGGTCTACAACTGGATACTCACCTTGTGGCAGGGCAACATCCGCTTCAACGTGCCGATGCTGTTTGCCATCGGCTTCGTGTTCACGTTCATTCACGGCGGCTTGACCGGCATCTTTCTGGGCAACGTCGCCATTGACCTGGCGCTTTCAGACACCATGTTCGTGGTCGCCCACTTCCATATGGTAATGGCGATCGCGCCGGTAATGGTCATCATGGGGGCGATCTATCATTGGTACCCGAAGATCACCGGGCGGATGCTGAACGACACCCTGGGCAAGATTCATTTCTGGATCACCTTTCTCGGCTCCTACGCGATCTACCTGCCGATGCATTACCTGGGTTTTCTGGGCGTGCCGCGACGGTATTTTGCCTTGGGAAACACCTATTTCATCCCCGAGTCGGCGCAGTCGCTGAACGCCGCCATCACCATCGCGGCGTTGATCGTGGGCGCGGCCCAGATCGTGTTCCTGTTCAACCTGGCTTGGAGCTATTTCAAAGGCAAACCCGCGGGCAGCAACCCGTGGGAGGCGACCACGCTGGAATGGCAGACCGAGCACACGCCGCCCACGCACGGTAATTTCGGTGCGGAGCTGCCGGTGGTCTATCGCTGGGCCTACGATTACAGCGTGCCGGGCGCCGAAAGGGATTTCATACCTCAAAATGAACCGCCCGGTCCGTCGACCGCCGGTGTCGCGGCGACCTGATTATGTTCGTCATATTGCTGAGTCTGGCGGTGATCATGGGCGTCACAGTCTGGTGGCTGCTGCGCCAGACGCTCAACACCAAGCCCTGGGTCGAGCAAAGGCAGCTCGCCACGACCCATGGCGGACACGGATTGTCCCTGCCGCCGTACAAAGTCGGCCTGGGCGTATTCCTCGCGGTCGCGACCTCGCTGTTTGCGCTTTCAATCAGCGCTTACCTGATGCGCAGGCAGGGGGCAGACTGGCACACCCTGACGCCGCCGATGGTGCTTTGGTTCAACACCGTGATGCTGGTTTTCGGCAGCGTCTTCTTTCAGCGCGCGCGCAACGCCGCAATATCGGGGCAGACAAACGCCGTCAGACACAGGCTGCTGGTCGGCGGGGTTTTCACATTTGTGTTTCTTGCCGGACAGCTTTTAGCATGGCAGCAGTTGAACTCCGCGGGCTATTATTTGACGACGAATCCTGCCAATGCGTTTTTCTACCTGCTCACGGCACTTCATGGATTGCACCTGCTTGGCGGGCTGTGGGTCTGGGCCAGGACCGTCATCCAGCTGCAACGCGGCGCGGCGCTCGACGGGATACGCATGAGCGTGGAGTTGTGCGCCGTCTACTGGCATTTTCTGCTGGCGATTTGGCTGGTGCTGTTCGGCCTGTTGATGTTTAGCTGATTGGGATAAATGCACATGGCACACGATACGATGACGAATGCGGGAGCGCTCGCCCCGGCTGAAGGCTTGAAGGGCATCGTCGCCGACTGGTCCTCGGACCAGCGCGCGTTCAAGAAGGTCCCCTGGGGCAAGGCCATGATGTGGATCTTCCTGCTCAGCGACACCTTCGTTTTCGCCTCCTTCCTGACCAGCTACATGACGGTGCGCATGTCCACTACCGTTCCCTGGCCGAATCCGAGCGAGGTGTTCGCCCTGACCATCGGCGGAAAGAGCATCCCGCTCATCCTGATCGCCATAATGACCTTCATCCTGATCAGCAGCAGCGGCACCATGGCCATGGCGGTCAGATTCGGCTATCAGAAGGATCGCGCGAAGACCGCCATACTGATTCTGATAACGGCGGCATTCGGCGCCAGCTTCGTCGGCATGCAGGCGTTCGAGTGGACCAAGCTGATCGTGGAGGAAGGGGTCCGTCCCTGGGGCAACCCCATGGGCGCGGCGCAGTTCGGCTCGACCTTCTTCATGATCACCGGTTTTCACGGCTTTCACGTGTCCGTCGGCGTGATCTTCCTGCTCATCATGGCGGCAAAGGTATGGCGGGGAGATCTTGACAAACAAAGACCGGGTTTTCTCACCGGCCGCAAGGGCAACTACGAGATGGTCGAAATCATGGGTCTGTATTGGCACTTCGTGGATCTGGTCTGGGTGTTCATTTTCGCCTTCTTTTATCTTTGGTAGGAGACAACATGGAACACGCGGACGCAAATCAGCACCCGGCTGGTGAAACAAAAGCAGAAGGACAACAACATCCGATAAGCGTTTATCTGTGGATCTGGGGACTGTTGTTTGTTCTCAGCACTTTTTCCTACCTGGTCGACTATTTCCACTTCGAGGGTTACCTCAGATGGTTCCTGATCCTTCTGTTCATGGTGTTGAAGGCCGGGCTGATCATCGCCTTTTTCATGCATATGAAGTGGGAACGTCTGGCTCTGGTGTATGCGATCCTGGTGCCGACCGGCGCCCTGCTGGTGCTGGTCGGCCTGATGTCGCTCGAAGGGCACTACACCTTCCTGACGCGGGGCACGTACTTTGCCCCCTCACACGAAGTCGCAAAGCATAAATAGACCGCCTGCTTGCACCGGACACCTGGCGCCGCTGACTTCGGCCTGCGCCGCGCCGCCGGCTTCACCGAGGGTGGGTCAGTTTGTCGCGGACGGATTCGCGCCGCCCTGCGCCAGCGCACCTGCGGCCCGGATCCTTCCTTCGGTCCAGGCTTTGTAATCGTCGTCGTTCACCACCTTGACGACGATAAGCACGCATGCGCGCCCCGCACCGCAGGCCTCGATGCTGCACAGGCCGCGGTAGGTTCCAACATCCTGAGCGATGAACCATGTGTCGCGGGCGAGACCCGGGATCGCATCCTCCTTGACCCCCAGATCGGGAACGTGCCAGGAGTGGATAACGTCGTCTGCGGTAAGGACCAGGCGGATTTTCTTGTTGACCGGCACCACGACAGGATTGTCGACCTGGAGCAGATTGCTTCTGCCGGCGTCCTTGGATCCGACCGCGAGGACGCGCGGCGCATACAGGTTGGAGAAAAATGAAATGCCTTCACCGTCACCTTTTAGGTACTCGTAGCCCCATTTCCATTGCATGCCGGTAGCCTTAATGGTGATATCGGCGTCGACGGAACTATTGAGCCCCGCCAGGGTCCTGGTCGCCGGCCAGGCTACGCCGAACAGGATGACGAAGGGAATGACGGCCCAGACGATTTCCACGGCAATCTTGCGGTGGAACTGCACGACCCCGGCGCCGGCGGACTTCCGATGGACGTAGATCGAATGCAGCATCACGCCCAATACGACGCTGAATACGATCAGGATCGCGTACATCATGCCCATATGCAGGTCGTAGTTTTCGGCAGTGACGCGCGTCTCCGGACCGACGGCAGTAAGTTGCCTGGCGGCTTGTGCGCTAGCGCAGAACGCCGAGAACCCGGCGCCCACTGCCAGGCCAAGGCAGATCCGCTGCTGCTGGCTAGTCTTCGTGTTCGGCGAGAAGCGCATCGGAGCCTGTACAAATCCTGCAATGCGTGAACCGGCAATGCGTGAACCGGAGCCGGGAAGCCATGGTATCACGGGCGAACCGCGAATTCGTCAGTTCAAGCCGTCCCCCTGCGCCGTCAACAGGCGATCGATATCCTTCTTCATGCGTGATGGGTCCGGTGCCGCGGGAAACCGCATCATCAGATTGCCATGCGGATCGACGAGGTAGATATAGTCGCGGCGCGTGCCCTGCGCAGGAAATTCATGCAGCAGCGGACTGCCCCGCGCGCGCAGCACGTGGGTCCCGTCGAACTTGCGCAGCAGCAGGGTCGACAGCGGCGCCTCGTCCTCGACGAGGAATGCACGCTCCAGGCGGTCCATTGCGCGTCCCTGCATGAGGCGCTGTTGACGCATCATGAAAAGCTTCGCTTCACAGGGGAGCGCGCACGCGCTTGCGTCGAAGGTGACCATGACCCATTTGCCGCGAAGATCCGCGAAACGAAACGTCCGGCCGTCGAGTTGCCGCAGCGGCATGCCGGCAAGCGGCCGCACTTCGAGCAGATCTCCGTAATTCACGCGGCTCGCCGGCCGCCACACAAAAAACGCGAGATAGGACGCGATCACCGGCAAGGCGAACAGCAGCGCGATCAACAGGAGCTCAATCCTGGCGCGGCGGCTGGGTGTCGGCGATGCGGAGGTTGAGGCTGACATAGAGGACCAGAATCAGTGCCGCGAAAGAATACCACTGGAACGCATAGCCGCGGTTGATGTCGACACCGCGATCCAGCCTGTCCCATACGCGTGCCAGACCATCGTCACCGGCGCTGGTCTGGCGAATGAAAAACGGCTGCACAGCCAGCCCGGTCGCTTCGGCATAGCGTTCCAGGTTCAGATGCTGCCACACCGGCGCCATGGCGCCTCCGCTCTGTCTTCCGGTCTCGCCGTCCGCGCCGAGCTCGAAATAGCGGTGACTGGGAAGCACCGCGATCCCTTCGATCGACTGCGTGCCGGCCGGTGTCGGAATTATCGGGAGTACGTCGCGCCGCAGACCTGCGGCAATCCAGCCGCGATTGACCAGCACGCAAAGTTCGCCGCCTTCGATTCTGAGCGGCGTGAGCACGTCGTACCCGACGACGCCCTTGCGCACCTGATTGTCGAGCAGGATCGTGCGGCGGCGCAGGAATTCGCCGCGCACCGTGACGCGCGCGAATTCGACGTTCTTTGCGTCGATCAGGCGCGACGGGACCTGCAGCGCAACGCCGCGGCCTCGGATGTCGAGTTTCTCCTGCAGCGCCAGTTTTTCTTCCGCGCGCCGCGTCTGCCAGTTGCCGAGCGACACCATGATCGCCACCGCGACCGCCGCCGCGAGGCTTGCACCCCAGCTCGGACTAAAATTCCGCGACCCGATCTTCAGCATTTCGGCGCCCGCGCGCCCCGCATTCGCGGCGTGTTAAACTCGGCGTGCGCGCACCCCGTTGGCGATGCCATGAAAATCCTGGTTGTCCTCTTGCTCTTTGCCATCGTCGGCAGTCTGGGTTCCGCGCTCTACTTCATGGTCCGGGACCGGGGCAAGTCCAAACGCACCGTCAGGGTGCTCGCGCTGCGCGTGGCGCTCTCGCTTACCTTGTTCATCCTGCTGATGGCCGGACACTACTTCGGCTGGATCTCGCAGAAGCTGTCCTGATCCGCGCAGCCCCGCCCGGATCGCGGCACCGGTGATCCGCCCCGCAGGAACAGCGCCGTACGGTGCGCGGCACCAGGGTTCCCTTCGTGGATTCTGCGGTCTATCCTTGCTCCCCCGGTCCCTCTGCTCCGCCTTCGAACGATGCGGGGATGCGATTTACAGCCAATAGACCGTGACAAACACACCGAGCCAGACCACGTCGACGAAGTGCCAGTACCAGGCCACGGCCTCGAAAGCAAAATGACGGTCGTGCGTGAAATGCCCCTTCATGCAGCGGACGAGCGTCACGATCAGCATGGTCACGCCAAGCGTCACGTGGAAGCCGTGAAACCCGGTCAGCATGAAAAACGTGGAACCGTAGATGCCTGAGCTGAGCTTGAGATTGAGTTCGCTGTAGGCGTGGGAGTATTCGAAGATCTGCAGGCTGAGGAACAGCAGCCCGAGCACAATCGTGAACAGCATGAACAGATTGACCGTGCCGCGGTGGTCTTCCTTCAGCGCATTGTGCGCGATCGTGATCGTGACGCCGGAAAACAGCAGCAGCAGGGTGTTGATCGCCGGAATGCCCCACGCCTGCATCGGCGTAAACGGATCACTGAGCATGGGCCCTGATGTCGGCCATTGCGCCGTGTAGTCCGGCCAAAGCAATTTCTGGCCGAAACTGCCCAGGTCCGGAATCGCCAGCATGCGCGCGTAGTAGAGCGCGCCGAAGAACGCGGCGAAGAACATGACCTCGGAAAAGATGAACCAGCCCATGCCCCAGCGGAACGAAACGTCTTCCCAGTTGCCGTACTTGCCACCCTCGGATTCGGCGATCACGTCGCCGAACCAGTGAAAGATCATGAACAGGAGGACCGCGAACCCGGCAAGCAGGACATAGGCGCCGGCGCCCCAGCCGTTGAACCACGACGCCGCCCCGCCGGCCATGCACAGGAGGCCGGCGGAACCGAAAATCATCCAGTGCGACGGCTGCGGCACGAAATAACTCCGGGTTTGTCCGCTCATCTTCCCTCTCCTCTCTGTTCCAGTTCGCTTCTATGCGGCCCGGCTGATGATGAATTTCACCAGCAGGATCAGACCCGTCACCAACAGTGCCGCGCCCACGAGACCCGCGCCGATCACCTGCCCCGGCGTAAGACGCGCCGAGTCGGCCTCCGAGTCCTGCTTCCTGCGGATTCCGAGGAAGGACCAGAACACGGCTTTCGCCAGCGCCAGGGGCGACGGCTTCCTGGGCGCGTCCGCCGTCATTTGAGCAGCAGATAATTCAGGATGATGCCGAAGAAAAACACCGCCGCGATCACGAGCAGCCGCAGCGCCGTTCGCCGGTTGTTTCGCGACGTCGTGGTGAGCAGCGCGTGGCTCATTTCACCACCGGCGCATGTTCGAAACTGTGGTACGGCGCCGGCGAGGGCAGATGCGTCCACTCCAGCGTGTTCGCGCCCTCCCACGGGTTGGCCGGCGCCTTCTCGCCGCCGCGTATGCACAGCACGACCGCGATCAGGAACAGCAGCTGCGAAAAGCCAAAACCGAACGCGCCGATTGACGCGATTCTATTGAAGTCCGCGAATTGCAGCGCGTAGTCCGGAACCCGGCGCGGCATGCCGGCGATGCCGAGGAAGTGCATCGGGAAGAACGTCACATTGAAGAAGACGATCGACAGCCAGAAATGCCATTTGCCTATCGCCTCGTTGTACATGTGGCCGGTCCACTTGGGGAGCCAGAAATAAGTGCCCGCAAAAATAGTGAACAGCGATCCCGCCACGAGCACGTAGTGGAAGTGCGCCACCACGTAGTAGGTGTCCTGCATCTGGATGTCAACCGGGTAGATAGCGAGCATGATCCCGGTGAACCCGCCCATGGTAAAGACGAACAGGAATCCGATCGCGAACAGCATCGGCGTCTCGAACGTCATCGAACCCTGCCACATCGTCGCGAGCCAGTTGAACACTTTCACTCCGGTCGGCACGGCGATCAGCAGGGTCGCGTACATGAAGAACAGCAGCCCCGCAGTCGGCAGGCCGACGGTAAACATGTGATGCGCCCAGACGATGAAAGACAGGATCGCGATCGACGAGGCGGCATAGACCATGGACGCGTAGCCGAACAGCGGTTTGCGCGCGAACGCCGGGATCACCTGCGAAACGATGCCGAACGCCGGCAGGATCATGATGTAGACCTCGGGGTGCCCGAAGAACCAGAAGATGTGCTGGAACATCACCGGGTCGCCGCCGCCTGCTGCGTTGAAGAACGAAGTGCCAAAATGCCGGTCGGTAAGCACCATCGTAATCGCGCCGGCCAGCACCGGCATCACCGCAAGCAGCAGATACGCGGTGATGAGCCAGGTCCAGACAAACATCGGCATTTTCATCAGCGTCATGCCCGGCGCGCGCATGTTGAGGATGGTGGTGATGATGTTGATCGAGCCCATGATCGAGGACGCGCCCATGATGTGCAGCGCGAAGATGCCCAGATCCATTCCCGGGCCCATCTGGACCGACAACGGCGCGTAAAGTGTCCAGCCGGCGGCAGGCGCCCCGCCGGGCACGAAGAATGACACGATCAGCAGGGTTGCCGCGACCGGCAGCAACCAGAAGCTCCAGTTGTTCATGCGCGCAAACGCCATGTCCGGCGCGCCTATCATCATCGGTATCTGCCAGTTGGCGAAGCCGACGAAGGCCGGCATGATCGCGCCGAACACCATGATCAGTCCGTGCATGGTAGTAAGTTCGTTGAAGAATTGCGGGTTCCAGAATTGCAGGCCCGGCTGAAACAATTCCATGCGTATGCCAAGCGCGAGTATGCCGCCGATGAAGAACATGGTCAGGCTGAACCACAGGTACAGCGTTCCGATATCCTTGTGATTGGTGGTCGTGATCCAGCGCATTATTCCGCTCGGGTGATGTGCTGTATCGCCGTTGCCGTGGGCTGCGTCGTGAGCGTGTGCTGCGTCCATTGCCTTGTCCTCGATTTCCCTTTCGATTGCGTTTAGCGGGAACATCCTGCGTTGCTCGCGCTACACCGGTCTCCCCGGAATGACCCGGCCGCTGCGCGTCAGGTCACTTGCGCTTCGCCTTGACCTCGGCAGGCGTGACCATGTCGCCGCTCTTGTTGTTCCAGGCATTGCGCTCGTAAGTCAGTACGGCCGCGAGATCGACGTCGGACAACTGCTTGAACGAGGCCATCGCGGTTCCGGCCCTGCCGTGCAGCACCACGTCGAGGTGCGCGTCCTTCGGCCCTTGCACGACCTTCGAGCCGTCGAGCGGCGGAAATGCAGGCGGCGCGCCGCGGCCATTCGCCTGATGGCATGGGACGCAGTTGGCGGAGTAGATCTTTTCGCCGCGCGCCTGCAATTCGTCGGGCGTCCAGACCTTGTCGGGACTGTCGGCGGCGGCGGCCAGTTTCTTCTCCTGTCCGGCGACCCACGCCGTGTATTCGGCCGGCGCCACGACCTTGACCACGATCGGCATGAATCCATGGTCCTTGCCGCAGAGTTCGGCGCACTGTCCGCGGTAGGTGCCCACCTTGTCCACCTTGAACCAGGAATCGCGCAAGAATCCCGGTATTGCATCCTGCTTCACTCCAAAAGCGGGTACCCACCAGGCATGGATCACATCGTTCGCGGTGATCAGCAGCCGTACCTTCTTGCCGACTGGTACGACCAGGGGATTGTCGACTTCAAGCAGATAATGCTCGCCTTTGGGCGCGCTGCCGCTGATCTGTTCCCGCGGCGTCGACAGCGTCGACAGGAAGCTCACGCCCTCGCCTTCACCCTTCAGGTAGTCATAGCCCCATTTCCACTGGTAGCCGACGACCTTGATCGTGATGTCGGGACTGGATGTGTCCTTCATGGCGAGCAAAGTGCTGGTCGCCGGATATGCCATGCCGATCAGAATGATGAACGGCACGACGGTCCAGATCATTTCGACCGTGGCGTCCTCGTGGAACTGTTTCGCCTTGTGCCCTACCGACTTGCGATGCGCGTAGATGGAGTAGAACATGACACCAAACACGATGCAGAAGATGCCGATGATGATGTACATCATCAGCATGTGCAGATGGTAGATCTCGGACGCGACGCGCGTGACCGGCGGCTGGAAGTTCAGCTGGTAGGCCGCATCCGAAGCCCGGGAAAACGCCGTCAATCCGACGGCAATGATTGCTGCGCGGCAGTACCGCCAGAATTTTTGAATCGTGCTTGTCATGCCACCCCGCGGTTCATCAATCTGCAAATGTTCATTTCCTCGCGGCGCGCATGCAATGCTCTCCTGCCTTGCAGGCAGGCAACCGGCGGTCTTCGAAAAGCCGTTTCACGCTACGGGAACGCAAGTGTCGAGGACT
Source organism: Burkholderiales bacterium (assembly GCA_038206915.1). Lineage (GTDB taxonomy): Bacteria > Pseudomonadota > Gammaproteobacteria > Burkholderiales > SG8-39 > 2-12-FULL-64-23. The sequence continues at coordinate 28,072 of JBBRAI010000010.1, read as the reverse complement.
CTATGTCACTCGAGCTCGCCTCCGGATGGCGTTTCAATATCAGGTCGCGCAACCATTCGACCCGGCGCTTCGGCACGTCCACGATCAGCAGGATCTTGCCGTGCGCGATGTCGTCCTGAAATATCTTGAGCCGCGAATTCGGCACCTGGGTGCCGGCGAGGCTTGCGATCCACGCGCCGACCAGGCCCGCAATCACCGTGGTGATGAGGATCGTCACCAGCTGCAGCGTCACCCCCTCGGGCGGCATCAGGAACACAAACAGCCCTAGCATCAAGCCGCCGAAGCTGCCGAGCATCAGCCCGAGCCCGGCGCCGTGTATCAGGTCCGTCTTGTACAGGAAGCTCGCTTCGTGCAATTCGCCGAGATCGGTGCCGCGCGGGGCGAGAAAATGCATGTGACGATCCTCGATGCGCGCGAGCAGTAATTCGTTCGCGGTAGCGCGCGCGCTGGCGATATCTGGCAACAGGAAATACAGGCGGCATCTCATGGCAATGTCCTCCGCAATCGGCCTGGATCAGCTGGTATGGTTATGTGGCCCCGTCGGCGCGCGAAAGCCTGACTTCGGGCAGCGCGTAGTATGTCATGGTGCCGCTTTCGCTTCAAGCGCTCCTACGAGCATCATTGCAAGCGGGCTACGCTCAGGTGTTTCCCGCGCGCCGAAAATCCAGCTTGACGATCGCCCTGCCGTCGTCGCTCAGACGCGGCTGCGGCTTCCATGCATGGCCGTAGACGATTTCGAAGCTTGCAGGCAAGCGGCCGGCGCTGCGCAGCGCCTCATAGGCCGCGCGCATCGCGCGGAACACGTCTCTGCCGCCGAGTCCGCGCCTGCGCCCGGCAAGCGCATTGGTCTGCCCGCTCGCGCGCAGGTCGGCGATGAGCGCATCGACATCGGCGTAGGTCAGGGTAATGTGCTCCATGTCCATCACCGGTTCAGCGTAACCGCAGGCGGTCAGCATATCACCGAGGTCGTGCATGTCGATGAAGCTGTGCACGCGCTGCGCGCCGTTCCCGGCGGCAAACGCGCTTCTGAGCTCCTTCAGGGTATCGGGCCCGTAACAACTGAACATCAGCAGTCCGCCGACCCTGAGCACCCGACCCAGTTCCTTCAGCGCCGGCAGCGGATCGCCGGCGCAGTGCAGCGCGAGATTGGACCAGGCAAGATCCACGCTCGCGGCCGCGAGCGGCAGCGCGGCAAAATCGGCGCACAGGCAGACGATGCGCTCGCGCCCGAGCAGGCGCCGCAGCCGGGAACCGCGGCTGCGCGCGGCCTGCAGCATCGGGTAGGCGTGATCCAGCCCCAGCAGCTGCGCATCCGGGTAGGCCTCGGCCAGGCGCCTGGCGCCGTCGCCGTCGCCGCAACCCGCGTCGAGCACGCGCTGCGGCGCAAGCTTGATGTACTGCAGGCGCTCCAGCATGCGCGCCTCGACTTCGCGCGCAAGCACCGCCGCGCCGGCGTAGGTCGCCGCGGCGCGAGAGCTGGCGCGCCGCGCCGCGCGCCGGTCGATCGCGGCCGCGCTCAGCGCCGCTCCCCCGGTGCAGCCGCCGCGCCGGAACCGGCAGCGCGCCTCACAACCGCAGCGCCGACTCCAGCGCCAGGCCCACGGCGAGCAGTCGCCGGTCCGCGCCGGCCTGTCCCACGACCATCAGGCCGACCGGGGCCGCGTCGGGTTCGTTGCAGGGGATCGACAAGGCGCAGCCGTCGAGGAAATTCACCACGCTGGTGTTGCGCAGCATGGCGACATTGGCGCGGCCGTAGAGCTGATCGTCCGCTTCCAGCGGCGCGATGGCGGGCGCGACCGCCATCACGGTGGGCATCAGCAGCGCATCGAAGGGCGCCGCGACGCGCGCGCTCTCTGCGATCATGGCGGCGCGCTGCGCCAGCACGTCGAGATAGTCGGCCGCGGTCATGTCGGCGCCGCGCAGCGTGCGCGAGGCGACGCGCGGATCGTACTCGGCGCCGCGCCGTGCAAGCAGCTCGCGATGCAGCGCATAGGCCTCGGCCACTACCAGCCCGCCCTTCTGATTGATCTGCGGCAGGCGCTTCAGCGCTTCGAAGCGCAGCTCGCTCACCAGCGCTCCGGCCTGCGACAGCCGCGCGAGCGCCTTGCCGAAGGCCGACGCCACTGCGTCGTCCAGGCCATCGAGCACGTAGTCCTGCACTACGCCCAGGCGCAGACCCTTGAGCGGCAGCACCGGCGGCAGCAGCGGCGCCTCGCCCGCGAGTACGCTGTCCACGAGCGCACAGCAGGCCACGCTGCGCGCGATCGGCCCGATCGAATCGAGCGTGCTCGACAGCGGATAGGTTCCATCCGTAGGTATGCGCCGGGCGGTCGGTTTGAATCCGACGAGGCCGCACAGCGCCGCGGGGATGCGCACCGAGCCGCCGGTGTCGCTGCCCAGACCCATCGCGGCCATGCCGTCCGATACGGAGACCGCTGCGCCCGAGGAGGAACCGCCCGGGATGCGGCCGGTGGCGCGGTCCCAGGGATTCTTCGGCGTGCCGTAATGCGGGTTCAAGCCCAGTCCGGAGAAAGCGAATTCGACCATGTTGGTGCGGCCGACGATGATCGCGCCGGCCTGGCGCAGGCGCCGCACCACCAGCGCGTCGGTCCTAGCGGGCGCCGCGTCGGCGAGCACCTTCGAGCCCGCACGCGTAATGTCGCCGGCGACATCGAACAGATCCTTCACCGAAACCGGGATGCCCGCCAGCGCAGAGGGCACGATGCCGTGCGCGCGCAACGCATCGCTCGCCCGGGCTTCGGCCCGCGCCGATTCGTCGCGGGTGCGCAGGAACACGCGCGCGCCCTCGCCCGAGGGCGCGGCGATGCGCGTGAGCGCATCCTCGACCAATTCCTGGCTGCTGGTCTTGCGCGCGGCGAGTTCGCCGGCGAGCGTCGCTATGGTTTTCATCAGTACCTGCGGGGTCGGTGGATCTGCTCGCCTGATAGTAACGCCGCCGCGGAGCCGGATTTGACCGCCTCCCGGTTCATGGTTACTCTCATCTCGCCTGGGCGACCAGGGCATCTTCGGGGAAGCATTTCGACTTGTCAAATTCGCTGCGTACGTTCATGCATCTGGGAACGAAGCTCGGCAGCACTCTGCTAGCCAGCGATTGCCTGCTGTGCCAGGCGGCGGGCTGCACCGGCTTGCTGTGCGAGGCCTGCGCGCGCGAGCTTCCGCTGCTCGGACCGGCGTGTACGCGCTGCGCCGCGGCCGGCGGCGCCTGCGCCGAGTGCGGCGCGTGCATCGCCGACGCGCCGCATTTCGACGCGAGCCGCGCTGCGTTCGCATACGCCCACCCGGTGGATGCGCTGATCCAATCGCTCAAGTACGGCGGCCAGCTCGCGCTCGCCGGACTGTTCGCGCAGGCGCTGCAGCAGCGCATCGGCGACGCTGGCGGCGTCGACCTGATCCTGCCGCTGCCGCTGCACCCGACGCGGCTGGCGGAGCGCGGCTTCAATCAAGCGGCGGAAATCGCCAAGCCGCTGTCGCGCCGCTACGGCATCGCCATGGACACCCGGCTCGCGCGGCGGGTGCGCAACACCGCTGCGCAGACGGAGATGCCGTGGCAGCAGCGCGCGACCAATATGCGCCGGGCGTTTGCCTGCGATGCCGACGTTGCCGGATTGCGCGTCGCCGTGGTCGACGACGTCATGACCACCGGCGCGACGCTGAACGAGTTCGCGCGCGCGCTCAAGGCGAGCGGCGCGGTGTGGGTCGAGAACTGGGTGGTCGCGCGGACGGCGCGCGATGTTTGACATCGTCCTGTACCAGCCGGAAATTCCGCCGAACACGGGCAACATCATCCGCCTCGCCGCCAATACCGGCGCCACCCTGCATCTGGTCCAGCCCCTGGGATTTCGCCTCGAAGACCGCGAGCTGAAGCGCGCCGGTCTCGACTATCACGAGTACGCCGGGCTCGTCGTGCACAAGGATTGGCAAGCCGCCTGCGAACATCTGCACGGCCGGCGCATGTTCGCCTACTCCACGCGCGCGCTGCGCCGCTACACCGATGTCGAATACCGCGCCGGCGACGCGCTGCTGTTCGGGCCGGAAACGCGCGGACTGCCGCCAGAGATACTCGAGAGCCTCCCGGCCGGGCAGCGCCTGCGCCTGCCGCTGCGCCCAGGGAACCGCAGCCTCAATTTATCGAACGCGGTAGCGGTGGCGGTGTACGAAGCGTGGCGCCAGCAGGGCTTCGCCGGCTGCACCTAGTCACGCCGGCCTAGCTTTCGCTCTTGGGGTCGCGCGCGAGCAGCTGCTCCACCGCTTCGCGCGGCGTGGCCCTGGCGGACAGCACCGCGCACACCGACCGGGTAATCGGCATGTCGATGCCGAGCTGTGCCGCACGCTTCTCGACAGCGACGGCGCTGTACACGCCCTCGGCCACGTGCCCGATATCGCGCAGGATGTCTTCGAGCTTGCCGCCCTGCGCCAGCGCGAGGCCGACGCGCCGGTTGCGCGAGAGTTCGCCGGTGCAGGTCAGGATCAGGTCGCCGGCGCCGGTAAGCCCGGTAAACGTCTCGGGGCGGCCGCCCAGCTTCACCCCGAGCCGCGTGATTTCGGCCAACCCGCGCGTAATCAGGGCGGCGCGCGCGTTGGCGCCCAGCCCTAGCCCGTCGGCGATGCCGGTGGCGATCGCCATGACGTTCTTTACCGCGCCGCCGATTTCCACCCCGGCAACGTCGCTGCTGAAATAGACGCGCAGGCGCGATCCGTGCAGCGCGCGCGCGGCGGACTGGCTGAAGCCGGCATCGGCTGACGCGAGCGTGAGCGCAGTCGGCAATCCGCGCGCGACTTCCAGCGCAAAGCTGGGACCGGACAGCACGCCGTGGGCAGTGCCCGGCGCGAGGACGCGCGCAGCGATCTGGTGCGCAAGTTCGGCGCTTTGCAGCTCGAAACCCTTGCACAGCCAGACCACCGGCTTTCGCAGTGGCGCAAGCATTTGCAACATGCCAGCAAGCGCCGCGGTAGGCGTCGCCACCAGTATCAGCTCTGCCGCAGCGGCAGCGGTTGCGAATTCCGCCTCGATCGCAAGCTGCGGCGGCAGTTCGATTTCCGGCAGATAACGCGCGTTGCAGCGCGTAGCAGCGATGGCGCGGCACTGCGCGGGATCGCGGCCCCACAGCAGCACCGTGTGCCTGGCGCTGAGGCTGGCGGCGATCGCCGTGCCCCATGCGCCGGCGCCCAGTACGGTGATTCTCATGAAAATCGTGGCCGGCGGGCGCGCCTGCGCGCTACAGGCCCCACACCTGATTCGCGCGCACGTAGCCGCTCTGGCCGTCGCGGTGGCGCACTTTCACCCAGGGTCCGACGCCGAGTTCGACGACCTCCAGCGCCACGCCCTGGCGCGCCTGAAACGCTAGCGGCGCGGTGTCATCGGGTTTCTGGCGCACGTCCGCCTGCGCCACATTGACCAGCACCGTGCGCGTGTCCGACAGATCTTTCTTCTCCACCCAGGCGAGATCGCCGGCGACATCGCGCACCTTGGTCCAGTTGTCCACCTGGACGATGATTTCTACGGGATAGAGTTTGCTCGCCACGAACAGCTTTTTCGCCTTGACCGACGGCGCGTCGTACATGGTCGCGGCATTCTCACCGATGGAGCGGAATTCGCCCGCCGAGGCTGCCGGCACGGCGAACAGCAGTAGAAATATGAACGCGGCGCGCATCCGCTTAATGCGCGATCTCGATCTTCGGCGCAGCCTGCTCCTGCGCCTGCTGCAGCCGCTGCAGGTAGATCGCTTCGAAATTCACCGGCGCGAGGTATACCGGCGGAAAGCCGGCGCGGGCGATTACGTCTGACACCGTCTCGCGCACATACGGAAAGAGTATGTTCGGACAGGCGGTCGCGAGCAGCGGCTCCAGGTCCGCGTCCGGAACGTTGCGCACCTGGAATATGCCGGCCTGCGCTGCCTCCACCAGGAACATGGTCTTTTCCCCCGCCTTGGCAGTCACGGTGACGGTCAGCACCACCTGGTACAGACCTTCGCCAATGCTCCCTCCCTCGTTATGCAACTGCACATCGACCTGCGGCTGCTCACCGGACAAAAACACCTCCGGCGCATGCGGGATCTCCAGCGACAGGTCCTTGATGTAAATCTTCTCGATGCCGAATGTCGGTTGCTGCTGAGCTTCGTTCATTTTGATTCCATTCATTGGTGGACTTTGTATCCGGCGAGAGGATGCGTTTCCTCATACTCCCTCGAATCGAAGTCCGATTCGACAATGCCGAAACGGCCTTTCGGTTTGGTGCTGCCGCGCTCAGACCTGGCCGCGCAGCAACGGATCGAGCTTGCCGGCGCGGTCAAGCGCCGCCAATTCGTCGAAACCGCCGACGTGAAGCTCGCCGATGTAAATCTGCGGCACCGTGCGCCGACCGGTCTTTTGCATCATCTCGTCGCGCCGCGCGGGGTCGAGGTCGATGCAAATCTTCTCCAGCTCGGTCACACCCTTGGACTTGAGCAGCATCTCGGCGCGCTGGCAGTATGGACAGCCGACGGTGCTGTACATGCTGATTTTTGGCATCTACCGATCCGCCATCACAATGTGTTCGTTCACAGGCTCGATTCTAAGGCATTTTGCGCAGCGCTTCATTGCGGCAAGCCGATTTCGCCGCCGCTGCGGATGCTATCGCGGCGTCGCGGGCGCCGCAGCCCCTATTTGGAGGCCATTTCAGAATTGCCGAAATGGCGCCTGATTAAGGGGAGTATGAGGGGACGTCCCCCGGGGGGACTTTCCCGTCGAGCGGGATCGAGACCTTCGGGCGTATCCCCTCATTTTCCAATGGGTCCTATTTCTGCACCGGCAGGCCGGCCTGCTGCCAGGCCGAGAAACCGCCGCTGAGGTTGACCACGTTGGTAAAGCCGTGCTTTCGCAGCGCGTTCGCCGCCGTGCTCGAGCGGCTGCCGGTGGCGCAATACACGATTACCGGCTTTGCCTTGAACTTCTCGATATCGCGCACCCGCGCCTCCAGCTGCGACAGCGGCAGCCCGCGCGAATTGAGGATATGCGACTGCGCGAACTCCGCCTGCTCGCGCACGTCGAGCACCAGCGCATCCTCGCGGTTGATCAGTTGCGTCGCCTCCAGCGTATTCACCGACGGCCCGCCCCCGCCGCGGCGCAGCAGCGGCCATATCAGCATGCTGCCGCTGGCCAGCGCTATGGCGACGAGGAAAATATTGTCCATTACGAATTTCACGCCTGCTCCCAATCGATGATTAGCCGGATTTCTGCCGGATGTTTCGCGCCGATCCGGTCGATCGGCGCGATCGTGCGCGAAGCGGGCCCGGTCGGACCCCTCGCTCGGACCCATTTGTCGGCCGCGGCGCAAATATCTCGCGCCAAAGCAGCCCGTTCACGGTTTATGCAACCGGAATATTATAAAATATTCGCAGGCTTACCGTACGGCAATAAAGGAACGTCCATGAAGAAGCTCATTCTGCTCAGGCACGGCGAATCGGTCTGGAACAAGGAAAACAGGTTTACCGGCTGGACCGACGTGGAACTGACGCCGAAGGGAGTGGACGAAGCGGCAAAGGCGGGCGAGCTGATGCGGGAGGCGGGCTTCGTTTTCGACCTGGCCCACACTTCGGTGCTACGGCGCGCGATCAAGACGCTATGGCTCGCGCTCGAGCGCATGGACCTGATGTGGATACCAGTGCTGCACTCCTGGCGCCTGAACGAACGCCACTACGGCGCGCTGCAGGGCCTGAACAAAGCCGAGACCGCGGCCAAGTTCGGCGATGCGCAGGTGCTCGCGTGGCGCCGCAGCTACGATGTGCCGCCGCCCGCGTTGCAGCCGGACGACGTGCGTTTTCCCGGCGCCGACCCGCGCTACCGCGGACTTGCGCCGGCCCAGGTGCCGCTGACCGAATGCCTCAAGGACACGGTGGCGCGCGTGCTGCCGTACTGGAACCAGGCGATCGCGCCGGATATACGGGCGGGCAAGCGCGTGCTTGTCGCCGCGCACGGAAATTCAATCCGCGCGCTGGTGAAATACCTGGACAAGGTAAGCGACGCCGACATCGTCGGACTCAACATCCCCACCGGGGTGCCGCTGGTGTACGAATTGGACGACGCCCTCAAGCCCATGCGGCATTACTACCTCGGCGACGCGGCCGAAGTCGAGAAAGCCATGCAGGCGGTCGCGAATCAGGGCAAGGCGAAGGCTTGATCGCTGCGCAGGGCACGCGCGCGGCGTGCAGGAACGGCCTGAATCTCCTGCGTATCCTGCGCGCGCCCTGCTGCGCCGCGATGCTATACGCGCTGGCGCTGGCCGGCGCGCCGCCGGCCATGGCTGCCGACAAAGCCGACCTGGATGCGCTGCGCGGGCGCATCGACGCGCTGAAGCAGAACCTCAGCGGCGCCGAAGAAGACCGGACCGAGGCGAGCGATGCGCTGCGCGAATCGGAACGTGGTGTGTCCGAGGCCAACCGCGTGTTGCGCAATCTGGGCGCGCAACAGCGCGCAGCGCGCGCCGACCTTGACCGCCTGGGCAAACAGTCCAAGCAGCTCGAGCGCACCATAGCCTCGCAGCAACGCGAACTCGGACAGCTGCTTGCGATGCGCCATGTCTCGGGCCGGCAGGATTATCTGAGGCTGCTGCTGTCGGGACGCGACCCCAACCAGACTGCGCGTGAACTCTACTATTTCGGCTATGTTTCGCGCGCCCAGGCTGAATTCATCGGTGCACTGCGCAAGAACCTCGCCGGTTTGGCCCAACTCACGCAGGAGGCGCGCGGCAAGAGCGCAGAACTGGCGGAAGTGGAAGCAGGCCAGCGCGCCGGACGCAAGGAACTGCTCGCACAGCAGGCGGAGCGGCGGCGCGTGCTGGCCAAGCTTGCGACCAGGATCCGCTCGCAGCGCATAGAGATCAAATCGCTGCAGCGCGACGAAACGCGCCTGTCGCGCCTGATCGAAGAGATCGGCAAGGCCGTTTCCCCCGGATCAGGCCGGTGGCGCAACGATAAGCTGCCCGAATCGGGCCGTAGCGGCGGCACGTTCGACTCGCTCAAGGGAAAGCTCAGGCTGCCGACCAAGGGGGAACTAATCAACCGTTTCGGCAGTCCACGTAGTGGCAGCGGGCTGAGCTGGAAGGGGCTGTTCATCCGCGGCGCGAGCGGCCAGGAAGTCAGGGCGGTCGCAGCGGGCCGCGTGGTGTTCGCCGAGTGGATGCGCGGCTTCGGCAATTTGCTGATCGTCGACCACGGGCAGAGCTACCTCACCATATACGGCAACAACGAGGCACTGCTCAAGCAAGTGGGCGATGAGGTCGCCTCGGGCGACGTGATTGCAACGGTAGGCAATAGCGGCGGCAACCCGGATTCGGGTTTATACTTCGAAACCCGTTATCAGGGCAAAGCCTTCGATCCGCTGCGCTGGGTATCTCTGAAGTAGAAGGGTGGTGTCCGTCATGAAAAGCATGTTACAGAAGGCTGGGCTGATTCTGCTGGGGGCGCTGGCGGGAGTGATGCTGTCGCTCAATTACTCTGCCGTCGCCGACAAGGACGGGGCGCGCTCGCCACTGCCGGTGGAAGAGCTGCGCTCTTTCACCGAGGTATTCGGCGCGATCAAGAGCAATTACGTGGAACCGGTGGAGGACAAGAAACTTATCTCCGGCGCCATCAACGGCATGCTCACCGACCTGGATCCGCATTCGGCCTACCTCGACCGCGACGCCTACCGCGAACTGCAGGTCGGCACGCAGGGCGAATTCGGCGGCCTGGGCATCGAGGTCGGGATGGAGGACGGATTCGTCAAGGTGGTGTCGCCGATCGAAGACACGCCGGCTTTCCGCGCCGGCATCAAATCGGGCGACCTGATCATCAAGCTCGACGAGACCCCGGTCAAAGGCATGACCCTGAACGATGCAGTCAAGCGCATGCGCGGTAAGCCCAAGACCCCGATTAAGCTCACGGTGTTGCGCAAGGGCGAAACCAAGCCGCTCGAGATCACGCTGGTACGTGACGTCATCAAGGTGCAAAGCGTCAAGTCCAAGCTGGTCGAGCCGGGCTACGGCTATCTGCGCGTGGTGCAGTTCCAGGAGCACTCAGGCGAGAACGTGGTGCGCCACCTCAACGATCTTTATAAGGCGGGCAAGCTCAAAGGGCTGGTGCTGGATCTGCGCAACGACCCCGGCGGCCTGCTGACCGGGGCGGTCGGCATCTCGGCCGCGTTCCTGTCGCCCAATTCGGTGGTGGTCACCACCGACGGCCGCACCGAGGACGCCAAGCGCAAATATCTGGCCAGCACCGAAGACTATCTGCGCGGCGGCGGCGACGACTACCTGAAGAGCCTGCCTGCGGCGGTGAAAAGCGTGCCGATGGTGGTACTGGTGAATGGCGGCTCGGCCTCCGCCTCCGAAATCGTGGCCGGCGCGCTGCAGGATCACAAACGCGCCCTGATCATGGGCACCCAGACCTTCGGCAAAGGCTCGGTGCAAACCATCATGCCGCTGGGCAACAGTACCGCGATCAAGCTGACCACCGCACGCTATTACACGCCCAGCGGCCGTTCGATCCAGGCCAAGGGCATCACGCCGGATATCGTGGTCGAAGAACCGGGCATCGACACGCGTGCCTTCCTGCGCGAAGCGGACCTCAACCGGCACCTGAGCAACGACAAGGACAAGGACGCGTCGGCCGGCGCCGCCAAGCCTGCGGCGCGCCCCGAGGACAAGCCCAAGAGTGAAAACGGCGAGGAGCCGGCAAAGCCGATCGAATTCGGATCGGACAAGGACTTTCAGCTGACCCAGGCCGTGAACATGCTGAAAGGCCTGCAGATCATCCGGAAGAACTAGCATTCGGCGTGAACCGCGCGAGCATATCCCGCGGTTCGCCTCCGGCCGTTCGCGTTCGCCGTTCCCATGAATGACCACCAGCTGCTGCGCTACAGCAGGCATATCCTGCTGCCGGAGCTCGGCATCGAAGGCCAGGAAAAACTGCTGGCAGCGCACGCGTTGGTCATAGGCGCGGGCGGCTTGGGCTCCCCCGCATCCATGTATCTCGCGTCTGGCGGCGTAGGTCGGATTACCCTGGCCGACGGCGATTCCGTCGACCTGACCAACCTTCAGCGCCAGATACTTCACACCACCGCGGCGGTGGGCAGGGCAAAAGCGTATTCGGGCAAAGACACGCTCGCGCAGCTGAATCCCGAAATCGAAGTAACGGCGCTTTCCGAGCGCCTGGAGGGCGCAGCACTGGAGCGCCTGGTAGCGAGCGCGGACGTGGTGCTCGACTGCTCCGACAATTTCGCCACGCGGCACGCGGTCAATCGCGCCTGCGTCAAGCACGCCAGGCCGCTGGTGTCGGGCGCTGCCGTACGCTTCGACGGACAGATCAGCGTTTTCGACCTGCGCACGGCCCAAGCTCCGTGCTACAACTGCCTGTTTCCGGAAGACACCGACGCGGAAGAAACCCGCTGCGCCGTAATGGGCGTATTCGCGCCGCTTACCGGCATCATCGGCACGATGCAGGCGGCTGAAGCCCTGAAGCTGCTGGCCGGCGTCGGCGAGTCGCTCAACGGCCGCTTGCTGCTGCTCGACGGACTCGCGATGGAGTGGCGTTCGATCAGGCTGTCCAAAGATCCTGACTGCAAGGTCTGCGGCGCATCAACCTAGCAGCAGCGGAGCCTGCTGCTGCCACAGTTCCGTCGGCAGGCGCTTGAAGCCGCTCTTGGCGAATTGATGCCAGCGGCCGACGATGTAGGCGAGCATCAGGTTGGCCTGGGCGGCGGCATCGGCTTCCTTGTCGATCTCGCTTTGCGTCGCCGCCAGGCGCAGCGACTGCTTCAGCGTCGCTTCCAGCCGGTCGTGCAGCTGGTTGATGCGCGCCTGCAGGCGCGCATCCTCGTTCACCAGCGCGTCGCCGATCAGCACGCGAGTCATGCCCGGGTTTTTTTCTGCAAAGGACAGCAGCATGGAGGCGATCGCGTGCGCCTGCTTCAGCCCGCTTTCCTGCTCCGCGCTGATTTTGTTGATCACGCCGAAAATGGATTCCTCGACGAAGGCGATCAGGCCCTCGTACATCTGCGCCTTACTGGCAAAGTGCCGATACAGCGCCGCTTCGGAAACGTCGAGTTTGGCGGCGAGCGCGGCGGTCGTGATTTTTTCGCTCTTGGGCGCTTGCAGCATTTCTGCTAATACCTGCAGGATCTGGTTCTTGCGTTCGCCGGAACGGGTCGCCATGTTTCGCCTCACTCGGTATGCAGATGTGCGCCGATTCTAGCTCATGGAGTTGGTAAGCGCTAACCTTTTTGGAATTTGCGAAGGCCTGATGACGTGCTCTCGCGCGTCCCTCGGCGCGCAACTCGCCAAATCCGGATGGTGACTGTCTTTACAAACCCAGGCGCCCGAGCACGCGCGGCAGTTCAAGCACCGAGGCGATCTTGACGTCGACATAGGCGGGAGTGCGCGGCTCGCGCGTGACCCAGACGGTTTTCATCCCCAGCCGTTTGGCCGGGCGCAGGTTTTCGCGGCTATCCTCGACCATGACGCAGCGCGAGGCAATGAGGCCGTGTGTGCGCAGCAGGCTGTGGAAAGCGGCCAGCGAAGGCTTGGGCTGGAAACTGGTGGACTCGATGCAGTGCAGTGCGTCGAAGCGCCCCGCCACGCCGATGACCTCGAGCACTGCGCGCGCATACGCGCCCGGCGCATTGGACAGGACCAGCTTGCGCCCTGGCAGGCGGCGCAGCATGGCGGCCAGACCGCGCTCGTATACCACCATGTTCGACAGGTCGGGGAAGGCGTGCGTTTCGCGCAGGAAGTGTCCCGGATCGGTGCCGTGGTGGCGCATCATGCCGAGCAGCGTCGCACCGTAGCTGCACCAGTACTGCGCGCGCAGGCTGCCGGCGTCCGTTTCGCTCAAGCGCAGGTGCCGCTGCAGATAAGCGGTCATGCTGCGGTTGATATGCGGGAAGATGTGCGGCGAAGCGTTGTGCAGGGTATTGTCCAGGTCGAACACCCAGGTAAGCCGTGTTGGCATTGTTACGCATCCATTTTAGAATCGCCGCATGCAGCTGACGCCAAATTTTTCACTCGAACTGCTGACCTATTCCGAAACCGCGCTGCGCGAGTGCATCGACAATACACCGGGCCCGGATATCGTCGACAATCTGCGCCGCCTCGCCGAAGGCCTTGAACGTGTTCGCACGCTCACCGGGTCCCCGCTGGAAATCTCCAGCGCTTACCGCTGCGCCGAACTCAATCTCCGCGTCGGCGGCACCGGCAGTTCGCAGCACATCCAGGGGCTGGCCGCCGATTTCACCTGCCCCGGATTCGGTCCGCCAGCGGATATTATCAAAGCCATCTGCGGCGCCGGCATCGATTTCGACCAGTGCATCCTGGAGTATGCGAAGTGGGTGCATATCTCCTTCAGCAAGGCGCCGCGCGGCAGGGTGTTGTCGATTTACGACTCCACGCAAGGCTACGTCGACGGCCTGCGCGACGAAGGCGGAAACCAGATCGCTTAGGAGTTTGTAACGATACGAGGGGAGACCTCCCCTCGTGCTCCCCTAATTCGGCCATAACAAAACGACTTTTGTTATGGATTCTAAGACACAAAAGCAGATCCCTCGACGCTGCGCGTCTCGGGATGACCTGGCCGGACGTGCGTCCGGCCAGGTCACTTGCCGCGTATCAGCGTGCCTACGCCCTGATCGGTAAGAATTTCCAGCAACAACGCGTGTTCGACGCGGCCGTCGATGATGTGCACGCTTTTCACCCCGCTCCTGGCCGCGTCCAGCGCCGAACTGATCTTGGGCAGCATGCCGCCGGAGAGCGTGCCGTCGGCGAACAGCGCATCGATATTTTTTGCAGTCAGTCCGGTGATGAGCTTGCCGTTCTTGTCCAGCACCCCCGGCGTATTGGTGAGCAGCACCAATTTCTCCGCCTTGAGGATTTCGGCGAGCTTGCCGGCAACCAGATCGGCGTTGATGTTGTAAGACTCGCCGTTGGCCCCCACGCCAATCGGCGCCACCACCGGAATGAAGCCGCCGGGCTCCAGCACAGATATCAACTGTGGGTCGATCGATTCGATTTCGCCCACCTGCCCGATGTCGAGCATCTGCTTCGGCTTGTCCTTGTCACGCAGCAGCAGTTTTCTCGCGCGGATGAAGCCGCCATCCTGCCCGGTGAGCCCCACCGCCTTGCCGCCGGCCTGGTTGATCAGCGTAACGATGTCCTTGTTGACCGCGCCGCCGAGCACCATTTCCACCACATCCATGGTTTCGGCATCGGTGACACGCATGCCCTGCACGAATTCGCCTTTCTTGCCGATGCGTTTGAGCAGCGCCTCGATCTGCGGCCCGCCGCCATGCACCACCACCGGATGCATGCCCACCAGTTTCAGCAGCACCACGTCGTGGGCGAAGCTCTTCTGCAGGGCCGGATCGGTCATCGCACTGCCGCCATATTTGACGACGATGGTCTTGCCGTGAAAGCGCTTGATATAAGGCAGCGCTTCGGCGAGGGTCTGGGCCTTGAGTGCGGGCAGGGCAGGCTTGGACATGGAACGGGCCGTCAATGGATGAATGCGCGCATTTTACCGCCGCTGAAACGGAAAAGGCGGCTGAACGCCGCCTTTTCCGCTACGCGCAGACGCGCTGGCCGGGCGATCAATCCGCTGCGACTACCTTTTCGCAGCCGCGCCGAGCTCGCGCACCTGCGCCTGAATCTCTATCGTCTTGAACGTCTTGTCCTTGGCCTCGAAGCGCAGCCTGATCGGCACCGCCTCGCCTTTTTTCAGCGGCTGCTTCAGATCCATCAGCATGACGTGATAACCGCCGGGCTTCAACTCGACCGCCTTGCCCGCCGGCAGGTCCAGCCTGGAGATCGGCCGCATGTGCATGACGTTGTTCTCCATGGTCATCTCGTGGATCTGCACCGAACCCGCCACCGGACTCTCCAAGCCTACCAGGGTGGCCGACTCGCTCGCGGTGAGCTGCATAAACGCGCCGGTGGCTTTCTGTCCGCGCACCGTGCCCCGTACCCAGGGTTCGCGGATGGTCACTTCCTGCGCGTGCACCACGCTGGTCGGGAGCCCGCCGCCGAGCACCAGACCGATGGAACCGAACAGTACGGCTCGAGTGGAATGCTTCATAAATTTGCCTCCATGGAAAATATTACAAGACGTAGCGCGCCAGGTCTTCGGATTGCGCCAGATCCTTCAGGCGCCCGTCGACGTAGCCCGCATCTATGGTGATGCTCTGCTCGTCGCGCTTGCCAGCGTCGAAGGAAATGTCCTCGAGCAACTTTTCCATCACCGTGTACAGGCGCCGCGCGCCTATGTTTTCGGTCTTTTCGTTGACCGCAAAGGCGATCTCCGCGAGGCGTTTGATGCCCTCCGGCTGGAACGCGAGCGTCACGCCCTCGGTGGCCAGCAGCGCCTGATACTGGCGCGTGAGGCAGGCGTCGGTCTGGGTGAGGATGCGCTCGAAATCGCCGGCCGACAGCGAATCGAGTTCCACGCGTATCGGCAGCCGTCCCTGCAACTCCGGAATCAGGTCCGAGGGCTTGGCCATATGAAACGCGCCGCTGGCGATGAACAGGATGTGGTCGGTCTTGACCATGCCGTACTTGGTCGTCACCGTGGTGCCCTCCACCAGCGGGAGCAGGTCGCGCTGCACGCCCTGGCGCGACACGTCGGCCCCGGACATTTCCGAGCGGCTGGCGATCTTGTCGATCTCATCGATGAATATGATGCCGTTCTGCTCGGCATTGGCGAGCGCATGGGTTTTCAATTCCTCGTCGTTGACCAGGCGCCCCGCCTCTTCCTCCGCAGCCAGTTTCAGCGCCTCGCGGATTTTCAGCTTGCGCGTCTTTTTTCGGCCGCCCGACAGATTCTGGAACATGCCCTGGATCTGCGACGTCAGCTCCTCCATCCCCGGCGGCGCGAAAATCTCCATTTGCGCCGGTGTCGCGGCCAGTTCGATTTCGATCTCCTTTTCGTCGAGCTCGCCCTCACGTAGCTTCTTCCTGAATTTCTGCCGCGTCGCCGATGCGTCTGTCCCCGCGGAAGCCGCCGGCGCAGCGCTGTTTGGGGCCTCGAATCCGATGCCGCTGCGAGCGGGCGGAAGCAGCACATCGAGCACGCGCTCCTCGGCTGCGTCTTCGGCGCGTATTTTGACTTTGCGCATCGCGTGTTCACGCGTCTGTTTGACGCTGATCTCTACCAGATCGCGGACGATCGTATCAACATCGCGGCCGACATAGCCAACTTCGGTGAACTTAGTCGCCTCGACTTTGATAAATGGTGCGTCCGCAAGCTTGGCCAGGCGCCGTGCGATTTCGGTCTTGCCCACACCCGTGGGCCCGATCATGAGTATGTTTTTAGGTGTGATTTCATGGCGCAGCGGCTCGGCCACCTGCTGCCGGCGCCAGCGGTTTCTGAGCGCGATCGCGACCGCGCGCTTGGCGCGGTCCTGGCCGATGATGTGCTTGTCCAGTTCGTGGACAATCTCCTGCGGGGTCATTTGCGACATGGCTTGGAGCCGAAAAGTATTGGACAGCGGCGGCCTTGCTCTGGTTTCATCAATCCAGGGTTTCAATGACCAACTGTTGATTGGTGTAAATGCATATGTCGGCGGCTATGCTCAGCGACTTGGCGACGATTTCCCGCGGCGCAAGCTCGGTATTTTCCAGCAGCGCGCGCGCCGCGGACTGCGCGTATGGACCGCCCGAGCCGATCGCGATCAGGCCCAGTTCCGGTTCGAGCACGTCACCCATGCCGGTAATCACCAGCGAACTGTCACGGTCGGCCACGGCCAGCATGGCTTCGAGCCGCCGCAGCATGCGGTCGGTGCGCCAGTCCTTGGCCAGTTCCACCGCCGAGCGCAACAGATTGCCCTGGTGCTTCTCCAGCTTGGCTTCGAAACGCTCGAACAGGGTAAACGCGTCGGCGGTGCCGCCGGCGAACCCGGCCAGAATTCGGTCATGGTAAAGGCGCCGCACTTTGCGCGCGCCGGACTTGATCACCACATTACCCAGGGTAACCTGACCGTCCCCGCCCAACGCAACGCTGTGTCCACGGCGCGCGGACAGGATGGTGGTGCCACGAAATTGTTCCATTACTGGGTCCGGCACGGTCAATTATTCCATTTTGGGGCGGTTTTACCGGATTCAAGCCGCTAAACCGAGGGTTTCCGGGCGCCGTTCCGAGGCTGCACCCAGCGCGGCTACGGCCGCCATGGCGCAAACGATCATCGCGCCGGAAGGCAAATCCAGCCACAAGGAAACCGACAAACCGAGCGCGTAGCCGAGCAGGCCGACCGAGTACGCCTTCAGCCGGCGCCGGCGCCGGGCATAAAATGTCGCCAAAGCCGGCAGCACCAGCGAAGCAAAAACCAGGTAAAGCCCGACTAGTTGCACCGAAAACGTCACGGCGCAGGCGAAGAGCGCGTAAAACCCGACACGGCCCAGGCGCGCACCCAGCCCGAACCAAAGCGCAAGTATACTCGCATAAATAAGGGCTTCCAACGGTAATCTAGCCAGGCTCACCCACAAAATCTGCCCCACTAGCAGGTCCTTGAGTTGCTCGCCGCCGTGCGGGTTGCTCGCCAGCAGCAGGATGGCGCCGCTGGCGCCCAGCACGAACACCACGCCGATGATCGCCTCCTGCACCTCCGGCCAGCGCCGCTCGGTCCAGGTCAGCAGCAGGGCCGTGGCCAGCGCGGCCGTCAGCGCGGAGACCTGCACCGCCACGCCTTGCGGTTCCCAGCCGAGGAAATCGGCGAATATCACGCCTACGCCAGCAATCTGTGCCACCGCCAGATCGATGAATACGATGCCGCGCTTCAGCACCTCGAAGCCGAACGGAACCAGAACGGCGGTGACGAGCAATCCGGCGATGAACGCCGGTCCCAATATCGACAGAACCTCCGCCGTATGGCTCATTTCGCCGCCGACAACAGGCGCGCCAGGATGTCGTCGAACAGGCCGAACAGATCCTTCGCCTTGTCGCTGCCGCCGACCGTGAACGGCAGCACGACTGCGGGTATCTTGGTGCGCTCGGACAGAAATTCGGCCGCCTGCGGACTATTGTAGGACATGTACACGATCAGCCTGGCCGGTGCGGCCTGCATGCGCGCGACCAGGTCGGCGAGATGCGCGGTAGTCGGCGGCACGCCGGGCTTGGGTTCCAGGCTGCCCACGTCGCGCATGCCCAGCCACGCATTCAGGTAGGCCATGTCTTTGTGATAGACGACCAGGGTCAGCCCTTTCAACGGCGCTGCCGCTGCCTCCCAGCGCCGGATCGCCGCGTTCCAGCGCACCAGGAAATCCGCGGTGCGCGCACGGTAAGCCGCGGCATTGACTGGATCGAGTTGCGCCAGCCGTTCACCCAAAACCTGCGCGACTTTGGCAATGTTGCGCGGATCGAGCTGAATATGCGGATTGCCCTCCGGGTGGACGTCCCCCAGTGAACGGTCGAGTACTTTGGGGATCTCCAGCCGCGTAACCAACTGCGAAGCTTCGAGGTAGCCCGGCGCGCCTGGCTGGATGCGCTCGTTGCCCGATTGGCGCACCAGCAGCGGCAGCCAGCCAATCTCCAGTTCAGAGCCGGTGCACACCACCAGGTCGGCGTTGCGCACGCGCGCGATCAGGCTCGGCCTGGCCTGGATGTGGTGCGCGTCCTGCGCCGCAGTCGTGGCATTGAAAACCGACACCTTGTCGCCGGCAAGTTCCTGCGTCAGGGCGCCCCATTCGGGCTCGCAGGCGAACACCTTGAGTGCTGCGCTCGCTGGCTGCGCCAGCAGCCAGCACGCGCCGGCCATCAGTGAAACTATGATCTTTTTCATCCTTATCCTCGATTGGCAATGGGATAGAAACTATGGGCTAAAAATTGTGCGCGCCGTGCGCGCCCAGGCTCATGATGTATTGCAGGAACACCTGCTTGTCGCTCGCGCCCAGCCGCGACTTGTCGTCGGCGACCTGCAGGCGCAGGCGGCTGAACTCGCTCGGGCTGAAGTCGAGCATCAGCGTGTCGCGCGTCGGCTTGTAGCGCGAATAGATGGGGAAATCCGCGGCGCTCAGCGCGCCGCTGTCCACCAGTCCCAGGTTCACGCTGCCCGAACTCAGCCGGTCGTAGCGATAGCCCAGGCGCCACAACGGCATGAACTGGTAGACGCTTTGCGCGTACCAGCCCGACTGTGCCGAGCGCAGCGTGCCGGTCTGCGTGCCGCCGGCGGTGGCCGAGGCGGTGTCGTAGCTGAGATTGCCGTCCTCGTTGCGCCGAAAATACTCGCCCTGCAGTTTGAAATTGGTATTCGTTTCGTTGCCCATGGGCGCCCACTTCAGCACGCCGCCCAGCGCCCAGAGGCGGCTGGCGCCGCTGAAGCTGTTGTCTACCTGGGTGCCGAGAGAATTGAGGTCGCTGTAGGCCCGATCCTGCGCCGTGGTACGCAGATTCGACAGGCTCAGCAGCCAGCTCGCGCCCGCGCCTATGTCTCCGCCGGTGCGCGCGAACAGATTGCTTGCGCCGGCCCCGTTCTTGTCGCGGTTGCTGCCGGGAAAGCTACGCCCGCGGCCGAGTTCGGCGCCCAGCTCGAAGTAAGTGTCGCTCGGCGCCAGCCACCTGAGCTGCAGGCCGTCGTCGGCCAGCTGACCACCGAGAAATACCTTGTTCGCCAGCGGCGCGTCGGTGAAATCCCAGGCATGAGCATGGATTTCATTCTGATAGCCTACGCTGGAAAAGAACCGGCCCGCCTTCAGCGTCAGCCCATGCGACAGCGCCAGCGTCTGCAGATAACCCTCCTCCACGCCTATGGAATCGTCGGGCTGCAGCGAGGCAATCAGGGTGCCGCGGAAATAGTGGTCCACATTCGCGGCCAAGGCGAGTTCGGATTCGCCCAGGTTGAAGCCGCGCTTGCCCGATGTGACATCACCTCCGGTCGGGGCGAAGCCGGTGATGCGAAACCGCGCCGGGTCCTGCGACAGGTTGCTGTAGGCGCCATTCAGAATGAACGACACCGCTGGGTTGAACGCGGACTCCGCCGCTGGTCGGGTGCCGGCCTGAATCGCGGCGGTCTCCGCGCTGGTCGAGCGCGCTTCTGCTTTGGCGGCAACGCCTTCGGCCTGCTGCAGCCGCTGTTCCAGCGCCTCGATGCGCCGTTCATATTCCTGTTTCAGTTGCTGCACCTGCTCGCGCAGTTCCTTGATATCCGAATCCGTAGTGGCAGATGCCGCGCCCGGGGACGCCACTGCGGCCGCCACTGCGGCCGCGATGAGTGCCTGCTTGATCACGCTTGAGTTCCTTTCGTCTGGTGCCCGCAAGCGGGCGACGACGCCGGCCCGGCACGCTCCGGGCAGCGTCACGAATACTGCGGAAATCTAGGCGGATTGCGGAGGAGCGCGGGCGGGAAGGCGGTATACGGATTGAGTGCGCGCCTCGCTGCGAAACCAGGAGACGCGCTCGGTGTGTCCCGAATCGAAATCGTACAGCGCAACGGTCGAGGTAAGCGCGCTGCCGACGGCGTGAAACGCGATACAGCACTGCTCGATCGAATGCGTAGCCGTCTTGCCCTTATACGGCTGCGCCAGTTCCTCCTCGACGTGCCCCAGCACATGCAACTGCGCCGCGTGCTGCGCGAACAGCACGGCAAACGCGAGCAGAATGCATTTCAGGACGCGCGCGCCGGGATTAAAGGACAAGAACATCGCCGGATTCTAATCGAAGCGGACCCCTGGCGCCGTGGACGAGGGGTATACCCCTATCCGACCAGGCACTGCTTCAGCCCCTGGACGAACAGGTCTTCGGGCAGCTTCCTGCCGATGAACACCAGCACGCTGCCGCGCTTTTCCTGCGGACCCCAGGGCTTGCCGACGTCCCCGCCCATGAGCATATGCACGCCCTGGAACACCACGCGATTGTCGTTCTGGTCCAGCCACAGCACGCCCTTGTAGCGCAGCAGATCCGGGCCGTAGACCTGGATCATGCCGGAGAGGAATTCCTCCAGCTTCACGCCGTCGAAAGGCCGGTCCGCGCGGAATACGAAGGAATGCACCGCGTCGTCGTGCTCGTGCTCCTCCTGTTCGAGGAAGCCGGGTTCGATTTCAAGTATCGCGTTCAGGTTGAAGCCGCGAATGTCGAGAATGTCCGCCAGCGGCGTGCTGCCGAAATGCACCGGTTTGATCGGCGCGCGCGGATTGATCCTGACCAGGCGCGCTTTCAACTGCTCGTGCTCCTCGGCGCTGACAAGGTCGGTCTTGGACAGCAGGATGCGATCGGCGAAACCGACCTGCTCCTGCGCCTCGCGGAAATCGTCCAACTGCTTGTCGGCATGCTTGGCGTCGACGAGGGTGACGATGGAATCGAGCAGATAGTAGCTGCCGATGTCCTCGTCCATGAAGAACGTCTGCGCCACCGGGCCGGGGTCGGCCATGCCGGTGGTCTCGATGATGATGCGCTCGAAGTCCAGCTGTTTCGATTCGCGCTTCGCCTGCAGTTCGCCCAGTATGCGCACCAGGTCGCCGCGCACGGTGCAGCAGATGCAGCCGTTGTTCATTTCGATGATCTGCTCGCCCGTGTCCTGCACCAGCAGCTCGTTGTCGATGCCCGCCTCGCCGAATTCGTTCTCGATGACGGCGATGCGGCTGCCGTGCTGCTCCTTGAGTATGCGGTTGAGCAGCGTGGTCTTGCCGCTGCCGAGGAAGCCGGTGAGTATGGTCACCGGCACCATTTCGTCTGGTTTCATTGTGTTGCCCTGAATGATGGATACGCGCTACCGCGAAGGGGCGATTATCCACTATGCGCGATGGACGAGCAGCCCTTTCAGATAATCGCCCTCGGGAAAAGACAACAACACCGGATGGTCCGCCGCCGCGCTGAAGCGGCCGACGATGGATGCGTCCGCTCCGGCGTCGAGCGCCGCCCCGGCGACGATCTTCTGAAACAACTCGGCGGAAACGCCGCCGGAACAGGAGAAGCTCGCGAGCAGCCCGCCCGGGCGCAACAGCTTGAGCGCGAGCAGATTGATGTCCTTGTAACCGCGTGCTGCCTTTTCCGCGAATGCCGCGGTCGGCGCGAACTTGGGCGGATCGAGAATCACCATGTCGAAGCTGCGCCCCTGGTCGCGCAGGGTGCGCAGCTGCTTGAACACGTCCGCCTCCAGCCATTCGGCGCGGCCGGCGTCGAGCGCATTGCGCGCCAGATTCGCCTGCGCCTGCGCAATCGCGTCGGCCGAGCTGTCGATGGACAGCACCGAAGCTGCGCCGCCGGCGAGGGCGTTGAGGCTGAAGCCGCCGCTGTAACAGAAGCAATTGAGCACTTCGCGCCCGCGCGCGAGCGCGCCGACGCGCAGGCGGTTGTCGCGCTGATCCAGATAGAACCCGGTCTTGTGCCCCGCGGCCACGTCGACGCTGTAGATGAGGCCGTGCTCGCGCATCTGCACGCCGGCGGCGGGAAGCGCGCCGTGCAGCGTGCCGCACTGCGCGGGCAGGCCCTCCAGACCGCGCACGTCGGCATCGGAGCGCTCGAACACGCAATTGCAGCCGGGCAGTTCGCGCAGCGCCTGCGCAAGCTCGCCGCGCCAGCGTTCCGCGCCCGCCGAGAGCAGTTGCAGCACGCTCACGCCGGCATAACGATCGACGATGACGCCGGGCAGGCCGTCTGACTCGCCATGCACGAGGCGCATCGCATCGCTGTGCCGCGCGTCCAGCAGCGGCGCACGCAGCGCCAGCGCCTGCGCCAGGCGCGCCTGCAGCAAGCCCGCATCGATGGGCTCGGTTTCATGCCAGCTCCATACGCGGGCGCGGATTTGCGATGCCGGGCTATAGGCGGCCCAGGCGAGGAATTCGCCGCCCGCGGCGCGCACCGCCACGCTGTCGCCGCTATCGGGTTCGCCCAGCACGCGCGCGATGGCGCCGGAAAAAATCCAGGGATGGCGGCGTTCGAGCGACTTCTCGCGCCCGGACTTCAGGATCAACTGTTTCATCGGCCGGCATGATAAGCCCATTTCCCCGGCAACATGCGTATGTTCCAGAGGTTGTCATTCCGAGCGACGCGAGGAATCTGCTTTTCATGTTGGCAAGACGCAGATTCCTCGGCCTGAGGTCTCGGAATGACGTTAATTGTGGGTGCGCCTACTTCTTCCTGGCGCGTGGATGCGCCGCGTCGTAGGCTTTGGCCAGATACTGGAAATCCAGATGCGTGTACACCTGCGTCGTCGATATGCTCGAATGACCGAGCATCTCCTGCACCGCGCGCAAGTCGCCGGAAGACTGCAGCACGTGCGTGGCGAACGAGTGCCGCAGCACGTGTGGATGCACGTGCACCGGCAGGCCGGCGCGCGTCGCCCAGCGCGCCAGCCGCGCGCGCACCACGCCGGGCGCGATGCGCTCGCCGCGCGCGCCGACGAACAGCGCCTGCACCCCGGGGCGCGCAAGCAGCACGCGCGCTTGCAGCCAGGTTTCGATTGCGCTACGTGCCTTCGCGCCCACCGGCACGCTGCGCGTCTTGCCGCCTTTTCCCGTGACCGTCACTTCGGCATCGCAACGGATCGCCTCGGCGTGGGACAGTTCGAGGCTGACCAGTTCCGCGAGGCGCAATCCGCTGGAGTAGGCAAGCTCAAACATTGCCTTGTCGCGTATGTCCGGTGGCGTCTGCGCCGGGGCGTCCAGCAGCTGCCCGGCAGCCTCCGGCGAAAGCGCCTTGGGCAGGCCCCTGGGCGACTTGGGCGCACGCAGCCCGGCGCAGGGATTGGTGCCGTAGCCGCGGTGGCGCGCAAGCCAGCCGAACAGGCCGCGCCAGGCCGACAGCATGTGGGCAATGGTGCGGCCGGACAGTCCGCGCGCGTGCAGCTGCGCCACGCTGCGGCGGACATGCTGCGGCAGCATTTGCGCGAGCTCGAGGCCCGGATTGAGCCCGAACAGCGTTTCGATGTCCTTGAGGTAATTGCGCCGCGTGCCCGCGGCGAGGTGGCGCTGGTGCGACAGATGCGCGAGGTAGGCCGCCAGCAGTTCGCGGCGTGGGTCGGGCCGGGTCGCGCCCGCCGGCATGGCTACAGGTGACGCTCGATTGCCGCGCTCAGGAGTTCGCCCAGGCGCTTGAGATACAGCGTCCCCATCTCCGGATAAAAGCGCTTCGCGTCTTCGCTGGCGAGCCCCAGCATGCCGATGCTCGCCTTGTTCGTGCCGCGCAGCGGAATGATCCCGACCGAGCGCAATTGCGCGGCGGTCTCGCCGAACCAGGCGAGCACTTCGGGGTTCGCGTCGGGGCCGCAAACCGGATGCTCGAGGCCCGCGGCGTAGCCGCGCAGCTCCGCGCTGACCGGCGCGAATTCCGCGCCTGCTCCCAAGGTGGCGCCTGCATCGGCGCTCCACAGGCGCAGCGCCGCGTGCGGCACGGCGAAATCCTCGCGCAGATTGTAGTACAGCGCCTGCAGCGTGGTCTGCATGTCGCCGGCCGGCAGCAGCGCGATGCACAGGCGGTGCATCTTTTCGCCGATCGCGTCGTTTTCCTCCCCGAACTGGATCAGCTCGGCCAGCTTGCCCTCGAGCATCCTGCTTTTTTCGCGCAGCGTGAGTATCTGGCGCTCGGCGATCGGGATCGCGCGGCCGCCGTGCGGATGCGGAATGTAGATCTGCGCCAGCAATTCGGCGTATTCCTCGAAGAAACCGGGGTTGTCCTGCAGGTAGCGCACCACTTCTTCAGCATTAGCCAATCTCAATTTCTCCCTCGAACACGGTGACCGCGGGCCCGGTCATCCACACCGGATTGTCCGCGCCTTCCCAGCATATCGTCAAATCGCCGCCACGCATGGACTCGTGTACGCGTGCATCGAGCAGGCCGCGGCGGATGCCGACTACGACTGCGGCGCAGGCGCCGCAATTGCTCCGAGCCCAGCGAAATTTTCCGACTGACGCCGTCGAGCACGACGAAATCGTTGCCCGCCCCTGCATCTTGGTGAAGGCGAGTTTCACCAGCGCTTCTCCATGACGTAATCGTCCATGACGAAGCCGCGGCCGATGTCCGCGACCACCGTCGCGACCACCGCGTAGCCGCTCTTGCGGTAGGCGGCGATGGACTTGGCGTTGTACCTGTTGACGTTCAGCCTGACCGCGTCCAGGCCGCGTGCGCGCGCCGCCGCTTCGACATGCGCGAGCATGCGCGCGCCGTGCCCCTGGCGCTGGTAGTCCTGGTGCATATAGAGCTTGTCGAGCTTCATCGCGCCCTCGTAACGCTCGTACTGGGCGAAGCCGATGATCCTGTCGCCGAGCAGCGCCTTGTCCCACCAGGCGTCGGCGCTTTGCATCTGCGCGCGGATGATCTCGTGCGTGTAACGCTGCGCCAGCATGTGGTCGATCTGCGCCATGCTGATAATGCCGGGGTAGTGGTGACGCCAGATGACACCGGCGAGTACGACGACCGCGGCGATGTCGCCTTCGTCCAGCGGCGCGATGCGCAATGCTTCAGCGGCCATTTCCAGCCTCGCCTGCACCGCCGGTGACGTGGGGGCGCACCGGGGTAAGTTTGCCATCGCGTTCAAACCGGGTGATGGTCAAGGCAAAGCCTCGTGTAGTCGCGCAGGATGCAGCGGTCCATGACCACCGTCATGCCGGCGGCTTGGGCGCGCGCGGCCGCGTCCTCATTCCAGATATTGTCCTGCATCCAGATGTTTTCCAGGCCGAGGCGCAGGCATTCGTCGACGATTTTCGGCACGAATTCTGAGGCGCGAAACACGTTTACCAGATCGATGCGCTCCGGCACCGAGGCAAGCTCGGGGTAGGCCTTCTCGCCCAGTCCCTCGCTGATTCCCGGGCGCACCGGGATGATGCGGAATCCCAGCTGCTGCATGCGCCGCGCGATGGCATGGCTGGGCCGGGCGGGCTTGGGCGAGTAACCCAGCACCGCGATGGTCTTCACGCGCTTGAGCAGCGCGCAGATCTGTTCCGGCTCCGGATTGGCGAAACTCATGGTCCAATAGTAACCGCAGAGCGCGAGCCGTGAAAACGCCGGCGGCCGCCGCGCTCGCCCGCTTTCCTCTGGACCCTCGACACCCTCAGTACCATGAGGGCTCGCCCAGCGGGCGCGTCTTGAAGCGCTTGTGCACCCAGAGATACTGCTCGGGCATCTGCCGCACCTCGCCCTCGATGAACGCGTTCATGCGCTGCGTGTCGGCTTCGACGCTGGCGCCCGGATAGCCCTCCCATGCCGGATGGAAACGCAGCACGTAGCCTTCGCCGTCCGGCAGCACCCGGGTAACGCAAGGCAGCACGCGCGCCCCGGCCAGGCGCGCCAGGCGCGAAACGCCGGTGATGGTGGCGGTGGCGACGCCGAAAAAAGGCACGAATATGGTGTCGCGTTCACCGTAGTCCATGTCCGGCAGGTAATAAAACGGTCGTCCCGCCTGCATCGCGCGCAGCGCCGGACGCACACCGTCCTGGCGCGACAGCAACGTCACCCGTCCGAAACGCATGCGGCCGGCGTACAGGGCGGCATCGAATACCTTGTTCTTCTGCCGTGCGTAGATCGATACCAGGTCGATTTCCAACATCAGCCGTGCAGCGCCCATATCCAGACCGACGAAATGCGGCGCAAGCAGGATCAAGGGCGCGCCGCGCGCCGCTTCGTAATGCTCCCGGCCCTCGATGCGCACCAGCCGCCGGATGCGCTCGGGAGAGCTCCACCAGCCGATCGCGCGCTCGAGAAATGCGCGCGCGAACGCCTGAAAATGGCGCCGAGCCAGCGCCTCGCGCTCGCCGACTGCGAGTTCGGGCAGGCAGCGCTCAAGATTGATCAGGCAGACGCGGCGGCGCGCGCGGCCGAGCGCGTACAGCAGCGGGCCGAAACCGTTGCCGATCGCGGCGAGCAGCGGCAGCGGCAGCAGCCGCAACAGCCACATCAGGGCAAGGGCGGCGCGGGTCAGCATGTGTCGCTAGGCGCCGGCCACGGCGCGGCGCGCAAATCGACCCGGAAGATGCCGGCTTCGCGCTGGCGCTCGTCGATCGCGGGCATGAATCTCATCATTTCGCCTGCGCCCCCGCCGGCACCTTGTAACGGTTGTATCCCCAGGCATATTGCGCCGGACACTGGCGAATCAGCCCTTCCAGCGCACGGTTCAGCGTGCGCGCCGGCGTCTCCTCCGAAAGCGCCGCCGGCACAATCTCCAGATGCAGGTGGTAACCCCGGCCCGCGGGCAGGCGTTCGGCGAACGCGAGAATCACCTGGGCGCCGGAGGACGCGGCCAGGCGCCCGGCCAGCGTCATTGTATAGGCCGGGCGCCCGAAAAAATCCGCCCACACGCCTTCGCCCACGCCGGGCGCCTGATCGGGCAGGATGCCAATCGCCTCGCCGCGCCGGAGCGCATGCCGCAGCACGCGCACGCCTCTGAGGTCGGCGCGCGCAAGCCGCAGATTGGGTCGGTCGCGCCCGGCCAGCATCAGCGGTTCCACTGCCTTATTCTTCGGCGGCCGGTACAGCGCGGTAAGCGGCGTGTCGGCGCTGGCGCGCCAGGCGTAATACTGCGCGGTGATTTCGAAGCAGCCCAGATGCGGCGTAAGGAACAGGATTCCGCGGCGCCGCGCCAGCGCCGCCTCGACGAGTTCCCAGCCGCTCACTCGCGTCACCCAGCCGACGACCGTTGCATGCGGGCGCAGCCATACCGCGGGCAATTCGAGCAGGCCTTTGCCGGCCTCGCCGATTGCCTGATGCAGCATCTTTGACTGTACGTAGCCCGCGGCGCGCAGATTCGCCGTCAGGCAGCGCCTATAGCGCGGGGCGGCGAGATAGACCAGCCATCCGCACAGCGCACCGAGACGGTGCAATAGGGAAAGAGGCAGGACGGCCAGCAATCGCGCAAGCCCCAGGATCACGCTGCCTCATTTTGGCATTGAATCAAGACATGCTATCCTTACGGCCCTTTTCACTCTCAATAGAACCCAGCAATGAACTCTTTCCTGTTCACCTCGGAATCGGTTTCTGAAGGCCATCCGGACAAAGTCGCCGACCAGATTTCCGACGCGGTTCTGGACGCCATTCTAGCGCAGGACAAAACCTCCCGAGTCGCGGCCGAGACGCTGGTCAAAGACAATCTGGTGGTGCTCGCCGGCGAAATCACCACCGGCGCGCGGGTCAACTTC
>JBBRAI010000009.1:0-85584 GCA_038206915.1 Burkholderiales bacterium | reverse complement strand
GAGGATATTGATCGGCACGAAAATGATGCTGATGGTGGTCAGCTTGGACACGCGCTTGTTCTGGTTGATGTTGATGAAACCGACCGTGGCGTCCATGAGGAAGTTGATCTTTCCGAACAGAAAAGTCGTATGGCTGTCGAGCGACTCGATGTCGCGCACGATCTGCAGCGCTTCGTCCTGCTGCGCGGCCGACAGGGTCCTGCCGCGCGTCAGGAAGGACAGCGCGCGCCGGGTATCGAGCACGTTGCGGCGGATGCGTCCGTTCAGGTCCTCGCCGTGCGCGATCTCGGACAGAATCTGCGCCGCCGCATCGTCGCTCACCTGCGGATTCAGCACTCGCCTGCTGACGATTTCGAGATCGGCGTAGATGTCCTCAAGCGCATCGGCGGAGTATTCCGCGTCGGCTGCATACAGGTCGAGCAGTACGTCCTTGCCTTCAGTGACGTAGCCGGGGACGGTGCGCGCGCGCAGCCGCTGCAGGCGGAATACCGGCAATTCCTCCTTGCATACCGAGAACAGGATGTCGCGGTGCAGGATGAAGGCGACCGCGATGTTTCGCGCCTCATCGCCGGCGTCGAGCAGGAAGTCGGAATGCAGGTGGATCTCGCCGTTGTCCTCGACATAAAAGCGCGCGCTGGCCTCGAGGTCGGTGAGGTGGTCCGGGTCGGGGATTTCCAGGCCGAAGTATTCGCCGACCCAATAGCGCACTTCGGCGGAGGGCGCCACCAGGTCGACCCAGATCGGTTTGATATTGGCGAGATCCGCCTTCGTCGCCACTTTCACCTGACGCAGCCGGCCCTCGTGCAGATCGAACGCGTTGAGTGAGGCTTTTTCGCTAGGCTGCCTGTAGACGTTGATCAACTGCTCGCGCACCTCGTCGAGCAGGAGCACGAGTATGCCGTCGCGGCGGTCCTCCCTGATGCGGTCCCAGGCGAGCAGGCGGTCGGCGGGCGCCAGCGACTCGATGATGCGCGCCGCGTCCACCGGATCGAGCCGGTCGAACACGTTTCCGAGTTCGCCCAGATTCTGCTTGTGCACCAGGCTCTCGACCAGGTCGTGCTTGGGCATATCCTGCCGATTGACCAGGCTTTCGACCAGACGGTGGCGCCCCAGGAGGTGCTGCACCTCCGCCAGGCGCTCGGTCAGCCGGTCGAATTCGGATTTGGGTGTCTGAACCAATTTTTTCTCGCTCCGGCCCAATTGGCGCGATTGTAATGGATAGCAGGGGCGCCGAGCGCGCAATCGACACGAATTCGCGCGCCCGCGCTGCCACAAGCGGCTTGCCACGCAGTGGCGCGCAGGCTAACCTCGCTTCGGTGATTCCGACTGGCCGTTTCCGCCAATGCTGGTGCTGCAAAACCTGAGCAAGACCTACGCCGGCGCGCGCGGCCGCAGCGTGCTGCACGGCGTCGACCTTACGCTCGCCGCCGGCGAGTATATCGCGGTGATGGGCGAATCCGGCATCGGCAAATCCACGCTGCTCAACCTGATCGCCGGGCTCGACCGCCCGGATGCGGGCAATATCAGCCTGGACGGGATCGATCTTACCGGGATCGACGACGATGCCGCCACCCTCCTGCGGCGCGAGCGCATGGGCTTCGTGTTCCAGGCCTTCCACATCCTGCCCTATTTGTCGCTGGCGCAGAACGTGGCGCTGCCGCTGGAGCTGAACCGTGTGGCAGACGGCGAAGCGGCACGGCGCACGCAGGCGATGCTCGCGGCAGTCGGCCTGGCCGGGCGCGAAGCGAGCATGCCGCGCGAGCTCTCCGGCGGCGAGTTGCAGCGCGTCGCCATTGCGCGCGCGCTGGTGCACCGGCCCAGGCTGCTGCTCGCGGACGAGCCTACCGGCAACCTCGATCCGGACAGCGCGGCGCAGGTGCTCGCGCTGCTGCGCGAGCAGGTCAAGACGCGCAACGCGGCCTGCATCCTGGTGACGCATTCGCGCGCGGCAGCAGCGACCGCCGACCGCATTGTGATATTGACCGCGCAGGGATTGCGCGAGGGCGGCTGATGCACGCGCCGGCCGCGCTGACTTTTTCGTCGCATGCGCTGTCGCGTGCAGCATTGCTGCTCGCGCCGCTGGCGCAGCACAAGGGCCGACTCGCGGTGTCGGTGCTGGCTATTGCGCTGGGCGTGGCGTTGGGCTATGCGGTGCAGCTGATCAACGCAGTGGCGCTGAATGAATTCTCGCAGGCGGTGCGTTCGCTCGCCGGTGAGGCCGACCTGGAGATCCGCGGCCCGCGCGCAGGCTTCGACGAAATGCTCTATCCGCGCCTCGCGCGCCTGGCGCAGGTGGCGGTGGCGAGCCCGGTGCTCGAAGCCGATGCAAAACTGCCGGGCCGCCGGGACAGCCTGCATGTGCTCGGCGTCGACGCTTTCCGCGCGGCCGCGGTGCAGCCCGCGCTGATCGGCGACGCGCGCGCCGACACGCTCGACCTGCTGCGTCCGGATGCGCTGTTCCTGAGCCCGGCCGCCGCCGACTGGCTGGAACTGAAACCGGGCGACCATCTCGCGCTGCAGGTGGGGCTCGCCGAGGTGCGCCTGCGCGTGGCCGGCCTGCTGCGCGGCGGCGGACGCGAGCGCCTCGGTGTGATGGATATTGCAGCGGCGCAGCAGGTGCTTGGCCGGATCGGAAGCATCAGCCGCATCGACATCCGCGCGCGCCCGGGCGCCGATGTGGCCGCGCTGCAGCTGCAGTTGCAGGAGAGATTGCCGCCGGGCCTGCTGGTGGAGCGTCCGCAAAGCGATCTGCAGCGCAATGCGAACCTGTCGCGCGCCTACCGCGTGAACCTTAACGTGCTGGCGCTGGTGGCGCTGTTCACCGGCGGCTTCCTGGTGTTTTCGGCGCAGGCGCTGTCGGTGGTGCGCCGGCGCGCGCAGCTCGCGCTGCTGCGCGTGCTCGGCGTGACCCGCGGCGGTATTGCGCGCATGCTGCTCGCCGAGGGCGCGCTGATCGGCGCAGCCGGGGCGGCGATCGGCCTTGGCGCCGGCTACTTCATCGCGGCCGCGGTGCTCGCGCACTTCGGCGCAGACCTGGGCGCGGGGGAGTTTCGCGGGCTGCATCCGGATCTGCATGCCGATCCATGGGCGAGCGCGCTGTTCTTTGCGCTCGGCGTGCTGGTCGCGGTGGCGGGCAGTCTCGCCGCGGCGCTGGAAGCCGCGCGCGCCGCGCCGGCGCAGGCGCTGAAGGCGGGCGACGAGCAGACCGCGTTCGCGCACCTGCGCCCGGCCTGGCCCGGCGCGCTGCTACTGCTGCTGGGCGCGGCGTGCACGTTGCCTGGGCCGGTAGGCGGCATACCGCTGTTTGGCTATCTCGCGATCGCGCTGATGCTGGTCGGCACGCTCGCGTTGATGCCGCGCCTCGCGACCACTGTATTCGGCCTGCTGCCGCGCCCGCGCGGCGCCGGCGCACGCCTCGCGCTGGCGCAGCTGCAGGGCGCGCCGGGGCAGGCGGCGGTGAGTCTGGCCGCGATCGTCGCGAGCTTTTCGCTGATGGTGGCGATGGCGATCATGGTCGCCTCGTTCCGCGTGTCGCTCGATGCCTGGCTGGAGCAGGTGCTGCCGGCGGACCTGTACCTGCGCACCGGCATGGGCGGCGACACCGGGTTCCTGTCCCCCGCAGACGAAGCGCGCATCGCCGCGCTGCCCGGGGTGCGCCGTGCCGAGTTCCTGCGCGTCCAGCAGCTGCTGCTCGCGCCAGGCAAGCCGGCGGTGGCCTTGCTTGCGCGTTCCTTCGGCGGCGACGATCCGGGCATGCGCCTGCCGCTGGTAGGCGAATCGCGCACGCCGCGCGCGGACGAGCCGCCTCCACTGTGGGCGAGCGAAGCGATGGCCGATCTCTATGGCTATCGCGTGGGCGCGGTGGTGCAGCTTCCGCTCGCGGGCAAACTGCAGCGCTTCACCGTCGCGGGCATCTGGCGCGACTACGCGCGCCAGCACGGCTCGGTAATCATCCGGCGTGACCTGTACGCCGAGCTGACCGGGGATCGCGATGCCAACGACGCCGCGTTGTTTCTCGCGCCGGGTGCAAGCGTGGATGCAATCATGCGGGCAATCCGCGCCGGTGTTCCGGGCGCCGCCAGGCTGGAATTCGGCTCGCCCGGCGAAATCCGCGCGCGCTCGCTCAGGGTGTTCGACCGCACTTTCGCCGTGACCTACGCGCTCGAAGCCGTTGCAGTGCTGATCGGCCTGTTCGGCCTGTCGTCGAGCTTCGGCGCGCTGGTGCTTGCGCGCAGCCGCGAATTCGGCATGCTGCGCCACGTCGGCATGACGCGGCGCCAGATCGGCGCGATGCTCGCTATCGAGGGCGCATTGGTCAGCGCGCTCGGCCTCGCGCTGGGCCTCGCGCTGGGCTGGGTCATCGGCCTGGTGTTGATCCGCGTGGTCAACCGGCAATCGTTTCACTGGAGCATGGAACTGCATTCGCCCTGGGGTCTGCTGGCGCTGCTTGCCGCCGCACTGCTCGCGCTCGCGGTTCTGACCGCACTTGCGAGCGGAAGGCGTGCGCTGGGCGTGGACGTGGTGCGTGCGGTGCGGGAGGATTGGTGAGGCGCGCGATCAAACGTGGTGCGTTGCTGCTGGCGGCGACGCTCGGATGCGCGTGGCTGTGCGCGGGCGCGCTCGCGCAGGACTACGCGCAGGTGCGTCCCGGGGTCGAGCTGCGCTTCCCGCGCGATGCGGGCAGCCATGCGCAATTCCGCACCGAGTGGTGGTACCTCACCGGCTGGCTGAAACGGAAGGACGGCAGCGAATTCGGCATGCAGGTCACGTTCTTTCGCAACCGACCGCTGCTGGCCGAGGCGAACCCCAGCAAGTTTGCGCCGCGCCAGCTGCTGTTCGCGCATGCGGCGCTCGCCGACGCAAACATCGGCAGGCTGCTGCACGATCAGCGCGCTGCGCGCGCGGGCTTCGGACTCGCCGAGGCAAGCGAAGGGCGCACCGATGTCTGGATCGATGACTGGTCGCTCAGGCAGACCGAAAGCGGCTACAGCGCGAGGATTGCGGCGCGCGACTTCGCCTATGCGCTCGAATTCAAGCCCGCCGCAGCGCCGCTGCTGCAGGGCGATCGCGGATTTAGCCGCAAGGGTCCGGGTCCGGCGCAGGCGAGCTACTACTACAGCCAGCCGCAGCTTGCCGTGTCGGGAACGGTCAGCGTCAGGGGCGAGCAGTTCTCGGTCAGCGGCAGCGCCTGGCTCGATCACGAGTGGTCCAGCGAATACCTGGCTGCGGACGCCGCAGGCTGGGACTGGGTCGGGCTCAATCTTGCCGGCGGCGGCGCGCTGATGGCGTTTCGCATACGCGACAAGCAGGGCGGCACCTACTGGGCGGGAGGCGGCCTGCGCGGCGCCGACGGCCAGGTGCGCGTTCTCAAGCCGCATGACGTCGTCTTCGAGCCGCTGCGCCGCTGGCGTTCGCCGCGCACCGGCGCGGAATATCCGGTCGCGATGCGCCTCAGGGCAGGGGACCTCGAACTCGAACTGGAGCCGCTGATGGACGATCAGGAACTCGACTCGCGCGCGAGCACCGGCACCATTTACTGGGAAGGCGCGGTGCGGGCGCGCGCTGCGGGCAAGCCGTTGGGAGCGGGCTATCTGGAGCTTACCGGCTACTGGAAGCCGCTGAAGCTGTGAGCAAGCAAACAGGATCGCAGCTTGACTGCGCTCAGCTTCTTGCCGCTTTGACGAAGGCGATGGAGGACTGAAAGATCGCGAGGTCCTGCGCGTAATCGGCGGAGTTCTCGTGATTGATCTGGACCCATTCCCTGGTGCTCTTCATGCCCTTGGGCTGGAACGGGACCACGCCGTCCTTGGAAAACTGCAGGTTTGCGGCGTCCGCCGCCGGGAGCCTGACGCCGACGCCGCCATTGGTGATGCAGGCGAACATTTTCTTGCCGACGAAATAGGCGAGCAGGCCGGTCACCTCTCCGGCTTCCACGCCGTGGAGTTTCAATAGCATGGCGTCCAGGACTTGCTTGTGGCTCAGATCGACGGGGCTGGGAACAGCCATGGTTCGCCTCGGGATATTGCGCTAAGTCTACATATCGTGCCGGACATGAAATTGCCACCGCAAGGGTGGCGCCTGCGATCGCTCGCGAGGGGATCGCAATTGCAGCCTTCTTGTTTCCCGGCGGAGTAAGGCTAAGAGGACTTCACTTCCGCGGCTACTGCGCTTGCCGCTTTCGCGCCTTTCTGCCCCATCTTCTTCGCCCGCTTCGCTATCCCGGCGAGCACTTTCCTGGTTCGCTTTTTCGCGCGCCGAGTTTTCAGCATTTTTGCATGAGTCATTGATGGCTCCCGTTGGAACTCGGTTAAATCGAGCGTCAGTGTGACCCCTTTTGCCGTTCCTGGCTATCAGGATCGACACTACGATGCATTCAGCCTCGACGCCGCGTATCGGACGTTACAATGTCGGGGTCTATCGGAACGGGAGCAGCTGGGAAGTGGTCAGACAGGCAGTGCCCGCACATCGCATCGGATGGCCGGATTTTGCCGTCTACGGTCCGTGCCCGCCTGCGGCCGGGCTGGCGGCATGGTTGCGCGAAACGCAGGCGCTCACCGACAGGCTGACCGGCGAATTGGACGCCGCGAGGCTCGAGGTACCGCTGCTTCCCATAGTCAATCCGCCGCTGTGGGAGATAGGCCACATCGGCTGGTTTCAGGAATTCTGGGTGCATCGCAGGGGTTCGTTCGAGGCGTCGTCCATGCTTGCCGGCGCGGACCGGCTGTACGACTCGGCGCGCGTGGCGCATGACACGCGCTGGTCTCTTGCGCTGCCGGCTCTCGACGCAACCCGCAGCTACTGCAGTAGCGTGCTCGAGCGCACGCTCGAGTTGCTCGACCGTGGTGCGCTGACCGAGGAACTCGCCTACTTCGTGCAACTGTGCATATTCCATCAGGACATGCACAACGAGGCGTTCTGCTACATGTGGCAGACGCTGGGCTATCCGCTGCCGCTGGCGGCGTCCGCAGCGGACGAGGACGCTCCGGGCGGCGCACGCGCGCCCGACATCGAGATTCCCACCGGCAGCATGATGCTCGGCGCCGCGCGCGCGAGCGGCTTCGTATTCGACAACGAGAAATGGGAGCACGCTATCGAACTGCCGGGTTACGCCATCGCGCGCGAGGCTGTGACCAATGCAGAATTCGCGGCCTTCGTCGAGGATGCCGGCTACCGGCGGCGCGAGTTCTGGAGCGAGGCGGGCCGGGAGATGCTCGACGAACTCGCGCTGCAGGCGCCGCGCTACTGGACGCGCGAGGGCGCTAAGTGGAATCTGCGGCGCTTCGATCGGCTCATCGCGCTGCCGCCGCGCGAGCCGGTCATGCACGTCAGCTTTCATGAAGCCGAGGCTTACTGCCGCTGGGCGGGCAGGCGCCTGCCGACGGAAGCCGAGTGGGAACGCGCCGCCGCGACCGGCCCCGACGGACGCGGCAAACGGCGCTACCCCTGGGGCGATACAGTCACGCGGCCTCCGGAATCGCTTGCGCAGCTAGGCGCGCACTGCCTTGGACCCGCAGCGGTAGGCGCGTTTCCCGCCGGCCGCAGCGGCTGGGGCGCGTGCCAGATGCTGGGAAATACCTGGGAGTGGACTTCCAGCCGCTTTGCGCCATACCCCGGTTTTGTCGCCGATCCCTACAAGGAATACTCCGCGCCCTGGTTTGCAGACGATCACCGCGTGCTGCGCGGCGGGAGTTTTGCTACTCCGATACGTTTGATCCGCAACAGCTGGCGCAACTTCTACCAGCCGCATCGCGCCGACATGTTCTGCGGCTTTCGCAGCTGCGCGGTGTGAGGGCGCGTCGTTCGCTGCGCGCTTCTGTGCCGTGGCAATTCGGCGGAAAGTGGCGTCCCTATTGCCTCTCGCCCGATTTGCCTTATTGAAGATTACCAAACTGCAAGACACTGTAGCGCAGGCGCGCTCGGGGTTCTTCACCAGCACCGCCATCTCTTGCAAAAGCTGTTTGATGTGCCGCGCTCGATCTTAAGAGTGACAGGTTACGGCGATAGATCAAATGGATAACAACACATTTACACCGCTGTTCTAGAACAAAAACAGTTGCTGTTTCCTGACAAGAAACTTAAGTGAAACAAAGAACATCAAAGTTGCAAGTTAAATCTAAAGTGGCAACTCAATAAGGGTGAAAACATGGAGTGGGATGGGCTTAACAGAACCAATTTGACATATAGAAATAATTTCTATATCATTCACGCATGACCACGAAGCAGCGTTTTCGCGGCAATAAGTACAGGCTGGAAATACGCGAACGCGACCACGGACCGGCGCATTGTCATCTCGTCGGTGGCAGCGTGGATGTCAGCATTGAACTTGAAACGCGGGATATCAGCGGCAACATGCCGCGCACCTTGCGAGATGAAGTGATGACATGGGTGCGAGCCAATGTTGAAGACCTTTTGCAGGAGTGGAAAAAATGGCATCCATGAAGCGTCCGCGACTGAAGAGCATCGCCGTCCTGCCGAATTTTCACATGCGGCTTTGCTACGCCGACGGAAGCGTTTTCAAGGTTGATTTTTCCAGCTTTTTCGAGGAATCGCCCGGTCTGCGCCCACTGCGCGATCCGAAAGCATTCTCCAAAGCAACGCTGGTCGATGGCGAGGGCTGGGCGGTGACCTGGCCCGAACTCGATATTCAGATCGGCGCGGACACGCTGTGGTTAGATGCCCAGGCGCAAAACGCGCCTGACGAGAACAGCCGCATCTTCGCTTCGTGGCGCGCGCGCAACGGGCTGTCGCTGGCGGCTGCCGCCAAGGCATTGGGAATGACCACGCGCACCATCAGCGCTTATGGTACCGGAGCGCGGCCTGTACCGCGCTATATCGCTCTGGCCTGCAAGGGGTGGGATACCGAGCACAATCGCTTGGGCAACCGATAAGCGCAGGTCGGAATCAGACCTGTCGTCTGGTGGCGGGGCGATCATTCAAAAATTCGTCCAACCCCATCTCCTCAGTGGAACAGATAAATCGGGCTGGACCACGCCTGATGGCCGTTTTCCAGCGTCACGCGCACATACACCGGCGTATCCCCCTGCGCGGCGATCGGCAGCTCGCGCGCGAACGCGCAGGCGAGATGCGGATTGCTGTCCGGCAGCCGGAACACGCGCACGCGCCGCCACAGGCCACCGGCTTCGAACGTCGTGTCCTCGTAACCGATGTCGCGTACCGCGAGCGAGGTCTTGACGTGCGGCGTCGCGATGGTCAGCGTGCCGGCGTCGGGTGTTTTAAGCGTGATATCGGCGCCGGCGAAATTGCCCGTGGTCACCGATTCCCATTCGAGTCGGCTCGCGCCGACGCGGCGCAGTTCTTTCTCCAGGTGCCAGAAATTGATCGGCTCGAAAGATTCGATCTCGTTGCCGGCGAATTCGAGATGGCCGTCCCATGACGTCATGCGGCCGCGGCCGCGGTATTCCGAGCCTTCCCAGATCACGCGGATGCGCCGACCTAGATCCGCTGCGGCGTATGGGCGGAAGGTCTCGATGGTGTCTGCGCCGCAGCGCAGATCGATGCGCTCGATCGGCGAGGAGGCCGTCGCCGACACCGAGATGCGCGCGCCGGCAGCCGGGGTGCGCACGATATCGCCCATCAGCGCTTCTTTCACCGGCGCCGAAGCCGAGACGCCAAGCATGGGATCGCTGTCGAAACGCTCCGCGCCCGAGGCCAGGGCGGCGCGCACATCCAGCAGCATGCGCTCTCCGGTGGTGCCGTAATGCCGGCGACTCTTCAGGCAGTCCCAGATCGCTGCGCGGCTGAGTTCTGGCGCGAGCAGGCAGGTCAGCCCGCCGTAGGCGCCGAACATCGATGCGCCGGGATGGCTCGCGCCGGGGCGTCCCTTGTGATCGTCGCTGTTGCATACCACGCCGACGCGGTGGCCGAGTTCGAAGGCATCGAACAGGATCCATTCGAAAGTTCCCCAGGCGGAGTGCACTTCTACGGATTTCTCTATGCTGCCGTCGTGCCCGGCGCGCAGGTCGGCATAGCGCCCGCCGACGTGGGCGAAAGCCAGTGCGTTCTCGCCGGCCGCGCGCAGCGCCTGGAACAGCTCGTTGACGTGATTGCAGTCGGTGTCGATATCGGACACGTCCTCCACCAGCGCGTGCGACGAGCGGCGGATCGGGCGCCCCTCGTCGAAGAAGAAGATATTGCGGTCACCGCCGAGCGCAGTAACCGGGGAATATTCATAGCCCGGCAGGGTGACGAAGCGCCCCGGATCGTTGAACTCGCGATACAGGCCGTTAAGCTCGTTCCAGAACGGCGTGGTGATCTGGAAATCGTTGCCCTGGTGGCCGACGAAATCGCCGAACGCGCGGTCGCGGGCGAACAGGAAATAGTCGCGCGCGGTGTTGGTGCCTATGGTCTCCTCGCTTTGCGCGTGGAAGTCGCCCCAGTAATGGCGCAGCGCCGGCGCCTTTACCGCGCGCAGCGGGTTGGACACGGCGTGCGTCCGGTTCTGCTCGTCGAGCAGCGCGACGCGCAGTTCGCCCGCGGACGCGACGCGCAGGCCTTCCAGCACGAGGGGGTGCGATTCGGGCGTGACATCGATCCGCTCGGGCAGGCCGGCGATCGGCGCGCTCGGCTGCAACCGAAAGCGTCCGCGCGTGTGCGTGGTCGGATTGCCGCAGCGGTCTTCCGCGCGGATGCATAGGCGGAACGGTTCGTCGACGCCGATCAGCGTCGGCAGCAGGAGCTTCCATAGCGCGGGCTCGCCCGGGACGATGCGGATCTGCTTGCCGCCGGCGACGTCGCCGTAGACTACGGCGCCGAACGGATCGGCCTGCACCCGTACTTCGAACATCGGCTCGCGCAGCGACTGCACGCGCCAGCCTGACGATCCTTGGCTCTTGTCGCCGAGGACCAGCGTGATGCTGTCGCCCTCGGCGAGAAAATGCTTCATTACATTGACGCGTATCGCCTTGAACCAGGGCCGGAAGCCGCCGCGGGGATGGTACTCGGGCACCAGCGTGGTGTTGTTGGACGAACTCATGGTGACGAAATTTGGCGCGTTCGGGCGCTCGAACTGGGGACGGCCGGAGTCGCTCGCGAAACGGAACAGGAAGCGGATGCTGCCCTGATCGTCGATGCCGAATTTGCCGGCGGTGTAGGTGATGCGAATCGTCGCCATGGAACCCGCGACCAGTTCGTCGGGGCAGTCGACTTCGACGCGGCCCAGCGTTTCGGGCGAATAGGGCAGGCGGCTGATATGCGAATTGCGTACACGTGGCATCGATTTCCTCCGTGACATGAGCCAGCGAGGCTATGGCGTGCATAATGCATCATCGCAATACTTCATGCATTCTGTTTTGTAGCGCAGGTGCCTCGCCTGCAACCATCGAATGCAGGCGGGGGCGCCTGCGTTACTGGAAGGCGAATGCAGGCGAGGGCGCCTGCGCTACAGCGCCTGCAGTTTGATAATTTTCGACGAGGATGGCTCATGAGGCGTGCGTGATTTCGAACGAATGGCTGGCGCTCGCAGCGATCGCGCTCGCAGTCGGCTTTTTCATAGGCGCGGTGGGCGTGGGCGGTGTCCTGCTCATTCCGGCGCTGAGCTGGCTCGGCGGCATGCCGATTCATCAGGCCACGGCAACGGCCTTGTTCACATTCCTGTTTACCGGCATCGCGGGCACCTGGCTGTTCCAGCGCCGCGGCTCGATCGAATGGGACATCACGCTGCCGGTGCTCGCCGGCGCGCTGATTTTCAGCTATCTGGGCGCGGGCGCGAAGGCGATGATTGCCGCGCCGGCGCTCACCCTGATCATCGCGCTGCTCGTCATTCTGGCAGGAACCTATGTCCTGTTTCCTGCCCGGCGCGCAGACGGCGGATATCGCAACGGCAGATCGCGCGCGCAGCAATTGCTGCTGTTGAGCGTCGGCGCGGTTGCGGGCTTCGGCTCGGGTCTGTCGGGCGCGGGCGGCCCGCTGTTTTCGGTGCCGATGATGCTGGTGCTGGGATTCGCGCCGCTCTCGGCAGTCGGCGCGGGCCAGGTGCTGCAGATCGTCGCCGCGCTGTTCGGCACCCTGGGCTATCTGCAGTATGGTTCGATCGACTTCCTGCTCGCCGGGTGGATCGTGCTGTTCGAACTCGCCGGGCTTGCGTCGGGGGCGCGCGCCGCGCATGCCGCCAGCGCGCTGGTGCTGCGGCGCGCGGCGGCGGCGCTGTGCGTGCTCGCAGGCGTGGCCATGCTGGCGCGCGCTCTCTAGCGCGCGCTGCTCAGGCTTCGAGCTTGACCCCTAGTGCTGCGGCGCGCCGCTCGGCCGACAGGACAGTATTGGCCAGCAGCATCGCGATGGTCATCGGACCGACTCCGCCGGGGACCGGGGTGATCCAGCCGGCGCGCTGCAGCGCCGCGGCGTAATCCACGTCGCCGACCAGCTTGCCCTCGGGCGTGCGATTGATGCCGACATCGATCACCGCCGCGCCCGGCTTGATCATGTCGCCGCCGATCGCGTGCGGTTTTCCGATCGCGGCGACGAGCACGTCGGCGCGGCGCGTGTGCTGCACGAGATCACGCGTCTGCGAGTGGCACAGCGTGACCGTCGCGCCCGCCTGCAGCAGCAGCAGCGCGACGGGCTTGCCCACGATGTTGCTGCGGCCTACGACGACCGCCTCCTTGCCGCGCAGATCGAGTCCTGTCGTCTGCAACATCTGCATGATGCCGGCCGGCGTGCACGGCACGAAGCGCGGATGTCCGGTCAGCAGGCAACCGAGGTTGCTCGGGTGCAGGCCGTCCGCGTCCTTGTCCGGGGAGATGCGCCCGATCACCGCCGGCTGCGGCAGGTGCGCAGGCAGCGGCAACTGCATCAGGATGGCGTGCACGCCGTCGTCGGCGTTGAGCCTGTCGATGAGCGCGAGCAGGGCTTCGAGCGTGGTGTCGGCGGGCAGCGCATGCTCTTCGGAGCGGATGCCTGCTTCGTGGCAGGC
The DNA here is from genome assembly GCA_038206915.1 of Burkholderiales bacterium. Lineage (GTDB taxonomy): Bacteria > Pseudomonadota > Gammaproteobacteria > Burkholderiales > SG8-39 > 2-12-FULL-64-23. The sequence goes on along the minus strand of JBBRAI010000009.1, from coordinate 72,656 downwards.
GCGGATCTTGTTGCGCACGTAGATCTTCGAGGCGGGATCGTCGCCAACCACGACCGCGGCGAGCCCGGGTATGATGCCGGCCGCGCTGAGCCGGTCGGCACGCAGTTTCGTTTCGTCGCGCAGTTTTTGCGCGAGCTGCTTGCCGTCGATGATGCTGGCCGTCATGGTTTGCTCCGGAGTGGGCACGCTGGTTTGAGGTTGCGGAATTTTAGCAGGGTATTCAGCTTCCATCCGGTTCGGGTAAGCTTGCGGCTCGCAAAAAAGACACAGGCACGAGCATCGATGTCCGCATCCAATTCATCCGCATTCGTCAGCGTGCTCGGCCGCAATCTCGAATACCGCCGCATCGGCGGCGGCGACGCAAACGCCCCGACGCTGGTATTCCTGCACGAGGGCCTGGGTTCGATCGGCCAGTGGCGCGATTTTCCGGACCGCATCGCCGCGGAGATCGGCTTGCCCGCAATCGTCTATGCGCGCTACGGCTACGGCCAGTCGGACGTGCTGCAGCAGGCCTTCGGCGTCGACTTCATGCACCGCGAGGCGCTGGAGTTCCTGCCGGAATTGCTGCGCGTGCTCGGCATCGAGCGACCGATACTGATCGGTCACAGCGACGGCGCTTCGATCGCGCTGATCTACGCCGGCGCCGGCCACGCAGTGCGCGCGCTGGTGGCGCTCGCGCCGCACGTGTTCGTCGAGGATATCAGCATCGAGGGCATCGTCGCGGCGAAGCACACGTTTGAAACCACCGATCTGCCGCAGAAGCTCGCGCGTTACCACCGCGACCCGGTGAAGACCTTTCGCGGCTGGAACGACGTGTGGCTCGCCCCGGCATTCCGCGACTGGAACATCGAGGAATACCTGCCTGCGATTCGCTGTCCGCTGCTTGCGATCCAGGGCTTCGGCGACGTGTACGGCAGTATGGTGCAGCTCGACGCTATCGCGCGCCAGGCGGGCGGCCCGGTGGAACTGCTCAAGCTCGAGGATTGCGGCCATACCCCGCAGCGCGATCAGCCGGAGATAGTGGCGCGGGCGGTGGTCGATTTCGTCAGGCGCAGTGTCACTGCCTAGCGCGCGCCGGAAGCCGGCTTGAGTTTCCACACCTGAAGCCGCGCCGGCCAGGTGCCGCGCTCGAGCATGCGCGCGCCTTCGAACACGAGCCAGCTCTCGCGCCCGTAGTGCGGCAGCGGTCGCGCCAGCGCCGCCAGCGACGGCGCATCGCGCGCGGAAACCAGCACCACGATGCGCCCGCCGCGGCCATGCGCGGTCCATACCTGCGCGCTGCCGCGCGAGGAGGCGAGTTGTTGCGGCCGTGGCGCCATCCCTTCGCGCGCAAGCCATGCGTCGACCTCGGCGTGCAGCCCGGCGACCAGCAGCGCGGAGGCGCTGTCGCTGCTGACGCCGGCGCGTTCCAGCAGGCGGCCGGCGAGTTCGCGCGCGGCGGCCTGAACCGCCGCGTCCGCCCCCGGGACGATCAGCGCCGGGCGCTCGGCGAGCATGGCGTCGCGCAGTATCGGCGGAGCCTCTCCGGGGGCGAGGCGGCGCCACAGACGGAAATCCGGATCCAGCACGATATCCAGCGGCTCTGCCGGGAGATCCAGGGCTACGCTGGCGCGTTCGCTTGACAGTTCGACGCTTCGGGCTATCTCGCCGCCGGCCGTGCGCACAAGCAGCGGCACCGACAGCGCGTAGGCCGGCGCTCCCTGCTCTAGCGTGACGCTGAGGCGCCAGCCGTTCGCGCCCGGCTGCGCCGCCGCATCTGCGATGCGCAAGGCGGGCGCCCCGGTGCGCGTCAGCCACTGGGAGAAGAATGCGCACAGGTTCTTGCCGGATGCGCGCTCGAACGCGCCGCGCAGATTGTCCCAGGAGGCGATGCGAAAGCGGTAACGGCTCCAGAAATCGCGCAGGCCGTGGTCGAACGCGTCCTTGCCTATCGAGTTGCGCAGCATGAAAAACAGCATGGCCGACTTGTCGTAGCCGACGATCTGCGATGCGCCGTGGTGGCGCACGGCAAATTGATCGAGCGTCCTGTCGTCGGCAGCAGGCATCGCGGCAAAATCGCGCAGCCAGGCGAGGCGCGCGGCACGCGCTGCGGCCGCGCCGTCGCGCTCGCGGTAGGCATAATCGGCCATGAAGGTGGTGAGGCCTTCGGACCAGTTGCCGCGTGCGTAATCGGGATAGACGCCGTTGCCCCACCAGTTATGCAGCACTTCATGCCCGAGGGAGGTCGCGCGGATAAAGGGGAGGCGCAGCACGTCGATGCCCAGATAGGTCAGGGTGGGCATGCCGAATCCGGTCGGGGTGGGGCTGGACACCACGCTGAATTCGGCGAACGGATAAGGCCCGATCCAACGTTCGTACAAGTCGAGATAGCCCGCCACGGAATCGAGGTAGCCCGCGGCGAGCTGCGCGATCTCCGGATGGAAATAGGTGCGCAGCCTCACATCGCTGCCCGCCGCGGTGTGCACGCGGCGCTCCTCGATGCGATACGGGCCCGCCATCAGCGAAATGCCTTCGGCGGGGTGGGGAAAATCGAATCGCGCGACGTAGCGCCCGTGCTCCTGCCGCTCTTCGACCAGCCGCCCCGGCACCAAACCGCGCTGGTCCGCGGGAAGGTCGAGTTCGACGCTGTAGCGCTCGAGCGCCCCGTCCACGGCCGGATACCAGCCCGAACCGGAGGAAAGGAAAGTGCCGTCCCTGCCGCTCGCAGCTTCGCTGTACGCCGGCGGATCCCGATGCTCCAGGCTGCGGTCGAGCGCCGCGAGCCGTCCGCGCCAGCTAAGAGTGATGCGCCGTGCTGCGGGCAGGCGCACATGCTGGAATCCGTCCGCGAGCTTCGGCGCCGCTTCGATGCGCCGCCCGTCCACGCTGAGCGCGGTAATGCGAAAGCGCGCGGACAGGATCAGCGTGACGGCGCGCGCTGCGTCCAAGCTGATGCTGTCGCGGCCCTCAAGCAGCTGCGTCCCCGGCTCGATGCGCACGTGCATCGCATGCGCAGCCGGCGCGTCGGCGTCAGCGGCCTGGCCCGGCGCCGCCACACCGAGCGCGCAAAGCAGGGCGGCCAGTCGCGCTGCGGACCGGATCATTTCGCAGGCGGGAACCTGGCCGTCAGCTCGATCGGCTCGCCCTTGCGCCTGGCCTTGAGCGGCAGCCAGGTGCCGGGCGCCATGCGCACGACGATGGCCTTGAGTTCCCCGGTGGTCTTGACGGCGCTGCCGGCAGCTTCGGTGATCACGTCCTCGGCCTGCAAGCCGCTCGCTGCGGCAATGCTGCCCGGGCTTACCGCGGCCACGCGAATTCCGGCGGCAACCGCCTCGATCTGAATGCCGAGCAGCGTCGGAGCCGGCGGCGCGGGTTCGCTCTGCTCGGGCGGCAGGCCGAACACGGCGTTCGCCAGGTCGGCGGTGAAGTCGCCGCAGTCGGCGTCCGCGCTCCACGGCAGCAGCGTAGCGATTCGCTTGATGCCCAGACTGTCGAGCTGGTGCGGCACGCCGTCGCCGTGCGCAACATGCTGGCTGCCCATGATGCCGATCACCAGCGCAGCGGGATCGCGTGCGGCGGCGGCCGCGAGCGCCTGCGCCATCGCGCGGTCCCACACCAGTTGGGCATCGACAAAGTGCATAAAGGCCGGATCGGTGCGCGCCGGTTTGACGCCCTTCTCGTCGGGGTGCTGCGAATAGGCGGCGAACAGGCGTGCAATATAGGCTTCGCCCGCCGCAGCCGGCGCGGTGACGCCTTCGCGCTGATCCGCGGGCACGGATGCAAGGCCGTTCGCGCGTACGGCGCGCGGAAAATTGCGTTCGACGTTGAGCGCTACCATGGGCACGTGGTTCATGCGCGCGAACTGAAACAGCGGCAGGTAGAAGGCGGCGTCGTAACCCCACACGTTCGACCAGTCGGAGGCTTTGAGAAATTCGGTTTCGCTCAACTCGCCGGTGACCCAGCGGTCCAGCGCGGGCTGCACCCGGCGCGGGAACATTTCGAAACCGAGCGTCAGCTTCGGGTGCAGGCCGGCGAGGGCGGCCACGGTCTGCAGTTCCCAGCGATGATGGTCGGCGTCGTCGTGGTTTTCTCCGAGCAGTACCACCTGCGCGCCTGCGGTGCGCGCCAGGATTTCAGGCGCCGCAATGCGCCCGCTGCCGGGGACGGTCCACTCGGATGCAGGCGCGCAAACTTCGTGGGCGCACCCGGGAAACGAAAGCGCCGCCGCGGCGATTGCGGCCGCAGCCAGTCCGATGGCGCGCGCGCCGCCTGCGTGAGTTCGATGCATGGCGGAATTGTACCGGACTTCAATCCTGCCGCAGTCGCGCCGATCTCCTATAATGGCGCGAGGGCGTCGATTGCGGCGCCGCGACGCGTGGGGGACGATATGGATCTGGCATTGCCCGAATTTCTGGCCCATGCGGTGGCGCTGGAGCAGGAAGCTGCGGAGCGCTACCTGGAACTGGCCGACATGATGGAGGCGCATCGCAACGACGACGTATCGTCGGTGTTTCGCAGCATGACGCGGTTCTCGCAATTGCATTGCGACTCGATCAAACAAAGGGTCGGTGCTACCGTGCTGCCGCAGCTCAAATCCTGGCAATATCGCTGGACTTCGCCGCCTGAGGTGGGCGGCGAAGAGGGCTTCGACTACATGATCGAAGCCTACAACGCACTCAAATACGCGCGCGCCAACGAAGTGCGCGCGATGCAGTTCTATCGCGATGCGGCAGACCAGTCGTCCGATGTCGAGGTGCGGCGCCTGGCCAAGGAATTCGCCAGCGAGGAAGCCGAGCACGTGGCGGCGCTCGACAAGTGGATCGCGATGACGCCACGGCCGTCGACGACCTGGCAGGACGACCCCGACACGCTTCCGCCGGTGGTGTGAACATTCGCGGTGCCACGCGCGCCGCAGCCTGGGTGAGTTCGCAAATCCATTGTCCTCGCCATTGTCCTCGCCATTGTCATCCCGAGCGAAGCGAGGGATCTGCTTCTTGTATTAAATGAAAAGCAGATTCCTCGGCCGTCGCCCTCGGAGTGACAGTCTCTTGTAAGGGGCTTCCGCGCGCTACCAGGGATAGCGCGAAGTAATTTTGCGCGAATTCAGCAGCAAGCCGGAAATCAGGGTGAACAGCGCGACCGATCCGAGGATGATCGCGGCCGCAGTCCAGCGCTGCCCGAGCTGCTGGCGCATCTGCACCAGGTCGATCGCCACCGCGACCCAGGTGGCGGTGGCGCAATAGGCGAGCAACTGCAGCGCGATCAGGCTCCAGCGCCTGCGATAGAAAAACAGCAGCGGCGCCGCAACGCAAACGGCGACCATGAGGAAATGGCCGGCGCGCAGGAAGTGCGCGCCCAGCAGCAGCGCAGCGACGCTTACCAGGCCGATGCGCAGTGCCATGTGTTTGCCTCCTTGGTCTTGATTGTCTGCGATGGATGCGTGCTACAGGGCATAGGCGAGCTGCATTCCCTGCTCGATCGCCCTCAGCGCATCGATTTCCTCGGCACGCTCGGCACCGCCGATCGCGACCGCCTCGACGCCCTGCGCCGCGAGCTGGGCCAGCAGCGCATTTTCCGGCTCCTGACCGGCGCAAAGCACGACGTGGTCGACTTCGAGCAGCTTCGGCCGGCCGTCGTGCAAAATGTGCAGCCCGGCGTCGTCGATGCGCTGATAGCTCACGCCGCTGAGCACCAGAACGCGGCGGCGCGCGAGTTCCATACGCAGCGCCCAGCCGGTGGTCGCGCCCAGGCTCTTGCCGGGTGGAGTGGATTTTCGCTGCAGCATCACGATGGAGCGCGGCGCGCGCTCCGGCACGGGGGAGGCCAGTCCGCCTTCGCCCATGCCGTTCGGGTCCACGCCCCAGGCGGCGAGGAACGCCGGCGCATGCGTATTGCTGCCATTTTCGGGTTCGCTGAGGAATTCGGCCACGTCGAAGCCAATGCCGCCGGCGCCGATGATGGCGACGCGCGCGCCGGGCACTTTCGCGCCCGACAGCACTTCGTCGTAGCGCAGCACCATGGGATGGTCGATGCCGGGAATGTAGGGCAGGCGCGGGCGCACGCCGCTCGCGAGAATCACGGCGTCGTAGCCGCCGCGCGCGAGCTCGTCCGCGCCGGCGCGAACGCCGGTCTTGAGCTCGACGTTGCTCTTGGCGAGGCGGGCGCGGAAGTAGCGCAGGGTCTCGGTAAACTCTTTGCCCGGTACCCGTTTGGCCAGGTTGAGCTGGCCGCCGATGTCGGCCTGCGCTTCATACAGCGTGACGCTGTGGCCGCGCTCGAACGCGGTGAGCGCGCAGGACAGCCCGGCGGCGCCGGCGCCAATCACGGCGACGCGCTTAGCGCGCTGGGCCTTGACTTCGGGGTAATGGGTCTCGTTGCAGGCGCGCGGATTGAGCAGGCAGCTGGCGGCCTTGTTGCGAAACAGAAAGTCCAGACAGGCCTGGTTGCAGGCGATGCAGGTGTTGATCTCGTCGGCGCGGCCCTGCTGGGCCTTGAGCGCGAAGGCGGCATCGGCGAGCCACGGTCGTGCCAGCGACACCAGGTCGGCCACGCCCTCGCGCAGCAGTTGTTCCGCGAGTTCGGGCGTGTTGATGCGGTTGGTCGCGACGACCGGTATCGACACCGCGGATTTGATGCGCGCCGTGGTGTCGCGCCAGGCCGCGCGCGGCACCATGTAGGCGATGGTCGGCACGCGCGCCTCGTGCCAGCCGATGCCGGTATCGAGCACGTCCGCGCCCGCAACTTCGAGCGCGCGCGCGAGTTGCAGTGTCTCCTCCGCATTCAAGCCGCCTTCGACCAGGTCGAGCGCCGACATGCGGAACAGGATCAGGAAACTGGGGCCGGTGCGCGCACGCGTTGCGCGCACGATGTCGAGCGGGAAGCGCAGGCGGTTCTCCAGCGTGCCGCCGTACCTGTCGCTGCGATTGTTGGTGCGCAGCGCCGTGAACTGGCTGATCAGGTAGCCTTCGGAGCCCATGATCTCGACGCCATCGTAGCCGGCCTCGCGCGCGAGCGCGGCGCAGTCGGCAAAGCTCGCGACCGTCCGCTCCACTTCGTTGGTGCTGAGCGCACGCGGCTTGCGGCGGTTGATCGGCGACGGGATGTCGGAGGCGCCCACCAGGGCGCCGTGCTTGGCGTAGCGCCCGGCGTGCAATATCTGCAGGCAGATCAGCCCGCCCGCGGCGTGCACGGCGTCGGTGACTACGCGATGTTCTGCGAGCTTGCTGTCATGATCGAGCGCGCCCGCATCGGCTTCGAGCCGTCCGCAGGCGTCAGGCGAATAGCCGCCGGTGATGATCAGCGCCGCGCCGCCGCGCGCGCGCTCAACGTAGAAGGCGGCGGCGCGCGCGCTGCCGTCCGGTTCGGACTCCAGGCGGGTATGCATCGAGCCCATGATGATGCGGTTCTTCAGCGTGAGGCCGCCGGCGCGCAGCGGCTGGAACAGGTGGGGATATGCGTTCATGTGCGGAGAGTATCTCTAACTCGGATGTAGCGGCGGCATTATGCGCGAGCAGACGGCTATCGACAATTACCTTGTGCACGTCAGGGCCATCATTTGCGCCGAACGCTGCCTTGGCGGAGAATCACACGCTCGATTCAGTGCGGATTGAACACAATGGATGTTGACAGAATGGATGCTGACAGAAACGGACTCAGACGCGACGCCGAGGTCATCGGCCTGGTCGGCGTCGCGCATTTGCTCTCGCATTTCCTGCAACTGATCCTGGCTCCGCTGTTTCCGCTGCTCAAGGATGAATTCGGTGTCGGCTACACCGCGCTGGGGCTGATGGTGGCGGTGATGTATACCGTCTCCGGCGCTTCGCAGACCATGGCCGGCTTCATCGTCGACCGCTATGGTGCGCGCAGCGTGCTGCTGTTCGGCATGAGCGCGTTTTCGCTGGCGTTGCTGCTGATCGGACTGGCGACGTCGTACTGGATGCTGCTCGCGATCGCGGTGCTCGCGGGCGTGGGCAACAGCGTGTTCCATCCGGCCGATTTTGCGATCCTCAACGCCAAGCTGGAGCCGAAGCGCCTGGGTTATGCGTTCAGCGCCCATGGCATCGGCGGCAATTTCGGCTGGCTCGCTGCGCCGCTGTTCAGCATCGGCATTTCGGCTGTGTATGGCTGGCGCGCCGCGGTGATTGCGGCGGGCGTACTCGGGCTGCTGCTTACGGCATTCATCGCCAGCCGCTCCGCGCTGCGGGGCGATGCCGCTGACGCGCACGCGCGGCGGAGCAAGTACGCGCGCGCAGGCGGCGTGCGGCTGAAGGACGAAGCGCGCGTGCTGCTGTCGGTCCCGGTGGTGAAGTGCTTCGCCTTCTTCACGCTCTATTCCATGGCGCTGATCGGCCTGCAGACTTTCTCCGTCGCGGTGATTACCGCCCTGTACCAGGCGCCGCTGCTTACGGCGAGCACCGCGCTCAGCGGTTTCCTGTTCGGTGGCATTATCGGCATTGTCGCGGGCGGTGTCGTCGCAGCGCATAGCCAGCGCCACAACATGGTGGCGGCGGCAGGCATGCTCGGCGGAGCCGCATTCACACTGGCGATGGCGAGCGGCGTGCTGCCCCTGTATCTGATCGTCGGCACCATGACTCTTATGGGGTTCTGCATTTTTTCCACCCAGCCTTCGCGCGACATTCTGGTGCGCGCGGCAACGCCGCCCGGCGCCACCGGCAAGGTCTACGGCTTTGTCTACTCCGGCCTTGACCTCGGCGGCTCGGTGTCGCCGCTGCTATTCGGATGGATGCTGGACCGGCATCTGCCCCAGTGGGTGCTCGGCTCCGCGGCGGGCTTCATGCTGCTTGCAGTCGCGACCGTGGTGAGCTTGCGGCCGCGGCACGCCGCGAGCAGCGAGCCGCGGCCGGGCGCGATGCAGGAGAATGTGGCTTCGTAAGCTGCGCAGCTTTGGCGCAGCTCAGCTGTCCATCTGGTAGATGACGCGGTTGGCGCGGCGCAGGCGGTTACTGAGCTCGCGTCCGAGGTTGCGCAACAGCGTCACGGCGACAGCGGGGTGGCTTTGCGCAAGTTGCTGGAACACCTCCTGCTCGAGCACGTAGCACACCAGTTCCGCGTCGGCTTCGACACTGGCCGAGCGCACTTCGGTATCGAGCAGCGCGACCTCGCCGAACACCGTTCCGGGGGCGAACGTGACCAGGCGGATGTCGCGCGTCGCGCCGGCGGGGCGGATGCGCACGCTCGCCTCGCCTTTGGCGATAACGAACAGCTGCTGCCCGGGATCACCCTCGCGAAACACGGTCTCGCCCTTGGCGTAGACGCGGCGGCTGAGTTTGTCCTTGACCAGTGCGATTTCTGCCGTACCCAGACCGGCGAACAGGTCCAGCTGTGCGAACGGAAATTCCGCGCCGACCTCGACGTCGCCCAGCTGCGACAGGATCAGGTGGTCTTCGGCCCACTCCAGTGCCTGGTCGTTGTCGACGAACACGCGGCCCTTGGTGAGCGCTGCGAGAACGCCGGTGTCGCGCAGGAACTGGCCGAGGCGGCTTGCATCCTCCACGGAGGCGAGCAGCAGGACCTTGCCCTGCTTGACCAGCGCGTCGTTGGCCTGGATCAGAAAGCGGGTACCAGTAGTGTCGACGTCGGTAACGCGCTTGAAATCGACGATCACCGAGCTGGCGCCGTCTGCGACGACTTTCTCGATCTGGTGGATCAGTTTCTCGGCGGTGCCGAAGAACATGGCGCCTTCGAGCTCGAATACGACGATGCGGTGTCCGTGCTCGGCGAGCAGCTGCATCAGGCGCGGCTCGCGCGTCTTGCGCGAGCGCAGCACGTCGCCGCGCGCGCTGCGGCGGATCACCGACTGGCTCATGCGGAACAGGAAGGAGAACGCCGATACCAGCATGCCGATCGCCACGGCGGTGACCAGGCTCGCGAACACCGCAACCAGGGTGACCAGAATGATGACCAGCAGGTCGAGCATCAAACTGGCACGGTTGCGCGGGCCCGCCGCGATGATGCGTTTCAGCAGCTGCAGCGTCCAGCGGTCGAACAGCCGCCATGCAGTGACGAACAGCATCGCCGCCACCACTACTTTGGGGATCAGGGCGATCAATTGCGCGAAGAACACAACCGCGACCAGGATCAGCAGCGCGTTGATCAGCACCGACGTGCCGCCGCGGCCGCCGGAATTGAAATTGGCCTGGCTGGAGGTGAGGCTGATGCCGCTGGCAATCCCGCCGAAGGCGGCAGCGACGAGATTGCCCGTGCCCATGCGCACCAGGCCGAGATTGTGGTCCTGGCGCTGCTGGGTCACGCCCTCCATCACCTTGGCGCACAAAAGCACGTCAAGCGAGGAGATCAGCGCCAGGCTCGCCGCCCATGCAAGTATGGAAGGCAGCAGGCTCCACCACTGGCGCTCGCTCATCAGGGCGTAGAAGCCCGACAGAAAGTGCAGGTCCGGCATGACGAAATTCAGCTCGCCCACAAACGGGCCAAGCAGCGCACTGTAGCCGAGGGTCCATGCGAGGTAGTACAGGCCTATGCCTGCGAACATTCCGACGATTACCGCCGGAATGCGCTTGCTGATGCGGCCGCCGTAAAACATCAATATGCAGGTAACGATGCCAATTGCCAGCGTGAGCGGCAGGGCGTCATGCAGTTGCCGCACCAGATCGCCCGGCTCGAGGTGATGGCGAAGGCCCAGCATGGGGGCGATTTGCGACAGCAGCAGCAGCAGGGCGGCGCCGTTCTGGAAACCGGCAATCACCGGGTAGGGGATGTACTTGACCAGCCCGCCCAGGCCGAGCGCGCCAAATCCGGTCTGAATCAGTCCCGACAGGAAGATCACGAAGAAGACCACGGTCAGCACCAGCTGCGGATCGTGCAAGTGATCGTAAAATGCGGAGTGCACCAGTTGCAGCACAATCATGCTGATCAGATAGGCCTGCATGCTGCGCGGGGCGAATACGACGGATGACTTGGTGCGCAACAGGACCGCGACCAGCGCTACGATGATGGCGCTGTACAGTCCTGCGAGCACGCCATACGCGGCAAAGCGTTCGCCCAGGGGAGTGAGGGCGAACAGTCCGAAGCCGATGCTCAACGGGAGCGTCACGACCGCCGAGGAGAATCCTCCGGCGAATTCACTGCGCAGTGAACTGGCGCTCAAACCTATCCCATCCTCGCGGTTCTTCTGGTTGCCCTGGCGCAACACCACAGCCGGCGCCGGCAGGGGTGGAGCATGATAGCGCACTCGAAAATTCCGTGGCAGCCGATTGCGCACGGATGGCGGTATGATTCCGCGCGAGATGAACGACGATCCCCTGCGCATCGACAAATGGCTCTGGGCTGCGCGTTTTTTCAAGACGCGCAGTCTGGCGGCCAAGGCCGTGGAAGGCGGCAAGCTGCGGCTGAATGGCGCGACGGCGAAACCGTCGCGCGCGCTCAAGCCGGGGGACGAGCTCGCGATCCGCATCGGCGATCTCGAGTGGGTGGTCGAGGTCAGGGCGCTGTCGCGCAGCCGCGGCCCGGCGGCGCAGGCGGCGCTGCTCTACGCTGAGCGCGAGGACAGCCGCGCGCGGCGCGAGGCGGCGATCGCGCAGCGCAAGATGCAGCGGCATCCGGGCGCGAGCGTAAAGGGTCGGCCGACGAAGAAGGATCGACGCCTGATCCGCCGCTTTACCGAAACCTGAATCGCATGCGCCGGCCGGCGGTTCCGATGCGTGCGCGAGAGCGTTCCTAGGCCCGGGCCTGCCGTTACATGCCGTTACATTAAACACGGATCGCGGCCTGCTTTCCGGTAAAATGCCGCCTCTTTCGGCCCACCCATTCCGCGGAACCCGCCTTGATCGTCACTTCCGGCATCACCATCCAGTTCGGCGCCAAGCCCCTGTTCGAGAACATCTCGGTCAAGTTCGGCGAAGGCAACCGCTACGGCCTCATCGGCGCCAACGGCTGCGGCAAGTCCACGTTCATGAAAATCCTCGGTGCCGACCTCGATCCGAGCGCGGGCAGCGTCGCGGTGGACCGCAACGAGCGCGTGGGCAAGCTGCGCCAGGATCAGTTCGCGTATGAGGATGCGCGCGTGCTCGACGTGGTGTTGATGGGCCACGAAGAGATGTGGCAGGCGATGAGCGAGCGCGACGCGATCTACGCCAATCCGGACGCGAGCGAAGAGGACTACATGCACGCGGCCAACCTGGAGGCGCGCTACGCCGAATTCGGCGGTTACACGGCGGAAGCGCGCGCCGGCGAGCTGCTGCACGGCGTGGGTATCCCGATCGAGCAGCACGACGGGCCGATGAGCGCGATCGCGCCGGGCTGGAAACTGCGCGTGCTGCTGGCGCAGGTGCTGTTCGCCGACCCGGACATCATGCTGCTCGACGAGCCGACCAACAACCTCGACATCAATTCGATTCGCTGGCTCGAAGGCGTGCTTAACGCGAAGAACTGCACCATGGTCATCATTTCGCATGACCGGCACTTCCTCAACAGCGTGTGCACGCACATGGCCGACATGGATTACGCCACGCTGCGCGTGTATCCCGGGAATTACGACGACTACATGCTCGCCTCGACGCAGGTGCGCGAGCAGCTGCTCACGGCAAACACCAAGGCGAAGGAAAAAGTGGCGGAACTGCAAGACTTCGTGCGCCGATTTTCGGCCAACAAGTCCAAGGCGCGCCAGGCGACATCGCGCGCGCGTCAGATCGAGAAAATCAAGCTCGAGGACGTCAAACCTTCGAGCCGCCAGTATCCTTACATCCGTTTCGAAGTGGACGAGAAGGAGAAGCTGCACCGGCTCGCGGTGGAGCTGAAGGGGCTGGCCAAGAGCTACGACAAGCCGCTGATCAACGGACTGGACCTCGCCATCGAAGCTGGCGACAAGGTCGCCATCATCGGCCCCAACGGCATTGGCAAGACCACGCTGCTGCGCTGCCTGCTGGCCGTAGCGCAGGGCGGCTTGAAGCCGGACTACGGCACGGTCAAATGGGCGGAAAAGGCGCGCCCGGGCTACTGCGCCCAGGACCATGCCGCGGATTTCGCCGCCGAGTCCACGCTGTTCGACTGGGTCGGCCAGTGGCGGCGCGAGGGCGACGACGACCAGCTGGTGCGCGCGACGCTGGGGCGGCTGCTGTTCACCGGCGACGACGCGAAGAAATCGGTCAGTGTAATCTCCGGCGGCGAGGGGCAGCGCATGGCCTTCGGCAAGCTGATCCTGCAAATGCCCAATGTACTGCTGATGGACGAACCGACCAACCACCTCGACATGGAATCCATCGAATCGCTCAACGGCGCGCTGGAGCGCTACAAGGGCACGCTGATTTTCGTCTCGCACGACCGCGAGTTCGTGTCCTCGCTTGCGACCCGCATAATCGAAATGAAGCCGGCCGAGGGGAAAAAGGTCGGCACGGCCATTACCGACTTCCGCGGCAATTACGAGGAATACCTGCAGCAGCAGGGGCTGGACTGAGCGCGGAACGCGCAAGGACGACGCACGACGGCGCGCCTCAGCAGGCCGGAGAATGGCTCTGCGCTTGGTTCTCCGTCATATTCGCCGGCACGCCTTGGCGTGCGGGGCCAACATCAACGTATTACGCGGCTGCCAGCAGCTCGCGTAAAACGTACGGCATGATGCCGCCGTGGCGGTAGTAGTCGACTTCGATCGCGGTGTCGATGCGCAGCAGCACCGGCACTTCGCGCCGGCTGCCGTCCTTGCCCTTGATCACCAGGGTCACGTCCTGCTGCGGCTTGATTGCGCCGTCGATGCCGAGGATGTCGAACTCCTCGTCGCCCTTGATGCCCAGCGTGGCGACGCTGTCCGCGCTCTTAAACTGGCAGGGCAGCACGCCCATGCCGACCAGGTTGGAGCGGTGGATGCGCTCGAAGCTCTTCGCGATCACGGCTTTCACGCCGAGCAGCTGCGTGCCCTTGGCCGCCCAGTCGCGGCTGGAGCCGGTGCCGTACTCCTCGCCGCCGAAGACCACAGTCGGCGTGCCCTGCGCGATGTATTTCATCGCCGCATCGTAGATCGGCAACGCTTCGCCCGAAGGCTGCATCACCGTGACCCCGCCCTCGACGCGGCCGCCGTCGGCCTTGAGCGGCACCATCAGGTTTTTGATGCGCACGTTGGCGAACGTGCCGCGCATCATCACCTCGTGGTTGCCGCGGCGCGCGCCGTAGCTGTTGAAGTCCATCACCGGCACGTCGTGCTCGAGCAGGTACACGCCCGCGGGCGAGCTCGGCTTGATCGAGCCGGCCGGGCTGATGTGGTCGGTGGTGACCGAGTCGCCGAATATGCCCAGCGCGCGGGCACCGCTGATGTTGCCTACCGCGCCCGGCTGCATGCCGAAGCCCTCGAAGAACGGCGGCTCGGCGATGTAGCTCGACTTGGGCCAGTCGTACACCTGGCCCGACGCCGAACTGATGTCCTGCCATAGCGGATTGTCCTTGCCCGGATTGGTGTACAGGCGCCGGAAGGTCTTCGGATTCATCGCGTACTTCATGCAGGCGTGGATCTCTTCGCTGGTCGGCCAGACATCGCCGATCCACACGTCCTTGCCGTCCTTGCCTTTGCCCAGCGGCTCGGTCATGAGGTCTTTCAGCATGGTGCCGGCGATGGCATAGGCGACAACCAGCGGCGGCGAGGCGAGGAAGTTGGCGCGCAGATTGGGATGGATGCGCGCCTCGAAATTGCGGTTGCCCGAGAGCACTGCCGCGCAGACGAGATCGTTGGCGACGACGGTCTCCTCGATTGGTTCGGCCAGCGGACCGGCATTGCCGATGCAGGTGGTGCAGCCGTAACCGGCGAGGAAGAATCCGAGCTTTTCCAGGTAGGGCATCAGGCCGGCATTGATGAGGTATTCGGTCACCACGCGCGATCCGGGTGCGAGTGAGGTCTTGATGTGCGGCTTCACCGTGAGGCCGCGCTCGACCGCTTTCTTGGCCAGCAGCCCCGCGGCGAGCAGCACGCTCGGGTTGGAGGTATTGGTGCAGGAGGTGATGGCGGCGATGAGCACATCGCCCGAGCCGACTTCGATGCCGCTGCGCGCCTTGAAGCGCCGGGCCAGATCTGCGGGCTTCTTGGCGAAGCCGTTTTCGGCCACGGGCTTGGCGAACAGTTCGGCGAATTTCGATTTCACCTTGCCGAGTTCGATCCGGTCCTGCGGGCGTTTCGGCCCGGCGAGCGAGGGCGTCACCGAGGCGAGGTCGAGTTCCAGCACTTGGCTGTAGTCGATGCTGCCCGCCTTGGGGATGCCGTACAGGCCCTGCGCCTTGAAGTAGGATTTGAACGCGTCGATTTCCTCTGCCGTGCGGCCAGTACCCTCGAAATAGTCGATGGTCTTGTCGTCGACCGGGAAGAAACCCATGGTCGCGCCGTATTCGGGCGCCATGTTGGCGATGGTCGCGCGGTCGGGAACGGCCAGGCTCGCGGTGCCTTCGCCGAAGAACTCGACGAACTTGCCCACCACTTTCGCGCCGCGCAGCATCTCGGTCACCGTCAGCACCAGGTCGGTGGCAGTGACACCGCCGCGCAACTTGCCTTTGAGATTTACGCCGACCACGTCCGGCGTAAGGAAATACACCGGCTGGCCGAGCATGCCGGCTTCGGCCTCGATCCCGCCCACGCCCCAGCCGACTACGCCGATGCCGTTGACCATGGTGGTGTGGCTGTCGGTGCCGACCAGAGTGTCGGGGTAATAGAGGCCGCCTTTCTGGTGCACGCCCCGCGCCAGGTATTCGAGATTGACCTGGTGCACGATGCCGACGCCGGGAGGCACGACCTTGAAGGTGTCGAAAGCCTGCATCCCCCATTTCATGAACTGGTAGCGCTCCTTGTTACGCTGGAATTCCAGCTTCATGTTGAATTCGAGCGCGTTCTTGTTGCCGTAGCTGTCGATCTGGATCGAGTGGTCCACCACCAGGTCCACCGGCACCAGCGGTTCGATCACTTTCGGGTTCTTGCCCATTTTTTGCGCGACGCTGCGCATGGCGGCGATGTCGGCGAGCAGCGGCACGCCGGTGAAGTCCTGCAGCACGATGCGCGCGAGCACGAACGCGATCTCGTTGCTGCGCGCGGCATTGGGCTTCCAGCCGGCGAGCTGCCTGACGT
Organism: Burkholderiales bacterium; assembly: GCA_038206915.1. Lineage (GTDB taxonomy): Bacteria > Pseudomonadota > Gammaproteobacteria > Burkholderiales > SG8-39 > 2-12-FULL-64-23. Next base: position 56,608 of record JBBRAI010000009.1, on the reverse strand, counting down.
GCTCCTCAGTGACTTTCTTACCGTCGCAGTTTCTGAGCACCGATTCGAGCACGATGCGGATCGATACCGGCAGGCGCGAGATCTTACCCATTCCAGCTTTCTCCAGCGCGGCCAGGGAATAGAACTTGCCGGTCTTGCCGGAGGCGAGTTTGAATTCTTGCAGCGAGTTGTGCAGGTTATGCGGCATTGAAGCCTCCGTCGTTGATCCAGATAGCATCGGAACTGCATCCCGGTGCGGCGATGCGCTGTTTCTCCGCGAGCAGGCGCGCGCGGTGTTCCAGCAATTCGGTCAGCTGCTCGTCGCAGCGCGCGATCGGCGTGGGATAGCGTCGGATTTCGTCTGACAGCCTCGCGATTGCTTCATCCAGCCTCTCATTCATGCGGATGGTTCCCTCAGATGACGAACAGGTCGACGAACTCATTTACCGGCGTCGCCGCCAGCCGCTTTGCGTCCTGGCACAGCGCCAGGATCGCGCTGCGCTGCTTTTCAGGGAAGCGCCGCGCCAAATTGGTCTTGAATTTTTCCACCAGCAGCGGAATGCCGTCCTTGCGCCGGCGACGGTGGCCGATCGGATATTCTACGACGACTTCGGCGGTCTTCCTGCCGTCCTTGAATTCGACCGTGATGGCGTTGGCGATGGAGCGCTTGTCCGGGTCGTGGTAGTCGCGGCTGAATCCCTTGTCCTCGACGCACACCATTTTTTCGCGCAGCGCGTCGATACGCGGGTCGGCGGCGACCGCATCCTCGTAGTCACCCGCGGTAAGCCTGCCGAAGATCAGCGGCACCGCCACCATGTACTGGATGCAGTGGTCGCGGTCGGCCGGATTGCTCAAGGGGCCTTTTTTGTCGATGATGCGGATCGCCGACTGATGGGTGCGGATGGTGATTTTCTTGATGTCGGCGATGCGGTCCTCCACCTGCGGATGCAGCGTCATCGCGCACTCCGCAGCGGTCTGCGCATGGAACTCCGCCGGGAACGAGATCTTGAACAGCACGTGCTCCATCACGTAGGAGCCGTAGGGACGCTGGAACTTGAATTCCTTGCCCTTGAACAGCACGTCGTAAAAGCCCCAGGTCGGCGCGCTGAGCACCGAGGGGTAGCCCATCTCGCCCTTGGCCGCCATCAGCGCGAGGCGCACGCCGCGGCTGGTCGCGTCGCCGGCCGCCCAGGATTTGCGCGATCCGGTGTTGGGGGCGTGGCGATAAGTACGCAGCGACTGGCCGTCGACCCAGGCCAGCGAAAGCGCGTTGATGATCTCGCCGCGCGCGAGGCCGAGCATATTAGCGGCGACCGCGGTGGTGGCGACCTTGACCAGCACCACGTGGTCCAGGCCGACTTTGTTGAATGAGTTCTCCAGCGCAATGCAGCCCTGGATTTCGTGCGCCTTGATCATGCCGGTAAGTACGGCATGCATGGTCAGCGGCGCTTTGCCCGCGGCGACCGCCTGGCGCGACAGCCAGTCGGCGCAGGCGAGGATGCCGCCGAGGTTGTCGGACGGGTGACCCCATTCGGCGGCGAGCCAGGTGTCGTTGAAGTCGAGCCAGCGGATCATGGCGCCGATATTGAACGCCGCCTGCACCGGGTCGAGCTGGAACTGCGTGCCCGGAACCTTGGCGCCGTTGGGCACGACAGTGCCGGGGACAATTGGTCCCATGAGTTTGGTGCAGGCCGGGTACTCCAGCGCCTCCAGGCCGCAGCCGAGCGTGTCCATCAGGCACAGCCGCGCGGTGTCGTAGGCTTCGCTGCTCTTGATCTTGTACTTGGAAACGTACTCGGCGATGTCCACCAGGACCTGGTCCGGCTTCGGGCGCACGTTGGAGATGTGGGACGACATGTGGTTCCTTCGAGAGCTGAAATTCGGTTCGTGGCTTGAATTATACGCGGCGGTGCGAATTGCGCCCCTGGCGCTGCCGTGCTGCGACCTTGCGCGGACAAAAGGCCGTCCGCGCGGATCGCCGATTGCGCACGGATGAAAAGCATATCCGCGCGCAATCGGCGATCTTGTTCAAAACCCTCAAGTCCTGTTGGGTGTCAACCATAACCGTGTTTTTGCACGAATGTGCTTTTCATCCGTGCAAAAACACGATTGGCGCGCGTCCTCCAGGAGGACTTGCTTCGCGGCGTAGCGCGCAGGTCTTTGAAAGAAAATGCACGGACGAAAAATCTGTCCGTGAAGATCGCTACTTGCGCTTGTCGATAGGCACGAATTTCATGTCTTCCGGCCCCATGTAGGTCGCGGTCGGGCGGATGATCTTGCCGTCGATGCGCTGCTCGACCACGTGCGCGGCCCAGCCGCTGGTGCGCGAAATCACGAAAATCGGCGTGAACATCGAAGTGGGCACGCCCATCATGTGGTAGCTCACCGCGGAGAACCAGTCCAGGTTGGGGAACATCTTCTTTTCGCGCCACATGACGGTTTCCAGCCGCGCCGCGATGTCGAACATCTTCATGTCGTTGCGCGCCTTGGACAGCTTCCTCGCGACTTCCTTGATCACCTGGTTACGCGGGTCGGCGATGGTGTAGACCGGATGGCCGAAGCCGATGACCACCTGCTTGTTTGCCACGCGCTCCACTATGTCCTTTTCCGCCTGATCCGCATTTTCGTAGCGCTTCTGCACTTCGAACGCGGCCTCGTTGGCGCCGCCGTGCTTGGGCCCGCGCAGCGCGCCGATGCCGCCGCAAATCGCGCTGTACATGTCGGAGCCGGTGCCGGCGATCACGCGGCAGGCGAAGGTGGAGGCGTTGAACTCATGTTCGGCGTAGAGAATGAGCGAGGTATGCATAGCCTTCACCCACAGGTCCGAGGGCTCCTTGCCGTGCAGCAGGTGCAGAAAGTGCCCGCCGATGGAATCGTCGTCGGTTTCGACTTCGATGCGCCGCCCGTTCTGGCTGTAGTGATACCAGTAGAGCAGCATCGAACCGAGGCAGGCCATCAGCCGGTCGGCGATGTCGCGCGCCCCCGGATGGTTGTGGTCGTCCTTCTCCGGCAGCACCGTGCCGAGCGCGGACACGCCGGTGCGCATCACGTCCATCGGGTGGGCCGAGGCCGGCACCCATTCGAGCGCCGCTTTGACATTGGCCGGCAGTCCGCGCAGCGCCTTGAGCTTCAGTTTGTAGCTGTCGAGCTCGGCCTGGGTGGGGAGCTTGCCGTGCACCAGCAGGTAGGCGATCTCCTCGAATTCGCAGACGTCGGCGACGTCGAGGATGTCGTAGCCGCGATAGTGCAGGTCGTTGCCGGTGCGCCCGACGGTGCACAGGGCGGTGTTGCCGGCGGTGACGCCGGAGAGCGCGACTGACTTCTTCGGTTTGGGCGTGACCGCGGGTGTGATTGCTTGGGCTTCACTCATGCTGGTCTCCTTGGCAGATTCTAATTACGTCGGTTGCAGGCGAGGCGCCTGCGCTACAGATTGCTGCGCTACTTTCCCTTGCTGAATAATTCGTCGAGTTTGGTTTCGTACGAGTGATAGTCGAGATAATCGTAGAGATCGTCGCGCGTCTGCATGCTGTCGACCACGTTCTTCTGCGTGCCGTCGCGGCGCACCGCCTGGTACACCGCGAGCGCGGCCTTGTTCATGGCACGGAACGCCGACAGCGGGTAGAGCGCGATGGAGACATCGGCCGAGCGCAGTTCCTCGACCGTGTACAGCGGCGTGGCACCGAATTCAGTGATGTTGGCGAGCACCGGAACTTTCACCGCCGCGGCGAACTGGCGGTACATCGCGAGTTCGGTCATCGCCTCGGGGAAAATGCCGTCGGCGCCGGCTTCGACGCAGGCAATGGCGCGCTCGATCGCGCTCTCCAGGCCTTCGACCGCCAGCGCATCGGTGCGCGCCATGATGAAGAAATCCGGATCGGTCCTGGCGTCGACTGCGGCCTTGATGCGGTCGACCATTTCTTCCTTCGACACCAGTTCCTTGTTGGGCCGGTGACCGCAGCGTTTGGCGCCGACCTGGTCCTCGATGTGCATCGCCCCGGCGCCGAATTTGATCAGCGATTTCACCGTGCGCGCCACGTTGAAGGCGCTCGACCCGAAGCCGGTGTCGACGTCGACCAGCAGCGGCAGCGAACACACGTCGGTGATGCGGCGCACGTCGATGAGCACGTCGTCCAGGTTGCTGATCCCCAGGTCGGGCAGTCCGAGCGAGCCCGCCGCCACGCCGCCGCCGGACAGGTAGATCGCCTTGTAGCCGCTGCGCTGCGCGAGCCGCGCATGGTAGGCGTTGATCGCGCCGATCACCTGCAGCGGCCGTTCCTCCTTGAGCGCAGCGCGGAATTTCGCGCCGGCTGACATCTCCTTTGCCATATCGACCTTTCCAGTCTGTTGCAAAAAATCGGGGACGGGTTCCCCGTGCCCTTCAAGAGACCCAGGCGCACGAGTCTAAAGCCGCTGCGCCCGCGCCACTTTAACGCAGGTCAAATGCTAGCGCGTTAAGCGCCGAGCCTACTGTCGCCGCGGCGACACAGTGCGGTGCCGGGAAGCCAGCGGCTGCGGCATGAGTTTTTCACTGCCGGCTCAATGCTCGCAGGATGGAATGACGTGAAAAGGCTTCTCACCCTTGAACAGGGCAGTGCCCGGATGCACCGCGGCGCTCATGCCTTGCGCCCGGACGGGTGCTCGCGAACGCCGCGCAGTCTGATCCGGAAACGTTCCATGCAATTTCCGGATCGAGGACGCGCTATGCAGTTCAGTCTTAGCCGAACAGGTGCTTCACGCCGTCGCGCTCTTCGTGCAGTTCCTTGAGCGTGGCGTCCATGCGCGTGCGGGCGAAATCGCTGATCTCGACGCCCTTGACGATCTGGAATTCGCCGTTCTTGCAGGTCACGGGATGGCCGTAGACCACGCCTTCGGCAATGCCGTAGCTGCCGTCGGAGGGAATGCCCATGGAGATCCAGTCACCGTCCGGCGTTCCCATGGCCCAGTCGCGCATATGGTCGATCGCCGCGCTGGCCGCGCTGGCGGCCGAAGACAGGCCGCGCGCCGCGATGATGGCGGCGCCGCGCTTTTGCACCGTCGGGATGAGGTTGGTCTCGAGCCAGGCTTGGTCGTTGATCATCGGCCAGACTTTCTTGCCGTCCGCTTCCATCTGGAATACGTCCGGGTATTGGGTGGCGGAATGGTTGCCCCAGACAAGCGCTTTACGCAGGCTGGTGACCGGCTTCGAGATCTTCGCGCTGATCTGCGAGAGCAAACGATTATGGTCAAGGCGCATCATGCCGGTGAACTGCCGCGGCGACAGACTCGGCGCGTTTTTCATCGCGATCAGCGCATTGGTGTTGGCGGGATTGCCGACGACCAGGATTTTCACCTTGCGGCTCGCCACCTTGTCCAATGCTTTGCCCTGCGGCACGAAGATCGCGCCGTTCGCTTCGAGCAGGTCTTTGCGTTCCATACCCGCCGTGCGCGGCCGTGCGCCGACCAGGATGGCGTAATCGGCGTCCTTGAACGCGACCATCGGATCGGAGGCGGCGGACATCCCCGCGAGCAGCGGAAATGCGCAGTCGTTGAGTTCCATCATGACGCCGGTCAGCGCTTTTTGCGCCTTCTCGTCGGGGATTTCCAGCATTTGCAGAATGACCGGCTGGTCGGGGCCGAGCATGTCGCCGGCGGCAATGCGGAACAGAATGCTGTAGCCGATCTGGCCGGCTGCGCCGGTGACTGCGACTCGTACGGGTGATTTGGGCATGTGAATACTCCGGAAGATGGTTGGTTGATGGAAAGAGGCGGGGTGTGATGAGGAGAAGGTGTTGGCGTGGGGGCGGGTGGAGGCGCGCGAACTGCGCTGTGTGCACTGCACAATCGTCGCAGAATTCTCCCGCTCGGCGTTTCAAAGTCTAAGTTCTACACGCGCAGGTGTCAACCAAGCATGTTTGCGAATCGCTATCAGATATAAGATATCTGATCTGATAGACGGGTCCGAGGCTTTTGTGCTGAAATGCGCGCATGAGGAGCACCGTAGCACCGACGTTCAGCCCGTTGTACCGGCAAATCAAGGATTCGATCATGCAAAGCCTGCAGTCCGGCGAATGGCGTCCGGGCGAGGCGATTCCGAACGAATTCGAACTGGCCGCCCGTTACAAAGTGAGCCAGGGTACGGTGCGCAAGGCGATCGACGAACTCGCCGCCGAGAAGCATCTGCTGCGCCGCCAGGGCAAGGGCACTTTCGTCGCGACGCACGACGAGGCGCGCGCGCAGTTCCGCTTCCTGCGGCTCAAGCCCGACGAGGGCGTGCAGGAATATCCGGCCGGACGGCTGCTCGATTGCAAGCGCGCGCGCGCCAGCGCCGAAGTCGCGCGCCTGCTCGAGCTCAGGGCAGGCGACGGCGTCGTGGTCATTCGCCGGGTGCTCAGTTTTGCCGAAGTGCCCACGGTATTCGAGCATATATTCCTGCCCGGGGCGCGCTTCAGGCGCCTCAGCGCCGCGGTACTCGACGATTACAAGGGTTCCATGTACAAGCTGTTCGAGACCGAATTCGGCACGCGCATGATCCGTGCGGAGGAAAAGATCCGCGCGGTCGGGGCCGACGCGACGGCCGCGGAGTTGCTCGGCGTAGCGGCGCGCACGCCGCTGCTGTGCGTCGAGCGGGTGGCGTTCAGCTACGGCGAAAAGCCGGTCGAGTTCCGCCGCGGCTATTACCGCACCGACAAGCACTACTACAGCAACGATCTCGGCTAGCCGGCATCGAACGCCCCCGTGGCACCGCCGAACTGCGGACGCCGCGCGCGCCGACAGCAGACAATTCCCTTCCACATTGATGCAAATCAATATTAGTGGTTGATGTTGAGCCACAATCAGGAACGACGAAAGTTGCAGAGCGCGGTCCGTACGGGACTTTCGATGGTGCGCCCGTGGCGAATTCGGTCGTGCCCGGCGCGGGCGGAGCAGGCAGATGAACACGCAAGAGCTTAACCGACTGCGCTGGCAATGCCGTCGCGGATTGTTGGAGCTGGATGTGGTGCTGGAGCGCTTTCTGAAGAAGTATTGCGACCAGCTTGAGGGCGAGCGCCTTACTACCTTCCAGACGTTGCTGACCTATACGGACATTGAGTTATGGGATTTGATACGCGCGCGCGCCGAGTGCGGCGACGCGCGGTTCGCCGAGGTGGTGCAGTGGATGCGCGGCTGCCTGGACAATACGGATATTCAGGAATGAAAATTACGGTATTTGACTAACGTTGATTCAAATCAATATCAGCAAGCTATAGGAGATCAGGCCATGGATCAGGTACTAGACAAGCTGTCGGAAAAGAATCAATCGCAAGGTTCCGGGCAATCGGCGGCCAGTTCAGTGACGCAGCTGAAAGCCAAGTTGGCGGAGAAAATCCAGGCGCAGCGTCCGCGCATTGCCAAACTCACCAAGGAATTCTCCGACGTGGTCATCGACAAGGTCGATATCGGGCAATGCATTGGCGGAGCCCGCGACGTCAGGTGCCTGGTTACCGACATCTCCTACCTTGATCCGCAGGAAGGGATACGCTTCAGGGGCAAGACCATTCCCGAGACGTTTGCGGCGCTGCCCAAGGCTGCCGGCTCCGCCTATCCGACGGTCGAGGCATTCTGGTACTTCCTGCTTACCGGAGAGGTTCCGACGCAGGCGCAGGTGGACGAAGTTCTGGCGCAGTGGAAGACGCGCCAGGACGTTCCCGGCTACGTGTTCGACGTGCTTCGCGCGCTGCCGCGGGACAGCCATCCGATGGTGATGCTCTCCACCGGCATTCTGGCGCTGCAAAAGGACTCCAAGTTCGTGGCTCACTACAACTCCGGCAAGTTCAACAAGATGAACGCCTGGGAATCGCTGTACGAGGATGCCAGCGACCTCGTCGCCCGTATTCCTGTCATCGCCGCGTTCATCCACAACCTCAAGTACAAGGACGACAAGCAGATCAAAATCGATCCGAAGCTGGACATGGGCGCGAATTTCGCGCACATGATCGGCCAGAGCGAAGACTATAAGGACCTCGCGCGGATGTACTTCATCCTGCACTCAGACCACGAGTCCGGCAACGTTTCCGCGCATACCACCCACCTGGTGCATTCTGCATTGTCCGATCCCTACTATGCGTACTCTGCCGGGTTGAACGGCCTCGCGGGCCCGCTGCACGGCCTTGCCAACCAGGAAGTTCTCAGCTGGACCATCAAGTTCCAGGAGAAATACTGCAAGGGCGTCGAGCCGACGAAGGAACTGATCACCAAAGCGCTGTGGGACACCCTCAATTCCGGCCAGGTCGTTCCGGGCTACGGCCACGCAGTGCTGCGCAAGACCGATCCGCGCTACATGTCGCAGCGCGAGTTCTGCCTCAAGACGCCGGGCCTCAAGGATGATCCGCTGTTCAAGCTGGTCTCCATGATCTTCGAAGTCGCGCCGGGGGTGCTCAGCGAGCACGGCCACACCAAGAATCCGTGGCCGAACGTGGACGCGCAATCCGGCGTTATCCAGTGGTACTATGGCCTCAAGAACTGGGATTTCTATACCGTCTTGTTCGGTGTCGGCCGCGCGCTCGGTTGCATGGCCAACATCACCTGGGACCGTGCCTTGGGCTATGCCCTGGAGCGTCCAAAATCCGTTACCACGGACATGCTGGAGAAGTGGGCGGCCGAAGGCGGCAGGAAGTAGCGGCAGGCCGTATCGCAGCACTTGCAGGTTCAGGGGCCGGGGGCTTCCCGACGGTTTGGGAGCCCGTTCCCCTGCGCGGATCCGGGGCGCTGCCAACTGCGCCGCCCAGGGGAGGCGCGCCGCGCGGTATATGCGCATGCACGGGCCGCCCCGCACGCACAATCGATTGGTTCTTCGACGTTGATTAGAGGGGCTGAGCGGTGACGACGGGTCGAGCAGACGATGCCTCCCTGGCTCTGCCAGACTACAAGGAGGGAATCAAGAAGGAAGTCGCCGAGATCAAGTTTCTCATCCATGATCTCCGGGTCGAGGGCTTCTTCAACGAAATCCTTCACTACCACGTCACCCTGAACACCGATCTCGAGATCTACAACATCGAGCAGGCGCGGGTCCTGCACGGGGCGGACGTCGAGGAGCTGAAGGCCAAGCTTCGCGCCTTGCGGCAGGCGTTCCAGGACTACTCGAACGCGGTGAAGAGCTTCTCCCCTGACCGCACGGTGCTGCTGCTGGGCCGGCGCTATGTCGGCATCATCGACGAGGCCTGCGATCTCATTCTCAGCCCGCTGTGGGGACGCTCGGACCAGGTGCTGTCGTTCCTGCCACAGGAGGCGCGCTCGGTGCGCTCGCGGCGCCATTACCGCAACTGCATCAGCTGGCTCTACGGCGTATATCTGCGCATAGCGGCGTTTGGCGAGGAGTCGGGTAACGCAGGCGTGCACGACGAATTCGATATCGCGGAGGACATCGACGATTTCACGCAGGATGTCGTTCGCGGCTATGTAGTGGAGAAGTCGGAGGCGCGCGTCGAGCTGCTGCTCGAAAGAATGGAGCCGGCGGTAATCGTCGGCCGGCGTCCGCGTTTCCGCCGCATGTACTTCAACCTGGTCATGAACGCAGTCGATGCCATGCGCGGGCGCAGGGCGGGGGCGGTCCGCGTGAGCACGACCGTCGAAGGCGAACGCGTGGCGCTGCACGTGCACGACGACGGCGTGGGCATGTCCGAGGAAAAGATCCAGCAGCTTCTTGCCGATCGCCAGACCCTGGATGGCGAGGTCCATTCGCTCGGATTCGTGTTCGTGCGCCAGACCGTCGCCGAATTCGGCGGCGAGCTGTCGATCAGGAGCACGATAGGCGAGGGCACGACCATTACGCTGCGCCTGCCCTATCTGAAGGGCAAGGTAGCGCAGCCGGACGCGTCATACAGAAGCAAGTTTCGCCTGCCGGAAAAATACCGGTCGATGCCGACGGAGCAGGGCTCGGCGCCCGCCGCAGCGGCGCGCACCTTGACGGGCAACGCGGCGGCACTGGCGCCGGAACCGCAGCAGACGGCGCCGCTCCGCGAGGGCGAGGGCGAGGCACGCGCCTACGGCAGTCTGCTGTTCGAGGCCTACCGCAAGTCCAGAGCCCAGTTTCCCGGGTGCGTCTTCGCCATCGCGGTCACCGAGGACAACCGAGTCGAGATGTTTGCGCACAAGCCCTACGAGCGCGACTTCAACATCTCGCACGAGGATCTTTCGCCTATGTATTACCAGGCGACCTATCGCGGCCGCATAGAGGACAATGAGCTGAAGGCGCCGGTGGTGATCCTCAAACCGCCGCAGAACGCCAGGGAGTACTTTGATTTCAAGGAAATACCCGAAACCGACCGCGGGCCCGACCGCTTTACGCGCATGGTCCGGAACGAAGGAATCAGAATCGCGCGACAGCTCATCGCGACCGGTGCCGATGCACAGATTCCCACCCACCTCGGAAGCTCGCGTCAGTTCTTTGCTGGCACCCCGGAACTCCTCGGCACCGAATCGTTCCCGCTCGAACTGCTGGCGCGCCAGAAGCTGTCTTCGGAATAGGGCCAGCGCAGGCAAATCGATTGACGCAGTCCGGCGTTCCGCGTGCCGGAGCGCGGTGCCGGTACGGCGCGGCAGGACCATCCGCGGAGGGCGCGTCCAGGCTCCTTACAGACCCAACTGGGCTATACTTACGGCGGCTTTCCGGGCACGATTCGCGCGCGCGCCGATCGTGCCGTTTGGCGACGCACCCCGGCGGCGGGCCGCGGATAGGCAAATGTCGTTACGGCCTAAATTCTGTTTGCGGTTAGTCCACCGAGGCAAAGGGAGATGATGATGGAGTCTACTGGCAAGGCCACGCTGAATTACGCTGATGGCAAATCGATCGAGTTACCGGTATTCAGCGGCAGCGTCGGCCCGGATGTCATCGACATCCGTTCGCTCTATGCCAAGACCGGCATGTTTACCTACGACACCGGATTCCTGTCGACCGCGGCCTGCAGTTCGAAAATCACTTATATCGACGGCGACAAGGGCGAGTTGATGTACCGCGGTTACCCGATCGAACAGATTGCGGGGCATTGCGACTTCCTCGAAACCTGCTACCTGCTGCTTTACGGCGAGTTGCCCGACAAGACGCAAAAGGACACGTTCGACGAACTGGTGACGCATCACACCATGGTAAACGAGCAGATGCAGTTCTTCCTGCGCGGATTCCGCCGCGACGCGCATCCGATGGCGGTATTGACCGGGCTGGTCGGCGCCTTGTCGGCGTTCTATCACGACTCCCTGGACATCAACAACGCTAAGGACCGCGACATCTCGGCGGTGCGCCTGATCGCGAAAATGCCGACGCTGGTCGCGATGTCGTACAAGTATTCCATGGGGCAACCGTATATTTATCCGCGCAACAATCTGTCCTATACGGCCAATTTCCTGCGCATGATGTTCGGCACGCCGTGCGAAGAATACAAACCCAATGACGTCGTAGTGCGCGCGCTGGATCGAATTTTCATCCTGCATGCCGACCACGAACAAAACGCTTCGACTTCGACCGTGCGCCTGTGCGGTTCATCCGGAACGAACCCGTTCGCGGCGATCGCGGCCGGCGTGGCCTGCCTCTGGGGACCGGCGCACGGCGGCGCGAACGAAGCCTGCCTGAACATGCTGCAGCAGATCCAGGCGCAGGGCGGCGCAGCCAAGCTGGGGGAATTCGTCGCCAAGGCGAAGGACCCGGACTCCGGGGTGCGTTTGATGGGATTCGGTCACCGCGTATACAAGAACTACGATCCGCGTGCCAAGCTCATGCGCGAAACCTGCTACGAAGTGCTGGGCGAATTGGGCCTGGAAAACGACCCGCTGTTCAAGCTTGCGATGTCGCTGGAGAAGGTCGCGCTCGAGGACGATTATTTCGTCAAGCGCAAGCTCTATCCGAACGTCGATTACTATTCGGGGATCGTGCAGAAGGCGCTGGGCATCCCGATATCGATGTTCACCGGCATCTTCTCGCTGGCGCGCACCGTGGGCTGGATCTCGCAGTGGCAGGAGATGATCACCGATCCGGAGTACAAGATCGGCCGGCCGCGCCAACTCTACAACGGCCCGACCAAACGCGACGTCAAGCCTATCGACAAACGCTGAAAAGGCTGACAAGATAAAGCTGTACCCGAAGGGTACGCGGGGGGCGCCGGAAACATCCGGGACCTCCGCGTACCTTCGTGTTTTTTGCAGATCCCGTTTCTCACCCATCCGAGGCGAGCTGCCCATATGCTGAAATATTTTCAGAGCAACTCTCACCTTTTCGGCGGCAATGCGCCGTATATCGAGGACCTGTACGAGTCCTATCTGGATAACCCGGGCTCGGTGCCGGAACAGTGGCGCGCGTATTTCGACCAGATGCAGCTCGTGGCCGGCGCGGGCAAAGGCGCCGAGGACCGCGACGTCGCGCATGCACCGATCGTCGAATCCTTCGCCTTGCGCGCAAAGCAGGGCACGCTGCGGCCGGGGGCGACACAGTCGGATCTGATGGTCGCGCGCAAACAGGTCTACGTGCAGCAGCTAATCGCAGCCTACCGGAACCTGGGCTCGCGCTGGGCGCAGCTCGACCCGCTGAAGCGCCAGGAGCGGCCGCATATCCCGGAACTCGAACCGACCTTCTACGACCTCACCGAAACCGACATGGACATGCAGTTCGACGCTGCCAGCCTGTATTTCGGCCAGGAGCGCATGACCTTGCGCGAAATCGTCAAGGGCCTGCGCGAGACTTATTGCGGCACGATCGGCATCGAATACATGTACATCACCGACCCGGCGCAAAAGCGCTGGGTGCAGCAGCGCTTCGAGTCGATCCGTTCCCTGCCCAAGTTCTCCGCCGAAACCAAGAAGCACATCCTCGAGCGCGTGACCGCCGCTGAAACCCTGGAAAAGTACCTGCATACCCGATATGTGGGGCAAAAGCGCTTTTCGCTGGAAGGCGGGGAGAGCCTCATACCCTGCGTGGATGAGCTGATCCAGCGCAGCGGCAGCCAGGGCGTGCAGGAAATCGTCATGGGCATGGCGCATCGCGGGCGCCTGAACGTTCTGGTCAACGTGCTCGGCAAAATGCCCAAGGACCTGTTCGCCGAATTCGAGGGCGTGCACGTGGACGACCTGCACTCGGGCGATGTCAAATACCACAAGGGCTTTTCTTCGGACGTGTCCACGCCGGGCGGGCCGGTGCACCTGTCGCTCGCGTTCAATCCCTCGCACCTGGAAATCGCCAATCCGGTGGTCGAGGGCTCGGTGCGCGCGCGCCAGCGCCGCCGCGGTGACAAGGACGGAACGCAGGTCATGTCGATCCTGCTGCACGGCGATGCGGCCTTCGCCGGCCAGGGCGTGGTGATGGAAACGCTCAATCTTGCGAACACGCGCGGCTACGGCACCGGCGGCACGGTGCACGTGGTGATCAACAACCAGATCGGCTTTACCACCTCTGACCCGCGCGATTCGCGCTCGACACTGTATTGCACCGACGTGGCCAAGATGGTGGAAGCGCCGATCTTTCACGTCAACGGCGATGACCCCGAGGCGGTGGTGCTGGTGACTCAGCTTGCGCTCGACTACCGCATGGAGTTTCACCGCGACGTCGTTGTGGATATCGTCTGCTTCAGAAAGCTCGGACACAACGAGCAGGACACGCCCTCGGTGACCCAGCCGCTGATGTACAAGCGAATTGCCGCACACGCGGGCACGCGCAAGCTCTACGCGGACAAGCTGCTCGCGCAGGGCGTCATTGCGGAGGCAGACGGCGACGAGATGATCAAGAGCATGCGCACCGCGCTCGATGCGGGACATCACACCGCCGATCCGGTAATCTCGAATTTCAAGAGCAAGTACGCGGTCGACTGGGTGCCGTATCTTGACCGCAATTGGACCGACGCCGCCGATACCGCGGTGCCGCTGGCTGAATTGCAGCGCATGGCGCAGCGCATCACTGCCGTTCCCGCCGATTTCAAGCTGCATCCGCTGGTGGAGAAAGTCGTTGCCGACCGCAAGGCCATGGGCGAGGGCCGGCTGCCGGTCGACTGGGGCATGGCGGAACACCTCGCCTATGCGAGCCTGGTGGCCAGCGGCTACGCGGTACGCCTGTCCGGCCAGGATTCCGGCCGCGGCACGTTCGGTCACCGCCATGCCGTGCTGCACGATCAGAACCGGGAAAAATGGGATTCGGGCACTTTCACGCCGCTGCAGCACATCACCGACAAGCAGGCGCCGTTCACCGTGATCGACTCGGTGCTGTCGGAGGAGGCGGTGCTCGGTTTCGAGTATGGTTATTCCACTGCGGAACCCAACGAGATGGTCATCTGGGAAGCGCAGTTCGGCGACTTCGCCAACGGCGCCCAGGTTGTGATCGACCAGTTCATCTCGTCTGGCGAGGCCAAGTGGAACCGCGTGTCCGGCCTGGTGATGATGCTGCCGCACGGCTACGAAGGCCAAGGGCCGGAGCATTCCTCGGCGCGCCTGGAGCGCTACCTGCAACTCTGTGCCGAGCACAATATGCAGGTGGTGGTGCCGTCGAACTCGGCGCAGATGTTCCACCTGCTGCGCCGGCAGATGATACGGCTGTTCAGAAAGCCGCTGATCATAATGACGCCGAAGTCGCTGCTGCGCAACAAGGAGGCGATGTCGCCGCTGTCCGAATTTGCCCAGGGCCAGTTCCACCCGGTGCTCGGCGAGACAGAGCACATCGACCCGGAGTCCGTGAAACGCATCATCTGCTGCAGCGGCAAGGTCTATTTCGACCTGGTGACGGCGCGGCGCGAGGGCGATTTCAAGGGCACGGCGATCATCCGGGTAGCGCAACTCTATCCCTTCCCGCACAAGTCGTTCGCGGCGGAAATGAAGCGCTATCCGAATGCGACACAGGTGGTTTGGTGCCAGGAAGAGCCGCAGAACCAGGGCGCCTGGTATCAGACGCGGCACTATTTCGTAGAGAATCTGCGCGAGGACCAGAAGCTTTTTTATGCGGGGCGGCCGTCATCGGCTTCGCCTGCGGTGGGCTACTACGCCAAGCATCAGGAACAGCAGAAGGCGCTGGTCGCCGCGGCTTTCGGCAAGTTCAAGGCGGCAGGAACGTCGAAGTAGGGCCTGCCGCCGAAGCCGCGGGCGTGTAATATCGTGATACCCGGCGCGGCGGCACGCGCCGGTCGAGTCAGGCACGGGCGCGATGCGCGCACTTGTTTTTGCGGTACGCCGCCGAAGGGATACCCGAGGGCGGCGAAAAAACTGAACGGAGCCGTCATGCTAGTCGAGGTGAAAGTACCGCAGCTGTCGGAGTCAGTGGCCGAGGCCACGCTGCTCAGCTGGCACAAGAAGGTGGGCGACGCCGTTGCCCGTGACGAAAACCTGATAGACGTCGAGACCGACAAGGTGGTGCTGGAGCTTCCGGCGCCGGCCAGCGGCGTCATTACCCAGATCGTCAAGGCGGACGGCGGCACCGTGGTCTCGGGCGAGGTCATCGCGGTAATCGATACGGCGGCGGACTCGTCTGCTGCAGTGGCCAAAGCGGCGGAACGCCCCGCACCTCCGGTGGCGCAGGCGGCGAAGCAGCTCGAGGAGCAGAGCAATCTGATGCCCGCGGCGCGCAAGATGGTCGAGGACAACAAACTCGATTCCAAGGCCATTGCCGGCAGCGGCCGCGACGGCCGCGTCACCAAGGCCGATGTCATCGCGCACATGGAGCGCGGCGCCCCGGCGCGGCCCGCGGCGGCTGCGCCTCCGCCGGCAGCGGTTTCGCCAGCGAAGCCCGGGCTGCCCGGCGTGCCCGCGCCGATTAACGCGGACAAGCTTTTCGCCGGCCGGCCGGAGCAGCGCGTGCCGATGTCGCGCCTGCGCGCGCGTGTCGCAGAGCGCCTGCTACAGTCACAGGCCAGCGCGGCCATCCTCACCACATTCAATGAAGTCAACATGCAGCCGGTGCTGGACCTGCGCGCGAAGCACAAGGACAAATTCGAGAAAGAGCACGGCGTGAAGCTCGGCTTCATGTCTTTTTTCGTCAAGGCGGCGGTTTATGCGCTGAAGAAATATCCTGTTGTCAACGCTTCGGTCGACGGCAACGAGATCGTCTACCACGGCTATTTCGACATCGGCGTCGCGGTAGGCAGCCCGCGCGGTCTGGTGGTGCCGGTGCTGCGCGACGCCGACCAGTTGAGCTTCGCCCAGATAGAGAAGACCATCGCCGACCTGGGCAAGCGCGCGGGCGAAGGCAAGCTCACGATGGAAGAACTCACCGGCGGCACTTTTTCCATTTCCAACGGCGGGGTGTTCGGTTCCATGCTGTCGACGCCCATCATCAACCCGCCGCAGTCGGCCATACTCGGCATCCACGCGACCAAGGAACGGGCGGTGGTCGAGGACGGCCAGATCGTAGTCCGGCCGATGAACTATTTCGCCCTGTCCTACGACCATCGCATCATCGACGGCCGCGAGGCGGTATTGTCGCTGGTGGCGATGAAAGAAGCACTGGAAGACCCGATGCGCCTGCTGCTGGAACTCTAGGACCCGTTCTCCCGCCGGGGCGCCGGCACCCGAACGGAGCATTCTCGCCGCCGGCGGCCAATGCGGATAGACAACGCAGAACATCAGAGCCCAAACATGCTGAAATCATTCGAAGTCGTAGTCATCGGCGCCGGTCCGGCCGGCTACATCGCCGCCATCCGCTGCGCCCAGCTCGGTTTTTCCACCGCAGTCATCGACGAGTGGAAAAACGAGAAGGGCGAGGCCAGGCTCGGCGGCACCTGCCTCAACGTCGGCTGCATACCGTCCAAGGCGCTGCTCGAATCGTCGGAGAATTACGAGCGCGTGGCGTACAAGTTCGGCAATCACGGCATTTCGGTCACCGGGGCCAAAATCGATGTCGCCAAAATGCAGTCGCGCAAGGACAAGATCGTGGCGCAGCTTACCGGCGGCATCGAGATGCTGTTCAAAAAGAACAAGATCACCTGGCTGAAGGGCCACGGCAAGCTCGCCGGCGGCGGCGAAAAATACCTGATCGAGGTCGCCGACGGCGGGGGCGCCGAGAAGGTGGAGGCGAACCATGTGATTATCGCGACGGGATCCACCGCGCGGCATCTGCCTGGAATCGAGGTGGACAACGAGACCATCTGCGACAACATCGGCGCGCTCGCGCTGAGCGCGGTGCCGGAAAAGCTCGGGGTGATCGGCGCCGGTGTCATCGGGCTGGAACTGGGCAGCGTGTGGCGACGCCTGGGCGCGAAGGTCACTGTCCTCGAAGCGCTGCCGAATTTCCTCGCGGCCGCGGACGAGGCGGTGGCGAAGGAGGCGTGGAAGATATTCGTCAAGGATCAGGGGCTGGAGATCAAGCTCGGCGTCAAAATCGGCAAGGTGAGTCGCGGCAAGCGCGGACTGACGATCGAATACGAAAGCAGCGAAGGCAGGCAGGCGCTGGACTGCAACAAGCTCGTGGTGTCGGTCGGGCGCGTGCCCAATACGCGTGATCTCGGCGCCGAGACGCTGGGGCTGAAGATCGACGAGCGCGGCCTGATCGAGGTGGACGAGTACTGCCGCACCAGCCTGCCCAACGTTTACGCGGTGGGTGACGTGGTGCGCGGCCCGATGCTCGCGCACAAAGGCATGGACGAAGGCGTGATGGTGGCCGAGCGCATCGCCGGCCAGGCGGGGCACGTCAACCTCGACACCATCCCCTGGGTAATCTATACGGCGCCGGAAATCGCCTGGGTAGGCAAGGCCGAGCAGCAGCTGAAAGCCGAGGGCATTGCCTACCGCGCCGGCCAGGTGCCGTTTTCGCACAATGGCCGCGCCATGGGGCAGGACGAGACCGCGGGCTTCGTGAAAATTCTCGCCGACGCCAAGACCGACCGCGTGCTCGGGATACACATCATCGGTTCCCACGCTTCGGAGATGATCGCGGAAGCGGTCATGGCGATGGAATTCGGCGCGAGCGCCGAGGATATCGCGCGCATCTGCCATGCGCATCCGTCCCTCTCCGAAGTGGTGCACGAAGCGGCGCTGGCGGTGGAGAAGCGCGCGCTGCATATGTAGCGACTGGAAACTGGAGACCATATACGGCGTCTTGAATGCCATCGCGTGCGACGGGCGGATTTACGCGCTGCGCGCGCCAACCGCGTTTTCTGTACGGATAGAAAGCATCCGTACAGAAAACGCGGTTATGGTTAAAAACAAGGACGGCGTGGGTTCTTGTACAAGTTCGCCAATTGCGCACGGATGGTTTTTATCCGTGCGCAATTGGCGATCCGCGCGGACGATTTTTCGTCCGCGCAAAAGCGCAACTCTGAGATAGCCGGTGACGCGACTTAGGTCGCCAGGTATAGTTTCTCAACATAGGGGTAACGAAGCATGGACAAGTTCAAGGCGTTCCGCATCAACGAGGTGGACAAGAAGACGGTCGCCGGATTCGTCGACATGGGGCTGGCGGATCTCGATCCGGGCGAAGTGGTGATACGGGTTGCGTATTCGGGGGTGAACTACAAGGACGCGCTTGCCGCCACCGGCGCGGGCAAGGTCATCCGCCGCTTCCCCTGCGTCGGCGGCATCGACCTGTCGGGCACGGTGGTCGAATCGGCCGATGCGCGCTTCAAGAAAGGCGATGCGGTGATCGCCACGAGCTACGACATCGGCGTGGCGCACCACGGCGGCTACGCCGAATATGCGCGCATACCGGCCGACTGGGTGGTGCCCATGCCCAAGGGGCTGAACCTGTTCGAGTCGATGGCTCTGGGCACGGCAGGCTACACCGCCGCGCTGGGCGTGGTGCGCATGGAAGTCAACGGCCTCGCGCCGGGCAACGGGCCGGTGATCGTATCCGGCGCCAGCGGCGGGGTCGGCTCGATCGCGGTTGATATCCTCGCCGGCCTCGGTTATCAGGTGGTCGCGCTTACCGGCAAGGAAAGCGAAACCGAGTACCTCAAGGGCCTGGGCGCGAAAGAAGTGAAGCTGCGCCAGAGCCTGGACCTGACCAAGATCCGGCCGCTGGACAAGGCGCTGTGGGCGGGCGCGGTGGACAATCTAGGCGGCGACGTGCTCGCCTGGATCGCGAGCACCATGGCCCAGGGCGGCGCCATAGCCAGCATCGGGCTCGCAGCCAGTCCGACGCTCAACACCACCGTGCTGCCGTTCATCCTGCGCGGCGCCTGCCTGCTCGGCATCGACTCCGGCTATACACCGATGCCATTGCGGCAGCACGTCTGGCAGCGGCTCGCCACCGACATGAAACCCAAACACCTCGCGAGCTTGTCGCGCACCATCGCGTTCGAGCGACTGCCCGGCGTGTTCGACGATTTCATCCAAGGCAAGGCCAAGGGACGTATCGTGGTGGATCTGGCAG
Source organism: Burkholderiales bacterium (assembly GCA_038206915.1). Classification (GTDB taxonomy): domain Bacteria; phylum Pseudomonadota; class Gammaproteobacteria; order Burkholderiales; family SG8-39; genus 2-12-FULL-64-23. The sequence goes on along the minus strand of JBBRAI010000009.1, from coordinate 37,347 downwards.
CGGGCTAGTCCAGCAACAGCAGCACGCCGCGCCTGAATGGCGGCAAGCGCGAGGAGGACAAGGGCATGAAGACTTACGAGGCGTTTTACCGGCGCTCGATCAGCGACCGCGAAGGGTTCTGGGGCGAACAGGCGGGGCTGATCGACTGGCACAGACCATTCACCAAAGTTCTCGATTACTCTCACCCGCCGTTCGCCAAATGGTTCGTCGGCGGCGAGACCAATCTGTGCCACAACGCGGTCGACCGCCATCTCAAGGACAGGCCCGACCAGAATGCGCTGATTTTCATCTCGACCGAAACCGACGTCGAGAAGGCCTACAGCTATCGCGAACTGCACGCGGAAGTGAACCGCTGTGCCGCGGCGATGCAAAGCCTGGGCGTAGGCAAGGGCGACCGCGTGCTGATCTACATGCCGATGATCGCCGAGGCCTGCTTCGCGATCCTCGCCTGCGCGCGCATCGGCGCGATCCACTCGGTGGTATTCGGAGGTTTTGCCTCGCACAGCCTCGCCAGCCGCATCGACGACGCCAAGCCCAAGCTGGTGATCAGCGCCGAGGCGGGCTCGCGCGTCGGCAAAGTGGTGCCCTACAAGCCTCTACTCGACGAAGCGATCAGTCTGTCCAAGTTCCCGCCGCAGAAAGTGATCATCGTGGACCGCGGACTCGCGCCGGGCTTTGCGCGCGTGGCCGGCCGCGACCTCGACTGGGCCGAGTTGCGTACCAAGCACATGAACGCGCAGGTCCCCTGCGTGTGGCTCGAGTCGAACGAACCCTCGTACATCCTGTATACCTCGGGTACCACCGGCAAACCGAAAGGCGTGCAGCGCGACGTCGGCGGCCACGCGGTGGCGCTCGCCGCGTCGATGAAGCACATTTACTGCGGCAATGCGGGCGAAACCTATTTCTCCACTTCAGACATAGGCTGGGTAGTAGGGCATTCCTACATCATCTACGGGCCCCTGATCGCCGGCATGGCGACCATCATGTACGAAGGCACGCCGGTGCGGCCGGACGGCGGCATCCTGTGGAAAATCGTCGAGAAGTACAAGGTTGCGGTGATGTTCTCCGCGCCGACCGCAATCCGCGTGCTGAAGAAACAGGACCCGGCGTTCCTCAAGAAATACGATCTGTCCTCGCTCAAGTACCTGTTCCTCGCCGGCGAACCGCTGGACCAGCCAACGGCGCAGTGGATTTCCGAGGGACTGGGACGGCCGATCGTGGACAACTACTGGCAGACGGAAACCGGCTGGCCCATCCTGTCCAATCCCATGGGCGTCGAGGACATACCGCGCAAATTCGGCAGCCCCGGATTCCCGATGTACGGCTATGATCTGAAGCTGCTGCACGAATCGACGGGCGAGGAGGTCGGCGCCGACGAAAAGGGCGTGGTCGCTATCATCCCGCCGCTGCCGCCGGGCTGCATGAGCACGGTCTGGGGCGACGACGCGCGCTTCGTTCAGACCTATTTCGAGACCATCCCGGGCAAGCTCGCGTATTCGACCTTCGACTGGGGCATCCGCGACAAGGACGGCTACTACTTCATCCTCGGGCGCACCGACGACGTGATCAACGTCGCCGGACACCGCCTCGGCACGCGCGAGATAGAGGAGGCGATCAGCTCTCATCCGGCGGTTGCGGAGGTCGCGGTGATCGGCGTCGCCGACCAGCTCAAGGGGCAGGTGCCGGTCGCTTTTGCGGTGCTGAAGGACCCGGCGCAGATCGCCACCAGCGCGGGGCGCCTGGCGCTCGAAGGCGAAGTGATGAAGACGGTGGACCAGCAGCTCGGCGCCATCGGCCGGCCGGCGCGAGTGTACTTCGTGACGCTGCTGCCGAAGACCCGCTCGGGCAAGGTGCTGCGCCGCTCGATGCAGGCAATTTGCGAGGGGCGCGACCCGGGCGACCTCACCACCATCGAGGACCAGAGCGCGCTGCAGCAGGTGCGTGACGCGATGACGGCTAAACAGGCATGAAGACCAAGCCCTGCCTGACACTGGACGACTGCAGGAAAATGGCTTCGGCCTGCGCGGCCGAAGCCCGGCGCAACAACTGGGAGGTCGTCATCGCAATCACGGACGACGGCGGCCATCTGCTGATGCTCGAGCGCATGGACGGGGCCACGCCGGCCAATGCCGAGATCGCGGTGCAAAAAAGCCGCAGCGCGGCCATTTCGCGCCGCTCGACGCAGGTGTGGGAGCAGCGCATCAAGGACGGGCGCATGTCGATGCTGAAAATGCCAGTGCTGCCGGTGCAGGGGGGAATTCCGGTCATGCATCAAGGCGTATGCGTTGGTGGCATCGGCGTCTCCGGCGTGGCTTCGCACGAAGACGAACAGATCGCCCAGGCCGGCGCGGACGTGCTGGCGGTTTAGCTGCGGGTACGGAGCAGGCCTTGTCGCCGCAGCAGATACTTGCCGTCGCACGGGAACTGCTGGATGCGCACGACCAGGCGAAGCTGATCGCTTCGATCGCCGCGCGCGAGCCGGACTTCGACCTGGACGCCGGCTATCTGGTGGCGGCCGAACTGATGCGCGTGCGGCGCGAGCGCGGGGTGCGCTCGGTGGGGCGCAAGACCGGCTTCACCAACCGCTCGATCTGGGCGCTGTACGGCGTCGGCGCACCCATGTGGGCACATGTGTACGACGACAGCGTGAGCTATGCCCGCGACGGCAAGGCGTCCGTTTCGCTCGCCGGCACGGTGTCACCGCGCATGGAGCCGGAGATCCTGTTCAAGCTGCGCGCGCCCGTACCCGTGGGCTGCGAGGACGCGGAGCAGCTGCTCGCCGCGGTCGAATGGTATGCCCACAGCGTCGAGATCGTGCACAGCCACTTCGACTGGAAATTCAAGCTGGCCGACGCGGCCGCCGACTGGGCGTGCCATGCGCGCCTGATCGTGGGCGAGCCGCAGGCGATCCGCGCCGGGGACATTCCTGCGCTCGCGCGCCGGCTGACCGAGGTCCGGGCAGCCCTCTACCTGGGCGGCGTGAAGCAGATAGAGGGCGTCGGATCCAACGTGCTCGGCAGCCCGGCGCACGCGCTCGGCTTTCTCGCCGACGTGGTGGCGCAACAGCCTTTCATGGAGCCGATCGCGGCGGGCGAAATCGTCAGCACCGGCACTATCACCGATGCCCTGCCGGTGAAGCCGGGGGAGACCTGGTCGACCGAGATCAGCGGCCTACCGGCGCAGAACCTGACCATCTCCTATACCGACTGAGGGTCCGATGATTGGGCTGCTGCAGCGCGTGTCCCAGGCCAAGGTCGAAGTCGACGGGGCGAGCGTGGGCGCGATCGGTCCCGGCTTGATGGTGCTCCTCTGCGCCGAGCGCGGCGATACTGATGCCGAGGCCGACCGTCTGCTCGAGCGCCTGCTCGGCTATCGCGTGTTCGCGGACGCGGAAGGCAGAATGAACCTGAGCCTGCGCGACGTTCGCGGCGCGCTCCTGCTGGTGCCGCAGTTCACGCTTGCGGCGGACACGCACAAGGGCATGCGGCCAAGCTTCACTCCGGCCGCGGCACCGGCCGACGGCGAGCGCCTGTTCGATTACCTGGCGGCACGGGCGCGCGCCGCGCATCCCGCGGTCGAAACCGGGCGTTTCGGTGCGCACATGCAGGTAAGCCTCACCAACGACGGGCCGGTGACCATCTGGCTGCGGGTGGATCCGATTGTTAAACCGGCGTAGATCGGATTACGCGCGAAGTGCTGTTTGTCAGAGGACTTGCTTCGCGACGGTCGTTTCCTGGGTCAATGGCGGTTGGCGTGGGGCTTGCGCCCGAATCGGGTATTTTCCGGGGCACTTAGTGTGCCAGGTCGACATAGGGAATTGATCGGCTTGAAGGATGATAGGAGGCGGCGCAGAATTGGGGTTCCAGACCGCGTTATTCGGTGGTCTATATCAGGTTAGAGCACAATATGGAGCACCCGGGAACGACCAAGCAGCCTGATGCAATAGCTGCCGCCTTTCTCGTCGTCCTAGTCTCGTTTTCCGCTATTAGCTTTTTTCGACGCGACCTATACGCACATTCCGTAGTTCTCTATTGGGGCCTTGACGCCTTGAAGCACGTGGTCCTGCCCGCAACCGCGTTAGCTATTCTTGCCCGGGGCTATGACGTTCGCGCCCGCGACTATGGAATCCGGGGGATTGCGGAACACGAAACATGGGGACAGTTCATTGGCCTCACAATCTTCTTGACGCTCATCCTCGATTTGATCTATTACGTCATGTTCTACATAGCGTGGCTGGCTTTGCGACCAGATGCAGCCGGGGCGTTCTACAAGGAGATTAATCTCACAGGATTGGCACATATTCCATCAACTTTCTATTTGGCGGTGACGGCAGGGTTTGTCGAAGAAGTCTTCTTTCGAGGCCTGCCACTGCTTTACTTGGAACGGAAGTTTGGCAAAGCCCTGCCTCGGAAGTCCTACATCCTTGGCACTGCATTTGTTTTTGGGCTGATTCACTTTCGCAACGGTCCTCACGAAGTCGCCGCTACGTTTGCTTTCGGCCTGCTGGCCGCTATCCTTTACTTGCGCCTTCGCGATCTTTGGCCTTTAATTGGTGCACATATCCTCATTGATGCGATTGCCTTTGCATGAGCCATAACGATTGTGCTCTAACAACAGCTTGCACAGCGACGCTCGCCAGCGCGCTGGCGAGCGCGCGTGAAGCTGAGCGTTAAGTTGCCTGAAGAAGCGATATCATGGACTTTGAATGGGATCCAGTAAAGGCTCGCGCGAACGAGCAAAAGCATGGGGTCACATTCGTCGAAGCATGTGAAGTCTTTGACGATGACCATTCCTCGGCCGTTGGCGATCCGGATCATTCCGTGGATGAAAATCGGTATCTGCTCTTTGGGTTGTCGAAGAATGCCAAATACCTGGTTGTGTCCTATACTGAGCATGGCGATCGAGTTCGATTGATTTCGGCGCGACAAATGACCACGCGAGAGCGCAAAGCATATGAACAGTGATAAAGATTCCCTCAGAGACGAGTATCCGGAGGATTTGATCAAATCAGGTGTCCGCGGAAAGTACACCAAGAGCTACCGCGAGGGCACGAACGTGGTTCTGATTGACCCGGACCTGCACAAGCTTTTTCCAGATTCTGAAGCCGTCAACCGCGCACTTCGCGAGTTCGTTTCGGCCAAGCGAACGGCAACTTAACCTAGCGCCCAACCCGGACGCGCGGCAAGCGTCGCGTCATTTGCTCAGTACCGCGCGCGCCGGTTGGCTCTACGTTGGGCGTCTCAATAATGGAAGCGAAGTTGCGCGACCATCAGTGCATCATTCTCGACGCGATACACCATGCGATGCTCATCTGTTATTCGGCGCGACCAGAACCCTGAAAGCGCATGCTTCAACGGTTCGGGCTTGCCTACCCCTGAGAAGGGCTCACGCTGTGTCTCACGTATCAGCTTGTTGATTCGCTCGACCATTCGCTTGTCTTGTTTCTGCCAATGCAGGTAGTCTTCCCATGCCTCGTCAGCGAAGATCAACTTCACTTGCTCAGCTTCCGCTCCACGCCTTTTCCGGCGTTCAGTTGTGCCGCGGCCGAAAGAAGGCGCCTGGCGTTGGCGGGTGTGCGCAAGAGGTAGGCGGTTTCCTCCAGTGCCTTGTAGTCTTCGAGCGAGAGCATCACGACGGACTGTTCTCCGTTTCGCGTGATGATCAAAGCTTCGTGGTCGTCGCAAACGCGGTCCATCGCGCTGGCGAGATTTGCACGAACGGTGGTGTACGTAATCGCATCCATAGCCGGGCTCCTGATATGTACGCGTTACTGTACATGACCAACGATCACTTGTCCAGCGCCACGGCGCCGAGTCCGCCCTGTCCAAGCCAGCAACGCAGGGTCAGGCCCAATCCTGCGAGGAGTAAATCATGACCGCACACCGTATCGAACGCGACAGCTTCGGGACGATTGAAGTCCCGGCCGAACGCCTGTGGGGCGCGCAGACGCAGCGCTCGCTGGCACATTTCCGCATCTCCGGCGAGCGCATGCCGCGCGAACTGCTCCTCGCGCTGGCGCTGGTGAAGCGCGCCTGCGCCACGGTGAACGCGGAACTGGGCACGCTCGTCGCGGCCAAGGCCGAGGCCATTGTCGCCGCTGCGGACGAGGTGCTCGCGGGCCAGTGGGACGACGAATTTCCGCTGGTAGTGTGGCAGACGGGTTCGGGTACGCAGACCAACATGAACATGAACGAGGTGCTCGCCAACCGCGCCTCCGAACTGATGGGCGGAGAACGCGGCGAGAAGCGCCTGGTGCATCCCAACGACGACGTCAACCGCGGGCAGTCCTCGAACGACGTCTTCCCCACAGCGATGAACGTTGCCGCGGTGCAGGCGGTGAGCGGCGCGCTGGTACCGGCGCTGCGCCGCCTGCGCGACACGCTGGCGGCGAAGTCCGCCGCCTTTGCCGGCATCGTCAAGATCGGGCGTACCCATCTGCAGGACGCTACCCCGCTCACCCTGGGGCAGGAGTTCTCCGGCTATGTCGCGCAGCTGGAGCACGGCATCGCGCACCTGCAGGCGTCGCAGACGCACTTGTGCGAGCTCGCGCTGGGAGGTACCGCGGTCGGTACCGGCCTCAACGCGCCTCCGGAGTTCGGCCGGCGCGTGGCGAAGGAACTGGCGCGGCGCTCCGGGCTGCCTTTCGTTACGGCGCGCAACAAGTTCGAGGCGCTGGCCGCGCACGACGCGTTGGTGCATGCGCACGGCGCGTTCAAGACGCTCGCCGCTTCGCTCAATAAAATTGCCAACGACGTGCGCTGGCTCGCCTCGGGCCCGCGCTGCGGCATCGGCGAACTCTCGATTCCGGAGAATGAGCCGGGCAGCTCCATCATGCCGGGCAAGGTCAATCCGACGCAGGCGGAAGCGCTCACCATGCTCTGCGCCCAGGTCATGGGCAACGACGTCGCCATCAACATCGGCGGCGCGTCGGGCAATTTTGAGCTCAACGTGTACAAGCCGCTCATCATCCACAATTTCCTGCAGAGCGCACGCCTGCTCGCCGACGGCGCCGCAAGCTTCGAACAACACTGTGCGGTCGGCATCGAGCCGCGGCGCGAGCGCATCGCCGCGTTGCTTGCCAATTCGCTGATGCTGGTGACCGCGTTGAACCCGCACATCGGCTACGACAAGGCGGCCGAGATCGCGAAGAAGGCGCATCGCGAGGGCGTCAGCCTGAGGCAGGCTGCGCTGGCGCTGGGCTACGTCACGGCAGAGCAGTTCGATTCCTGGGTGCGGCCGGAGGACATGACAGGGGAAAAGTAAGCCTGCATCTTGCTACAATGGTGCCTATGATCCATACACCATCAGGCAGCAAGCCGGAACCCGGCTCGGAGTACCTGCAGAGCACGCGCTTCCTCGATTTCGACACTGCCGCGGTGCGCCGCTTTGCCGAGCAGGCGGCCGGCGCGGAATCGAGCGACATCGGCCGCGCGGTCAGGCTGTTCTATGCCGTGCGCGACGGCATCCGCTACGATCCGTTCTCGATGCGCCTGGACCCGGCCATCTACGTCGCCAGCCACGTGCTCGCAGCGAAGTCGGCGTATTGCATTCCCAAGGCCATACTGCTCGCCGCCGCGGCGCGCGCGCTGGGCATACCCTGCGCCATCGGCCTGTCCGACGTGGTCAATCACCTGACCACGGAAAAGCTCAAGGCGCTGATGGGGGGCACCACCTATTTCATGCACCACGGCTACGCGGTAATGTACCTCGAAGGCAAGTGGGTGAAGGCGGCGCCTGCGTTCAACATCGAGTTGTGCACGCGCTTCGGCGTGCTGCCCACCGAGTTCGACGGCCGCGCCGACGCGATCTTCCAGCCGTACGACGCGCAGCAGCGTCGTCACATGGAGTACGTCAAGGATCACGGAGCGTGGTCGGATTTCCCTTATGAAAAGGTGGACGCGGATTTTCGCGCGTTCTACCCGATGAGCGCATTCGCGGAGTCCGATCCGGGCGAAAAATTCGAAGACGGCGTGCGCGTCGCCTGAGTGCGCTCAGTCACTTGCGGCAAGACATGCATCAGCCCCTGCAGCCGTTTCCCCCGGCGTCCGAGCAGGACGACCTTACCTTGAACGTCGCGCAGGTGATGCTGCAGGGCTTCAACAAGCACTACCGCATATTCCGCGAAGCCTGCAAGGCGGCGAAGCGCCACTTCGAGACCGGCAACTGGGCAGCGGTGCAGCAGGCCGCGCACGCGCGCATCGATTTCTACGACAAGCGCGTGAAGGAGGCGGTCGAGCACATCGAACGCGGATTCCGCCCGGATTCGCGCGGCGACGAAGCCTGGCAGAAGATCAAGCTGCGCTACATCGGCCTGTTGACTTATCACAAGCAGCCGGAGTGTGCGGAAACTTTTTTCAATTCGGTGAGCTGCAGGATCCTGCAGCGCACCTATTTCAACAACAGTTTCATTTTCGTGCGGCCGGCGGTGGCGACCGAACATATCGAAGCCGACCCGCCATCGTACCGCTCCTACTACCCGCAGAAATACGGCCTGCGCCCGACGCTGGCGCGCGTGCTGCGCGACATCGGCCTCGAGCGGCCGTTTGCCGACGTCCGGCGCGACCTGCGCTGCGTGCTGCGCATGTGGCGGCGTACCCTGCCGCGGCCGCTGCGCTTGGAGTACAACCACCAGATACAGATATTGTCCTCGCTGTTCTACCGCAACAAGGGCGCTTATATCGTCGGCAAGCTGATCAACGGCAACTTCGAATATCCGTTCGTGATCCCGGTGCTGCACGACGAAGCGGGCAAGCTGTACCTGGACACGGTGCTGCTGGAGCGCCGGCAGCTCGACATATTCTTCAGCACCAACCGCGCCTATTTTCTGGTCGACATGGAGGTGCCTTCGGCCTACGTGCAGTTCCTGCGCGGACTGCTGCCGTACAAGCCGCAATGGGAGATCTATACGCTGGTCGGACTGCAGAAGCACGGCAAAAACCTTTTCTACCGCGATTTCCTGCACCATCTGCGCCATTCCAGCGACGATTTCATCGTCGCCCCGGGCATCCGCGGTCTGGTGATGTCGGTGTTCACCCTGCCTTCATATCCCTACGTGTTCAAGGTGATCAAGGACGTAATTGCGCCGCCCAAGGAAGTAAGCCGCCAGCAGGTAAAGGAAAAGTACTGGCTGGTAAAGCACCACGACCGCGTCGGTCGCATGGCCGATACGCTGGAATATTCCGATGTCGCGTTTCCGCGCAATCGTTTTGCACCGAAACTGCTGGAAGAACTGCGCACGCTTGCGCCCTCCCTGATCGTGGAGGAGGGCGACACCATCGTGATCAAGCACATGTACATCGAGCGGCGCCTGGTGCCGCTCAACATCTACCTCGACAAGGCGGACGACGAGCAGCGCGAGCGTTCGATCGAGGACTACGGCCTGGCGATCAGGCAGCTCTCCGCCGCCAACATCTTCGCCGGCGACCTGCTGTTCAAGAACTTCGGGGTGACACGCTACGGGCGCGTGGTGTTCTACGACTACGACGAAATCGATTACCTCACCAATATCCATTTCCGCAGGATTCCGCAGGCGCAGACCGACGAGCAGGAAATGGCTTCCGAGCCCTGGTATGCGGTCGGCCCGACCGACGTGTTTCCCGAGGAATTCGCGACGTTTCTGCTTACCGACGCACGCGTGCGCGCGTGTTTCATGCGGCACCACGCGGATCTGCTCGAGGCCGAGTCCTGGCAGGCGATGCAGCAGCGCATCGCCGCGGGGCAGATGCAGGACGTTTTCCCCTACGCCGAGGCGCTGCGCTTCCGCAATCTGTTTGGCCGCGGCCGGAACGCCTAATCGTCTTCGCGCGCCGCCTTGTGCTGGGACGTCAATTGCTGCTGCATCTGCGCCGGCACCTGCGCGTAGTGGCTGAATTCGACCGAGTAGGAACCCTGTCCCCCGGTGATCGAGCGCAGGCGGTTCTGGAAATCGGTGAGTTCCGCCAGCGGCACCTGGCCGCTGGTGCTGATGACATCGGTGGCGCGCTGCTGCGTGCCGGTGATCTGGCCGCGCTTGGAGGCGATTTCGGATGTCATGTCGCCGACGTATGCCTGAGGCGCGTCGATTTCGATGTTGACGATCGGCTCGAGCATGATCGGCGCGGCCTTGGCGAACGCGTCGATCACGGCCTTGCGCCCGGCTGAGACGAAGGCGATCTCCTTGGAGTCCACTGCGTGGCTTTTGCCGTCGTACACGGTGACGCGCAGGTCCTCGACCGGGTAGCCCGCAATCACGCCCGCATCGAGCGCCATGCGCACGCCTTTTCCACCGCCGGAATGAATACGGTCGGTATGACGCCGCCTTTCACCTGGTCGACGAACTCATAGCCGCCGCCGCGCGGCAGCGGTTCTATGCGCAGATAGACCTCGCCGAACTGGCCGGCGCCTCCGGTCTGCTTCTTGTGGCGGCAATGCCCGTCGGCCTTGCGGCTGATGGTTTCGCGATAGGCAATGCGCGGCGGCCTGGTGTCCAGTTCGAGCTTGTATTGCTGGGTCAGTTTTTCCAGCTTGGTGCGCAGATGCAGCTCGCCTAATGCGCGGATCACCGTTTCGTTGGTCGCGGGATGGCGTTCCATGCGAAAACACGGATCCTCCAGCTCCAGTTTGTGCAGCACTTCGAACAGGCGCTGCTCGTCGCCCTTTTTCTTGGTCTCCACGGCGAGGCCGTGCATGGGCGCGGGAAATTCCAGCGGGCGCAGGTGGATGTGATCCTCGTCGTGCGAGTCGTGCAGTACGGCATCGAATTCGATCTCCTCGACCTTGGATACCGCACCGATATCGCCGGGAAGCAGCGCATCGGTTTCCACGTATTCCTTGCCCTGCAGCAGGTACAGGTGCGCAACCTTGAACGGCCGGCTGCTGTCGCCGATGAACAGCTGCGAGTCGCGCTTCACCGTTCCCTGGTGCACGCGGAATATGCCGAGCTTGCCCACATAGGGATCCATGATGACCTTGAACACGTGGGCGAGCACATGCTTGGCCGGGTCTGGATCGGCGCGGAATTCCGCTGCGTCCGCGCCTTCGCCGCGCAGGAAGGGCGGGGGGTTGCCCTCGGCAGGATTGGGCGCGAGCATCGCCAGTATGTCGAGCAGTTCGGTCACGCCCACGCCATTGCGCGCCGAGACAAAACACACCGGTATCAGGTGGCCTTCACGCAGCGCCTTCTCGAACGGCGCATGCAGCTGCTCGGGGTTGACTTCGCCCTGCTCGAGATACAGCGCCATCAGCGCCTCGTCGACCTCGACCACCTGGTCGACCAGCGCGGCATGCGCCGCCTTGACCGACGAGAAATCGGAGTCGCCGTCCGGATTGAAGAAGCAGTCGACGATGTCCTTGCCCGCATGTGCCGGCAGGTTGATCGGCAGGCATTCCTTGCCGAAGATATCCTGGATGTCGGCGAGCAGCGCCGGCAAATCAACGTTCTCCGCATCGATCTTGTTGATTGCGATCATGCGGCAAAGCTTGCGCGCCTGCGCCCATTTCATCATGCGCCGCGTTGCGAGTTCGATTCCGGTCTGCGCGTTGACGACGATCAGGGCGGTTTCGACCGCGGCCAGCGCGCTGATCGCCTGGCCGGAGAAATCCGGATAGCCCGGGGTATCGATCAGGTGGATGTGGGTGTCGCGCCAGGCGAAATTGACCAGCGCTGAATTGAGCGAGTGGCCGTGCGTCTTTTCCAGCGGATCGTAGTCGCAGACCGTGTTGCCGCGCTCGACGCTGCCCGGCGTTTTGATCGCGCCCGCGCGCGCCAGCAGCGCTTCGGCCAGCGTGGTCTTGCCGGTCGCGCCATGGCCCACCAGTGCGGCGGTGCGGATGGCTTCGGTGGTGTAGTTCGGCATGATGCTCCCCTTTTTTCTGTGCTTGATTTTAGCATCGCGGCTCGCGCTTGTGCCCGGCGCCGGCCGCAGGTGGCCGCTATTCCGGATCGTCCAGCGCGTTCTCCAGGTGGCCGATGTCGCCCCAGCTGGTCAGCTGCCAGGCGCCCATCCGGCGGCAGAAACGGTTGATGCCGGTATTGTGCAAATTGAAATCGCGCGGCGCATCCAGCGGCACCGCCCTGGCATGACGGTAAAGCATGGCGAGCACGCCGCCGTGGCTGACCGCCGCCAGCGTCAACCCGGCATGCCGCTCGGCCAGATCGGTAAAGCAGGCGATGCTGCGCTCATACAGTTCGCGCATACTCTCTCCCCCGGGAATGGCGTAATCGGGGTCGCGCGACTTGAAGCGCGCGTATTCATCGGGATAGCGCCGCTCCACTTCGTGCGGGGTCAGGCTCTGGAAAATGCCCATGCGCCGTTCGCGCAGGCGCGGTTCGACCACGATTTCATGCCCGGTGCGCATGGCGACGGCGCTCGCGGTCTGCAGCGCCCGCCCCAGGTCGCTGGAAAGCAGCAGATCAAAGCGCTCGCGCGCAAGGCGCCCGGCCAGGGCCTGCGCCTGTACGCGGCCTTCCCGGTTGAGCGCGCTGTCCAGGTGTCCCTGGAAGCGGCCTTCGCTGTTCCATTCGGTTTCGCCGTGGCGGATGGCGATGAGCTGCGTATCTGCGCTGGTGTTCATGCCGTCTCAGCGCTTGGCGGTGCCCAGTGCGATCACCGCCCCGACCACGATCAGCGCGCCCACGATCTGCCGCGGCGCCACGCCCTGGCCGAGAATGGGCCAGGCGAGGAACAGCACCGCGATGGGCTCAAAATTCAGGGCTGCCGAGTTGTTCAGCGCGTCCAGCCGCGGCAGCAGCACGAACAGGGCGGTGAACGCAGTGCCGTAGAACAGCATCAACAGGCCGAGTCCGAGCCAGGCGCCCGGGTTCGCCGGCAGCGCGAGATTGCCGGCAATCACGCCCGCAGCGAGCATCAGCAGCGCAACTGTGCTCATGGTGATGAAGGTGCGCAGTCTGCCGTCCACGTCCTTGAGCCAGCGCGAAGTAAAATACAGCGCCATGGCGAAACTTACCGCCGCGCTCAGCGCGAAGCCCACGCCGGTGCCGATTTCGGACCAGCGACCGGCGATATCGCCGTGCGCGCCGAGCACGTCGAGCGCGAGGGCCAGCCCGCACAGCGCGATCGGCATCGCGATCAGGGCGCGCCGCGCCGGCCGTTCGCCGTCGATCGCCCAGGTGATGAGCGAGAACATCATCGGAAAGGTGTTGAAGGCGAGCAGCGCCAGTGCCACGGGAATGCGCGCTACGGCCGAGTAGAGGCAGAAACTCTGGAGTGCGATGAGCACGCCGATGACGACGGCGCGCCAGCGCGTTGCCGCCGGAACGGCAAGCGGAACGCGGCTCGCATACAGCAGCGCCCCGACGAACAGCGAAGCGCCGATCGAGCGCGCCGCCACCGCGGTAATGATGTTGACGCCGTGATCAAATGCAACGCGCGCCGCGATATGGTTGCTGCCGAAGGTGGTGGCGATGAGCAGCAGTATCGCGATGCTGAGCCAGCGCGGGAAGAGTTTGCCGTGCAACGCTAAACCGCTCCCAGCGCGGGGCCGTACAAACTCACGCTACGGCTACCGGTATCTTGAATTCCCGGATGCGCTTTTCCCATTCCGCCGGACCGGTCTGGTGCACCGAGGCGCCGCTGGAATCCACTGCCACGGTAACCGGCATGTCCTTCACCTCGAATTCGTAGATCGCCTCCATGCCTAGGTCGCCGAACGCGAGCACACGCGATTTCTTGATCGCCTTGGCGACCAGATAGGCGGCGCCGCCGACCGCCATCAGGTAGGCGGCCTTGTGTTTCTTGATCGCATCGATCGCGACCGGGCCGCGCTCGGATTTACCTATCATGCCGATCAGCCCGGTCTGCGCCAGCATCATCTCGGTGTATTTGTCCATGCGCGTGGAGGTCGTCGGGCCAGCCGGCCCGACCACTTCGTCGCGCACCGGGTCCACCGGACCGACGTAGTAGATCACGCGATTGGTGAAATCCACCGGCAGCTTTTCGCCCCTGGCGAGCATCTCCTGGATGCGCTGGTGCGCGGCGTCGCGGCCGGTAAGCATCTTGCCCGATACCAGCAGGATATCGCCGCGCTTCCAGCCGGCGACTTCGGCGGGCGTAAGCGTATCGAGGTTGACGCGCTTCGCGGCGGAGGCGGGTGCCCAGGTGACCTTGGGCCAGTCCTCCAGCGATGGCACTTCGAGCGCGACGGGACCCGAGCCGTCAAGCACGAAATGCGCGTGGCGTGTCGCGGCGCAGTTGGGAATCATCGCAATCGGCTTGTTGGCAGCGTGCGTCGGGTAGTCCGCGATCTTGACGTCGAGAACGGTGGACAGGCCGCCGAGACCCTGGGCGCCGATGCCCAGCGCGTTAATTTTGGTATAGAGCTCGATGCGCAGTTCCTCAAGCTTGCTCTTCGGTCCGCGCGCGAGCAGTTCGTGCATGTCCAGTGGCTGCATCAGCACTTCCTTTGCCATCATCATTGCCTTCTCCGCAGTGCCGCCGACCCCGATGCCGATCAGCCCCGGCGGGCACCAGCCTGCACCCATGGTGGGCACGGTCTTGAGCACCCATTCGACCACCGAGTCGGAGGGATTGAGCATGGCGAATTTGGACTTGGCCTCGGAGCCGCCGCCCTTGGCTGCGACCGTGACCTCGAGCTTGTCGCCTGGCACTACCTCCATGTGCACCACCGCGGGCGTGTTGTCCTTGGTGTTCTTGCGCGTGAACAGCGGGTCCGCCAACACTGACCCGCGCAGCGGATTGTCCGGGTTGGTATAGGCGCGGCGCACGCCTGCGTTAACCGCGTCGTTGAGCGTGCCTTTGAAGCCGTCCCAGCGCAGATCCATGCCGATCTTGAGGTAGACGTTGACGATGCCGGTGTCCTGGCAGATCGGGCGGTGGCCCTCGGCGCACATGCGCGAGTTGGTCAGGATCTGCGCGATCGCGTCCTTGGCGGCGGGCGCCTGCTCGCGTTCGTAGGCGCGCGCCAGGTGCGCCAGGTAATCCTTCGGGTGGTAGTAGCTGATGAACTGCAGCGCGTCGGCAATGCTCTGGATCAGGTCTTCCTGCTTGATGGCGGTCATGTCGGTCTCGCTGGATTGAAGTGGCAACTAGCTGTTGCAAATTGAATTGTCATTCCGAGGGCCCCTCGACTGCGCTCGGCGCAGGCTCCGCCCGAGGAATCTGCTTCTTGCGTGATCCAAAAGCAGATTTCTCGCTTCGCTCGAAATAACAAGTTTTGAATGACTCATTTTGAAATGGGCTCTTAGGATCGCGCTTGCAATGCGCGCCGGGGATGCCGGCGTCGGTGGGATCGTTTACATGGCCAGAAACGCGCCGCTGCAGATCGCCCGACCGACAGTCGCGAAATCTTACCACCTTTGCCGGGCCGGAATCGGCGCGCGGCAGCAGCGGTTTGCGCTAGATCAAGCCCGCTGCGCGCAGCCCCGCGACCTCACCTGCGTCATAGCCCAGCCAGGCGAGCACGCTGTCGGTGTGTGCCCCCAGCGCGGGTATGTCGCCCATCGCCGGTGCATAGGCGTCCGACAGCGGCGGCGTGCGCAGTGCGGGGAGCGGCCCCGCGGGCGAACCGACTTCGGCCCAGCGCGCGCGCGCCTGCAGTTGCGGGTGCCGGCGCAGGCCCTCGACCGTGTTGACCGAGGCATTGGCGATGCTGGCGGCATCGAGCTGCGCGATCAGTTCGGCGGCGTTCATCTGGGCCAGCCGCTGCTGCAGGATCGGTGCGAGCTGCTGCCGGTTCGCGCTGCGCGCGGCGTTGGAATCGAAACGCGGATCGCGCGCGAGTTCGGGCGTTCGCAGCACCTTTTCGCAGAACAAGGCCCATTCGCGTTCGTTCTGGATCGCGATCATGACTGTCCCGCCGTCGCCGGCCTGGAACGGGCCGTAGGGGTAGATGGTCGCATGCATGGCGCCGGTGCGCGCGGGCGGCGCCGCGCCGTCGAAGGCGTAGTAGAGCGGATAGCCCATCCACTCCGCCAGGCAGTCAAGCAGCGAGACTTCGATGCTGCTGCCGCGGCCGGTGCGCCCGCGCAGCAGCAGCGCGTTGAGGATGCCGCTGTAGGCGTACATGCCGCCCGCGATATCGGCGATGGATATCCCCGCCTTGGCCATTTCGTCGCCGCTGCCCGTGATCGACAGCAGCCCGGCCTCGGCCTGGATCAGCAGGTCGTAGGCCTTCTTGTCGCGGTAAGGGCCGCCCTCGCCATAGCCGGAGATGCCGCAGGCGATGGTGCGCGGGTTGATGCGGTGGACGGCTTCGGCGCCCAGACCGAGGCGGGCCGCCGCCCCAGGCGCGAGGTTCTGCACGAACACGTCGGCGCGCGCGAGCAGGCGTTCGAGCACCGGCAGCGCCTGCGCATGCTTCAGGTCGAGGGTGACGCTTTCCTTGCCGCGATTGGTCCAGACGAAATGCGAGGCGAGGCCGCGCGTGCGCTGGTCGTAGGCGCGCGCAAAATCGCCGCTGCTCGGGCGCTCGATCTTGATTACCCGGGCGCCGTTGTCCGCCAAATGCCGCGTGGCTAGGGGCGCCGCGACCGCGTGCTCCAGGGCGACGACGACTATGCCGTCCAATGGTCGTATCATTTTGTTTCGGGCAGGGAAGGAGGGCCGGGCAGGATCCGATACGGCAGTGCAGCGTCGGAGCCGGTGCAAGTTTCCACCATTGCGCGCGCCGCGTCAACGCGAACGGCGGCGCAGAGGCACGCAGCGACCTGTCGTCTAGCGTACAGACTGCCGGCTTTACAAAATTGCGGAATAGTGTTTTGATTTAGCAGTTGCGGCCCAAGGGCGACGTAAGGCGGGTTATCGATGATCACATACGTCGCCGTTCGCGCCCACGCGACCCGCCGATATCCGACCCTGGTTTATCAAGCACAAGCACATTGAGGAGACCGTTGTCATGTCTGCGCAGATCGAATCGGTATTGAACGAAACCCGGGTATTTCCGCCGTCTGCGGAGTTTATCAAACAAGCCAATGTATCCGGCATGGCCGCCTACCAGGCTTTGTGCAAGGAGGCGGAGCGCGACTTCGAGGGATTCTGGGGCCGCCTCGCAAGAGAAAACCTGGACTGGCACAAGCCGTTCAGCAAGGTGCTGGATGAATCCAATGCGCCTTTCTTCAAGTGGTTCCACGACGGCGAGCTGAACGCCTCCTACAACTGCCTCGACCGGCATCTGAAGACCCAACCCGACAAGACAGCGATCATCTTTGAGGCGGACGACGGCAAGGTCACGCGCATCAGCTACAAGCAGCTGTATCACAAGGTGTGCCAGCTCGCCAACGCGCTCAAAACGCATGGCGTCAAGAAGGGCGATCGCGTCCTCATCTACATGCCGATGTCGATCGAGGTGGTGACCGCAATGCAGGCCTGCGCGCGCATCGGCGCGACCCACTCGGTGGTGTTCGGCGGCTTCTCCGCGAAAAGCCTGCAGGAGCGCATTGTCGATGCCGGCGCGACCGAAGTCATTACCGCCGATGGGCAGTTCCGCGGCGGCAAGGAAATTCAGCTCAAACCGGCGGTGGACGAAGCGCTCGCGATGGGCGGTTGCGACAATGTGAGGAACGTCATCGTCTACAAGCGCACCGGCACCAAGGTTAACATGCAGGCGCCGCGCGACAAGTGGTGGCATGACGTGATCCAGGGCCAGGCCGAGGAATGCGAGCCCACCTGGGTCAACGCGGAGCATCCGCTATTCATCCTCTACACCTCGGGCTCGACCGGCACGCCCAAGGGCGTGCAGCATTCCACCGGCGGCTATCTGCTGCATACGGTGATGACCATGAAATGGGTGTTCGACTACAAGCCCACGGACGTGTTCTGGTGCACCGCCGACGTCGGCTGGGTGACCGGGCATACCTACATCACCTACGGCCCGCTCGCCGTGGGCGCGACCGAGATCATGTTCGAAGGCATTCCGACCTATCCGGATGCAGGCCGCTTCTGGAAGATCATCCAGGACCACAAAGTCAACGTGTTCTACACGGCGCCGACCGCGATCCGTTCGCTGATCAAGGCGGGCGGCGACCTGCCGAAGAAATACGATCTGAAGTCGCTGCGCATTCTCGGCACCGTGGGCGAACCGATCAACCCCGAAGCGTGGATGTGGTACCACACCGTGGTGGGTGATTCGCGCTGCCCGATCGTCGATACCTGGTGGCAGACCGAGACCGGCGCGCACATGATTTCGCCGCTGCCCGGCGTGACCCCGACCAAGCCCGGCTCCTGCACTTTCCCGCTGCCGGGGATCATGGCCGCCATCGTGGACGAAACCGGGCAGGAGGTGGAGAAGGGCAAGGGCGGCATTCTGGTGATCAAGCGCCCCTGGCCGGGCATGATCCGCACCATCTGGGGCGATCCGGAGCGCTACAAGAAGAGCTATTACCCCGAGGACTTCAAGGGCAAGTACTACCTCGCCGGCGATGGCGCCAGCCGCGACATGGAAGGCTACTTCCGCATCATGGGCCGCATCGATGACGTGCTCAACGTTTCGGGGCACCGACTCGGCACCATGGAGATCGAGTCGGCGCTGGTGGCGAATACCGCGCTGGTGGCCGAAGCCGCGGTGGTGGGCCGTCCCGACGACATGACCGGCGAAGCCGTATGCGCCTTCATCGTGCTCAAGGGCGCGCGCCCGACCGGCGCGGACGCGAAGCGCATCGCGCAGGAACTGCGCGACTGGGTGGGCAAGGAAATCGGCGCGATCGCCAAGCCCAGGGACATCCGCTTCGGCGACAACCTGCCGAAGACGCGCTCGGGAAAAATCATGCGCCGCCTGCTGCGCTCGATCGCCAAGGGCGAAGAAATCACGCAGGACGTATCCACGCTGGAAAATCCGGCCATTCTGGAGCAGCTGAAACAGCCGGTCGCATAGGCGGAAACGCGCCTTTTTCCTTGCCTCGCAAGGACTTATCGCGTAAGCTGCGCACCTTCTTGAAGGCAGGATATTCAGGAGAGGTGGCCGAGCGGTTGAAGGCGCACGCCTGGAAAGCGTGTATACGGGTTAAACCGTATCGCGGGTTCGAATCCCGCTCTCTCCGCCAAAAAAAGCGACCCGAAGCGGTCGCATTTTTTGTTGGCCCCCGCCGCCTATGTGTGGCCGGAACTTGAGGCGTGGTGCGCAAATGAGCAACGCCGAACTGAAGCGCCGTCTGCATCGCAGCTGTGCTGCGATTCTCTCGGCCTGCTTGTGCGGCGCATTGCTGATCTACCTGTTCAACGATGACGTCGCGGATGATTCGCTCGGTTACGTGATCGTCAACGGCGCGGTCTACCCGCTTTCTACGCAGGACTCCAAGACCTACCGGCGCGAAGTGCAACGTTTCGGCGGCAAGGCTGCCCTGGCATTCGACGACTTCGGCCGCTGGTTCGTGCAACTGTGGCGGGGCAAGGCACTCGCCGGTACTGTCGCCGGTATCGGCCTGCTGCTATCGCTGGGAATCTATCTTTTTGCCGCGTACCTCGGTCCGGACGCACCTCCGGCCGAGCCGGATGAGCACAATCGCGACCGGCCGGGGTGAGTGCAGCGGCAGTTGGAAGGGCTGCGTCATTCGAAAGCGGCGCCGAGTCGAAATTTCGGATCGGGCCCGTTCTGCAGCTCGCGCACGATTCCCGCCCTGTCGAAATACACCGACATCAGTGAATCCCAGACGCCGTCTTCCTTGAACGGATAGGACCACTCTTCGAGCCCGGAGGCCGGGTAGTAGCGCGTCTCGCTCGCCGCGCCTACTGTACGCAAGACAGTGTTCTTGTCCGCTTCGCCGATTTTTATCGTGGCGAAAGTGCGCATGTTCAGAACCTGCTCATAGGCTGCGAGCCTGCCATCCGGACCGATGCGCGCCATTTCAGTCGCCTGTCCCATCGGGCCATGCATGTATTCGAGAATATGGCTTGCGCCGTCCGGGTAGACATGGGTCGGCCGGCCCAGGCGTGCGACGACTTCGGCCTCGGTCTGGCCGAGGTGCACCGGCGCGGATCCCCAGGTAGCGCAGGCGCTCAGGCCCGTGAGCAGAATTGCAATAGCCGAAAACCTAAACAGGCGGCGCATGATCGTTGCCTCCGGCGCTGACGTGAGCGCGTATTGTTATTGCGGCAGCAAGATTGCCGGGTGCCGCGCGGCCCGTGTGCGTCCGCGCAAAGCCGCGTCAGCCCGCGCGCCGCCAGCAACTCCACCAACATGCGCACGCGCTGCTACAGCACTACGCTGGTTTGCCAAGTGCCCCGAGGATGGCATCACTGATCGCGCGCGTGCCGTCGCTGCCGCCGGTTTCGCTGGAATGAATTCTGCCGGTGGCGAAGGCCGCGTCCACCGCCAAGCGCAGCCGCGCAGCCTGTACGACCGCCTCGGGCATGCCCTGCATTTCTCCCAGCCACTCGAGCATCAGCGCCGCGGACAGTATCATCGCCGCCGGGTTGGCTTTTCCCGTTCCGGCGATATCCGGCGCGCTGCCATGGCTGGGCTGAAACAGCGCGTGCCTGTCGCCGATGTCGGCCGATGGCGACATGCCCAGGCCGCCGATCAGGCCGGCGGCGAGATCGGAAAGAATGTCGCCGAACTGGTTCTCGGTGGGCAGCACGTCGTAGTCCCAGGGATGCTTGACCAGGTTCAGCGCCATGGCGTCGACGTAGCAATGCTCGGCCTTGATATCCGGATAGAGCTTGGCGCGCTCCCGGTAGATCTTGTTGAAGAAGGCCATGCTGCTGAGCACATTGGCCTTGTCCACGCAGGTGACCGTCCCCTTCGCGGGATTGGCGGCGCGCCGCCGGCGCGCGAGACGAAAAGCGAAATCGAACAGGCGTTCGGACGCCTTGCGGGTAATGCGTCCCAGGTCGAAGGCCTCGTTGTCGTCGCCCCTGGGTTGTTTTTCCGGATACAGGCGGCCATAGAACAAGCCTTCGGACTGCTCGCGCACCAGCACGAGGTCGATCTGCGCGGCGCGCGAATCGGCCAGGGCCGATGCGACGCCGGGGATGGCGCGTATCGGGCGCACGCCGGCATACAGATCCAGATCCTTGCGCAGATCCAGCTGCGGGCTGATCTCGGTGCCATCGGCATAGCGGATGTGGGGCATGCCCATGGCGCCGAAGAGTATTGCGTCGGCATCTTCGCAAGCGCGCTGCGTGCTCTCGGGCAGGGCGACACCGGTGTCGGCGTAATGCTGCGCGCCTCCGGGACCGTGAATGTATTCGAGGCCGAAGCCCGTTTGGTCAGCGAGCAAGTGCTCAAGAACTTTGACACAAACATGCATGATTTCCGGCCCGATACCATCGCCGGGCAAGAGGGCGATTTTGAACTGGTGTTTGCTCATGAGATGCTGCGGGTCCTTGTCTTTCATTTCTTTTCGGACTGCATGATGGGCGCGGTAAATTATGCACTAACGCCGCGCGTGTCAACGGGGGGATTGGATGCGCGCGCGGAAGATGAGCGCCGGGGCAAGAAAAAGCCCGGGACGTATTTACCGTCTCCGGGCCGAAGCGTTCGCCATCGGATGCTTCTTCTTGGGCAGGAGAGCCCCCAAACATCCGCTGCGATAATCCCACAAATCCAAACAGCATCCTTTGTTCTAGGTCAAGCACCACAGCCTGTACCGAAGTTCGAATTGGCCAAAATTGTATGCAATTACAAATAATATAAACAGTTAGTTACAAGGTATATCTAATGTAATTTATTACGAAAATACAAGACTTCAATCGCCACTTATCGTTGCGCCAGTGCGGCATGCAAACGCGGGGTGCTGATTATCGGCAGCGAAGTCACCGGTACTGCGCCTGCTGCGGCGCACCTGTGTCTACGGCCTGGGGCGCGAAGGCCGGTGAATTAGCGCGGTGCGGGTGCGGACGGCGCTTGGCGCTGTGGAGGAAAGTATTGCAAATCGCAAAAGGCATTCGAACTTGTCCCTTACTTGGTTATCATACCTACAGGACCGCAGGGCCGATAATCGTCCGCGCGGGCGCCGACACTCGCGTGGCCGTGACCTAGGAGAAGCTCCCATGAAACGCATGTCCTCAGACGCAGTCATCGGCCTGGCCGGAATCGCGGTGGCGGCATTGCTGTTTTTTTTCTATGTGCCTTCGCGCGCCGCGGGGCCGCTGCCCGACCCCAGGATCGATGCCCCCTTGGCGGCCGCCGCGAGCACCCAGACCGCCGTCTTTGCCGGCGGTTGCTTCTGGGGCGTGGATGCCGTGTTCAAGCACGTGCGGGGCGTAAGGCAGGTCGTGTCGGGATACTCCGGGGGCGGCGCGGCCACGGCGACGTACGAGCAGATCGGCTCCGGCAATACCGGTCATGCCGAGTCGGTGCGCATCAGCTACGATCCGGCGCGCATAAGCTACGGGCAGTTGCTGAAAGTTTTCTTTTCGGTCGCTACCGATCCGACCGAACTCGACCGACAGGGGCCGGACACGGGAACTCAGTACCGCTCGGCCATTTTCTTCACCAACGACGAGCAGAAGCGCGTAGCCGACGCGTATATCGCCCAGCTGCAGTCCGCGCATTTATTTCGCCGGCCCATCGTCACCACGGTGACGCCGCTGACGGCGTTCTACCCGGCCGAGGCCTATCACCAGAACTATCTCGCGCTGCATCCGGACCAGCCTTATATCATCATCAACGACCTGCCGAAGATCGCCGCCTTGCAACGGCAGTTGCCGGCGCTGTATGTCGAAAAATAGTTTCTGTTCCTACTGCGGCGCGACGCATACGGGTTCCGCGCGGGTCGAGTGCCTGTGATGAGCCGGACTATGCCGCCTGGCGCGCCCAGGCGCAGACTGCTGCTTGCGGCCTTAATAGCAGCAGCGCTGGTCGCCGCCTACGCGCTGGCGGGGTTCCTGCTTTTGCCGTGGATTGCGCAGCGCGAGCTTCCACGCTACGTCGAACAGAATCTGCACCAGCGCGCAAGCATCGGCGCGGTCAGCTTCAATCCGTTTACGCTCAGGCTGCATGCGCGCGAATTCTCGCTAACGACTGCTGCGGGCGGGCCGCTGCTCTCCTTCGGCGACGCCGTGGCCGACCTCGGCTGGCGTTCGCTGCTGCGCCGCGCCTGGGTGCTGGACAAAGTAAGCCTGACCGATCCCGTGGCGCATGTGGAAATCGGCAAGGACGGCCGGCTCAACCTGGCAGCGCTCGCGATTGGCGCGGGGGGCACGGCGGCGGCGCAGCCGCCGCGTCTAGCCGTCGCGCATCTATCCGTCGCCAACGGCAGCATAGACTTCGCCGACCAGCGTCAGGCCTATCGCGAGCGCCTGGAACACCTCTCGATCGAACTCAAGGCGCTGACGACGCTGGACGACGAACCGGGTTCGTACGCGCTGCA
The DNA here is from genome assembly GCA_038206915.1 of Burkholderiales bacterium. Classification (GTDB taxonomy): domain Bacteria; phylum Pseudomonadota; class Gammaproteobacteria; order Burkholderiales; family SG8-39; genus 2-12-FULL-64-23. The sequence goes on along the minus strand of JBBRAI010000009.1, from coordinate 14,084 downwards.
GGGGCAAACGCCGCGCGGCGCAAAGCTGAGCTGGAAAGGAAGTGTTGCGCTTGCACCCCTGGTCGCGGACGGCACCCTCGTTCTGGAGAATCTGGCGCTGGCGGAACTCATGCCTTACATCGATGACTACAGCCCGGTGCGCGTGCTGGCGGGCGATGCGGATCTGGAATTGCCCTATGTACTGACTTTGCCGCAGGACAAACCCCGTTTCATTGTGAAGGGGGCGAAGCTGGAATTGCGCGGGCTTGCGCTGGCCGCAGGCGGGGAGTCGGCGCTACAGGCGAAATTCGGTGCAATCGCCGCCGCTGGAATCAATTTCGATGCGTCGGCGCGGCATATTGCGCTCAAGAATGCGCGCATCGGCCCATCGCGTCTGGTTTCGGGCAAGGACGCGCTGCCTCCGGTCCAGACCGGCGCGATCGCACTCGACGGCCTGGAGTTCGCGCTGGATACGCAGCGCGGCTCGGTGCGCGGGCTCACGCTGGCAAGTGCCGGCGTCGGTGCGGTGGACGACGCGAAATCCATGCTGGCGCTGGAGCAGCTTGCGCTGGAGCAGCTTGCGCTGGAGGGTATTGCGTTCGACCTTGGCAGGCGGCAGGTTTCGGCCACGATACTGCGCGTTGCGGATCTCAAGCTGGCGCTCGAACGCGATGCCAAAGGCGAAATCGATCTGCTGCGGCGTTTCGCGGCGGACGGTCCTGCCGGCGCCGACGCACCCGGCGCGTGGCAGGCGAGCGTAGGCGCGGTCGAGATCGCCGGCGCTAGCGCTCGCTACATCGACCGCACGGCGAAAACGCCGCTTGCGCTCGCGGTGGACGGCCTGAACGGCAGCTTTTCCGTCGATGCGGCGGCAGGCAAACAGGGCGTCCGCGTGCGCATCGAAGCTCCGAGTATCGCCATGGCGCGTCTCGAGGCGGCCGCGGCATCTGCGCCCACAGGCGGCGGCAAATCGCCGGCGCTGCGACTTGAACAATCGTCGCTGACGGGCATGCGCTACGACAGCGGCGGGAAGACGCTGACTGCCGAAGCGGCGCGCATCGGCAGCCTGCAGCTGGACACCGCGCTCGAGAACGGCAGCGCGTCGGTGCTCGATCTGCTGCCGACCCAGCTCGGACCTAAACCGGAAAAGCCGCTATCCGCGACGGTAAAATTGCTGGAACTGGCAGAGGGCAGCGTCAGCGCAACCGATCGCGCCAGCGGCATGGCCCTGGAACTGCAGCGCCTGAGCGCAAAACTCAAGAACGTCTCCAGCGATTCGGCGCAGAAACTCTCCTTTGACGCGGGCGCCGAACTCAAGAGCGGCGGACACATCGCACTGAACGGGCAGGCGGTACCCGCGCTTGGCAAGCTCACAGCGAAAATCAAGGCGAGCGGCGTGGCGCTCGCGCCGATCCAACCCCTGCTGCATCGATTTGCGAGCGTAAAGCTGGGCTCTGGCACGGCCTCGCTTGCCGGCACCTTGCGCGCCGGCGGCAAGGAGGCGAAGCTCGCCTACTCCGGAAACGCAGCTGTCGACAATCTCGTGCTCGACGACCAGTCCGGGGTTCGGCTGTTCGGCTGGAAATCGCTTGCGACCGATGCGCTCAAGGCCAGCCTGTCGCCGGATCGCGTCGACATCGACGAATTGCGCTTGACGGCTCCGGCAGGCCGGCTCGCGATCGCAAAGGACGGCAGCAGCAATCTGTCGCGTGCTTTCGACAAGGCGGGAAGCGCGAACGACAAGCCGCCGTCTGCGAACGCGCAGGGCGCACCGCGCGCGGCGCAAGCGGACGCTGCGTCAGCGCCGGCCGGGCAGAGCGCCGTTGCAGTCGCAGTGCGGCGGGTGCGGGTGGCGCAGGGGGCGCTGGATTTCTCCGACGACAGCCTGAGCCCAGGCTTCGTGGCGAAGATCGTCGATCTGGCCGGCACGGCAAACGGCCTGTCGAGCGAACGCGAGGCGCGCAGCCAGTTCGCGTTCGAAGGCCGCGTCGACGAGTTCGGCTACGCGCGCCTGTCCGGAACGGTCAATCCATTCGCGCCGCGCGACCGCAGCAATTTTCGCGTGCAGTTGCGCAACATCGATCTTGCCACCGTATCGCCTTATTCGATGCGCTTTGCCGGCTATCGCATCGCGAGCGGTCGCATGGCGGTGGACCTGAATTACCGGCTGCGCGACAGCCTGCTCGAGGGCGACAACAAGATCAAGCTGGAGAAATTTACGCTCGGCGAGCGCGTCGACAGCCCGGGCGCGCTCAAGCTGCCGTTCGAGCTCGCCGTCGCGCTGCTCAAGGATGCCGATGGCACGATTTCGCTGGAAGTGCCGGTCAAGGGCAACCTCGACGATCCCCAGTTCAGCCTGGCGCCGCTCGTCTGGAAAGCGGTGGGCAATTTGATAGGCAACATTGTGGCGGCGCCGTTCCGCGCGCTCGCGCAGCTTTTCGGCGGGAAAGCGGCCGATTTCGGCGGAACCATCCTGTTCGACCCGGGCAGCAGCCGGGTGCTGCCGCCCGAACAGGAAAAGCTTGCGCACATCGCCGCAGCGCTGGCCAAGCGACCGGAACTGAAGCTGGAGATTCCGCCGCATTACGACAGCGCGGCCGATACGCAGGCGCTGAAACGCTCGGCGCTCGGTCTCGAGATCGGGCGCCGCGCCGGTTTCGCACTGGCCGGCGATGAGGCTCCGGGTCGAATCAATATCGAAGACGACAAGACCAGGGCGGCATTGAGGTCGCTGTTTGCGGAGCGCTTCGGCAAACCCGAACTCGAGCGTATGCGCACGCAGGCCGAGGCGAAGGCGCGCGTGGCCAAGCAACCGGGACCGCCGCTGGCCGAGCGGATACGCGATCTTGCCAGCGGCGCAACGCAGATAGTGGATGCGCGCGAGTTCTACCGCAGCTTGCTGCGCCGGCTGCGCGACGCGCAGGCTCTGCCGCCGAATGCGCTGGCCGAGCTCGGGCGGCAGCGCGCGCTGGCGATCGAAACGGAAATGCAGGAGGCCGGCGCCGCTCCGGCGCGCCTTGTGCGTATCGAAGCCGCGCCGAGCGCGGATGCCGACGCCAAGCAGGTCAATGTTCAGCTACGGCTCGCGGCGCGCTGAGCGTTGCGCGCCGGCTGGGTTAATATATCGCGCGCCGCGAATTCGGCCGGCGTTGCACGCTCGCACAAAGGAGACTCAACATGGGTCGCAGCATACTCGATGAAGCGCATATCCACCCCGCGATACGGGAAACCATGGCGAACAACCACGCCGATATCGTGCGCGAGGTGCAGGTCGCCATCGCCGCCAATGACATTGTCGTCGTGGGCATGGCGCAGAATCCGTTCCCGAAAAAAGCACGCAAACTGCTCGTACGCAAGGGACTGGCGTTCACGAACCTGGAATACGGGAGCTACCTCGACGGCTGGCGGCGGCGCAATGCACTGAAGATGTGGACAGGCTGGCCGACCTTCCCTATGGTCTTCGTCAAAGGCGTGCTCGTCGGCGGCGCCAACGATTTGGAGAAACTCGATAAGAGCGGAGAGCTCACGCGTATGCTCAGCGGAAAGGCTTGAGCAACGGTTGCGCTGCCGACATTATTCAAGGAGATTTTATGCCCCATGTCACGTGCGCCGACGGCGTCAGGCTCTACTACGAGGAAACCGGCCAGGGGACGCCGATCCTGTTCGTGCACGAGTTCATGGGCGAGTACCGCAGCTGGGAGGCGCAACTGCGCCATTTCTCGCGGCGCTATCGATGCATCGCCTTCAATGCGCGCGGCTATCCGCCGTCGGATGTGCCGGAGCGGATTGAAGACTACAGCTTCGAGCATCAGCGCGCCGGCATCCTCGCCATGCTCGACGGGCTCGCGATCGACAGGGCGCACATCGTGGGGCTGTCCATGGGCGCGTTCGCGACATTCTATTTCGGCATGCAGTGGCCCGAGCGGGCGCTGTCGCTGACGCTCGCCGGCATCGGCTCGGGATCCCTGCCGGAGACGCGCGCCGCCTTCAGGCGCGAATCGGAGGCCGTGGCGGACAAGCTGGTGGCCGATGGCTGGGAGAAGAACGCAGCGCAGCGGACCGAGTCGCCGACGCGTGTGCAATTGGAGAACAAGGATCCGCGCGGATTCGCGCTGTTCGTTGATCTGATCAAGCGGCACTCCGCCAAGGGCTCGGCGCTCACGCTGAAAGGCTATCAGGCACTGCGCCCTTCGCTCGGGGATTTCACGCGGCAGATGGCAAAGTGCCGCGTGCCGACGCTGATCATCAGCGGGGACGAGGACGAACCCTGCCTGGACGCCTCGCTCCTGCTCAAACGCCACATGCCGTCCGCCGGGCTCGCGTTCATGCCGCAGACCGGGCACGCCTGTAATCTGGAGGAGCCGGCATTGTTCAACGCACTGTGCGAAAATTTCTTTCATCAGGTCGAATCGGGTCGGTACCGCATGCGCGATCCGCGCGCGATAGCTGACCGCATATTTTGATCCGAGACATGTGCCGTGGCTGATACGTCGACCGGGAAAATGTCCGATGACGGTTCCATGCCGTCGCTGCGCGAGGTCATCGCCGCGCGGCCCCGCGTATACCGCTACCTCAGGCCCACGCCCCTGTATCACTATGCAGGACTGAGTGCGCTCGTCGGCGCACGGGTGTGGGTAAAGCACGAGAACCACCTGCCGGTGGGCGCATTCAAGGTGAGGGGAGGCGTGAACCTGGTGGCGCAGCTGAGCGAGCAGGAGCGCAACTCCGGGCTGTTCACGGCATCGACCGGTAACCATGGGCAGAGTATCGCCTACGCGGCGCGTGCGCACGGGGTGCGCGCGACCATCGCCGTGCCGCATGGCGCCAACCCGGGCAAGGTGGCGGCCATGCAGGGGTTGGGGGCTGAGGTCGTGTTTCATGGCGACGATTTCGACGGCGCGCGCATATGGGTCGCGGATATCGCCGCAGCGCGCGGCGGGCGCTTCGTCGGCCCCACGGAGCCGCAGCTGATCCACGGCGTCGGCACCTACGCGCTGGAAATCATCGAGGACCTGCCGGAGGTCGATGTCATCATCGTTCCGGTCGGCGCAGGCAGCGGCGTCTGTGCGACCGCAATCGTCGCCAAGAGTATAAACCCGCGCATACAGGTAATCGGCGTCCAGTCGGCGCAGGCGCCCGCGATTCAGATGAGCTGGGCCGCCGGCAAACCGGTCAGCGCGGAGATGAAGACCGCCGCCGAGGGGCTGGCCACGCGCGTTCCGTTCGAGAATACGCAGCGCATCATGCGCAAGTACCTGGACGATTTCGTGCTTGCCGAGGACGCCGCGATCGAGGACGCTATCCTGCTGCTGCTCGAGCATACGCACAATCTGGCCGAAGGCGCCGGAGCCGCATCGCTAGCTGCGGCTGTCGGACTCAGGTCAAAGCTCGCCGGAAAGAACGTGGTGTTGGTGCTGAGCGGGGGCAACCTCTCGGTCGATCAGCTGCGCCGGGTGCTAGCGCGCGTGCGCCCGCCCGCCGCGGCAGACTGACGGCTGGGCTGGGCAACCCGCCGGCGAGCAAATATCTACGCGAATGGCGCCCGGCTCGTTCATAATGGCGTCGGCGGGCCGCCCCGCATCGCGGCGTAGTGAACCTGGTCAGGTCCGGAAGGAAGCAGCCACAGCTATTCACTGCGAGTGCCGGGGGTCCGGCTCGCCACCCACCCAGCATAGTCGCCCGGCGCAGCACGGGCGACACTCGAGGTTCCCCTCGCCCTCCAAGGGAGAGGGGCTAGGGGTGAGGGTTAGGTGCGGCGCGATTCGACTTTGGAATCCTTTCTCCGCAAGCTTGACTACGCTGGTAAAATTTCAGCATGAGTTACCAGGTCCTTGCGCGCAAATGGCGCCCGCGTAATTTCGCCAGTCTGGTCGGGCAGGAGCACGTGGTGCGCGCGCTCACGCACGCGCTGGAGCAAAAGCGACTGCACCACGCCTATCTCTTCACCGGCACGCGCGGCGTTGGCAAGACGACGCTGGCGCGCATCCTCGCCAAGGCCCTCAATTGCGAGACCGGCATCACCGCCACGCCCTGCGGCGTGTGCTCGGCCTGTACCGAAATCGACAGCGGCCGCTTCGTCGACCTGATTGAGGTCGATGCTGCGACCAATACCAAGGTCGAGGAAATGCGCCAGCTCCTCGAGAATGCGGTATATACGCCCACGTGCGGGCGCTTCAAAGTGTATGTGATCGACGAAGTGCACATGCTATCGCGCTCGGCGTTTAACGCGATGCTGAAGACGCTTGAAGAACCGCCTGAACACATCAAATTCATTCTTGCCACTACCGAACCGGAGAAAATCCCGGTCACGGTGCTGTCGCGCTGCCTGCAGTTCAACCTGAAGCAGATGCCGCGCGAGGCGATTTACGGCCATCTGGGCCACATCCTGCAGCAGGAGAACACCGCGTCCGAGCCGGCGGCGCTGCGCCTGATCGCCCAGGCCGCGCAGGGCAGCATGCGCGATGCGCTGTCGCTGCTCGATCAGGCCATCGCCTACGCAGGCGGCAAGGTGAGCGAGGATGCCGTACGCGCCATGCTCGGCGCGATCGACCAGGACTATCTGTTCAAGTTGCTCGACGGCCTAGCGGGACATGACATCAAGGCGATGCTCGGCGTCGCGGGCGAGATGGAGTCGCGCAGTCTTTCCTTCGACAGCGCGCTGCAGGATCTCGCCACGCTGCTGCATCAGGTCGCCCTGGCGAGAAGCGCGCCCGAGGCGCTCAGCCAGGACCTGCCGGAGCGCGAGCGCATTCTGGCCCTGGCGCAGCAGTTCGACGCCGAGGAATTGCAGCTGCAATATCAGATCGCGCTGCACGGCAGGCGCGACCTGTCGCTGGCGCCGGACGAATATGCCGGCTTCACCATGACGCTGATGCGCATGCTCGCGTTTCGGCCCATCGAGGCCGGCGCCGCCGCTGCGTCGACCCCGGCCCCGGTTGCGGCGAAGAAGCGGCCCGACGCCCAGGGCGTACGCGATGGTGCCGCAAACGCGGCGCCGGGGCCAGGCACGCGCGCCATGGCAGCGGCCGCGCCCGCGTTCGACGGGGACTGGCCGAAGCTGGCCAATCAGCTGAAAGTCAGCGGCGTCGCCAAGCAACTCGCGCAACAGAGTGAGTTGCGCGACTTCGACGGCGACAGCCTTGAACTTGGTCTGGCCTTTTCCGCGAAGCATCTTTCGGATCGGACCTATCAGGACAAGCTGCGCGCGGCGCTGCAGGAATATTTCGGCAAGCGGATTGCGCTCAAAGTCGTGATCGGCGAAATCAGCGGCAATACTGCGGCAGTCAAGGCGCAGAACGAGCGCGAAGCGCGTCAGGGCAAGGCGCTGGAGGCGATCCAGGACGACGCATTCGTGCGTGACCTGATGGATACCTTCGACGCCACCATCGTCAGCGACTCGGTCAAGCCCGCCTAGTGAGACTGGTGCGGGGCAACGCTTAGTAACGGACAATCAGCAGGAGACAGTTACATGATGAAAGGGCAGTTGGCCGGCCTGATGAAACAGGCGCAGCAGATGCAGGAAAACATGCGCAAGATGCAGGAGCAGCTTGCCAGCGTGGAGGTCGAGGGGCAGGCTGGCGCGGGCATGGTCAAGGTGGTGATGACCTGCAAGCACGATGTCAAGCGCATCAGCATCGATCCGTCGCTGGTCGGTGACGACAAGGAGATGCTGGAAGACCTGGTCGCTGCCGCCGTAAACGATGCGGTGCGTCGGGTCGAGACGACGGTGCAGGAAAAAATGGGCGGCCTCGCCGCGGGCATGGGTTTGCCCCCGGGAATGAAGCTGCCGTTCTGACCGGCGCAGCCGCCGCGCATGAAAAATTCCGCCGCGCTCCGGCCGCATGAATCCGCTATCGCCGGGCGCGCACGCGAATGAAGGCGCCGACTTCGCTTGAAACGCTGATCGAAGCCCTGCGCTGCCTTCCCGGGGTCGGGCCGAAATCGGCGCAGCGCATGGCATATCACCTGCTGCAATACGACCGGGACGGGGCGCAAAAGCTGAGCGATAGCATAGGCAAGGCGCTGCAGGGCATACGCCGCTGCGCCAAATGCAACAGCTTTACCGAGGACGAAGTCTGCGCGCTGTGCAGTTCGCCGCGGCGCGACGCCACGCTCCTCGCAGTGGTGGAGACGCCCGCCGATCTGCTGATGATGGAACAGACGCTGGCGTTCCCCGGCATGTACTTCGTGCTCATGGGGCGTCTGTCGCCGCTGGACGGGATCGGCCCCAGGGACATCGGCCTGGACCGGCTGCTCGCGCGCGCCGCCGACGGCATAGTGCGCGAGGTAATCCTGGCGACGAACTTCACCAACGAGGGCGAGGCTACGGCGCACTATATCGGCGAAATGCTGCGCGGCCGCGACCTCAAAGTCAGCCGCATCGCGCGCGGCGTGCCGGTGGGCGGCGAACTCGAATATGTGGACAGCGGCACGCTGGCCCAGGCCGTGGTGGAGCGCAGGCCGCTGTGAGCTCGAAGAAGCCGCTCGAAGGTGTCAAGGTGATCGAACTGGGCCAGCTCATTGCCGGCCCGTTCGCGGGCAAGCTGCTCGCCGAATTCGGCGCCGAGGTGATTAAAATAGAGCCACCAGCGGCCGATGGACAAGCCGGTGGCGATCCGCTGCGCCAGTGGCGCAAGCTGCACGCAGGGACATCGCTCTGGTGGTACGCGCAGGCGCGCAACAAGAAGTCGGTAACGGTAAATCTGCGCCTGGCAGAGGGGCAGGAAATCGTGCACCGGCTCGCACGCGACGCCGACGTCGTGATCGAGAATTTCCGCCCCGGCACTATGGAAAAGTGGGGCCTCGGCTATGAGCGGCTCGCCGCGGAGAATCCCGGATTGATCATGCTGCGGCTTTCGGGTTTCGGCCAGACCGGCCCGTATCGGGACCAGGCCGGATTCGGCGCAATAGGCGAGTCAATGGGTGGGTTGCGCTATCTCACCGGCTATCCGGACCGCGCGCCGGTGCGGTCGAACCTGTCGATCGGCGATTCGCTGGCCTCGCTGCACGGCGTCATCGGCGTAATGATGGCCCTGCATCATCGGAACATGAACGGTGGCCGCGCATCGGGCAAGGGTCAGGTGGTCGATGTGGCGTTGTATGAAGCCGTTTTTTCCATGCTGGAAAGCACGCTGCCCGAATTCGACATGTACGGCATTGTGCGCGAGCGCAGCGGCAGCAATCTTTCGGGCATCGTGCCCTCCAACACCTACCTCACCAAAGACGGGCAGCATGTGCTGATCGCCGCCAATGGCGACAGCATTTTCAGGCGGCTGTGCACGGCCATGGGCCGCGACGACCTCGGCCGCGACTCCGCGCTCGCAGACAACGCCGGTCGTGCGCAACGCGCGGACGAACTCGACGCCGTCATCGGCGCCTGGGCCAAGGGGCACGACGCGCAAGCGCTGCTCGCGATGCTGGATCAGGCGCAGGTGCCCAACGGCAAGATCTACAGCATCGCCGACATTGCGCGCGACCCGCAATTTCTGGCGCGCGAGATGATCCGGCAATTCACGCTGGAGGACGGCACGCGGCTGAAGCTGCCCGGAATCGTACCCAAGCTCTCGGACACGCCCGGCGATGTCAACTGGGTCGGTCCCAAGCTCGGCGCGCATACCGAGGAAGTGCTGCGCGCGCATGGCTACGATGCGGCGGCGATGGAAGAACTGCGCCGCAAGAAGGCGATATGAAGCCGGGGGCCGGCGAATCCGGCGCCGCTCCGGCGGGTTTCAAGGGGCGCGGCGCTGCGAGCAGTCCGCAAGGCCGGTTCAAGTCCGAGGCGCGCGAGGCATTCGATGACGGCTGGGCGGGCGAAGTCGAGGACGCCGCTGGGCTGCGCACGGAGGTGACGCTGGTCCAGGCGCGCAGCATCATCAGCCGCAACCAGTCGCCGGATATCCCGTTTGCCCAGGCCATCAATCCCTATCAAGGTTGCGAGCACGGCTGCATCTATTGCTACGCGCGCCCGAGCCATGCATATCTTGGGCTATCGCCCGGCTTGGACTTCGAAACCAAGCTGTTCGCCAAAGCCAACGCGGCACAGCTGCTGCGCGCCGAACTGTCGCGCCCCAGCTATCGCTGCGAGCATATCGCGCTCGGCGCGAACACGGATCCTTACCAGCCGATAGAGCGCCGCTACAGAATCACCCGCAGCATCCTTGAGCTGATGGCGGAATGCGAGCACCCGGTAGGCATCGTGACCAAGTCGGCGCTGGTAGAGCGCGACCTCGATTTGCTGGAGCCCATGGCGAAGAAAGGGCTGGCGCACGTGTTCGTCTCGATCGGGACGCTGGACCATGAACTCATGCGCAGGCTCGAGCCACGCACGACTGCACCCGAGCGCCGGCTGCGGGTGCTGCGAGCACTCAGCGCGGCGGGCGTGCCCTGCGGCGTGCTGGTGGCGCCGTTGATCCCGTTCCTGAACGACCGCGACCTTGAGGCGGTGCTGGAGCGCGCGGCGGCTGAGGGCGCGGTGATGGCCGGGTACCAGATATTGCGCCTGCCCTATGAACTCAAGGAACTGTTCAAGGATTGGCTGCAGCGGCACTACCCGCTGAAAGCGGCGCACATCATGAGTAATATCCGGCAGATGCGCGGCGGACGCGAAAACGATCCGAACTTCGGCAGCCGCATGAGCGGGGAGGGACTGTTTGCGCAGCTTCAGGCACAGCGATTTCGCCTGGCCTGCGAGCGTCACGGCCTGAATCGGAAAGGCCGCGATCAACTCGACACCAGCCGTTTCCGTCCGCCATCCGATACCGGTCAGCTGAGCCTGTTCTAGCGACAGTCCGCGTTGACACGCAGACTTTGCTGTGTGAGCATGAAACGGGATTGGACCAAGGAAATGCAATCGCTGCAAGCGCGGAAGCAAGAACAGATACAGGGAGGATGGGCATGAAGAAATGGATCAGATTTGCGCTCGGAGCGGCGCTGCTGGGGTTGACCGCGCAGGTGCATGCGCAAGGCGCGCTGGAAAAGACCAAAGTGCATATCGCGGTTGGCGGCAAGGCCGCGTTCTACTATCTGCCGCTCACCATCGCCGAACAACTCGGCTATTTCAAGGCCGAGGGCTTGGACGTCACGATCAGCGATTTCGCCGGTGGCTCGACCGCCTTGCGCGCGGTGGTCGGCGGCAGTGCCGACGTGGTATCCGGCGCCTACGAACACACCATCAGCATGCAGGCGAAGAAGCAATTCTTTCAGGCGTTCGTGCAGCAGGGCAGCTTGCCGCAAATCTCGATGGGCATATCCACCGCCCGGGCGGCGAGCTATGGATCGCCAAAGGATCTCAAGGGCATGAAAGTCGGAGTGTCCGCACCCGGCTCCAGCACCAACAACCTGGTGAACCAGATGCTGGGGAAGGGTGGTCTCAAACCCACGGATGTATCCATCGTCGCCGTAGGCCTGGGAGCCGGGGCGATAGCCGCCATGAAAAGCGGGCAGATCGACGCCATCTCCAATACTGATCCGGTGATGACCAGATTGGAACAGGACGGCACGATCAAAGTAATCGCCGATACGCGCACACTAAAAGGCACCATTGCCGTATGGGGTGCCCCGCTGCCCGCCGGCTGCCTGTATGCGCCGATCGAGTTCGTCAAGAAGAATCCGAATACCGTGCAGGCATTGACCAATGCGATCGTGCGCGCGGACAAGTGGCTGGCGAAAGCGACGCCGCAGGATATTCTCAAAACGGTGCCGGAGGCCTATCTGCTCGGCGACAAGGCGCTCTACCTGTTCTCCTACGGCAAGATCAAGGAGGCGCTGTCGCTCGACGGCTCGATTTCGGATGCGGGCACGAAGGCGACGCTGAAAGCGCTGGCGGCATTCGATCCGCAGATCAAGCCGGCTGAAATCAAGTTGGATCAGACCTATACCAACGAATTCGTCAAGAAGGCGAACGCAAAATACAGATGAGTGCGAATCCGGCTGCCAAGCGGCGCCGGATTTGCTGCAAGAAAGTGCAATGGTGGCTTTCCTCCAGGCATTATCACTTCCGTCTGTGCCGTCGGCCTTGTACTTGCCCGGCATGCGCGCTGCTGGCTCAGCATGATCCCCGCTCTGGCACTGGAAAATATCACCTGCACCTTCGTCTCGCGAGATGATCGAAGCCAGCGTTTTACCGCGCTGAAGAATACGACTTTGCGCGCGGCGGAAGGCGAATTCGTCTGCGTGGTCGGGCCTACCGGTTGCGGCAAGTCGACCTTGCTCAATGTCGCGGCGGGTTTGCTGCAGCCCTCCAGCGGTACCGTGAAGATCCTGGGCGAGCCTTTGATCGGCATCAACCGCCGGGCGGGCTATCTGTTTCAGGCCGAGGCCTTGATGCCTTGGCGCAGCGCGCTCGACAATGTGACCGCCGGCCTCGAGTTTCGCGGCGTCGCGCGCGCAGAGGCGATCGAGCGCGGCACCGACTGGCTGCAGCGCGTCGGCCTTAGCGGATTTGGCGGCCGCTATCCGCATCAGTTATCAGGCGGCATGCGCAAACGCGTATCGCTGGCGCAGACTTTCATCCTGAACCCCGAGATATTGCTCATGGACGAGCCTTTTTCCGCGCTCGACGTGCAGACACGGCAGCTGATGGAGAACGAGCTGCTGGATTTGTGGTCCGCCGAGCGCAAGTCGGTGGTGTTCATCACCCATGATCTGGAAGAGGCTATCGCGCTTTCCGATCGCGTGGTCGTCCTGTCGGCCGGGCCTGAGACGCATCCGATCGGGGAGTATCGCATCGACTTGGAGCGTCCGCGCGACGTGGCAGAAATACGGCTGACGCCGCGCTTCCTCGAACTGCATGCGAAAATTTGGCACACGATGAAGGAAGAGGTGCTCAAGGGCTATGTCCAGCAGCAACGCTAAAGTCAAGCTGCGTCTGTTCCAGGCGATGGTACTGGCGGTATTCTTTCTCGCATGGTATCTGCTCACCAGTCCGACGCTGCTGCCGCCGCTGTATTTTGACAATGCCGACAAAGCTGCATTCTTTTTCGGCGAGCCGCAAAAGGTGCTGCTGCGAGTCTGGGAATGGTTCAGCTCGGGCAGCATATATGAGCACCTCGGCGTGACGCTGCTCGAGACGCTGCTGGCGTTTGTCATCGGATCGGTGCTCGGTCTGGCGGTCGGGCTGTGGCTTGCCCTGAGCCCGATGGCGTCTGCAGTTTTCGATCCGTATATCAAGGCCGCCAACTCGATGCCGCGGGTGGTTCTCGCGCCGATCTTTTCGATCTGGTTCGGTCTCGGCATCTGGTCCAAGGTGGCATTGGGCGTGACATTGGTATTTTTTATTGTGTTTTTCAACGTCTACCAGGGGGTGCGTGAAGTGAGTCCGGTGGTGCTGGCCAACGTGCGCATGCTTGGCGCCAGCCAGCGGCAGTTGCTTCGACACGTGTACCTGCCGAGCGCGACCAGCTGGGTGTTTGCCAGTCTGCACAACTCGGTTGGCCTCGCTTTCGTTGGCGCCGTGGTAGGGGAATATCTGGGTTCCGCGCGCGGCGTGGGCTATCTGATCCTTCAGGCCGAAGGCGTATTCGACATCAACACCGTATTTGCCGGCATCCTGGTGCTGACAGGTTTTGCGCTGGTGCTGGATGCGGTAGTCGGCGTGATCGAGAAGCGCTTGCTGGTGTGGCGTCCAAGCGCCGGTGAGACCGAGCGCAGCATTTAAGCGGGACCAGGGAAGCGCGCGCGGCGCCGTTGCTAGCGAGATCCGATCGGGAGTTCACTGCATTCTCACTGGCTTGGCGCGGAGCGAGCTGTGCGGAGCGCCCGCCGAATGAGTCTGGGCGCGTCGCGTCGCGCTTTCCTCACGAGAGAACGCTGTCTTTGTTTGACACTCACTTCGCAAATTGGCTATAATCTCCCCTCTGTACTGGGCTCATGTTCAGACGGACGGACGCGGGGTGGAGCAGTCTGGCAGCTCGTCGGGCTCATAACCCGAAGGTCGTAGGTTCAAATCCTGCCCCCGCAACCAAATCGCTCTTTAAAAATTTACAGCCGATAGGTGTGGGTACTGGGTGTGGTGTGCAGGTGCTTTGGTGGTTTTTCTGTGCGGAAGTGCGGGGGGACTGGCGAGGTGCTGACTCACATAGATACACTTTGGTACTCACACATATGAT
>JBBRAI010000008.1:0-87027 GCA_038206915.1 Burkholderiales bacterium | reverse complement strand
GGAAGCGCGCGCTTCTTTCTGGCGCTGGCGGGGATGGACGTCGGCACCAGTTTCGGCGGCATCGGCTCCAGCCGCGAAGTCATGATCGCGGCACTGGCGGAGCCGGCGATGCTGCTGATCTTCTTCTGCCTGGCGCTGGTCGCCGGCTCGACCCAGTTGTCGACGGTGGCCAATTTCATGGCCTCGTCCTATGTCGGACTGCGGGTATCGCTGGGCATGGCGATCCTCGCGCTGATCATGGTGGCGCTGGCCGAGAACGCGCGGATCCCGGTCGACAATCCCGCCACGCATCTCGAACTCACCATGGTGCATGAGGCGATGGTGCTCGAATATTCCGGACGCCACCTCGCGATGATCGAGTTCGGCGCGTTCCTGAAACTCCTGCTCTATGTCTCGCTGATCGCCTGCGTGTTCTTTCCCTGGAAGATCGCGCTGTTCGGCACCGGCGCGCTGGCCTACGCGGTCGGCGCCGGCGCCTATGTCGTCAAGCTGGCAGTTGCCGGCTTCCTGCTCGCACTGTTCGAGACCGCTACTGCGAAGATGCGGGTGTTCCGCGTTCCGCAATTTCTCGGCGCGGCGCTGATGCTGGGCCTGCTCGGAACGCTCCTGCTGTTCGTGTCGAGGAGCTTCTGATGCAGATGCACAGCCTCGCCTTCGACATCTCGCATACCCTGGCCGGCGGCCTTGTCCTGATCAGCTTCATGATGCTGTACCAGGACCGGCTCTCTTCGCTGCTCAACGTCTTTGCGCTGCATGCCGTTGTACTCGCTCTGTCGGTCGCGTGGCAGGCCTACATCCAGGACGCGCCGCATCTCTATGTCACCGCGGCCATCGCGCTGGTCTTCAAGGCGGTCGTGATTCCGGTGGCGCTGCACCGCATCGTCAAGCAGCTCGGCATTCATCGTGACATCGAATCGGCCGTCGGGATCGGCCCGACCATGCTGGCCGGGATGGGCCTGGTCGCGCTCTCCATGGTGCTGATGTTGCGGGTGACCGCGGAGGCCGACCCGCTGGCGCGCGAGGATCTCGCCTTCGCGCTGTCGGTCGTGCTGCTCGGACTGCTGGTCATGGTGACGCGGCGCAACGCCGTCAGCCAGGTCGTCGGATTCATGTCGCTCGAGAACGGGCTGGTGCTGGCGGCCACCGGCGCCAAGGGCATGCCGCTGGTGGTCGAGATCAGCGTGGCGTTCTCGATCCTGATCGCCTTCATCGTCATCGGCATTTTCCTGTTCCGGATCCGCGAACGCTTCGATTCCGTCGACGTCTCCGCCCTCGACGACTACCGGGGCGAGCATCGATGAACCTGGCTGCCTTCAATCCCGTCACCGCCGTACTGCTGATCCCGATCGGTTCGGCGGCCGTGCTGGCCGTGCTGCCCGGCTACCGGCTGACGGCGCGGCTGAACGTAGTCGCGAGTCTGGCGACTTTTCTCGCAGCCCTTTCATTGTTGGTGATCGAGCGTCCGCATCCCGGGCCCTATGTGCTGGTCGACGATCTCAACATCGTCTTCATCGTGCTCAACACCTTCGTCGGTTTCACCACCAGCATCTTCAGCGCCAGCTACATTGCCCATGAACTCGATACCGGCCGGCTGACTCCGGTCTACCTGCGGTTCTACCACGCCATGTACCAGACCATGATGTTCGGGATGAACCTCGCTTTCGTGTCGAACAATATCGGCCTGATGTGGGTCGCGGTGGAAATCGCCACCCTGACCACGGTGCTGATGGTCGGCATCTATCGCACCCATGCGGCGCTGGAAGCGGCGTGGAAGTATTTCATCCTCGGCAGCGTCGGCATCGCATTCGCGTTGTTCGGCACTATCCTGGTCTACATGGCAGCGCGCCCGGTGGTGGGCGAAGGCCCGGACGGCATGATCTGGACCCTGCTGGTCGAACATGCCGCGAATTTCGATCCGGCCCTGCTCAATGTCGCCTTCGTCTTCCTGTTTCTCGGCTACGGCACCAAGGTCGGCCTGGCGCCGTTGCATGCCTGGCTTCCCGACGCGCATGCCGAGGGTCCGACGCCGATCTCGGCGGTATTGTCCGGCCTGCTGCTCAACGTCGCGCTCTATGCGCTGTTGCGCTTCAAGATACTGCTCGCCGTCAATCCGGCCGCGATCGCGCCCGGCCCGCTGATGGTGACGATGGGCCTCGTCTCGGTGGTGTTCGCGGCGTTCATGCTGTACCGCCGGCGCGACATCAAGCGGCTGTTCGCCTATTCCTCGATCGAGCACATGGGCATCATGACCTTCGCCTTCGGCATGGGCGGCCCGGTCGCCGCCTTCGCCGGCCTGCTGCACATGACCGTGCACTCGCTCACCAAGAGCGCGATCTTCTTCACCGTCGGCCACGCGACGCAAAAGACCGGCACGCAGAACATGGCGGACATCCGCGGGTTGATCGAACAGAGTCCGGCCATCGGCTGGGGCCTGATCCTGGGCAGCATCTCCATACTCGGCATGCCGCCGTTCGGCGTATTCACCAGCGAATTCATGGTGCTCACTACCGCGATGCACGAGCACGCCTGGGCCACGCCGTTCCTGCTGGTGGCGCTGGGCGTCGCGTTCGCGGCGATCTTCGGCAAGGTGCAGCCGATGGTGTTCGGCGAAACCAACCTGCGCCGCCTGCCGCACGCGCCGGCGCTGCTTCCGGTGTTCGCGCACCTGGCGATCGTGCTGATGCTGGGTTTGTACATACCGCCCTACCTGGTCGTCTGGTACCGGCAGGCGGCGGCCCTGATCGGCTGAGACAGGAGCTCCAGTGACCGAGCCTGCACTTTCAACCCAGCCCGTCGCGGGAGCGATGCCCGCGTTTCGCGCCAGCGTCAGCGCGGCGCAACTGCGCGACGTATGCGAAAAGACCCGCGCGCAGGGAGCGCGCCTGGTCGCGCTCTGGGGCAGCGACGAAACCACGCGCGGCGCCGGCTACGCGCTGCAGCTCGCGCTGGCGCTGCCCTCGGGCCTGCTGTGGCTGACGCTGCCGCTCGCGCGCGAGCATCCGCGCTACCCCGGCGTCGCCGACATCTATCCGTGCGCGAACCGGATGCAGCGGGCGGCCTACGACATGTTCGGCATCCATGCGCAGGACAGCTCCGATCGGCGCAAATGGGTGCGCCACCGCGCCTGGCCCGGCGGCGTGTTCCCGCTGCGCAAGGATTTCGCCATCGGCGCGAGCTTCCCGCCGTCGGAGGACCGCTATACCTTCGTCAAGGTGGAGGGCGAAGGCGTGCACGAGATCCCGGTGGGCCCGGTGCACGCCGGCACCATCGAGCCGGGACATTTCCGCTTCTCCATCGTCGGCGAGAAGATCCTGCGGCTGGAGCAGCGCCTGTGCTACAAGCACAAGGGCATCGAGAAACTTTTCGAGACCATGACGCTCGCCGACGGCGCCCGGCTCGCCGCACGCGTCTCCGGCGATTCCACCGTCGCCTACTCCTGGGCCTACGCGATGGCCGTCGAGGGCGCCAGCGCGACCGAGCCGCCAGTCCGCGCGCTCGGTCTGCGCGCAATCATGCTCGAGCTCGAGCGCATTGCCAACCACCTGGGCGACCTCGGCTACCTCGGCAACGACGTCGCGCTCGCGTTCGGCTTCTTCCAGTTCTGGCGGCTGAAGGAAGACCTGCTGCGCCTGCAGGGCGAGCTGTTCGGCCATCGCTACCTCATGGATCAGGTGGTCCCGGGCGGCGTCGCGCGCGACCTGACGCGCGAGCAGGCGGGGCGGCTGATTGCACGTTTGGAGCAGATCAGGGCCGAGGTCATGGAGCTCAGGGCGATTTACGACGATCACGCGGGCGCGCAGGACCGCTTCATCCTGACCGGTCAGGTATTGCCCGAACTGGCCGAGAAGATGGGTCTCGTCGGTTTCGCCGGACGCGCGAGCGGAATCAAACATGACCTGCGCCTCGACTACCCGATGGCGCCCTACCAGCAGCTCGGGGTGCGCATGGTCACGCATACGCGCGGCGACGTGGCCGCGCGCGTCTCGGTGCGGTTCGACGAGATGTTCGAATCGATGCGTCTGGTGCAGGCGCTCGCCGAGCAGCTTGCGCCGGGCCCGATCCGGGTGCCCGTCGCCCCCTGCGCGCCCGGTAAATGCGGCGTCGGCTGGGTCGAGGGCTGGCGCGGAGAAGTGCTGATCGCGCTCGACGTCGCCGACGGCGACCGCATCCATCGCGCGCATGCGCACGATCCATCGTGGCAGAACTGGCCGGTGCTGGAGCGCGCGGTGCTCGGCAACATCGTCCCGGACTTCCCGCTCATCAACAAGTCGTTCAATCTTTCCTACAGCGGACAGGATCTCTGAGATGTACAGGCTGCTCAGGCAAATCGCCAAAACCGGCATCGTCAGCGAAGCGCCGCCGACGCCCGACGCGGCGCTGCGTCTGATCGACCAGCAGCTCGGCGAAGTCATTCTCAGGCACTTCGGGCGCGCGCTCGCCATCCGTCACGTCGACGCGGGCTCGTGCAACGGCTGCGATCTGGAGATCCACAGCATGAACGGGCCCTACTACAACCTCGAACGGCTGGGCATCAAGTTCGTCGCCAGCCCGCGCCACGCCGACATGCTGCTCGTGACCGGCCCGGTGGCGCGCAACATGGAACTCGCGCTCAAGCGCACCTATGACGCGACGCCAGATCCAAAGCTGGTGGTCGCGATCGGCGACTGCGGCTGCACCGGCGGCATATTCGGCGAGAGCTACGCCAGCTGCGGACGCGTAAGCAATGTCATTCCGGTTGACGTGGCCGTGCCCGGCTGCCCGCCAACGCCGAGCGCGCTGATGCAGGGCATCCTCACCGCGATCAGCTCCAGCGAACGCAATCGCGGCTGATCGGCGCGAGGGCATCGCGGCGCCGACGAACGACTTAGAGTCCGTAACGATAGTCCTCCTGTTACGGTTCGACTTAGGGAAGCACGAGGTGACTTGTCCCCTCGCTTTTTTACAGACTCTTCGTCGGCTGACAATTCGCGATCATCTGCTTCGCCGCGCTCGCGGCGTGTTGCGATATCGCGCGCTTTCGGATATAAACGACCCAGTCGCAAGGACTCGGTCGCAACGGCCCGGCCTCTGCGGCAAAGCCGCAACAACACGGACGCATCAGCCGGGTTGCTAGAAGACCAAGACAACGAAACAAGATCGAGCATGGAACAAAAATACGCCTCCTTTTCGGGCAGGATGCTGATGATCGGCTTCGGCGCAGTCGGCCAGGGTTCGCTGCCGCTGATCCTGCGCCACATCGACATGCGGCCGGAGCAGATCGCGATCGTCACGGCGAACGCGTCCGGCAAGGACATTGCCGCAAAGTACAAGGTGAGGTTCCGCGTCGAACCGCTTACGCGCGACAATTACGCCGCCATCCTCGCGCGCGAGCTCGGCGCCGGCGATTTTCTGGTCAATGCGTCTTTCGACGTCTCCAGTGTCGCGCTGATCGAGTGGTGCCAGCAGCACGGCGTGCTCTATATCGACGCCTGCATCGAGCCCTGGCCCGGCGGCCATACCGACGCCACGGTGCCGGCCAACCATCGCTCGAACTACGCCTATCGCGAAGCCGCGCTCGCGCTGCGCGGCAAACACAAGGCCGGGCCGACCTGCGTGCTCATGCACGGCGCCAACCCGGGCCTGGTGTCGCACCTGGTCAAACAGGCGCTGCTCAAGCTCGCCGGCGACATCGGCGTGGATGCGGGCACGCCGCGCAGCCGCGAAGACTGGGGGCGGCTCGCCGCGAAGCTCGAGGTGAAGGTAATCCACGTGTCCGAGCGCGACCACCAGGTCAGCAAAGTGAACAAGGGAAAAGATGAATTCGTCAATACCTGGTCCAGCGAAGCGTTCTGCGGCGAGTCGCTGCAGCCGGCCGAGCTCGGCTGGGGCACGCACGAGCGCAACTGGCCGCACGACGCGCGCGAATACGGCTTCGGCTGCGGGTCTGCGATCTACCTCGACCGGCCGGGCGTGGCCACGCGGGTGCGTTCCTGGGCGCCGCACGAAGGATCGTTTCACGGCTGGCTGATTTCGCACGGCGAAGCAATATCCATCCCCGACTATCTCAGCGTGCGCGAGAACGGCAAGGTGATCTACCGGCCTACCTGCCACTACGCCTACCACCCTTGCGATGACGCGGTGCTTTCCCTGCACGAATTCTCCGGCAACGGTTGGCGCTTTCCGCCGCAGCAGCGCCTGCTGCGCGACGAGATCGGTTCGGGCTTCGATGAACTGGGTGTATTGCTGATGGGGCACAAGAAGGGGGCCTACTGGTACGGCTCGCAGCTCTCGATCGAGGAAGCGCGCAAGCTCTGCCCCTACAACAACGCCACCAGCCTGCAGGTGAACGCCCCCTACATGGCGGCCATCGTCTGGGCGCTGCAGAACCCGAGGGCGGGCATAGTAGAGCCCGACGAGCTCGACTATCGGGCGCTGCTGGACATGTCCACCCCCTATCTCGGCAAACTCGTCGGCGTGTACACCGACTGGACGCCGCTCGCCGGCCGCGGTAGCCTGTACCCGGAGGACATCGATCCCTCGGATCCATGGCAGTTCCGCAACTTTCGCGTGAGCTGAGCAGCCCGCCAGCCTGGCTGCGATGCCGCCGACGCGGGCTGATTGGTTTCGCGGCGGGGCTTGATGTACATCAAATTGAGCTGTCCGCATTCCTTTAGTATCTTCAAAACAAAAGGGTTTCACCTTGCTGCGCGGCGGCTTACGAATTTGGAGGAGCGGGGAGAGCGGGAAGTAAGTAGTACAGGGGGGTATCGCGGCCACCGTGGGAGCGGTGGCCGCGCTTTGAGCGTCGCCTCAATCGCGCAGCGCGGCCGGGCCGGTCGAGCGGCAAAACGGCAGCCTGAACGGCGCGCAGCGACAATCACTGCAGTCGCATTGGAACGTAAGCAAGAGATTGTCCTGCCCGGAACCGGGCGGGGATGCTGTTTATTTAACCGGGGAATCGATGGCCATGGGTGTTTCGAAAATTGCGGCTTGGGCGATGGCAGGGCTTGTATTTGCGGCGGGTGCGTCCGCCATTTGGCCGGTGCAGGCCATGGCTGCCGACGCCGCCAAAGCCACCAAGGCGCCCGCGAAAGAAGTCGGCAACCCGGAAAACGCGGTCTGCCTCGGCTGCCACGGCAACGAAGGCTTTACCATGCCCGGCACGGACGGGAAACCGCGCGACCTGCACATCGTCCAGGACAAATTCGGCAATAGCGTGCACGGCCAGCGCCTGTGCACGGAATGCCACAAGGACATCACCGAAATTCCGCACAAACTCGGCGTGACGCACAAGGTCAGCTGCGTCACCTGCCACGAGGAGTTGTGGGCCAAGGCACAGAAAGACGGCACCACGCAGACGCCGGAAAACGCAAGGCTGGGCGTGGTGGTGAACCAGATCGACCGCTTCATGAAATCGATCCACGCGCGTCCGAACAAGGACGACCAGTCGCGCACCAACGCAACCTGCTACAACTGCCACGATCCCCACTACGTCTATCCCACCGGCAGCGAACAGCGCCAGGAGTGGCGCCTTACCATCCCGAACGTATGCGGCAAGTGCCACATCAAGGAGCGCGAGCAGTACGCCACGTCCGTGCACGGCAAGCTGGTGCTGGAGGACAAGGCGCCCAACGCGGCCGTCTGCTCCGACTGTCACACCACCCACGACATCGAAAATCCGGCCAAGGACTCGGCAAAACTCGCGATCACCAAAAACTGCGGCAACTGCCATGAGGAGAGCCTCAAGACCTATACCGAAACCTATCACGGCCAGGTCAACAAGCTCGGCTACGCCTACACCGCCAAGTGCTTCGACTGCCACGGCAGCCATACCATCCAGCGCGTCGACGATCCGAAGTCGAAGGTCTATCCGGCCAACCGCCTGAAGACCTGCCAGCAATGCCACGAGGGCGCGACGCCGGGCTTCACCACGTTCGAGCCGCACGGGACCACCCATGACTTCGGCCGCTATCCGTACATCTGGATCGCGTCGAAGTTCATGATCCAGCTGCTGGTCGGAACCTTTGCGTTCTTCTGGACCCACACGGCGCTATGGTTCTACCGCGAGTACAAGGAGCGCCAGGAACGCAAGTCGCGGCCGCACGTGCGCACCGAGGGACTCGACCTGAAAGGCAAGTATTTCCGCCGCTTCCCGCTGCTGTGGCGCGTCGGACACCTGCTGTTCGCGCTGAGCCTGATGATTCTGACGCTGACCGGCATGACGGTGTTCTACGCCAACAGCTCGTGGGCGCCGGTCGTGGCGAGCGCGTTCGGCGGGCCGAAGGTGACGGCGTTGATCCACCGCACCTTCGCAGTGATCTTCGCCGGCGTGTTCATCGGACATATCGTCTATGTTGCGATGCGCCTGAGCAAGTCCTGGAGAAGCTTCCAGTGGTTCGGCCCCAACTCGCTGATTCCGCGCTGGCAGGACTTGTGGGACATCATCGCGATGTTCAAGTGGTTTTTCGGCCTCGGGCCGCGCCCTGTGTTCGATCGCTGGACCTACTGGGAGAAGTTCGACTACTGGGCACCATTCTGGGGCGTCACCATCATCGGCATGAGCGGCCTCATGCTCTGGTTCCCGAACGTGACCGCCTTGTTCCTGCCAGGATGGGTGTTCAACGTCGCGACCATATTCCACGGCGAAGAGGCGCTGCTTGCCGCGCTGTTCCTGTTCACGGTGCACTTCTTCAACAACCACTTCCGCCCGGACAAATTCCCGCTCGACGTGGTGATGTTCACCGGCTCGGTGCCGCTGGAAGAGTTCAAGCACGAGCATACGGTGCAATACAACCGGCTGGTCGAAACCGGCGAGCTGTCCAAGTACCTAGTGGACGAGCCGTCGCGACCGATGACTCTGGGCTCGAAGATACTGGGCTTCAGCCTGATCGCATTCGGCCTGGTCCTGCTGGTGCTGGTGCTGTCCGGATTCATCGGCAGCATGATGGGCTGAGGCCGCCTGCGCTGAACCGGCGGGCCAGGATATCCCGCGCGCCGCAATGCGCGCGGGGCGCGTCCGCACTGTATTTTCGGTGGCCAACGGACTAGAATATAAACCTGTCGGTTGGCGCCGGATCTCGCTGATGCTTCGGAAGCCCGCGGACCTACGCCGAACCACTGGACTTCGAGATTGCCAATGAAAAATTCGATTCTGAGCCTTATCGCAGTGTCTACGCTGTCCGTCGCGCTGATTGCTTGCACGGAAAAGCCGACCCCGGCGGCTAAAGCGCCCGCGGGCGATGCTGCTGCCGGCAAGATCATTGGCGAACGCGACTGCAAGGCCTGTCACGGCCTCGACGGCAAGGGCGTCGCCCCGGCCATTCCGAACCTCGCGGCGCAGCGTGAGCCGTATCTTTACAATTCGCTGAAAGAGTACAAGGACGGCAAGCGCTCGCATGCGGCACTGAAGAACATGACGACCAACATGAGCGAAGCCGATCTGCACAACGTCGCCGCGTACTTCGCCAGCCTGCCGCCGGTCGCGAATGCGGCCTCAGGCGACATCAAGCATTCGTCGCCCTATGAGAAAGGCAAGATCCTGGCTGAGTCGTGCACCAAATGCCACGGCGCGGACGGCAACAGCACAATCCCCGGCACACCCACCCTGGCCGGCCAACAGCCGCATTATCTCGTCGCCGCGATCCAGGAATATCACCAAGGGGATCGTGCAAAAGACGCGATGCGATCGGCCCTGCGCGATGCGGACAGCGCAGATCTGGAAAGCATCGCCCTGTATTTCGCTTCGCAGAAGCCGGTCAAGCGCGGCGCGCCGGCTCACGGCGACCCGGCTGCGGGCGAGCCCGCCACCGCCGTGTGCGGCGGCTGCCATGGCGCCAACGGCGTGAGCGTCGATGCCGCAACGCCCAGCCTTGCCGGTCAGGACGCCCAGTATCTGGAAAGAGCAATCAAGGCGTACCGCACGACGCGCAAGAATTGGGGCATGCAGCGCTACGTGGCCGGCCTGAGCGACAAGGACATCGAAAACATCGCGGCGTACTACGCCTCGCAGGCCCCAAAGGCCGCTGATCAGGTGCCTACCTCGACCCAGGAGCTGGCGACGAAATGCAACCGCTGCCACGACCAGGCCGCCAGCCCAACGATGGCGGCGCCCAAGATGAAGGGGCAGGACAAGGATTATTTGACGATGGCGCTGCGGGCCTACCGCGACGGCAAGCGCGAAAGCTCGACCATGCACACGATGAGCTTCCCCTACAGCAACGCCATCATAGACAGCCTCGCGTCCTGGTACGCCGGCCAGCCGCCGAATTAGCCGCCGTCACGAGCTCCGGTCGGGACAAAGCGGACGCGAAGGCATTTCCCAGCAGCAGTTCCGTCGTATAGTCGCGATGCCCGCTTAGGTCTTGTTGGATGCGGGCGCCGGCAGCGTCTCCGACATGCACTTGCGGTGCGCCGCCCGTGTGGTCATTTCCTCGCACGCTTTCAGTGCCCGCGTGTGCGCCTCGCAACGTTCCTTGTTCCTCGCCTTGGCGCAGTCGCGTGGCTTGGGCGGCGTAAACTTGGCGGCCGGGGCTGGGAGATGCATGCACTCACGCCACGCGTCGTCGGTCTTGTCCCTGCACGCTTCGATTTGCTTGTTCATAGCCTCGCAACGCACAGGGTCCTTTGCCTTGGCGCAATCCATGGGCTTAACGCGGGCGCCCTCTGCGGGGCTGACCCCGATAGCGGGATCCTTCGCAGCGGCGGCAACAGCAAACGTCGCGGCGGCGATACCAACGAGCAAGATTGACAAGAAGGTTTTCATCGGGATTCCTTCCAATGAGAATTTGGCAAAGTTCGGCGTCCGCAATCGCCGCCCTGTCCTTCCCAGGCCCTGAGTAGCGAACAGATCCAATCTATGCCCGCAATTCCTTGCCGGATTGACAATTGTCAAAGCTCAACCGACTGGTGGATGGCCCACAGCAGAGTTGCGTGCCGTTCCGCATGCTCAGCGCGCAATAGGCATCGTCGTTGAAGCGCGGCTGCAGATCCCGGAAAGCAAAACAGCCCGGATATCGCCGGGCTGCTTGGGTAGAATCCCGTTTGCGCGGGCCGCAGGCCGCGATCGCCTTCAACCGATGACCACGCCCTCGCCTCTTTCCAGAACGGGTTTCGGGGGCTTCCCGATCCACATCTGGTACATGGAAATGAACCACATCAGGGCAAAGCTCAGGCCCTGCACCGCGCCCGCACCCATGGTCACCCAGGCGAAGGGATGATATATCTTGACCAGGTACCATGAACTGATGTCGATCGCAATGCACACTAAGGGCAGGGCCATAATCAGGCATTTGAGCCACACCGGTCGCATGTAGGCATGGGTGAAAATGAGGCCCACGAGGAAGAAAATGAACGTCATCCCGAACAGGTGAATATGCGAAACGCGCACCAGCGTGAACACGTCTGTTCCGGTGTCCTGTTCGGTCACCTTCTTGATGTTGTCGTAGCCTCCGAGGTTTACCAGGTGCGGATTGCTGCCGTCATGGCAGGACATGCAGCGCTTGTCGATGGTCGGCCGGATGAAAGTTTCATAGGTCGGGCGATCCGCCCCTTTCTGCGCCCAGCTCACCAGCGCATTGGCTTCCTCGGCCGGCAGCATGGTCGACATCGGTCCGCGCAGCGCCGATTCCAGCTTTGAGCCCTTGCCGCTGCCTGCATAGGCGATGACCAGATCCTCTTCGGAGAGTTCCGGTTTTCCATCGCGACCGGCGTAGACGTGGGTCAGGTAAATCAGGGCGAACAGGTAACCCATGCCAAGTATGCACAGCACGCCGGTGTAGAGAATGCGCATGCTGAGTGGCAGTTCCGAATAATGGCTATACAGCCGGTGCAACGGGGCGACACTCATGATGGTTTCCTTTGACTTTTCTGCGGAACCCGCGAGCTCAGCGACATCCTGACTCCGCGGATCCCTCCCTGAAAACTGTTGCCACAATTGTCCATTGCCGACCGCGCCGCAACGGCTGTCAGCGGTGCAACTTTCGATCCATCGCTCACTTCGTCGGCAGGGGCAGAAATACGACGGCCCGCGCCTTCTGGCGGGCGTAATGCGCCGCAAGGCTCCCGACGTCGGCCTCGCTCAGGCCGTCCAGCATGGCGGACATCGCCTTGCTCTTGCGATCGCCCTTCTGATAGGCATGCATCACCCGCTCCAGGTATTCGCCGCGTTGCGCAGCGAGCGCGGGCACATTCAGGTCGGTGCTGTTGCCGTTGACGCCGTGGCAGCGATCGCAGCGCTGCGCCATCTCTTCAGTCGTGAGCGGCTTGCGCACCGTGGGCTGTTGCGGCATTTGATTCGCGTAGTACGCAGCCAGGTTCTTGATAGCGCCCTCGTCGACGGACGCCGCCGGCGCCTTCATCGCCGATTCGCTGCGTGATCCGTCCTTGTAGGACTTCATCGCCGCGATGAAATACTGCGCGTCCTGACCTGCGAGGCTGGGCGCACTGCCGGTGCTGACGCCGCCTTCTCCATGACAGCCGGCGCAGGCCACGGCCGCGCTTTTGCCTGCAGCCTGACTGCCCGGCGACGGCGTCTTGGCTTTGCCGGTTTTTTGCAAGCCGAAGTAAAGGCCGATGTTTTCCAGTTCCGCATCGGTGACCGCTGAAACCAGGGTCTTCATCATGTCATCCTTGCGCTGGCCATTCTTGTAGGCCTTCACCGCCGCAACGACGTATTTCGGGTCAAGCCCGGAAAGATTCGGCATGCCGGGCGTACTGGTGATCCCGGTTTCGCCGTGGCATCCAGCGCAGCCGGATGCCGCCGCCTTGCCCGCGCTCAGAGGGTCGAGCTTGGACGGCCCGGCCTTGGCGCTGACGCTCGCGGCGGGCGGCGCCGGATCGAGGTTTGCATAGTAAGCGGATACTTTGACCAGGGCATCGTCGCTGAGGAATTTGACGGCGGTGTTCATCGGCGTATTGCCGCGCCCGCCGACCTGGTATACGCGCAGTTCGCCGAAGATGTACCCCGCGCGCTGGCCGGCAATATTCGGCATGTCCTTGTCCTTGGCCCTGCCCACGCCGTTCAGCCCGTGGCAGCTGGCGCAAGATGCTTCGGCTACGCGCTTGCCCTCGGCGATGTCCTGTGGCGTCGCAAGCGCAGCTTTTAGCCCGCCGCTGGGGGCGGAATCACCTTCGGCGCCATAGGCGGAGTCGGCTGCAGCACCCCCCGCCATCAATATGCCCGTCGCGAGCATTTGCAAAACAAGAATGCGTGCACTTCGCTTCATCAACGTTCCCTCGATCGGGCATCCAAACCTGCAATATTCCCCGCCCGCGAGACCATGCATCGCTGGATGTCACTGCTCGAAAACCGGGGGTACGGCAAACGGTACGCGTCTTATGCTTTGCTATGCAGCATAGCGCCGAATTTTAACATGAACCTAGAATATTGGCAGATGCGATACGCCGTCCGGGTGTCTATTTCGCGCTGTCCTGCCGGCCGCCGCGCACTGCCAGCATCGCCGCTTCCATGCGGCTGCGAACATGCAGTTTCTCCAGGATATTGGTGATGTAATGCTTGATCGTTTTCTCCGACAGATGCAGGCGCTCACCGATGTGGCGGTTGGTGAGCCCGTCCACCACCAGCTTGAGGATTTCCGACTCGCGTTCGGTCAAGCCTTCGAGCGGGTCCTGCGGCGCCGGGCTGCGCGTGAGCGTGACCAAAATCCCCGCGGCAAGCGAGGGCGTGACATAGACTTCGCCTTGAGCCACGGAACGGACCACGCGCGCGAGTTCGTGCGCGGACACGCCCTTGAGCACATAGGCGCGGGCGCCGGCCTTGAACGACGCCAGCAGCTTGTCCTCGTCTTCGGCGACGGTAAGCATCAGCACCCTGGTTGCGGGACAGGCGGCCCTGATCTTTTCCGCGGTCAGAATCCCGCCCCAGCCCGGCATGGTGATGTCGAGCATCACCACATCTGGAACCAGATCGCAGGCCAGGCGCAGGACATCCTCGCCGCAATCGGCCTGTCCGACGACGTCGAAATCCGGCTCCGCCGTGAGCGAATGCACCACGCCTTCGCGAAACAGCGGATGATCGTCCGCCACCAGGATGCTGATCCGTTCAGCCATGGTTGTACTCCGCTTGTGTCAGCGGTAGAGATACGCGGACCACGGCGCCGCGACCGACGGCGCTGCGCACCTCGAAGTCGCCGCCCAGCAGCTCCACCCGCTCGCGCATCCAGTCGAGCCCGAAATGGCCATCCTCCTTCAACGCGCGGGGGTCAAAGCCCGGGCCGTCATCGGCGATCTCGACTTGAACTGCGCCCGCGCTACCGGTCACGCTGACCCGCTGGTTGCGCCCGCCTCCATGCCGAAAACCGTTGGCCAATGATTCCTGCAACACCCTGAACAAGGTGATTCGCACCTGCAGCTGCGCGGAATCCGCGACGTGGCCGACGCTGAGCGCAACGGCCACGCCGGTATTGCGCTGATGATCGGCGGCGGCGCGCTGCAGTGTCTCGACCAGGGACAGCTGCTCGATTTCCGGCAGCTGTAATCCGCGCAGTATGGCGCGCAGGTCGGTAAGCGCGGACTGGAGCGCGAGATGCACCGTACGGAATTCCTCGCTCACATTGCCGTTGCGTCCGATCGCATGTTCGCAGTTCCCGCACACATCGCCGAGCGCCTCGATTCGCATGGAAGCCAGCGCCAGTCCCTGTCCCGGCCCGTCATGCAAGTCGGTGGCGATATTGCGCAGGAATTGCTCGTTCAGGGTCATGGTGCGCGCAGCAGCGCGATTCACCCGGTCATGCAGCTGTTCGTTTTGCGCGAGCAGCGCCGTCAGCTGGGCCACTTTTTCGTTGAGCTCGCGCTGCGTCGCCCTGATGGTGTCGTTCGCCTTGCGCACCAGCGTTGCGAGCAGGGCCAGCATGGCCAGGGTGACCGCGCCGTGCACGCCCCAGCTGCGCAGCTGCGCGGCACGCACGCTCTGTTCCAGGCCTTCGGCGGTGTGGAAGAAGCCCGCCACCGCGAGCACCGATCGGTCGCCCTCGGAGCGCAAGGGCGAGTAAGTCTCGATCAGTCGCGACCAGCGGCTGTCCCCGAGCGCGCCTTCGAGCTCCGCCTTCTCTATGATGCGCGAGCGCACTTCCCCGGCGAACGCCGACGCCAGCGGCCGCTCCATCGGGTAGATCCTGCCTACGGCCGACGGATCGGCGCTGTCGTAGAGGATGCGGCCTTTGCGCCCCCAGATTTTGAGCGCGACGATGTGCTCGCCGAGATGGGTACCGGAGAGCAAGCGGTCGAGCGCGACGCGGTCGGCATCGTCCAGCCAATCGCCGTTGGCCAGAGACTGCACGTGCGGCGAAATGGCGCCGTCCAGATACATGTTGGTCACGATCCCGGTGCCGGTGATGACGCCGCGTTGGATCTGGCTTCCCACCCAGGTGCCGATCAGCACCATTCCGCCGAGCAATATCAGGAAGCCGATTAGAAGAAACCGGTGGACGAGGCTGAGCTTGGAAAATGCGTTCATGACGGCGCCAGTCTATCCAGTCAGCTTAGCAGCCGCCGTGGCGCACCGCCAGCGACGAAGGTCTCGGACCAGCAGTCTCAGGCCAAGGTCCGAAGGCCCGCCTCAAATCGCGCAAAGCGTCCGTTGCGGCCCCGCGCCCGATTACGCATCATTTGTTCCAATGCAATAAAACAAAATCATGTCAACCCAATGCTGCATGCGAACAATAAATTCGGTAGCCACAGCAACGCTGATGGCGATATTCGCCTGCTGGGCGGGACCACTGCGAGCTGCTGCCCCATCGGGCGCCAGACCGAGCGTGTACGAGGCGGTACTGGAGGAGCAGACCCGCGGTTCTCCGGAGATATCGACGGACGAACTGAAGGCGATCATTTCCACAAGCGGCGTCACCGTGTTTGACGCGCGGCCCGGAAACGAATATGTGCTCGCGCATATTCCGGGGAGCGTCAATCTCGATGAAAAGGAACTGGGACGCTTCAACCAGAACTACGTCGATCCGAGCGCGGTCATGGTCGTCTATTCCGACGGTCCTTTCTGCGACCTGGCCAGGCTCAAATCCGATGCGCTTGTGCACCTGGGCTACCTTAACGTACGCCGCTACCAGCTTGGTTTGCCGGTCTGGCGCATTCTGGGCAATACCGCCGAAACCAGCCTCCAGGGCGTGCGCGAGATCTTTCGTAGCGGAAACGGGGTGATCGTGGACGCACGCAGCCGCGCCGAGTACCTGGCCGGCACCATACCCACCGCGCAGAGCATTCTCGCGGGCGAAGCCGGCAAGGCGAAACACGACCGCCGCCTGCGCTATCTGGACCCGAACACCCGCATCGTCGTGGTCGCAAACAGCCGCCGGGAAGCGCGTGGCGTCGCGGAGGAAATTTCCCGCAATGCGTTTCCCAACAGCAGCTACTTCAGCGGCACCTATCAGGAATTGAAACGCGAAAGATTCTTCTCTGAACGCATCCCATCGCCTAATTTTTTGGACGGTATCAAGCACTGAACCGGAAGGTAACCATGCCCAAGCATATTGTTCGATTGCTCCTCATCATACTCGCCGTCATCGTGGTTTCGGCGATCGCAGCGCCGCTGCTCACCGTCGATTCGTTTTACCGCTTCGGCCACTACCGGGCGAACTCGGTAGCGGAAATCGCCGCCAAGGAACCGGTCTATCAGACGCCGCGCTATTGTTATGGCTGCCACACCGAGCGCCGCGCGCAATGGTCCGCCGGCAGCCATAAGACGGTTATCTGCGAAGTGTGCCATGGCGCAGCCCAGGGTCATCCGCAAGACACCAAGATGACCGTACCCTCGGACACAGTGGCGCTTTGCACGCGCTGCCACGAGGCCATGCCGGCAAGACCGCGCACCCAGCCGCAGATCAACGTCGCCGAGCATTCCGGCGGCCAGCAATGCAATGTCTGCCACAACCCGCATTCTCCCAAGATCTCGACTGCCGCTGCGAAGGTGAGCGGAGACGCCACCGCGGGCAAGCAGCGCGCCGCCGCCTGCGCCAGCTGCCACGGCACTGCCGGGGTCAGCCCGAATGACACCTGGCCGAATCTTGCCGGGCAAAGTGCGGCCTATCTGGCGCGGATACTTACGGCGTACAAGTCGGGCGACCAGACCGATCCGATAATGACGCCGCTCGCAAAGGATCTGAGCGCAACCGACATACAGAACCTGGCCGCCTATTACGCCAGCGCCAGCTGTAAGGCCACATCCGGCAAACCCGCCACAGGCGACGCTGCCGCAGGCGCCACGCTGGCGAACAACTGCACCGCCTGCCACGGTGAAGGCGGCAGGGGCGGCAATCCTGCATGGCCGAAGCTGGTCGCGCAAAAGCCCGGTTATATGGTGAACGTGCTCAAAGCGTTCAGGGCGGGCTTGCGCAAGGACCCGATGATGGCGGGCGTCAGCAGGGGGCTGAGCGATACCGACATCGCGAACCTCGCCGCCTACTACGCCGCGCAGCACTGTCAATAATCCGAGCAAGGGAAGATGAAATCATGAGCAACTACTCCAAACCTACGCCTACGCTGGCTGCGCGGCGCGCATTCCTGGCCAAACTCGGCGGCGCTGCGACCTGCGCCGGTGCGGCGGTGGGAGCGGCGGCGCTGGGAGTAATACCCAGCGTATCGGCAAAGGCTGAAACGGCCGCGGATAGCGCTTCGTTCCCCAACAAGGATTACGACTGGACCAAGCACCAGTGGGGATTCGGCGTCGATGCAACCAAGTGCATTGGCTGCCTGCGCTGCGTCGAGGCATGCAAGCACGAAAACGACGTCCCCCAAAACGCACACCAGTTCCGCACCTGGGTGGAACGCTACGTCCATCTCGAAGGGGACGATGAAGTGCACATCGACAGCCAGCAGGACCCGGTAAACATCGAGGCCTCCGGCTCGGAAAAGACCTTCCGCTTCGCCAACCGCTACAAGGACGCCAAGGTGTACAAGGCGTTCTTCGTACCCAAGCTGTGCAATCACTGCACCCACCCGGCCTGCGTGCAGGTGTGCCCGACCGGCGCCACTTACCGCACCGAGGACGGCGTCGTGCTGATCGACCACGGCTACTGCATCGGCTGCCGCTACTGCGTGCAGGCCTGCCCCTACGGAGCACGCTACTTCAACGAGGAAAAAGGCGTGTCGGACAAATGCACCTGGTGTTATCACCGCATCACCAAGGGCCTGCAGCCGGCGTGCGTTGAGGTGTGCCCGGTGGGCGCGCGCGTGTTCGGCGACCAGAAAGACAAGCAGAGCCCGATCAGCCTGTTCATACGCAACAACCGCGTGCAGGTGCTCAGGCCCGAGACCGGCAATGCGCCGAACGTTTTTTATGTTGGCATCGACAAAGAGGTGAACTAATGGAACCGGTCATTGCTTTCGCTCCCTACACCGGCTGGGTCTATCCGAACGAAACGGTGTTCGAATGGTCGGTGCTGATCGCCGTCTATCCCTACCTCACCGGACTGGTCGCCGGCGCGTTCACCGTGTCGAGCCTGTACCAGGTGTTCGGATTCCAGCGGCTGAAGCCGGTTGCGCACATGGCCTTGCTGACCTCGCTCAGTTTCATGATCTTCGTGCCCACGCCGCTGCTGCTGCACCTCGGTCATCCGGAGCGGGCGTTCAACTCGACGATCACCCCGCACCTGACCTCGGCCATGGCCATGTTCGGCTTCTTCGCGAGCTTCTACGTTGTGCTGCTGATCCTCGAAGGATGGTTCGCCTACCGGCCGTTCATCGTCGCCCAGGCGCGACAGCGCACCGACCTGCTGGGCCGGTTCTATCGTCTGCTTACGCTCGGCTCCTACGACGTGTCGGAGCACGCGATGCGTTACGACCGCAAATGGATTTTCGCGCTTGCGGTCATCGGCATCCCCGCGGCGCACGGCCTGCATGGTTACGTCGGATTCATGTACGGATCGCTCAAGGCGCGCGAATGGTGGTCGTCCGATCTGATGCCGGTGATCTTTCTGTTTTCGGCCATTATCTCCGGCGTTTCGCTGCTTGCCGTGCTCTACGTCGCCTCCTGCAAGATGCGCAAGATACCGGTGGACCTGGGTTGTCTCAAGGGCCTCGCCTATACGATCTGGGCCTTCATCATGGTCGCGCTGGTGCTCGAGGGCCTGGAGTTCGCCAACATCGTCTACAAGGGCCGCGAGGGCGTGGACATGATCATGCAGTATGTGACCGGCCCGCTGCTGGTTCCCTACTTCATCCTGCAATTCGCCATCGGCGCCGTCACGCCGCTGCTGTGGCTGTCCTACATGATCTGGCGCGGCACGACGGGCAAGGCGCTGGTGGTGGGCGTTACAGTGTGCGCCTGCCTGGTGCTGTTCTCGGTGTTCATGATGCGCTGGAACGTGGTCATCGGCGGGCAGGAAATCTCCAAGACCGGCAAAGGGTTGCTGAGCTATCACCTGCCGTTCTGGGGCAAGGAGGGTGCGCTCGTGGCGATTCTGCTGACGCTGGCGCCGCTCGGCCTGCTGTACGTCTTGACGCGGCTGTTTCCGCCCTGGTCGGACGCGGCGACGCACGCGCACCCTGTATAGACGTTGAAGTGGTGGAACCGCAGCGTGCCCGCTGAATCGACCCGGGTTCGGCAAGCACGCTGGCGCGATTGATTCGAAGTGCATTATCAACCTGAAAGGAAGACGACATGAAACGCATGATTTTTCTGGCTGGAACAGTTGCGGCACTGGTGCTCGGCGGACAGGTTGCAGCCGCGGACGGCAAAGCGGTATATGACAAGACCTGCAAGGGTTGCCATAGCGCAATGAGCCCGAAGACCGGCGACAAAGCCGCCTGGGCGCCACTGATCAAGCAAGGCGAGGCTGCGTTGACCGCCGCCGTCATGAAAGGCAAGAAACCGATGCCACCCAAAGGCGGCGCCAAAGACGAAGCGGAAGTAAAGGCCGCGGTTGAATACATGATGAGCCAGGGCAAGTAGCGCCCTACGGATCCGCCGGCGTGTCCTAGCGGCAAGCTGCGACTCTAGACGCGCCCCGGCGGCGCCGGGAGCATTTGTTTGCGTTATATTGCGACGCATGTAGACCAAGTCCGGGCAAACATGGCCAAGCATTTAAGTATTTTCGGATTGGTGCAGGGCGTGGGCTTTCGCTACCGCTTCATGGAGGAGGCGCAGTACCTGGGCCTGACCGGCTGGGTGCGCAATCGCCGCGGCGGCAGCGTCGAAGCCATGGTCGCGGGCCCGCCCGAGGCGGTCGAGGCGCTGATCGCCTGGGCCCGGCGCGGCCCGCCGGCGGCGCAGGTCGAACGCGTCGAAGTCAGCGCAGCCGAAGGCAAGTTCACCAGCTTCGAGCTGCGCCCCACCGAATAGTCCGCGATCGCCCCCTCAGGGGTAGATCACCTGCACGTTTTCGGGTCGCAGCCATTCCTGCAACGACTGCATCAGCGCATCGTCCGGCCGCACGCGCCAGTCTTCGCCCAGGCGCATCTCGCAGCTGGCCGTATCGTTGTGATAGCACACGCATACCGGGCAGCTGCCCTTGCGGTAGGGCGCGAGCAGGTTCTTCAGGCGCGCCGTCGCGGCGGCACCGCCGCGGCTGGCCTCGCCATTGAAGGAAATGCGTATCGCCTTGGCGAACTGCCCGCGCGCCGCGGCCAGATCGTAGATTCTGTCGGCGATGATGCGCATGAAGCTGACGTCGCCCTCCTCCCCGGCCGCCGCGCGGCGCACGGTCTTCAGCTTCGCCTCTATCACCAGCAGCTTGTCCTCCTTGCACAGTTCGCGGTACTGGTCGAATACTTCGCCGTAGACGGTGACTTCCTGCACGGCGCTGCCGTCGCTCAGGTTGAGGATCACCATGCGTCCGCCCTGCGTCCTCTGGATGCGCACGGATTCGACCACGCCGGCGATGAGCTGGCTCTTTGCCTGGTAGTCGCCGTTGGCACCCGGCAGCAGGCTCTTCAGCGTACTGCGCACGAAGCGCTGCACCTCGGCGCGATGGGCGCTGAACGGATGCCCGGAAAGATAGAAGCCGAGGCTGGCCTTTTCCTCCTTCAGCAGGCGCACCTCGTCCCAGCGCTCGGCACTGATCAGCGCCGGGCGCGCGGCGTTCGCGCCGCCCGCGTCGCCGAACAGGTTGACCTGCTGCGCATGGCGCTCGCGCTGCTCCGCCGCCTCGAGCGCGATGCCCACGGAAGCGAACAGGCTGGCGCGGTCGCGGTCGATGCAGTCGAACGCCCCGGCGCGCACCAGCGCCTCGAGCACGCGCCGGTTGACGATGCGCTTGTCGATACGCTCGCAAAAGTCGAACAGGTCGCGAAACGCGCCCGCTTCGTCGCGTGCGCGCACGATCGCGCCGATCGCCGATTCGCCCGTGCCCTTGATCGCGCCCAGGCCGTAGCGGATGCTGGTCTCGTCCACCGGCACGAAGCGGTGGGCGCCGGCGTTGATGTCCGGCGCAAGCATCTTCAGCCCGTTCGCGAGCGCGTCGGCGTAGATCGCGTGCACCTTGTCGGTGTCGTCCATCACCGCGGACATGTTCGCCGCCATGAATTCGGAGGGGAAATGCGCCTTCAGGTATGCGGTCTGACAGGCGACCAGCGCGTAGGCGGCGGCGTGCGACTTGTTGAAGCCGTAGCCGGCGAACTTCTGCATCAGGTCGAACAGCTCGTTCGCCCTTTTCCTGTCCAGGTCGTTCTTCTGCGCGCCGGAGACGAAAATGTCGCGCTGCTCATCCATCTCCTGCTGGTTCTTTTTGCCCATTGCGCGGCGCAGCAGGTCGGCGCTCCCCAGGCTGTAGCCGCCGATCACCTGCGCGATCTGCATCACCTGCTCCTGGTAGACCATGATGCCGTAGGTCGAACCGAGGATGGGCTGCAGCCGCGCGTCCATGAATTCGACGCGCTGCCGGCCCTGCTTGCGCTCGATGAATTCAGGGATCAGGTCCATCGGGCCGGGGCGGTACAGCGCCACCAGCGCAATAATGTCCTCGAAGCGGTCGGGCCGCGCCTGCTTCAGCAGGTCGCGCATGCCGCGCGATTCAAACTGGAACACGGCAGTGGTATTGGCGCCGGCGAAGACTTTGTAGATCGCGGGATCGTCGAGCGGGATGGTTTCGAGCGAAAAATCAGGATGCCGCTCGCCGTAAGCGCGGCCGCGAATGGAGCGCATCGACCAGTCGAGGATGGTGAGCGTGGTCAGGCCGAGGAAGTCGAATTTCACCAGGCCGACGGCCTCGACATCCTTCATGTCGAACTGCGACACCACGTTCGCGGCGCCCTGTGCCGTGTACAGCGGGCAGAAATCGGTGAGCTTGCCGGGCGCGATGAGCACCCCGCCCGCGTGCATGCCGACGTTGCGCGTCAGGCCTTCGAGCTGCCCGGCGAGCGCGAGCAGCTCGCGCGTCTCCTCGTCGCTCTGCTCGCGCTCGGCGAGGCGCGGCTCCATTTCGCGCGCCATCTGCAGGGTGATCAGCTTGCCCGGCTGGAACGGAATCATTTTCGCGAGCTCGTCGGTGCGGCCGTAGTTCCATTCCATTACGCGGCCGACGTCGCGCACTACCGCCTTCGCCGCCATTGTGCCGAAGGTCGCGATCTGCGACACCGACTGCGCGCCGTACTTGTTCTTCACGTACTCGATCACCCGGTCGCGGCCGTCCTGACAGAAATCGATGTCGAAGTCGGGCATCGACACCCGCTCCGGGTTGAGGAAGCGCTCGAACAGCAGGTCGTAGCGCAGCGGATCGAGGTCGGTAATGCCCAGCGAATACGCCACCAGCGAACCCGCGCCCGAGCCGCGCCCGGGCCCGACCGGCACCGAATTCGACTTGGCCCAGTTGATGAAATCGGCGACGATCAGAAAATAGCCGGAAAAACCCATCTGCGTGATGGTCTTGATTTCGAATTCCAGACGCGCGCGGTACTCGGGCTCGCGGCGGGCGCGCTCCTGCGCGTCGGGGTAGAGCTTGGCCAGGCGCAACGCGAGACCCTGCACCGCCTGCTGCGCAAGATAGTCCTCCAGGCCTTCGCCGGCGGGCGTCGGGAAAGGCGGCAACTTCGGATTGCCCAGCTCCAGCACGAGATTGCAGCGGCGCGCTATTTCCACGCTGTTGGCGAGCGCCTCGGGAATGTCGGCGAACAGCTGCGCCATCTCGCCTTGAGTCTTGAAGTAGCTTTCTCGCGTGAATACACGCGGCCGGCGCTGGTCGGCGAGCACATAGCCTTCGGCGATGCACACGCGCGCCTCGTGCGCGAGAAATTCGTCGGGTTTGAGGAACTGCACCGGGTGGGTCGCGACCACCGGCAATTCGAGCCGCCCCGCGAGCGCGAGCGCGCGCGCGATGTAGCCCTCGGCGCCGGGCGCGCCGGCGCGCTGCAGCTCGATGTAGAAGCGCTGCGGAAACAGCCGCGCCCATTCCCGCGCCAGCCGATCGGCCTGCGCCGCGTTGTCCTGCGCCAGCGCGACGCCGATGTCGCCGGCCTGCGCGCCCGAGAGCGCAAGCAGGCCGTCGACGCCGGCGGGGGTGAGCCAGTCCTTCCTGATCTCGGCGCGCCCGCGCGCCTGGTTCTCCAGCCAGGCGCGGCTGAGCAGTTCCGACAGCTGCAGAAAGCCCTTGCGGTTGCGCACCAGCAGCAGCAGGCGCGAAGCCTTGTCGCGCTCGGACTCGCCGCTGATCCAGACGTCGCAGCCGATGACCGGCTTCACCCCGGCCGAGCGCGCCGCCTTGTAGAACTTCACCATGCCGAACAGGTTCGCCAGGTCGCTGATCGCGAGCGCCGGCATGCCGTCTGCGGCCGCGCGCGCCACCGCCTCGTCGATGCGCACGATGCCATCGGTGACGGTGAACTCGCTGTGCAGACGCAGGTGGACGAAGGCGGGTGTCATAGGATGTGCGGAACGCGGACAGCGAAATTTTACACCTGTGCACTGAGGCGCATGAGATCCGGGGCAATCCGGCGGGTGGCAGCGGGTGCTAGTATAATCGTCGCCCTGCTGCGCCTTCATGCAGGCGCGAGACTGCCATGAACGTCCTCAATGTCGCCGCCTACCGCTTTGTTCCGCTCGACGATCTGCCGCGTCGGCGCGCGGCGCTGCAGGCGCGCGCGGCGGCCCTGGGCCTTAAAGGAAGCATCCTGCTCGCGGCGGAAGGCATCAACCTGTTCCTTGCGGGCGGCGCGGCCGGAGTCGATGCGTTCCTGCAGACGCTGCGCGCGGACGTGCGCCTGACCCCGATCGAAGTCAAACGCAGCTGGTCGGATCGGCAACCCTTCCGCCGCCTGCTGGTGAAGATCAAGCGTGAAATCGTCAGCATGCGGCGGCCGGATATCGATCCATGCGGGGCGCCGGCGCCGCGTCTCGCGCCGCGCGAACTCAGGCGCTGGCTGGACGAGGGGCGGGACATCGTGCTGCTGGATACGCGCAATCAATTCGAAGTTGACCTGGGTTCGTTCGAAAACACCCTGGCGCTGGGGCTGAAGTCCTTCAGCGATTTCCCGTGCGCGACGCCAGCGCTGCCCGAGGCGCTGAAGCAGCGGCCCGTCGTCACCTACTGCACCGGTGGCATCCGCTGCGAAAAGGCCGCGCCGTGGCTGATCGCACAGGGATTTCGCGAGGTGTATCAGCTCGACGGCGGCATCCTCAACTACTTCGAGCAATGCGGCGGCGCGCACTTTCGCGGCGCCTGTTTCGTGTTCGACGAGCGCGTGGCGCTCGATTCCGCCCTGCGCGCAACTGCCCCTGCGCGCCGCATCGAACAGCCGGCCGCGGCATGAGCGGCACCGCCGGCGCCGCGAGCGAAGCGTCGCGCAAGACCCTCGCCTTCGCCGCCCTGCTCGCGGGAGCGGCGGCCATCGCGTTTGCGCCGATTTTCGTGCGTCTGTCGGACACCTCGCCCGGCGCCAGCGCCTTCTGGCGAATGGCGCTGGCAGCGCCGCCGCTGTTGCTGTGGCAGCTGGCGTCGCGGCGCGACGCAGCCGCCCGTCCCCTGCCGTGGATGGCGCTGACCATCGCCGGCCTGTGCTTCGCCGGCGACCTCGGCGCCTGGCATACCGCCATCATGTATACCTCAGTCGCGAACTCGACGCTGGAGGCGAATCTGGCGCCGATTTTCGTTACCCTGTGCGCATGGCTGCTGTTCGGCCAGCGCGTATCGCGCCTGTTCCTGGTCGCCCTCGCAGTGACCATGGCCGGCGCCGTGCTGCTGATCGGGCCCAGTTTTGCGCACGGTGGCCGCGCGCTCACCGGCGATGCGCTCGGAATACTCACCGCCATGTTCTACGCCGGCTACATGCTGGCGATCAAATCGGCCAGCGAACGCTGCAGCACCGCGAGCATCATGGCCGTCAGCACCAGCATCGCCGCCCTCGCCCTGCTTCCCTATGCGCTTGCCACCGCCGACGTGTTTCTGCCCCAAGCCAATTACGGCTGGCTGGTGCTGATCGGGCTCGCGCTGATTCCCCATGTCGCCGGCCAGAGCATGATCGCCTACGGCTTCTCGCATCTGCCGGCATCGTTCTCTTCGGTGAGCCTGCTACTGCAGCCGGTGCTGGCCGCCCTCTATGCCTGGGCATTGCTGGGCGAAGCCGTGGCGCCGGCGCAGCTGCTGGGTGGGGCGGTGGTGCTGGCGGGGATCTACCTCGCCAAGCGCGCTAGCTAGTCAGCCAGTGGTCCGACCAGCTGGCGTAATGCCTAGGGCGCGGCAAATCCCAGCCCGCGCTCGGCAAATGCCCGGCGCAGCGCCTGCGCAAACTCGACCGCGCCCGGCTGATCGCCGTGCAGGCACATGGTGTCGGCCGCGACCGTAACGCGCGCGCCGTGGCGACTGATGACCACGCCCTCCTCCACCATGCGCAGCGCCTGCGCGACCGACTTCTCCGCCTCCACTATCATGCCGCTCGGCGCGTCGCGCGGCGCCAGCGTGCCCTCGTTCTCATAGCCACGGTCGGCGAACACCTCGGCGACCGCCCGCACCCCCTGCGCTGCGGCGAGCGCCATCATGCGGCTGCCCGAGAGCGCATACAGCAGCGTATCCGTACCCAGGTCCTTCACCGCGCGCACGATTGCCTCAGCCAGCGCGTCGTCGTTGGCCGCCATGTTGTAGAGCGCACCGTGGCATTTGACATGGTGCAGGGGCGCTCCCGCCGCGCGCGCGAACGCCTCGACCGCGCCGGCCTGGTAGAGCACCAGGTCATAGGCCTCCTGCGGCGTGATTTTCATCGCGCGCCGCCCGAAGCCCACCAGATCGGGCAGCGAAGGATGCGCGCCGATCGCAACGCCGTGCTCGACGGCGAGGCGCACGGTCTTGCGTATGGTCGCCGGGTCGCCGCCGTGAAATCCCGCGGCGATGTTGGCCGAGGTGACGAGCGGCATGATGTTCGCGTCCTCGCCCATGCGCCAGTGTCCGTAGCTCTCCCCCATATCGCAGTTCAAATCGATGGTTTTCATGCTGGCTCAGTCTCCATACTGAAGTTCGATTCCGCGGACGATGTCCGCGATCATCGCATGCAACGCGCGCAGCGCCGCGCGCGCCTCGTCGACGCTGCAGCGCGCGAAGCGCAGCGCCCCGCCCGGCGCGACCTGCGACAGCGTGGGCAGGTCGGCGCCCGCGACCTCGGCGATTTTCGGATAGCCGCCGGTGGTCTGATGGTCGGCCATGAGCACGATCACGCTGCCGTCGCCCGGTGCCTGCACGGTGCCGAAGCAGGTGGGCTCGGACAGCAGGTCCCCGGCGCCGCGCCGCGCCAATGCCGGCCCTGCGAGCCGGTAGCCCATGCGATTCGAATCCTGCGACACGCGCCAGGTCTCATCGAAAAACGCGCGCCGCGATGCGGCATCGAACTGCGCGTAATGACGGCCCTCCATGGCGCGCAGCGTAAGGGTACGCTCGCTCGGCCGCGTGAGCGCGCTGACGCGCCACGCGGTGCTGCTGAATCCGGCGGCGCGGCGCACGTCCTTCAGGCGCGCGAAGCGCGCCGCGGCGAGCGCCGGCGCGGCTGCGTCCAGCGTAAGCACGTCGCCCGTGCGCAGCGAGCGTCCCTCGAATCCGCCGAAGGCCGCCGGCACATAGGTGCTGTGGCTGCCGAGCACGTTTGGAACGCGGATGCCGCCGGCCACTGCCAGATAGCCGCGCGCACCCCGCAGCGCGCGGCCGACGCGCAGGCGCGACCCGGCGCCCAGCAGCACCGGCCGGTTTTGCGGCACAGCCTCTCCCGCGAGCGTCGCCTCGAATTCCGCGCCGCACAGCGCGACCAGTGCCTCTTCCTCGAACAGCAGTTCCGGGCCGATGACCGTGCATTCAAGCGTCGCCGCCTCGGCCGCATTGCCTACCAGCGCGTTGGCGAGCCGGTGCGCGACCGCGTCCATGGCACCGCAGGGTACGACGCCCAGGTGCTGCAGGCCGTAGCGGCCCAGGTCCTGCACTGTGGTGTGCAGGCCCGGCCGCAGTACGCGCAGCATCACTGTGCTCGCCATTGCTCGTACTCGGCGCGCGTGATCGCGACGAAACGCACGATCATGCCCGGCGCGAACAGCGCTGCAGGCTCGCGCGTAACGTCGAACACCCGGAGCGGCGTGCGCCCGATCACATTCCAGCCGCCCGAAATTTCGAACGGGTAGACCGCGGTCTGCGCGTTGGCGATCGCAATCGACCCGGCCGGCACGCGTGTGCGCGGGGTTGCGCGCCGCGGCACCGCCAGGTCGGCGTCCAGCCCGCCGATGTAAGGCTGCCCGGGTGCGAAACCCATCATCAGGACGCGGTGCTCCGAGCCGGTATGGCGGCGCACGACCTCCGCGGCCGAAAGCTTCACCTGCCCGGCCACTTCCTCGAGGTCCGGTGCATATTCGGCCTCGTAACATACCGGGACCTCGATCGACGCGGTGCGCGCGCGGCGCGCGCGCAGCCCGCCGTGCAGGCATTCCTGCAGCAGCTTTGCGG
Organism: Burkholderiales bacterium; assembly: GCA_038206915.1. GTDB lineage: Bacteria > Pseudomonadota > Gammaproteobacteria > Burkholderiales > SG8-39 > 2-12-FULL-64-23. Next base: position 59,182 of record JBBRAI010000008.1, on the reverse strand, counting down.
CCGCGACTACCGGATCCAGACCGGCCGGCGCGCGCGCCTGGTCCACATGCAGCGCGAGCGAACCGAGCGCGGGTACGATGTCGCAGATCCAGGGCACCTGTTTCGCACGCAGCGCCTCGGCCAGCCGCTGCAGCCGCGCGTTCACTTCGAGATCAAGCCTGGTGCCGAATTCGGCCAGCACGGCCGAATCACCCAGCGCAAAAATGCTGAAGCCGGTGCCCGCCGCTGCGGCGGGGTCCGCGGCGCCATCGGCAATGTTGATTTTGCGGTTGGCGCGCAAGGGAACGAGGGCGTGGGCCTTAAGGTGTAAAAGATCCGGTCGGAGAAATTCTACCACCCGCGCCTGACGCGGCAGGGCGCCGGGCATTGCAGGCGGACTGCGCGCGGGCCGAGGGACCTGACGCGCACGAGGCGCGCCGGCGCGACCGGCGCCGCTCGGGCGCTACATGAAGAACATGGCGCCGCGGTAGTCGGTGAAATAGCGCGGCGCGCGGCGCTCGATGCGCACCTCCTTCACCTCGGTGTGCTCCGCGGGAGCCGCAGCATGCTGCGACAGCGCCACCACGATCACCGTCGGCGCTGGCTGCGGCGCGCTAACCTCGTGTGGCGCCGCCTCGGCCCGCAGCCGTGCCACCTGCACCGGCCTGGACAGCGCCGGCTCGAGCGCGTCGGCAAACTCGCGCGCGAGCGCGCGCAAGTCGACGGATTCATGCGCCGCGCGCGCGGCGATCGGCTGCGGCTCCAGCGTTGCCGCCGCAAGGACCGGTGCAGCGTCCGCAATGGCGGTAAGCAGTCCGCGCACGGGCTCGTGTTCGCCTGCGATCGACGTCGCAATAGGCTGCGGTTCCAGTGTTGCCGCAATCTCAAGCGCAGGTCGACGCGCCGCCAGCGCCTGCAGCATGCCACGGCGGGGCTCGCTCTCGACCGCGGCCGGAATAGGCTGGGGCTCCGGCGTGGCGACAATTTCAGCGGCGGACAGCGCAGGAGCCAGGGCCAGCAGCATCAGGCTGCCGTGCCCGGCCTCATCCTGCGCCGCAAGAACGGGCTGCGGCTCGATCGTCACAACTGGCAAAGCGGTCGCGGCGGCTACCGCCGAAGCAGCGGGCCGCGCGCCGATTTCGATCTCCTGCGGCAACACGCTGGACCGCGATTTCGCCGACGCCAGCAGCATGCCGCCGCGCGGCGCGGACGCGAGCTGCATCATCCCGCCTTCGTGCCGCCCGGTTTCGCGGCGCATTTGCGCATACATCGAGACGTAACGGTAAAAACGCCGCAGCTCGGCTGTTTCCGGCGCAAGCGGGTCCGCCGCCGCAGTCATTACGGCTTGCGCGTCGCGCTGAGTCGACTGGCGCGCCGCGGCGGGAACGCGGAACAGCGCGGCGAAGATGCCGGTTTCATGCTTTGCCCCGACCAGGCGGCTCAGGTTGATCGCTTCCGCGTCGGGCGCGGTGAGCATGACGCGCAGATTCGGCATCGCCGCATTTGCCAGCTCCACCGTCCTGCCCGGATTCAGCAGCACATCGGCGCCGGTCATCGACAGGGCCTGCGCGTCTTCGCCGATGACAAAAATGCTGCCCTCGGCGAGCGTCGTCAGCGCTCGCGGCCGGTCCGCAGACGCGTCGCGGCCGGACGCAAGCGCCATTCGCGGCAAGCGCAGGGAGGTGTTGATCATGCCGGCCAGATCCAGGTTGACGCCCGCGCCGCTGACCCTGCCGTCGCCGATGAAAAACACGCTACCGTTGGAACTCACGCCGCCGAGCCGGCTCAGCGATTGCGGATCGAAAATCTGGTTCAGCACCACGCTTTGCGCGTCGGGCTGGACGAATTTCACCGTTTCGCCCGCCGCCAGATGGAAGCTCGGCCAGCTGATCTGGGTGCGCGCGCTGGTGCTGGTGACGGTAAGAGTCGTCGGGTTGTAGCTCGCGCTGCCCGCGTTGACCACTGGCGCCGCCGGCCCGGCAAGCGCGGCCTCGGCGCAGGCGCAGGCAGCCGCGAGGCAAAGCAATTTGCGCGAATAGCTGCAGTGCACTGCTGTCATGAGGCCCCGGAGCGGCTATGCCACGCAGCCAATCTAGCACAAGTCCCGCAGGCACGCGCCGTGCGGGATCCGCCCTTAGGCTACTGTCGTTTGCGCCTGCCCTTGCGCCCGCGCCTCGATGCGGCCGATGCGGTAGGCGCGCTCGCCGGCTTCCGCGAGCAGGCGCAGCGCCGCGTCCGCGTCCGCCGCGGCCACGATCAGCACCATGCCTATGCCGCAATTGAACACACGGTGCATTTCAGCCTCGGTGACGCCGCCGTGCCGCTGCAGCCAGTCGAACAGAGGCGGCATCGGCCAGGCGGATTTCTGCAGCACCGCAGTGACGCCCCCGGGCAGCACGCGCGGTATGTTCTCGACCAGGCCGCCGCCGGTAATGTGCGCCATTCCTTTCACCTTGATGCTGCGCATCAGCGCGAGCAGCGGCTTGACGTAGATGCGCGTCGGTTCGAGCAGCACGTCCGCCAGCGGCCGGCCGTGGAAATCGGCGCCCAGGTCCGGCTTGGCGCGTTCGATGATGCTGCGGATCAGCGAGTAGCCGTTGGAATGCGCGCCGCTGGACGCGAGCCCGAGCACGGTGTCGCCCGCGGCGATGCTGCGCCCGTCGATGATCACGCTTTTCTCCACCACGCCCACGGCGAAACCCGCCAGATCGTATTCCCCGGCCGGATACATGCCGGGCATTTCCGCGGTCTCGCCGCCGATCAGCGCGCAGCCGGCCAGCTCGCAGCCGCGAGCGACACCCTTGATCACGTCGGTGGCGCTGGGAAGATCGAGCTTGCCGCAGGCGAAGTAGTCGAGGAAGAACAGCGGCTCCGCGCCCTGCACCAGCACGTCGTTGACGCTCATCGCGACCAGGTCGATGCCCACCGTGTCGTGGCGATTCAGCTGGAACGCGAGCTTGAGCTTGGTGCCCACGCCGTCAGTGCCCGCGACCAGCACCGGCTCGCGGTATTTCTTCGAAATTTCCACCAGCGCGCCGAAGCCGCCGATGCCGTTCAGCACCTCGGGCCGCATGGTGCGCCTGGCGAAGGGCTTGATCGCCTCGACCAGCGCATCACCGGCGTCGATGTCCACGCCCGCGTCGCGGTAGGACAGGGATGTTTCGGGGGGAGTATTCAAGATTTGTATGTTTCGCGAGTTGCGGCTACAGTTTCGGGCTTCGCAGCGCAAAGTCTACTCGAAATGACGCCCAAAATCCTGACCGAGCCGAACAACCTTTGGTGGTTCATCCCCGCCGCGGTACTGCTCGCGCTGCTGTATTTTCTCAGCCCGATACTGGCGCCCTTTTTATTTGCCGCAATCCTCGCCTACATCAGCAATCCCGCAGTCAACTGGCTCGCGCGCCACCGGGTGCCGCGCACGCTGGGCGCAATCCTGATGCTACTCGCCCTCGTTGGGCTGCTGCTGCTCCTGCTGCTGATCCTGCTGCCGCTGTTCATCAAGGAATTGCGCCTGTTGTGGGAGCGCCTGCCGGGGGCACTGGCCCAGATCAACCAGCAGCTGCTGCCCTGGATCAACGCCAAGCTGGGCATCGAGCTGCAGTTCGACGCCGCCGCGTTCAAAAGCCTGGTCAGCGACAGCCTGCAGGGCGCGGACGGGCTCGGGATGAAACTGCTCGCCTCGCTCAGGATCGGCGGCCTCGCCCTGCTAGGATTCGCGGTCAATCTGCTGCTCGTGCCGGTGGTGCTGTTCTACCTGCTGCGCGACTGGAACGTCCTGCTGGCGCGCGTCGAAGGCCTGCTGCCGCGGCGCTGGCACCCGCAGCTGACCGGCATCGCCAAAGAGATCGACGCCGTACTGGCCGAGTTCCTGCGCGGGCAGATCGCGGTGATGCTCCTGATGAGCCTGTTCTACGTCTTGGGCTTGTGGCTGGCCGGGCTGCAGTTCGCGCTGCCGATAGGAATCATCACCGGCATGCTGGTGTTCGTGCCCTACGTCGGCGCGCTCACCGGCCTCACGCTCGCAACCCTGGCGGCCCTGATGCAGTTCGGCAGCATCGGCGGCATCATCCCTGTATGGATAGCCATTACGGTCGGCCATGTCCTGGAAAGCATGCTGGTGACGCCGCTGCTCGTGGGCAAGCGCATCGGCCTGCATCCGGTGGCGGTGATATTTGCGCTGCTCGCCTTCGGCCAGATCTTCGGCTTTTTCGGCGTGCTGCTGGCCTTGCCGGCGAGCGCCGCCCTGCTGGTTGGCATGCGCCATCTAGGCAGGCAATATCTCGACAGCGGCATGTACAAGCCGTAGCGGCGATGCAGCAATTGCTACTGCAGCTGGCGCCGCCGCCAGCCCCCACGCTGGACAACTTCGTTGCAGGGCGCAACGCGGCCGCCCTGCGGGCGCTGCGCGATATTGCCGCGGGCGCGCAAAGCGAGCGTTTCGTTTATCTGTGGGGTGCGCCCGGCAGCGGCCGCACGCACCTGCTGCGCGGGCTGGCACAGGCGACGACCGGGCGCAAAGCACTCTATCTCGGCAGCGCGCCTGGCGACGAGCCGCCGGGGGACGGCGTGATCGCAGTCGACGATGTGCAGCGACTGGCCGCCGCAGATCAGATCGCGCTGTTCGACCTGTACAACCGCGTGCGCGCCGGCAGCGGCGCATTGGTCGCGGGCGGCGATGCCGCGCCGGCGCAGCTGGCGCTGCGCGAGGATCTGCGCAGCCGGCTCGCCTGGGGCCTCGCGTTCCAGCTGCATCCGCTTTCGGACGAAGAAAAAGCGGCGGCGCTGCGCGCCTATGCGAGCGCGCGCGCGCTCGCGCTGCCCGAGGACGTCATTGCCTACCTGCTCGCGCACGCGCAGCGCGACATGGCGAGCCTGGTCGCGATACTCGACGCCCTGGACCGGCATTCTCTCGAGCACAAGCGCGCGATCACCCTGCCGCTGGTCAGGGATGCGCTGGGAACGATGAAGGACAGACCACCTACGGCGCCTTAAGCACGGTCGCAGCCACCAACGGAGTCGCGCGCTACGCGCGCCAACCGTGTCTTCTGTACGGATAAGAAACATCCGTACAGAGGACACGGCTATTGATAGAAACAAGGACAGTTTAGGGTTGCTGTTAAACAAGATCGTCAATTGCGCACCGATGGCTTTTCATCGGTGCGCAATTGACGATCCGCGCGGACAGTTTCCCGTCCGCGCAAAATTGACGATGGAGGAATCGCATTGGATCTGGTTCTGTTCGATCTCGACAATACCCTGCTCACCGGCGACAGCGACTACGAATGGGCGCAATTTCTCATCGAACAGGGCGTGCTCGAACGCGCCAGCTACGAGCGGCGCAACGAGGAATTCTTCGAGCAGTACAAGGCCGGCCGGCTCGATATCTACGCCTTCCTCGACTTCCAGCTGGCGCCGCTGGCGCGCTACCCGCGCGCCGAACTCGATGCCTGGCGCCGGCTGTTCGTGACGCGGAAGATCCTGCCGCTGATTTCTGCGGCCGCGCGCAGGCTGGTCGGCGACGGCCTGCGCGCAGGACATCTGTGCGCCATCGTCACCGCCACCAATTCCTTTATCACCGCGCCGATCGCGCGCGAATTCGGCGTGAAGCATCTCATCGCCACCGAGCCGGAACAGGTTGGCGGCAGCTTCACCGGCAAAGTCAGCGGCACGCCCTGCTTTCGCGAGGGCAAGGTCACCCGGGTGGAGCAGTGGCTGGCGGCCATGGACAGGCGCCTGGAGGATTTTTCGGAATCGCGCTTCTACAGCGATTCACACAACGATCTGCCGCTGCTGCAGCGGGTTACGCGCCCGATCGCGGTCCGCCCGGATCAGCGGCTCCGGCAGGCGGCGCTCGCGGGCGGCTGGGACATCATCACGCTCGACTAGCGGCCGGGGCGAGCCCTGTCCCCGGCCGAAGGCGCCACCTCAGGCACGGCCAACTTAAGGTATCATGCGGCCCATTGTGGCCCCGCATCCGGATCCTTCCGTCCCGGAGCGATCCGGGGGCGCCTAATCCACGCAAGTTCAAACCCGCCGGCAAATCCCGCTCCGAGCCTCCCAAAATTCCCGCATTTTGATCAAGAAATTCATCCGCCGCATGTTCAGCATGGGCGCCGAGCCCGCACCCAGGGTGTACGCGCGCGACAAGCACGGCATCGCCCGCAATTCGATCAGCCGCGGCGCGCTCAAGGTGTGCGAGATTCTGCGCGCGCACGGCCATGCCGCCTACATCGTCGGCGGCGCGGTGCGCGATCTGCTGCTCGGCGTCGTACCGAAGGATTTCGACGTCGCGACCGACGCGCATCCGGACGAGGTGCACCGGCTGTTCCGGCGTTCGCACCTGATCGGCCGCCGCTTCAAGCTGGTGCACGTGCTGTTCGGGGCGGAAACGGTGGAAGTGTCCACCTTTCGCGCCGGCGAAGGCGGGGAAGCCGACGAGCACGGGCGCCTGCTGCGCGACAACGTGTACGGCACGCGCGTACAGGACGCGGCGCGCCGCGATTTCACCGCCAACGCGCTGTACTACGACCCGCACGATGAAACCGTGCTCGATTATCACGGCGGCTACGCCGACGTGCGCAAGAAGACCATGCGCATCATCGGCGATCCGCGCCTGCGCTTTCGCGAGGACCCGGTGCGCATGCTGCGCGCGGTGCGCTTCGCCGCCAAGCTCGGCTTCAGCATCGATCCGAAGACCCGCGCGCCGATCCGCGAACTGGCCGATCTGCTGGTTAACGTGCCCTCGGCGCGGCTGTTCGAGGAAATGCTCAAACTGCTGCTCTCGGGACATTCGGCCGCGTGCCTGGCGCAGCTGCGCAAGGAAGGGCTGCACCACGGCCTCCTGCCGCTGCTCGATGTGATCGTGGACCAGCCGCTGGGCGAACGCTTCCTGCACCTTGCGCTGGATCAGACCGATGCGCGCATCGGCTCGGGCAAATCGGTTTCGCCGGCGTTCCTGTTCGCGGCGCTGCTATGGCATGAGGTGCTGGCCGGCTGGAAAGCCAACGAGGGCAAGGACATGCGCAGCATCCCGGCGCTGTACCTGGCCATGGACCAGGTGCTGGACGCGCAGACCGACAAGCTGTCGATCCCGCGGCGCCTGACTGCGACCATGAAGGAGATCTGGGCGCTGCAGCCGCGCCTGGAACAGCGCTCCGGCAAGCGTACGCTGGTGCTGCTCAACCATCCGCGCTTTCGCGCCGGCTACGATTTCATGCTGCTGCGCGCCGAAAGCGGCGAAGCACCGATGGAGCTGGCCAACTGGTGGACACGCTTCCAGAACGCTGAACTGGAGGAGCGCAACGCGATGCTGATCCCGGATGTGGCGCCGAAAAAGCGACCGCGCCGCCGGCGCCGCAACAAGGCCGGGGACGATGCAGTGCCGGCGCCCGCGCCCGAAGGGTCGCAGGACTAGGCGTGCGCGATGCGGACGACCCGCCCGCAATGGATGATTTTTTTGCGCGGGCGTCCTGCGCGGGCCGTTCTAGCGCCATGCACAGCGCATTCGTCGGCCTGGGCAGTAATTTAGGCGCGCCGGAGGCGCAGCTGCGCCGGGCGATAGCGGCGCTGGCCGAACTCGCGCAGACGCGGCTGGTCGCTGCCTCCTCGCTCTATCGCAGCGCCCCGCTCGGCAACACGGACCAGCCCGATTTCGTCAATGCCGTGGCGCAGATCGCCACTACGCTGGCGCCGCAGCCCCTGCTGGCGGCGCTGCTTGAAATCGAGATCCGCTTCGGCCGCGAACGCGCCTTTCGCAACGCGCCGCGCACCCTCGATCTGGACTTGCTGCTCTACGACCAGCAGCGCATCGCCGAGCCCGGGCTCGAAGTGCCGCATCCGCGCATGCACCAGCGCGCCTTTGTGCTCGCGCCGCTGCTTGAGATCGCGCCTGCGGCGGTCATTCCGGGGCTCGGACCGGCGGCGCCGTGGCTCGAGCGCAGCCGCGAGCAATCCTTGCAGCGCCTCGGTCCGTGAGCGCGAAACCGCCGACGGCGGCTCATTCCGAGCGCCGGCCGCCGCAGCGTGGCTGTGCCCGGGCCGCCCTGTGTATCATGTGCGGCGTGCCATACGGGTCCGGCCGGTGATGCAAAAGTACCGCCATATCGTCGTCGAAGGTCCCATCGGCGTGGGCAAGACCAGCCTCGCGCGGCGCCTCGCCGAGCACCTCGACGCGGGACTGCTGCTGGAGCACCCGGAGCAGAACCCGTTCATCGCGCGCTTCTATCAGGACATGGAGCGCTACGCGCTGCCGGCGCAGCTGTTCTTTCTGTTTCAGCGCGTGAACCAGCTGCGCGAACTGGCGCAACTGGACATGTTCAAGCAGGTAACGGTAACCGATTTCCTGCTCGAAAAGGATCCGCTGTTCGCGCGCCTCACGCTCAACAGCGACGAACTGCAGCTGTACCTGCAGATCTACGCCGCGCTCGCGCCGCAGGCGGCGCGGCCGGACCTGGTCATCTACCTGCAGGCGCAAACCGAAACGCTGGTGGAACGCGTGCGGCGCCGCGGCGCCGAGTTCGAACGGCCGATCACCGAGTCCTACCTCGCCATGGTGGCGGACAGCTACAATCGGTTCTTTTACCACCACAGCGGCACGCCGGTGCTGATCGTCAACTCCGAGCGGCTCAACTTCGTCGAGCGGCCGGCCGATTTTGAACTGCTGCTGGAGCGCATCGCCGGCATGCGCGGACAGCGCGAATTCTTCAACCTGGGCGAATAGGAACCCCCGAGCATGGACATCGTCACCTCCGTCAAGGCCTTGCGCGAGCGGCTGCAACGCGAACCCGACAATGTGTTCGTGCCCACCATGGGCAACCTGCACGAGGGGCATATCAACCTGATTGGGATCGCCAAGCCCAAGGCCGCATGCACCGTGGTGAGCATATTCGTCAACCGCCTGCAGTTCGGCCCGAAAGAGGATTTCGAGCGCTACCCGCGTACGTTTCAGTCCGACTGCGACAAGCTGCGCGGCGCGGGGGTGAACGTGGTGTTCGCGCCCGACGAAAAGGAAATCTATCCCGAGCCGCAGACCTTCGTGGTCGAGCCGTCCGAGCTGCAGCACGTCCTCGACGGCGCGTTCCGCCCGGGACACTTTCGCGGCGTCGCAACGGTGGTGCTGAAACTATTCAACATGGTCATGCCGCACGCGGCCATTTTCGGCAAAAAGGACTACCAGCAGTACCTGGTGCTGCGCGACATGGTGCGCCAGCTCGCGCTGCCGGTGGAAATCATCCCGGCAGATACGGTGCGCGCCGCCGACGGACTGGCGCTGTCCTCACGCAACGGCTACCTCTCCCCAGCGGAGCGCGCCGAAGCGCCGCGGCTGTACGCGCTGCTCAGGGAAGTGAAGGGAAAAATCACCGGCGGGCAGCGCAACCTCCAGCGCGTCGAGCTCGAGGCGATGGCGCAGCTGTCGCAGCATGGCTGGGCACCGCAGTACCTCGCGGTGCGTCGCCGCGCCGACCTGCAGCCGCCGGCGCCCGGCGAGCGCGAACTGGTGGTGCTGGCGGCCGCCTACCTCGGCAAGACCCGGCTCATCGACAACATTGAAGTAACTCTATAGGCAGGACGCACATATGAAACAGCAAATCAGCCGCGCCGCGGCGCTCGCCTGCGCCAGCCTGCTGCTCGCCGCCTGCAGCAGCGCAAGCCTGGACGTATTGTCGTTCAGCGGCCCCAAGGAGCAGGATACGACGCGTCCTCCGGCCGGCGCCACCGCCTATCAGTGCGAAGGCGGCAAGCGCCTGTTCGTGCGTTTCCTGGATGCTGGCGCCGCCGCGTGGGTGATGCTGCCGGGCCGGGAATTCCGACTCAACAAAACCGCTTCCGCTTCGGGCAACCGCTATAGCAACGGCCAGAACACGCTCGACACCAGCGGTGCCGAGGCGACGCTGCGCGACGGCGACAGCGTGACCTACTCCGCCTGCAAGACTGCAGCCGGCTGAATCGCGCCGCGCGCAGGCTGCGACAGTTTCGTGTCGGGACCGGACATCGCGGGGACCAGGAGAGCAAACGATGAACGACGCAAGCCACCTGTATGAAGTCGAACGCCGCGCGGAGCATGCCGCGCGGCCCGGATTCCGCATCACCGAGCTGCAGATATCGCCAACGCAGAAGGTCCCCTGGCACTATCACAACAACGTACAGGACACCTTCTACGTGATCGAAGGTCAGCTGAGGATTTTCCTGCGCGAACCCAAGGAGGAGGTGCGGCTCGCCCCCGGCGGCACGTACTCGGTCGCACCGCGGCGAGCGCACCTCGTGACCAATGGCGGCGACGCTTCGGCAACGTTTCTGGTGCTGCAGGGCATCGGCGAATACGATTTCATTCCGCTGGCATAGCCAGCGGGGCGCAGTGGCGCCAAGGCATTGGACTGCGCTGTTTCCGCGGGTCCTATCCCCTTAGCGCCATTACCCACTGCGTTGCCTGCGCCTCGATCGCATCGCGGAAGTTGTAAGCGATGAGCGCGCCGGTCAGGCCGGAACCGAGCGCGAGCGCAAGCAGGCTGTGGCAGAGCGCTTGTTGCAGCCTGGAGCGCGGCGCCTGCGCCTTGCGCGGTGTTACCGGCTTGCGCGCTTTGACCGCGACGGCGCGCCCGCGCCCGGCCGGCACTGCGGCCAATGGCGGGAACATTGCCGTGAGCAGCGTCCTCATGCCCTGCGTATTGCGCCGGTGGCTCATCTGGGTGCTCATGCTCGCCTCCTATGCGGGTGATTTCCTAGCTTGGTTCCAATGTACAAGATTGCTTGTTCATTGTCAACAACAATATTGTTGGCCTCGCGGAGGCAGCCGGAAGGCCATGGGGCGGCGGTCGGCGGCTGAATCACCTGAACAATATGGTTTGCGGCAGCAACAGGCTGCGTTTCATTGACAGCTTACAATATTTCTTGTAGAATGCGCGGATGGAACCCAAACCCTTGCTGGCGCTGCAGCGCGCCGTGGAGAAGGCCGGCGGCCAGTCGGCCCTGGCCCGGGCGTGCGGGGTCAAGCAGGGGCACGTGTGGCACTGGCTCAACAAGTCACTGCGCGTGCCGGCGGAACACGCTCTGGCGGTGGAGGTCGCGACGGGCGGCGCAGTAAGCCGGCATGAACTGCGCCCTGACATTTTCGGCAGGGTGCAGGATTCGCCGCAGCAGCCCGGAACCGTGCCTGCCGCTGGCGGCAGCGCCGTGCCCGCGGCACAGCTCGGGGCCGGCATCGCCGAACAGATCGCGGCGCTCGAGGCGAAGCAGCATCGCGCGGTGCGCGAGACGCTGTTGCATCGGAAAGGAGCGGCCGCCCGCCTGGCGAAACTGGACCAGGCCATTGCCGCACTGCGTGCCCTGGCGGACACCGATCGATAAATCCCGGACACGCTGGCCGGGCGCAGGGGACAAAGCGCGGTTGCACTGACGGCTGCGGCGCAGCCGCAGGACTAGCTTGGGTAGGGCTCCAGCGTGATCTGCTCGACCGGGCAGCCCATCGCTTCCGCGATGGCGTCGAGGCTGCCGTCGTCTACCGCAACCGGCTCAAAATCCGCGGCGCCGCCCTTGCTCTCGATGAAGGACTTGGCAGCGCCCTCGGTCGACCAGACGACGACCGGGTCGGGCGCCACGCCGGGAACCTGGACGCAAATCGGAAAGCCGTCGGATTTGTAGACGATCGCGTACATGAGCACCCTCCAAATGCCGCGGGGCCGCGGACCCCGTTATGACCCAGGCTGAAGGCCCGGCAGGCAGCAGGGCCATATGCGTAACTTTAACCCAATTCAGGCGCGCTTGCGCAAGCACGGTAGTCTATGCCCAATGCATTGCAGGCTGAATTGGCGGCAACGCTAAGCCTGGGCCGCCGGCCTCATAGCGCAGCATCGCCTGCTCCAGGCTGCCCATCGCCGCCGCCGCGCGCGCATGCTCGCGCGCGATTTCGACGACGCGATCAAGCGGCAGCTGGGCTGGACCGGCGTCGAGGCGCCGTTACACGTAGCGCGCGGCTCAGGCGTGGCTGCGCACCCAACGGCTCAGCGCCGCGCCGTCCATGGCACCCGACTGGCGCGCGATCTCCTTGCCCCGGCGGAACATGACCAGCGTCGGGATGCTGCGGATGCTGTAACGCGCGGCGATCGCCTGCTCCTCTTCGGTATTGAGCTTGGCCAGGCGCACGCCCGGCTCGAGTTCGGCCGCCGCGCGCTCGAAGTGCGGCGCCATTGTGCGGCAGGGCGCGCACCAGGGCGCCCAGAAATCCACCACCAGCGGGATGTCGCTCGCGGCGACTTGGCGCTCGAAAGCCGCGGCGTCGAGCACGACCGGATGGCCGCTGAACAGCGCTTGCTTGCACTTGCCGCAATTGCCGCCCTCGGCGAGGCGCTCCGGCGGCACGCGATTGGTGGCGTTGCAGTGCGGGCAGACCACCTGCAGGGGCTTGTCCATGAGGCATCCTCGAAAGGCGTGATGCACTGCAGATGAGGTCGAATCGCGAAAATTCCAGTGCGCCGGCGCGACATTTCGTCAGGCGCTGTGCTGGCGCAGGCCGGTCCGGTCGAGGATGTGGATATTGCGCCCGCTGACGCGGATCAGTCCGGCCTGTGACAGTTCGTGCAGGATGCGCGAGAAATGCTCGCGCGTGATGTTGAGCCGCGACGCAAGCACGCTTTTGCTGGCCGCGAGCAGCACACCGGCGGGCTGCCCCGGGACGGGGTGCTGGTCCTCGAGCGCAGCCAGCAGGTAGCCGGTCACGCGATTGGTCGCGTTCTTCAGGGTATAGCCTTCAATGTCGGCCACCAGCCGGCATTGGCGCAGCGCCAGCTCGTTCAGCATGCGGCGCGCGAAAGCCGGGCTGGCCTCTACTGCTTCGAGGATCGCCTGCTTTTCGATGTGCAGCAGCAGCGAATCGGTCAGCGCCTCCACATGCAGGTTGTATGGCCCGTCGATGAACATGACCGCCTCGCCGAAGCTCTGGCCCGGGCCGAGAATCTCGACCACCTTTTCCGCGCCTTCGCGCGCAGGCAGTGCGAGCTTCACCCGTCCGGTCACGATCACGTGCATGCCGTCGCAGGGATCGCCGCGGCGGTACACGGCCGCGCCCGCGGATGCGCGCAGTTCGGTGGTGGCTGCGTCGACCAGTTCAAGCTGGCGCGCATCGAGCGTATGGAACAGGGACAGCGTTTGCAGAAAATCCCTGGAGCCGGTGAAATCCCTGTGCACGCCCATCGCGTCCCCTAGCGCGCGGACGGCGATCGCCGCAGGCAAAGCTCGCCGCCACGCAGCGCGACTGCGGCGGGAGCGGCGGCATATTGATGGCGCGACACTAAGGCGTTCCCCTTAAGACTGCACTGCGCCTCAGACGATCAGCTTGCAGTCTACTCCGTCGCTTCGGCGCGGACCAGCGGCAGGCCGCGCGGCAAACCAGACCTCAGCGGCCTATTCCGGCCAACCGGTTGATCCTTGCCGGATCGACTTTCAGCCGCGCCGCGGCGTCGAGGATTTCGCTCCAGCTGTTCGCGTCCACGGGAATGCCCTCGGCCAGGCGCTTGGCGCGCCATTCGCGCTCCGGTTCCCCGGCGAGGCGCACTTTGTCGAAGCCCGCGCGCGCCGGCGAGGCCGTGACCCAGTCGAGAAAGGCGCGAGTTTCGCGCTCGAAGCTCGCGACGTCGGCGATCGCCTTCGGATCGATAATGATGCTGAGCATGCCGTTCAACACGCGATTTTCCCCGGTGGCCGGCCCGGCGCAGGCAAGTCCGGCGGCAAGCGCTCCGCCGAGCAGCTCGCAGGCGACCGCCATGCCGTAGCCTTTGTGCTCGCCGAACGCAAGGATCGCGCCCAGCGGGTCGACCACCGCGTAGCCCGGATCGTCGCTGTCCCGGCCCTGATCGTCGATGATGCGCCCGAGCGGCAGTGTTTCGCCCTTGTTGTGCGCGACGCGCGCCTTGCCCTGCGCGATCACGCTGGTGGCGAAATCGAGCAGGATCGGATCGCGCCCCGCGACCGGGATGCCGACGGTAAACGGGTTGGTGCCGAAGCGCGCGTCGCGGCCGCCGAAGGGCGCGACGATGGGGCGCGAGATGACATTGACGAAATGGATCGAGACAAAACCTTCGGCCACTGCCATCTCGGCCCAGGCGCCGATGCGGCACAGGTGGTGCGAGTTCCCCAGCGCCATGATGCAGCTGCCGAATTGTTTCGCGCGCTCGATCGCGAGCGTCATCGCTTCAAAGCCGATCACCTGGCCGAATCCGCGCTGGCCGTCGACGCGCAGCAGCGCGCCGCCGTCCATCAGCGTCTTGATGTGCGCGTTCGCCTTCAGCCCGCCCTCGGCCCAGGCCTGCGAATAGCGCGGCAGCATGCCGATGCCGTGCGAATCGTGACCGGTGAGATTGGCCTCGATCAGGTTGTCGGTCACCAGCTCGACCTCGCGCTCCGCTGAGCCGAATCCGCGCACCAGTTCGCGTATCGCCGCTCCCAGCGGCTCAGCGCGGATAAAATATGTGTCAGCCATGCATTCTCCTTAGAATCCGTAACAAAAGTCATTTTGTTACGGCAGATTTAGGGGAGCGCGAGGGGGGGCCCCAAGGGGACTTTCCCGTCGAGCGGGATCTAGACCTTCGGGGCGTCCCCTCGTTTAGTTACAGACTCCGTACGGTTGTTGAGGCTTGTTCGCGCGGCATTATCCCACGGCGTGCGCAGCCTACGCGCCAGCGCGGCCGGCTGTGGCCGCGGATCAGGGCCCGGTCTGCTGCGCCAGGCGCAGCTGCGCCTGCTTCTGCTCCGCGTCCGCGCGCGCGCGCCGCGCCAGCGTTTCGAGCTGCTGCCGCGCCGGGATGTATTGCTTGGGCCAGGACACGCCCTCGATCGCATAGCCCGTGGCTGCGTAGTCGGCCGCGGCGCGCAGCGTGAAATGCGGATCGGACAGATGCGGTCGCGCCAGCGCGCACAGGTCGGCGCGTCCGGAGGCGATGATGGTGTTCACCTGGTCGGCGCTGGTGATCGCGCCCACCGCCATGGTCGCGATGCCCGCCTCGTTGCGGATCTGCTCGGAGAATACGGTCTGGTACATGCGCCCGTAGACCGGCATGGACGCCGGATCGGTCTGCCCCGTGGACACGTCGATCAGGTCGCAGCCATGCGCCTTGAACGCCCGCGCGATCTGCACCGACTCTTCCCCGGAGAGCCCGCCCGCAATCCAGTCGGTGGCGGAGATGCGCACCGCCATCGGCTTGTCCGCGGGCCAGACCGCGCGCACCGCGTCGAACACTTCGAGCGGAAAGCGCAGCCGATTTTCCAGCGCGCCGCCGTATTCGTCCGTGCGCCGGTTGGTGACGGGCGAGATGAAGCCCGCCAGCAGGTAGCCGTGCGCCATGTGCAGCTCGAGCATGTCGAAGCCGCAGGCGATGCCGAGGCGCGCGGCGGCGACGAACTGGTCGCGCACGCGCTCCATGTCGGCGCGGCGCATTTCCCGTGGCCGCTGGCTGTCCGGGTAATAGGGCAGCGGCGAGGCCGCGACGATGGGCCAGTTGCCGTGCGGCAACGGATGGTCCATGTCCTCCCACATCAGCTGCGTCGAGCCCTTGCGGCCGGCGTGGCCAAGCTGCAGGCAAAATTTGGCCTGGCTGTGGCGGTGGGCAAAATCGACGATGCGCGTCCACCATTGCGCATGTTCCGGCGCGTAGAGCCCGGCGCAGCCGGGTGTGATGCGCGCCTCGGGCGCGACGCAGGTCATTTCCGTGTACAGCAACCCCGCTCCGCCCAGGGCGCGCGCGCCGTAGTGCACCAGGTGCCAGTCGTTCGGCGTTCCGTCCACCGCGGAGTACTGGCACATGGGCGAAACCACCACGCGGTTCACCAGACGCATGACGCGCAACGTGAACGGCGCGAACATCGGCGGCGGCGCGGCGAAATCCGGCTGCAGCGGTATGTGCTCGGATGCGGCGACCGTGCCCGCCCACCAGCGGTCGACCGCGGCGATGAAGCCGGGGTCGCGCAGGCGCAGGTTGTCGTAGGTGATCTGCTTGGAGCGGCTCATCAGGGCGAAGTTGAACTGCACCGGATCCATGTGCCAGAAACGGCGCACGTTCTCGAAGAACACCAGGCTCACATTGGCCGCGTGCTGGATGCGTTCGGCTTCCTCGCGCCGCGCCGCTTCATACGCCGGCAGCGCTGCGCGCGGATTGTCCGCATGCTGCATCAGCGCCGCATGCAGCGCGATCGCGTCCTCCAGGGCGAGCTTGGTTCCCGAGCCGATGGTGAAATGCGCGGTGTGCGCAGCGTCGCCCAGCAGCACCACGTTGTCGTGATGCCAGCGCGCGCAGGCTATGGTGGGGAAGTTGCGCCAGTGCGAACGGTTGGTGAGCACTTTGGCGCCGTTCAGTTCCTCTGCGAACAGCCGCTCCACATACGCCGCCGTCGCGCGCTCGTCCTCGATGCCCAGGCCTGATTTGCGGAACGCCGCATCGGTGGTTTCCACCACCAGAGTGCACTCGCCCTCGGCATACATGTAGGCGTGCAGGTTCCAGATGCCGCAGGCGTCCTCGCGAAAGCTGTAGGTGAAGCCGGGCAGGCGCATGCGCGCGCCCAGCCATACGAACTTGTTGGTACGCAGGTCGATTTCGGGGCGGAACTGCTGCACCAGGCTTTCGCGCACCCGGCTGTTGATGCCGTCCGCGGCGACGATCAGGTCGGCATCGCGGTGCGCGGCCAGCCCCGGATCCTCGGTCTCGTAGCGGATCTCGACGCTCAGCGCGGCGGCGCGGCGCTGCAGGATCTGCAGCAGCGTGAGGCGCTTGATGCCGGAAAATCCATGGCCCGAGGAGCGCAGCACCTGCCCGCGATAATGGGTATGGATATCGTCCCAGTAGGCGAAGCTCGCGGCGATGTCCCGATACGACGCTTCGTCCGCGGCGCGCAGGTTGCTGAGCGTTTCATCTGAGAGCACGATGCCGAAGCCGAAGGTATCGTCGGCGCGGTTGCGCTCGGTCACCGACACTTCGGCCTGCGGAAAACTCTTCTTCGCCAGCACCGCGAAATAAAGCCCGGCGGGACCGCCGCCGATGATATCCACTTTCATTACCGCTCTCCCTCGCATGGTCCCGGATGGGCCGGTGCCTTGGCCGGAACAGGCATCGAACCTGCACCGTCTATGATAATTGTCAAATGCGGTTCCGGGCGGCGGATGACAATGAATTCACGTTCAAAGACACTTCTGTTTCCTCCTCCCCTTTGAACGATTCGGCCCGATACGTAAAGTGTTGGGCCTTTTTCTTTGTGGTGCCGGGAGGGGGAATCGAACCCCCATGACCGTAAAGTCGCGGGATTTTGAGTCCCGTGCGTCTACCAATTCCGCCATCCCGGCCGTTCACCCCGAGCGGGGCGCAAGGGAGGCGAATTATGCTCTAATTGGCGCCTCGCCTCAACCGAGACGGCCCCGTAATGCCGCTCAGCCTCGACGATTTCGACTACCTGCTGCCGCCCGATCTGATCGCGCAGTTTCCCGCACCCGAGCGCGCGGCCAGCCGCCTGTTGCGCCTCGCCGGAACGGCATTGTCCGACCGGCGCTTCGCCGAACTGCCGCAATTCCTGCACCCGGGCGACGTGCTGGTATTCAACGACACGCGCGTGATCAAAGCGCGCCTGTACGGCGTGAAGGCCAGCGGCGGAAAGATCGAGGCGCTGGTCGAGCGCATCACCGGCGAACGCGAGGCGCTGGCGCTATTGCGCGCCAGCCATGCTCCCGTGCCCGGCACGCGCCTTGCCTTCGACGGCGCGATCGAGGCCGAAGTGCTGGAGCGCCGCGGCGACCTGTACCTGCTGCGCTTCGACGGCGCCGCCGGCGTGCTCGAATTGCTCGAGCGGCACGGCCACCTGCCGTTGCCGCCTTACATCACCCATGCCGACGGCGCCGAGGACCAGGCACGCTACCAGACGGTGTATGCGCAACGCCCCGGCGCGGTCGCCGCGCCCACCGCGGGGCTGCACTTCGATGCGCCGATGCTCGAGCGCCTGCGCGCCATGGGGGTCGAACTGGCCTGGCTCACGCTGCACGTGGGCGCCGGCACGTTCCAGCCGGTGCGCGTGCGCAATCTGGACCAGCACCGCATGCACAGCGAGCGCTATGACATCCCGCAGGCCACGATCGAGGCTATCGCGCGCGCGCGCGCAGCGGGGCGCGCCGTTGTCGCCGTCGGCACCACCAGCCTGCGCGCACTCGAATCCGCGGCGAGCGCGGGCGAGCTGAGCGCAGGCAGCGCGGAAACCGATCTGTTCATCACGCCGGGCTACCGCTTTCGCGTCGTCGACCGGCTGCTTACCAACTTTCATCTGCCCAGGTCGACGCTGCTGATGCTGGTCGCGGCCTTCGCCGGCATGGAGCCGGTGCGCGCAGCGTATCGCCACGCGATCGCGCAGCGCTACCGCTTCTTTTCCTACGGCGACGCGATGCTGGTTGATAGAATTCAACATGCTCCCGACACGACCGTCTGATTTCCGGTGGAGCGGACTTGCCGAAGACGGCAAGCCGCTCACCTCCCTCGATCGATGAAATTTCTCGTACGCAAGGTGGACGGCGCGGCGCGCGCGGGAACGCTCACGCTGGCGCACGGCGAGGTCGAGACGCCCGTCTTCATGCCGGTCGGGACCTATGGCACGGTGAAGGCGATGAGCCCGGCCGAGTTGCACGAAATCGGCGCCGGCATCGTGCTCGGCAACACCTTCCACCTGTGGCTGCGCCCCGGGCTGGAGGTGATCGCCGCGCATGGTGGCCTGCACCGCTTCATGGGCTGGGACGGCCCGATCCTGACCGATTCCGGCGGCTTCCAAGTGTTCAGCCTCGGCGCATTGCGCAAGATCAGCGAGGAGGGCGTGAAGTTCGCCTCGCCGGTGAACGGCGACCGCATGCTGCTGACGCCGGAGGAATCGATGCGCATTCAGCGCGTGCTCAATTCCGACATCGCGATGATATTCGACGAATGCACCCCCTATCCGGCCGACCTCGCCGCTGCCGCTGAGTCCATGCGCCTGTCGCTGCGCTGGGCCGAGCGCAGCAAGCGCGCCCATGCGGACAGCCCGAACGCGCTGTTTGCCATCGTCCAGGGCGGGATGCACGAGAACCTGCGCGACGAGTCGCTCGCCGGACTGCGCCACATCGGCTTCGACGGCTACGCCATCGGCGGACTGTCGGTGGGCGAACCCAAGGAGGAAATGCGGCGCATTCTCGCGCATACCGCGCCGCGGCTGCCGGCAGACCGGCCGCGCTACCTGATGGGCGTGGGCACGCCCGAGGACCTGGTCGAGGCGGTGATGGCGGGGATCGACATGTTCGACTGCGTGCTGCCCACGCGCAATGCGCGCAATGGCTGGCTGTTCACGCGCAACGGCGACGTCAAGATCAAGAACGCGGCCTACCGCCACGACACACGCCCGCTGGATGCAGCGTGCAGCTGCTATTGCTGCGCGAATTTCACGCGCGCCTACCTGCACCACCTGCACCACGTCAACGAGATCCTCGGGGCGCGGCTCAATACCATTCACAACCTGCACTACTACCTCGGCCTGATGGCCGAAATGCGCGCGGCGATCGCGGCGGGCTGCATGGCAGATTGCGCCGCCACGGTGCGCGCGCAGCGCGCGAGCGGCGCCGCGCCGGCGCCATAGCGCGGACGCTGCGCCGCCCGCCGGCGCCGGGGGTTCAATCGGCGCTAAATAGCCAGCCAATGCTGGTATAATTTCACGCTGTTCTGCCTCTGAATCCGCTGCAAACCTCGTTTTTGAACGGACCGATTCAGGGGAGCGCGGAGGGACGTGCCTCCCTCGGCTGATCATCAATCCTCGATACTGGAGATGCCCGTGTTCATTTCTGCTGCGCATGCCCAAGCCGCGTCCGGCGCCGCAAGCGTCTTTTCGGGCGAAGGAATCATGGGGCTCATGCCCATCATCCTGATGTTCGGGCTGCTGTACTTCCTGATGATCCGCCCGCAGATGAAGCGCGCGAAGGAACAAAAGGCCATGACCGACGCGCTGCAGAAAGGCGACGAGGTCATTACCGCCGCCGGCCTCATCGGCCGGGTCACCAAAGTCGGCGAGATCTACATTAGCCTGGAAATCGCAGCCAACACCGAAATCCAGCTGCAGAAAGCCGCGGTGCAGACCCTGCTGCCCAAGGGCTCGATCAAAGCCATGTCCTGAACCGCGGGGCATGAAACGCCGCCCCGTGCCCTGCCTCCACTACTGACGCGCCCCCTTCCTCCGGCCACCCGATAATGAACCGCTATCCGCTCTGGACCTACATCGTCGTCGCTTGCGCGCTGGTGCTTGGATTCATCTACACCCTGCCCAATTTCTACGGCGAAGCGCCGGCAGTCCAGGTCTCGAGCATCAAGGCGACCATCAAAGTCGATTCGGCGCTGCTCGCGCGCGTGGAGGAGGCGCTGACCAGCGCCAAAATCGTTTCCCAGGGCACGTTCATCGATCCCAACAGCGTCAAGGTGCGCCTGGCCGACACCGACACGCAGTTGAAGGCGAAGGACGTCCTCAGCCAGAGCCTCAACCCGGACCGCGAAAACCCCTCCTACATCGTCGCCCTCAACCTGCTCTCCGCATCGCCCGCCTGGCTCACCGCGATCCATGCCCTGCCCATGTACCTGGGGCTGGACCTGCGCGGCGGCGTTCACTTCACGCTGCAGGTGGACATGAAGGCGGCGCTGACCAAGCGGCTGGAGAACCTCACCGGCGATATCCGCACCGAATTGCGCGACAAGAATCTGCGCCACAGCGGCATCAACCGCGAGGGCAGCACCATCATGACCAAGTTCCGCGACGCCGACACGCGCGCCAAGGCGCGCAAGGTGATCGAGGACAACCAGCAGGATCTGACTTTCGCCGAGCAGGACATCGGGCCAGAAGAATTCCGCCTCGCCGCGACGATCAAACCCGAGGCGGTAAAACGCACGCAGGAATCGGCGCTGAAGCAGAACATCACCACGCTCAAGAATCGCGTCAACGAACTGGGCGTGTCCGAGCCGATCATCCAGCAGGAGGGCGCGGATCGCGTGGTGGTACAGCTGCCGGGCGTGCAGGATACGGCCAAGGCGAAGGAAATCCTCGGCCGCACCGCGACGCTGGAAATCCGCATGGTCGACGAGGACAACAGCAATCCGACGGCGCTGCTCGCGGCGCAGCAGGGCCAGGTGCCATTCGGCGACGAACTCTATATCGAGCGCAACGGCACGCCGCTGCTGGTGAAAAAGCAGGTGGTGCTGACCGGCGACCGACTCACCGACGCCCAGCCCGGTTTCGACGGCCAGACGCGCGAGCCCGCGGTCAACGTGACGCTGGACGGGCCCGGCGCGCGCATCTTCAAGGACGTAACGCGCGAGAACGTGGGTAAGCGCATGGCCATCCTGCTCATCGAAAAAGGCAAAGGAGAGGTGGTCACCGCTCCGGTGATCCGCGGCGAGATCGGCGGCGGGCGCGTGCAGATCAGCGGGCGCATGACAACCAGCGAGGCAACCGATACGGCGCTGCTGCTGCGTGCCGGTTCGCTGGCCGCGCCGATGGAAATCATCGAGGAGCGCACCGTCGGCCCCAGCCTAGGCGCCGAGAATATCAGCAAGGGTTTCCATTCCACGCTGTGGGGCTTCACCGCGATTTCGGTGTTCATGAGCCTGTATTACGTGGTGTTCGGCCTCATATCGGTGCTGGCGCTGTCGTCCAACCTGCTGCTGCTGGTGGCGATCCTGTCGCTGCTGCAGGCAACGCTGACGCTGCCGGGCATAGCCGCCATCGCCCTCACGCTGGGCATGGCCATCGACGCCAACGTGCTGATCAACGAGCGCATCCGCGAAGAGCTGCGCAACGGCGCCACGCCGCAGGCGGCCATACACGCCGGCTACGAACGCGCCTTTGGCACGATTCTGGATTCCAACGTGACTACGCTGATCGCCGGCCTGGCGCTGCTGATTTTCGGCTCCGGCCCGATCCGCGGATTTGCCGTGGTGCACTGCCTCGGCATCCTCACTTCTATTTTCAGTTCCGTGGTGATATCGCGCGCGGTGGTCAATCTCACCTACGGCTCGCGCCGGCGGCTGGAGAAGCTCGCGATCGGGAACACCTCCTGGAAATAGAGATGATCATGAACGGCTTGTCGGCAATTACCGGGGTTAAGCATGGAATTCTTTAAGATCCGCAAAGACATCCCGTTCATGCGCCATGCGCTGGTGTTCAACGTCATTTCGTTGATCACCTTCCTGCTGGCGGTATTCTTCCTCGCCACCAGGGGGCTGCACTACTCCATCGAATTCACCGGTGGCACGGTGATCGAGCTTGCCTACGACCATCCGGCAGAAATCCAGAAAGTCCGCGGCACGCTGGAAAAAGCCGGTTACGCGGACGCCTCGGTGCTCAATTTCGGCTCCTCGCGCGATGTGTTGATTCGCATGCCGCTGAAGCAGGGGCAGTCCAGCGCCGACCAGTCCAAGAAGGTCATGGACACGCTCTCGGCGGAGGACAAAAACGTGCAGCTGCGCCGCGTCGAATTCGTCGGCCCGCAAGTCGGGCGCGAGCTGGCCGAAAACGGCGCCTTGGCGCTGCTCGTCGTCTGCCTCGGCATCATGGCCTACCTCGCGATGCGGTTCGAGTGGCGCTTCGCGGTCGCGGCGATCGTCGCCAACCTGCACGACGTGATCATCATTCTCGGTTTTTTCGCGCTGTTTCAGTGGGAATTTTCGCTGCCGGTGCTGGCGGCGGTGCTCGCCGTGCTGGGTTACTCGGTGAACGAGTCGGTGGTTATCGCCGACCGGGTACGCGAGAATTTTCGCAAGATGCGCCGGGCCTCGGTCACACAGATCATCGACAACGCCATCACCAGCACGATTTCGCGCACCATCATCACCCACGGCAGCACCCAGGCGATGGTGCTGTCGATGCTGCTGTTCGGCGGCGCCGCCCTGCACTACTTCGCGCTGGCGCTGACCATCGGCATCATGTTCGGCATCTACTCCTCGGTGCTGGTCATGGCGCCGATCGTGAAATGGCTCGGCGTGTCGCGCGAGCAGTTCGTCCGCCCGCCGAAGAAAGACAAGCAGGAAGCGGTCGTATAGGTCGTCCCGCCGGCTCAGACCGGCAGTCGAAACGCATCTGCGAGAGACCTGAAGTGAGCAAGATATTCGTATGGGATCTGCCGCAGCGCCTGTTCCACTGGCTGCTGGTGCTGCTGATAGTCGTTTCCGTCGTCAGCGTGAACATCGGCGGCAAGGCCATGCAGGTCCACATGCTGAGCGGCTATTCGATTCTTACCCTGGTGCTGTTTCGCATCCTGTGGGGTTTTTTCGGCGGCACCCACGCGCGTTTTTCCTCCTTCGTCCGCAGCCCGCGCGCAGCCATCGAATACCTGGTGGCGCTGCGCCGTAACGAGGCGCAAGCGCATCTCGGCCACAACCCCGCCGGCGCCTGGTCGGTGCTGGCCATGCTGGCCTTGCTGCTGGTGCAGGCGGGAACCGGCCTGTTCTCCAACGACGACCACGACGTGCGCGGTCCGTTGGCAAAACGGGTAGGCAAGGCCGTGAGCGATCGCGTCACCGACATCCATGATCTGAACAGCACACTGCTTTATGTGCTGATCGGCCTGCATCTGGCAGCAGTCGCCTACTATTATTACTTCAAGCGCGAGAACCTGGTGACGTCCATGCTCACCGGCTTCAAGGACGCGGCCGCCGGCCCTGGCGAGACCGATCGGGAACAAGGAAAGATCTGGCTCGCGGCGGTTCTTCTGGCCGCGTGTGCCGCCGGCGTGTATCTGTTGGTCAATAGCGCCTAGCGGGATGCGGCGCGGGGGCCAAAGTGTACGCCGCGCTGGCCGCTCAAGCCGGCCGTCGCTCTCAGACGCGCCTCGCCAACTCCGCCGCCTTGCCGATGTAGCTCCAGGGCGCGAGCGCGAGCAGCCGCTGGCGTTCGGCTTCGGGAATGGCGAGTTGCGCGATGAACTGCTGCAGCGATTCGCGCGTGATGCCCTTGCCGCGCGTGAGCGCCTTGAGTTGCTCGTAAGGTTCCGGCAGGCCGTAGCGGCGCATCACCGTCTGCACCGCCTCGGCCAGCACCTCCCAGGTCGCCTCCAGATCGGCGCGCATGGCCGCAGGATTTGCCTCCAGCTTGTTCAGGCCCTTGAGGCAGGAAACATAGCCGAGCAGGCTGTAGCCTAGCGCCACGCCGACGTTGCGCAGCACGGTCGAATCGGTCAAGTCGCGCTGCCAGCGCGACAGCGGCAGCTTGTCCGACAGGTGGCGCAGCACCGCGTTTGCCAGCCCCAGGTTGCCCTCGGAATTCTCGAAGTCGATCGGGTTGACCTTGTGCGGCATGGTCGAGGACCCGACCTCGCCGGCAATCACCTTCTGCTTGAAATAGCCAAGCGAGACGTAACCCCAGATGTCGCGGTCCAGATCGATGAGGATGGTGTTCGCGCGCGCGAACGCGTCGAACAGCTCCGCCAGCGCGTCGTGCGGTTCGATCTGCGTGGTGTAGGGATTGAATTCCAGTCCCAGCGCCTCGACGAATGTGCGCGCGAATCCCTCCCAGTCGACTTCCGGGTACGCGGCGAGATGCGCGTTGTAATTGCCCACCGCGCCGTTGATCTTGCCCATGAGACCGACCGCGGCGATGCGCGCCCGCGCGCGGCGCAACCGCTGCACCACGTTGGCGATTTCCTTGCCCAGCGTGGTCGGGGTCGCCGCCTGGCCGTGGGTGCGCGCGAGCATGGGCGCATCCGCGAATTCGTGCGCCAGAGCGCGCAGCTTGTCGATCACCTGGTCCAGCGCAGGCAGCATCACCTTCTCGCGCGCATCGCCCGCCATAAGCGCGTGCGCAAGATTGTTGATGTCCTCGGAAGTGCAGGCGAAATGGATGAATTCGGCGGCGGCCGCGAATTCGGCATGCGCCGCGAAATGCTCCTTCAGCCAGTACTCGATTGCCTTGACGTCATGGTTGGTGCGCGACTCGATTTCCTTGACCCGCACCGCGTCGGATTCGGTGAACCCGGTCGCCGCCTGGCGCAGTTCACCCTGCGCCGCCGCCGAAAACGGCTTCAGTTCGGCCACGTCGGGATGCTGCGCCAGCGCAATCAGCCATTCGATTTCGACGCGCACGCGATAGCGAATCAGCGCCGCTTCGCTGCAGCAGGCGGCGAGCGGCGCGAGTTGCTTATGATAGCGCCCGTCTAGGGGCGAAAGCGCGCTGAGCGGCGTAGGCATTTTGCAGGGTTTGACAATTGCGCGACAAAATTCATTTTATCATGCGCTCGAACCCGGGCGCTGCGGAGGCAAATCGGGTCGATGTTATAATCTGCATCCTTTCGAAACGACTCGCGGCAAATCAAAAATGAGATTGTTAGGTTCGCGTACCAGCCCCTATGTACGCAAGGCGCGCATCGTACTGGCCGAAAAAAGAATCGACTACAACTTCGACCTTGACAATCCCTGGGACGAAAAATCCCGCGTGCCCGACGCCAATCCGCTGGGCAAGGTGCCAGTACTTGTGCTCGATGACGACAGCACCCTGTTCGATTCGCGCGTCATCGTCGAATTCCTCGATAGCGTGTCGCCGATCAGCCGGCTGATTCCCACCAACAACCGTGAGAAGATCGAAGTCAAGCGCTGGGAAGCGCTGGCCGACGGCGTGCTTGATGCCGCGGTCGCCGTGGTGCTGGAGCGCCGCCGGCCGGCGAAACAGAAAAGCGAGGTGGTGATCAAGCGCCACATGGACAAGATCGAACGCGGCATTGCAGTCATGGCGCGGGACCTCGGCGCCAAGCCCTGGTGCACCGGCAACGCATTCACCCTGGCCGACATCGCCTGCGGCGTCGCGCTCGGTTATCTCGATTTTCGTCACGCTCCGTTCGAATGGCGCGTCCTTTTTCCAGCCCTGGCGAAGCTGGCGGCGAAACTGGCCGAGCGCCCGTCTTTCGCCGATACCCTGCCACAGGAGACAAAGTCACCGGCCGAAAGAGAACGGAAATAGGGAATATCTGCGACTCCTGCCCTGTTTACCAGGTGGCGTTCACGGAACCTTCGTCCCGGTCGCGCTGTCGCAGTTTATTGGTGTTCACTACGGAGACATGAGCACGCATGCGTGAGTTGCTGCACCATCCCGCAGTGCAGGCAGGCGTGGCGCCCTTCGTGCTTGCTCTGATTGTTGCGCTGGCGTTAGGACGCGCCAGATTAGGCGGTCTGGCGATTGTGGCCGCGTTCGCTACTGCGGTCTACCTGATCGCGGATTTCAATTTCAGCCCGCTCACAGTAACGCGCAAAATCATCCTGCTCGGCATGGCGGCTCCGATCGTCGGTATTCTCGCCGATTTCGCGTTCAAGCCGACGCGCGCCGGGGGAGTGATGCTTGCGCTCGCCAGCGCGGCAGCGACCCTGTGGGTGTTTTGGCCGGTGCTTGCGCAAAGGGAAACGGCACAGGCATGGCTCCTCGCCGGCACTGTAACGGTAGCGACGGCGGGCATGGTCGGATTTTCTCAGATATTCCTGAGTGAGCACCCGATACGCGCTGGTTCAGCCGGCCTCGGCCTCGGCCTGGGCGCCGGCATCGCGTCCATTCTGGGCGGATCGGCCAATTACGCTACCTACGGCATCGCGCTTGGCGCCGGAGCCGGCGCGTTTCTGTTGCCGCAGATGCTTACGGGAAGGAAGATTGCTGCCGGCACCACGTTCGTGCTGCCGGCGACTCTGACTGCTGGACTGATTGCCGCCGGCGCGATGGTGCTGGCGCAGGTGCAATGGTATTCAGTGCTGATGCTGGCCCTGGTTCCGGTGGCAGCGCGCCTGCCGCTTCCGGCAAAGGCGGCGCTATGGCTGCAAGCCGTGCTGGCATCGCTCTACACCCTTATTGTCGCGGGCCTCACCTGCGCCATCGCCTGGCAGTTGTCCCGTGGAACGGCGGGCTGACTTTTCAAATCAACCCTTGAGGAAAGGTAAACCAAATGAACAAGAGATTTGCAATTGCTGCCATCGCATTTTCCTTGCCGCTGGGCGCCCTAGCCGCGCCCGAGACCTACACCATCGACACCATTCACACCTCCATACAATGGGAGGTGAACCATCTCGGCATGTCGAACTGGCGCGGCCGCTTCGAGCGACCCGTCGGCAAGTTCGTGCTGGACCGCGCGGAAAAGTCGGCCTCTGTCGAGATCACAGTCCAGACCGCCACGGTGAGCAGCGGCGATCACGACAGGGGGTCGCGGCCGCGCTCGCTAGACGAGCATTTGCGCACGCCGGATTTCTTCAACGCCACGGAATTTCCCACGATGACCTACAAATCGACGAGCGTGGAGTTTAACGGCGACAAGCTTGGCACCATTGCCGGAAACCTGACCCTGCTTGGCGTCACCAAACCGCTGCACCTCAATGTCGAGAACTGGAATTGCGGACCGAACCCATACAGCAAGAAGGAAATGTGCGGCGGAAACGCGACCGGCTCGTTCAAACGCTCTGACTTCGGCATGAAATACGCTGTTCCCGCGGTCAGCGACGTGGTCAAGATTTGGATCCAGATCGAGGCCTACAAGAACCAATGACCGGATTCGAGACCCGAAAAAAGCGTTGTTGACGGGTCGCCTAGGCCCGCTGCCAGGCGCGCCCCTCACTGAATCACGCCGCCGCCGAGGCAGACTTCGCCCTGGTACAGCACTGCCGACTGCCCCGGCGTGACCGCCCATTGCGGCGCATCGAACATGAATTCGCAGACATCGTGTTCCGGCATTGAGATGCGGCAAATCGCATCGGCCTGCCGGTAACGCGTCTTCGCCGCATACGCCTGCGCCGCGTCCGGCGCGCCGCCGCTGATCCACGACAGGTCCGCGGCGCGCAGGCTGTCCCTGCGCAGCAGCGGATGCTCATGGCCGCGAACCACGATCAGCTCGTTCTTCGCCATGTCCTTGCCCACGGCGTACCACGCCTCGCCTTCGCGCGCGCCGCCCTTCATCCCGCCTATGCCTATGCCCTTCCTCTGACCTATGGTGTAGAACGCAAGGCCGACGTGCTCGCCGATGACCTTGCCTTCGGGCGTGCGTATCGGGCCCGGTTCGCGCGGCAGGTAGCGGTTGAGGAATTCGCGAAACGGGCGCTCGCCGATGAAGCAAATGCCGGTGGAATCTTTTTTGGCGTGTACCGGCAGTCCCGCCTCCTCGGCGATCCGGCGCACCTCGGGCTTCTTCATCTGCGCCAGCGGAAACACCGCGCGCGCCAGCTGCGCCTGGCTCAGCCGGTGCAGGAAGTAGCTCTGGTCCTTGTTCTTGTCCACAGCTTTCAGCAACTCGTAACGGCCGCCGGCCTCGCGCACGCCGGCATAGTGTCCGGTGGCGATGCGCGCGGCGCCCAGCGCAATCGCGTGATCGAGAAATGCCTTGAATTTGATCTCGGCGTTGCACAGCACGTCCGGATTGGGCGTGCGCCCGCTGCGGTATTCGTCGAGGAAGGCGCTGAACACGCGCTCCTTGTATTCGACGGCGAAATTGACCGCCTCCAGTTCGATGCCGATCACATCGGCGACCGCGGCGCAGTCGATCAGGTCCTGCCGCGTCGAGCAATATGCGTCGTCGTCGTCGTCCTCCCAGTTCTTCATGAATAGTCCGACGACCTCGTGCCCTGCGCGCTTCAGCAACAGCGCCGCCACCGCCGAATCGACGCCGCCGGACATGCCCACGACAATCTTCTGCCTACTGGACATTGGGCGTCCTGCGCGCAAACCAGTCCTCGACCGGCATCACCAGCGCCGGCTGGCCGTTGTCGAAGAACCAGCTGTCGACGACATAGTCCTTGCGCGCCCCGAAATCGCGGATACGCGCCGCCCAGTGCTCGAAAATAAAGAAACGAGTTCGCATCACCGGCTCCCCCACTTCGTGAAACCTGAGCCAGCCATGCGCTTCGAGCAGATTGAGGAACGCGGTGGTATTGGTCGAATGGTCGATGCAGTCCATCCTGCCGTTTTCGCCGCCGTCGGCATAATTGCCGCCCTTGTCGCGCCAAACCGGCGTCTGCGCACCCGCAATCGCGTACATGCGCCCGATCACCACGGAAATCGTTTTGCGCTCGGCGCCCGCGTCCGCGGCCGCCGCGAGCAGCTGGTGCAGGCTATCGAGCTCAGCCGCGGTATAGTCGACCGGCGCCCGGGCCTGGCAGCCGTAGTTGTAGCAGATCGTCACTTCCTCGGCCTGCGCGCACAATCCAGTCAGCGCAAGCGCGGCAAGCAGCGCGAGTTTGCCCGCGCGCAGCTTAGGCATGGTCGACCAGCACATTGCGCCGGCAGCCCTCGACCAGGGACTCGTCCAGTTCCAGGTGCCCGGCCGGCTGGTTGAACAGCATTTGCCCCTCGTCTTCCTCCTCGACCGACAGGAACTTTCCGCCGCGCTCGATCACTGCGGCCACGGTGACGCGCGGTCGCGCCGACCCGGTCAAGTGCTGTTCCCGCGGATGAATTCGGCCATGCGCGCGACGCCGGCCTCGATCGTCTGGTTCGATGCGGCGTAGGAAAAGCGGATGTGCTGGCCCTCGTCCGGCACGCGCGCGCCGAAATGGATGTCGGCCAGAACTGCCACGCCGGCTTCGTTGAGCAGGCGCTTGCGCAGCTCTTCGGAGTCGCGGGCGCCGATCATGCGGCAGGCCTCGGTCACGTTGGGCCAGGCGTAAAACGCGCCGCCGGGCAGCTTGCAGCTCACGCCCGGCACCCGGTTCAGCAGGCCGACAATCAGGTCGCGCCGGGCAAGGAAACTCGCGCGCATTCTTTTCGGCTCATCCTGCGGGCCGTTCAGCGCCTCGACCGCCGCCCATTGGCTGATATGCGAAGCGCAGGAATCGGTGTTGGTCACCCAGCGCACGAACTGCGGCGCCAGCACGGGATTCGAGGCGAAGCCGATGCGCCAGCCGGTCATGGCCCAGGTTTTGGAAGCGCCGTCGGAGATGATGCTGCGCTCGTACATCCCGGGGAGCGACGCGATCGAGGCGAATTCCCCCTGGTACAGCAGGCGCGAATAGATTTCGTCGGCGTAGATCCACACGTCGGGATGGCGGCGCAGCACCGCGGCGATGTCCTCCAGAGCCTTGCGCGTCAGGATGCCGCCGGTCGGGTTGTGCGGCGAATTGAGGATCAGCAGCCTGGTCCTGGGCGTGATTTTGACCTCAAGTTCGGCCGGATCGAAGGCGAACTCGCGTGCCTCGCGCAGGTAGAGCGGGACCGGCACTGCGCCGCAGGCGAGGATCTGCGATTCATAGATCGGAAAACCGGGGTTGGGGTAGATAACCTCGTCGCCGACGCCGTAATCGGTGGTGCACAGGATGCTGTAGGCGATGAACGGCTTCGCGCCGGCGCCGATCACCACGTGCTCGGGGTCGATGCTCAGGCCGCGCAGGCGCCCCATGTCCTGCGCCGCGGCGGCGCGCAGCTCCGCGATTCCAGCCGAAGGCGTGTAGCCGTGCCGCCCCTCGCGGATCGCCTTGACCGCGGCATCCTGGATATTGGCCGGCGTGTGGAAATCCGGCTGGCCGATGCAAAACGAGATGATGTCCTTGCCCTGGCGCAGGAGTTCGTTCACCTCGGCCAGGACCACGAAAGCGTTTTCCGTGCCGAGCTCGGCGCTGCGGCGGCTGATTGCGGGCATGTTTGCAGGTGCAGAAGAATGGAAGGGCTGACATTTTATCCTATGCATCAGGCCGCGACCCGTCCTATCATTCGGCCAATACTTCGGAGAAGCCCATGCTGGTCAGCTGCGTTGCCTATGAAGACGGCAAGAAACTCGGCGACATCGAGAAGAAAGACATCAGCGACTACGTAAACCGGCCCGAATGCCTGGTCTGGGTCGCGCTGTTCGAACCGGACCCGGACGAGCTGTCCGAGATGCAGGCGGAGTTCGGCCTGCACGAGCTGGCCGTCGAGGACGCGCAGCATGGCCATCAGCGCCCCAAGATCGAGGAATACGGCGACTCGCTGTTCGCCGTGCTGCATACGGTGGAGGCCGAAGACGGCGAGATCGTCATCGGCGAGGTTAACGTCTTTGTCGGCCCCAACTACGTGCTTTCGGTGCGCAATCGCACCCGGCACGGATTCGCCGCCGTGCGCAC
This sequence comes from Burkholderiales bacterium, assembly GCA_038206915.1. Classification (GTDB taxonomy): domain Bacteria; phylum Pseudomonadota; class Gammaproteobacteria; order Burkholderiales; family SG8-39; genus 2-12-FULL-64-23. The sequence continues at coordinate 28,136 of JBBRAI010000008.1, read as the reverse complement.
CCGCTGCGAGCGCGAGCCCCACCTGCTGCGCCAGGGTTCGGGCTTCGTCTTCTATGCGCTGATGGATGCGGTAGTCGACCGCTACTTCCCGGTGCTCGACGATGTCGAAGACCACCTGGAGGCGGTCGAAGAGAAGATCTTCTCGGGCAGCTCCACGCGCTCCAACATCGAGTCGCTGTACGAGTTGAAGCAGAAGCTGATGACGCTCAAGCATGCTGCCGGGCCGCTGCTGGACGCATCCGGCAAGCTGCATGGCGGCCGGGTGCCGCAGGTCTGCGCCGCTACCCAGGAATATTTCCGCGACGTATCCGACCATCTGGTGCGCATCAACCAGTCGATCGACAGCCTGCGCGACATGGTGACCACCGCGATCTCGGTCAACCTGTCGCTGATCACTCTGCAGGAGAACGAAACAACCCGGCGCATCGCTGCCTACGCCGCACTGGTCGCGGTACCGACCATGATCGCCGGCGTCTATGGGATGAACTTCAAGAACATGCCGGAGCTGTCCTGGGAATTCGGCTACCCGACCGCGCTCGCCGTGATGACGATCCTGGACACGATCTTGTTCTATCGCCTGCGCAAGGCGGGCTGGCTCTAGAAGACGGCGCCTTTGCCCAAGGCGTCCAGGGCAAAGCCGACTGGCGTCCCGGCACCGCGAGAGACGGCTGCCTTGGCAGCGGGTCTCCTCGCAGAGCCGCTAAAATATCCTTGCGTTACTCCTCAGTATCATTGCATAATTATGTCTGCATAAATATAAGCTGATATTTTTCATATATTTAGCTGCAACTGACAGATGAGCCGATCGAGCAAATTCGATTATCAAGCCGCTATCGAAAGCAATTTGATCGCGTGGCCGGACGGCCTCACCCTGGACGAATTGCTGGAGCGTTCGGCGCTCGAAGTCGACCGCTCCACGCTGTTCCGTCACCTGTCTCGCCTCATCGAAAGCGGACGCGCGGAACGCATCGGCAAGGCGCGCGCGACCCGATATCGCTTGCTCGGCGCAGCCCGCGCCCGGTCCGACTCTGCGCCGCCGGAACTTCAACCGCCCCCCGCCAACGATGAATCGCCGCGCGTCGAACCGGCCGCTGGTCCGGCCGCGTCGCCCCCGACACCTGCCCTCTCCCCTGACGAGCCATTGCCGCCCGCCCCGCCCGACGGCGTTCCCGCAGCCGCCCAGGCTGCATCCATTTTCAACGGCAACTACGCGCCCTCGCCGGCTGCCGCGGCCCGCGCTGCGCTCGAAGATTCGCGGCATGGCCCTCTGGTGATCAAAGCTGTGCGCCGGGTCGTGCGCGAACGCAGCCGATTCAACCCGGTGAACTTGGATATCTATCTCTCGCTGTTGGTGCCGCGCGAAGAACTGGATGATTTTACCGCGGAGGTAAAGAAAGAACTGGCCGAGCTGAATGAAGGCAATCTCTACCGGTTCGACCTTTCGCCGGCCGAGTTCAGCGGCTACTCGCCGCTGGAAGAATCGTCCGGCGCAGCCGAAAACTAACCGGGGTTTTTTCCGACGCCTGCCAGCGCGAGCGGCGCGCTGCTAACCGGCTTTCGTCAGCACCGCCTGCAGCAGCACATTGCAGCCGGCGGCGAGGTCCTCCGGCTTGGCGTTCTCGATCTCGTTGTGGCTGATGCCGCCCTCGCAGGGCACGAAAATCATCGCCGTCGGCGCTACGCCGGCGATATATACGGCGTCGTGGCCCGCGCCGCTGACGATGTCCATGTGCGGGTAGCCCAGCCGTTGCACTGCGTCGCGCACTGCGGCGACGCAATCGCGGTCGAAGTGGCAGGGCGGGAAAAACACCGTCTGCCTGAGGTCGATCTCCAGGTGCTGCTCCGCCGCGATCCTCGCCGCCGCGGCGCGCAGGCCCTGCTCCATGCGGTCCAGGCCGGCGACACCGGTGTCGCGAAAATCGACCGAGAACACCGTTTCGCCGGGCACGACATTGCGCGAATTGGGCCGGTTGACGAGCATGCCCACGGTGCCGCGCGCATGCTCCGTCACCTTGGCGAGACGGTTGACCTCCTGGATCAGGTAGCTTGCGCCCAGGAGCGCGTCGCGCCGCAGGTGCATCGGCGTCGGGCCGGCGTGCGCGTCCATGCCTGCGACCGTCAGCTCGAACCAGCGCTGGCCCAGCGCCCCGGTCACCACGCCGATCGTATTGCCGGTGTTCTCCAGCAGCGGCCCCTGCTCGATATGCGCCTCGAAATATGCCGCCAGCGCGCGCCCGCCCACGGGCGCCGCCCCGGCATAGCCGATCGCGCGCAGCGCATCGCCGAACGACACGCCCTCGAGGTCGCGCGCGCAGTGAATTTCCTCCACCGTGTGCACGCCGGCGAACGCGCCCGAGGCGCCCATCACCGGCAGGAAGCGCGAGCCTTCCTCGTTGGTCCACATCGCGACTTCGAACGGCAGCGCGGTCTCGACGGCGTGATCGTTCAGGCTGCGCGCCACTTCCAGCGCCGCCATCACCCCGTAGCAGCCGTCGAAGCGCCCGCCCGAGGGCTGGGTATCGAGATGGCTGCCGGAGACCACCGGCGCTGCACCGGCCTCGCGCCCGCGGCGGCGCGCGAAAATATTGCCAACGCCGTCCACGCTCACCGCCAGTCCCGCCTGCTTGCACCAGGCGACGAACAGGTCGCGCGCCTGGCGGTCCAGATCGGTCAGCGTCAGGCGCTTCACGCCGCCCTTGGGCGTGGCGCCGATCTTCGCCATCTGCATTAGCGAATCCCACAGCCGCGTGGCGTTGATTCTCAGATTTTTGCTCATGATCGAACCCGCTCTTGAACTTATCTCAAATCGAATCTAGGGCATCTCTACCAATTCCAATTCTGTCATTCCGAGCGAAGCGACGCCCCGAAGGTCTCGATCCCGCTCGACGGGAAAGTCCCCTTGAGGGAGGAATCTGCTTTTGAACCAAGAAGAAGCAGATTCCTCGGCCGTTGGCCTCGGAATGACAGCTCTTGGGGATCCCCTTACTTAAGTTCGCGCACCACATCCACAACGACGCCGAACATTTCGTCGAGATGCTTGTTCTCCACGATCAGCGGCGGGCAGAACGCGATGTTGTCCCCGATCGCGCGCACGAACACGCCGCGGTCCCAGCATCTTTCGAACACCTCCTTGGCGCGCGCCCCCGGCGCGCCCTCGCGCGGCGCGAACTCGATCGCGCCGATCAGGCCGAGATTGCGGCAGTCCACAACGTGCGGCAATCCCTTGAACGCGTGCACGCCGTCCTCGAATTTTGACGCCATGGCCTGCGCGCGCGTGAGCAGATCCTCCTCGGCGTAGGTGTCCAGCGTGCCCAGCGCCGCGGCGCTGGCGAGCGGATGTCCCGAATAGGTATAGCCGTGGAAGAAATCGATGCCGTTGCCGGCGGCCTGCATGAAAGTGTCGTAGATCCCGCGCTTCACGATCACCCCGCCCATAGGCACGGTGCCGCTGGTGATGCCCTTGGCAAACGTAATCAGATCGGGCGTCACACCGAAATATTCGCTCGCAAAGGGCTTGCCCAGGCGCCCGAAACCGGTGATCACCTCGTCGAATATGAGCAGGATGCCGTGCTTGTCGCAGATCTGGCGCAGGCGCTGCAGGTAGCCTTGCGGCGGGATCAGCACACCGCCCGCGCCCGACACCGGCTCCACGATCACGGCGGCGATATTGGAGGCATCGTGCAGCGGGATGATCCTCTGCTCCAGCTCGTCGGCGAACTCGGCGCCCGCGGCCGGCTGGCCGCGCGAGAAGGCGCTGCGCGCGAGATCCTGCGTGTGACGCAGATGATCGACGCCGGGGATCATCAGGCCGTAGGCCTTGCGGTTGACCGGAACGCCGCCCACCGAAATGCCGGCGATGTTCACGCCGTGATAGCCGCGCTCGCGCCCGATGAAGCGCGTGCGCGTGGCCTCGCCCTTCAGGCGATGGTAGGCGAGCGCGATTTTCAGCGCCGTGTCCACCGCCTCGGAGCCGGAATTGACGAAGAACACATGGTCCAGACCCTCGGGCGTCAACTCGGATATGCGCCGCGCGACCTCGAACGGCAGCGGATGGCCGAGCGAGAACGATGAGGAAAAATCGAGGATGCCTGCCTGCTTCCTGATCGCCTCGACGATCTTCGGCCGGCAGTGCCCCGCGTTCACGCACCACAGCGTCGCCAGGCCGTCCAGCACCTTCTTGCCTTCAACGGTGGTGTAGTACATGCCCGCGGCCGAGGCGATCATGCGCGGCGACAGCTTGAACGCGCGGTTGTTCGTATAGGGCATCCAGTAGTGTTCGAGATTCTCCGGCTGCGACGGGCGTTGCGCTGCGTTCATTGGCTTTCCTCCTTATTCTGTGATCAGGGACCGGGCGGATCGCGCGGCACCGGCGCCGCGGCTCGCATCAGCCCAGCGTCGGCATGTTGAGCCCGGCCGCGGGCGTATCCTCGTGCGGCCAGCGCGTCGTCACCGCCTTGGTGCGGGTGTAGAACTTCACGCCCTCGACGCCGTGCACGTGCAGGTCGCCGAACAGCGAATTCTTCCAGCCGCCGAAGGAGTAGAACGCCATCGGCACCGGGATCGGCACGTTGATGCCGACCATGCCGACCTGGATTTCCTCCTCGAAGCGGCGCGCGGCGCCGCCGGAGTTGGTGAATATCGCCGTGCCGTTGCCGTAGGGGTTGGCGTTGACCAGCGCGATCGCCTGCTCCAGTGTTTCGGCGCGCAGCACCATCAGCACCGGACCGAAAATCTCGTCCTGGTAAATTTTCATTTCGGGCTTCACCCGGTCGAACAGCGTCGTGCCTATGAAAAAACCGCTTTCGTGGTCCACGACCGTCTTGTTGCGCCCGTCGAGCACCAGCTGCGCGCCTTCGGCCACACCGGCGTCGATGTAGCCGGCGACCTTGTCGCGATGCGCCAGCGTCACCAGCGGCCCCATTTCCACGCCCTCGGCGTCGCCCGGCCCTACCTTGATTTTCGCGGCCTTGTCGCTGAGCATTTTTACCAGCGGATCGCCGATCGCGCCGACCGCGACCACGACGGAGATCGCCATGCAGCGCTCGCCGGCCGAGCCGTAGGCGGCGCCGATCAGCGCATTGGCGGTGAATTCCAGGTCTGCGTCGGGCAGCACCACGGCGTGGTTCTTGGCGCCGCCCAGCGCCTGCACGCGCTTGCCGTTCCTGGCGCAGGTTTCGTAGATGTATTTTGCGATCGGCGTCGAGCCGACGAAAGAAACTGCGTGTATGCCCGGATGGTTGAGGATCGCGTCCACCGCCTCCTTGTCGCCGTGCACCACGTTGAACACGCCGTCGGGCAGCCCGGCTTCGCGGAACAGCTCGGCCATTTTCATGCTCGCCGATGGCACTTTTTCCGAGGGCTTGAGGATGAACGTATTGCCGCAGGCGATCGCCACCGGAAACATCCACAGCGGCACCATCACCGGGAAGTTGAACGGCGTAATGCCGGCGCACACGCCCACGGGCTGGCGCAGCGTGTGGCTGTCCACGCCGGTGCCGGCGTTCTCGGTGTACTCGCCCTTGAGCAGGTGCGGGATGCCGCAGGCGAACTCGATCACTTCGATGCCGCGCTGCACGCTGCCCAGCGCGTCGGGCAGGGTTTTGCCATGCTCCTCCGAGGCGAGCCGCGCGATTTCCGTTTGATTGGCCTGCATCAGCGCGAGGAACTTCTGCATCACGCGCGCGCGGCGCAGCGGCGGCGCATTGCGCCACGCGGGCAGCGCAGCGCTTGCCGCCCTGACCGCTTGGTCGACGTCCTGGGCATTGGCGAAGGGCACGCGCCGGATGACGTTGCCGCTGGCCGGATTGGTGACGAGGCCGGAACGCGCGCTGGTGGACCGCAAGGCCTTGCCGTCCACCCACAGGCTGACGGCCGGCAGTTGCATGGATTTTTCAGCGGGGAGATTCATGCTCGATTCCTTCTCGGAAGCCTTGGCTCTTGCTGGCGCTAGGTTCGGCAATTCGGCTGCCGGACCTAGCGCAAATAACGCAATATTGATGCGCGAAATCATACCATAGCCGCAGCTGCGCCTATTTTGCATTGTGGTATAAAATCCCGCGATTCGATAAATCCGGACCGTCCATGAGCCAAGCCGAATCCAAGAATTCGATCCAGGTGATCGAGCGCATGGCGCAGCTGCTCGACGCGCTGGCGCAGCTGCCGGCGCCGGCAAGCCTGAAACATCTGGCGCAGTCGGCCGCGCTGCATCCATCCACCGCGCACCGCATTCTCTCCGCGATGGCCAGCGCGCGCCTGGTCGAGCGCGCCGAACCGGGGAGCTACCGCCTCGGCATGCGCCTGATCGAACTCGGCAACCTGGCCAAGTCCCGCGTGAGCGTGCGCGAACTGGCGCTGCCGTTCATGCGCGAGCTGCATGCGGCCACCGGCGAAGCGGTCAACCTGTCGGTGCGACGTGAGGACGAGATCGTGTACATCGAGCGCAGCTCCAGCGGCCGCTCGATGATGCGCGTGGTCAACGTGATCGGCGGACGCGCGCCGCTGCATATCACCGCGGTCGGCAAGCTGTTCCTGCTCGAGGACGGCGCCGACGGCGTGCGTGCCTATGCCGAGCGCACCGGGCTGCGCGGCCAGACGCGCAACAGCCTGACCAGCCTCGCGGCGCTGGAGAAGGATCTGGAAAAGGCGCGCCGGCAAGGCTACGCGGTCGATCACGAGGAGGCGGAACTCGGCGTGCGCTGCATCGGCGCGGGCATCCGCGACGACGACGGTGCACTGGTTGCCGGCCTGTCGGTATCGGCGCCGGCGGAGCGCATGAAGCCGGGCTGGACCGCACTGGTGAAGCGGACCGCCGAAGACATTTCGCGCAGCCTGGGCTATCGCGGCTAGGCCGCTGCCGGAACGGCCGCGATGGAAAGCGCGATCAGCAGCTGCGCCATCCAATAGGTGCCGAGGGTGAGCACCCGCTCCGCGCGGAACGGCGCGCGGAAGCGATTGATGGCCAGCATCGAATCGGACGCGACGAACAACGCGGCACCCAGCGCGGCGGCAAGCGCCGCTTCGCCGCCCAGGGTCTGCCAGCGACCGGTCGCCTGCCCTGCCATGGCCGCGATGACCACGACGTAGGCGATCACCGCGCCGCGCAAGGCCGGCTTCAGGCCGCGCCATACCAGCAACACGACAACGCCACCGACGGCAAAGTAGGGCAGCCAGAGCAAGGGCGCGGCCGGGAACGGCGCGCCGATGCCGAACGCGTAGATGTAACACAGGTGCGCGAGCAGGAAACTCACCAGCCCGGCGACGAAGCGGTCGCGCGGCAGCATCAGAAAGATGTCGCCTGCCGTGGAGCAGGCGAGGCCCGCGACTACGGCCCAGCGGTATGCGGGCGACGGCGCGGCGAAGGAGAACGCGAGCGCCAGGACCAGCAGCGTCGCCAGCGGCTTGAACAAGTAGGTTTGCCAACGCTGCGCCGGGCCGAGATAATGCGCGCGAATTGCCAGAACGGCCGCGAACGCGACCGACGCGATCAGGGCCGATTGGGCGATGGACATCGAAACGCGCTCCGCAGACTGGATCCGGTGCGAACAATATAGCCCAAGGCGGGCGGCGCGTCGTACCGGTCTGCGCCAGACATCCCGGCCCGCAGAATGTTTCACATCGGCTTTTTCGAATGATTGGACAATTTTATTCGAATTTTCAAAGCGACCCGCCACACTTAGGATGTGTCTGTCCGCGGCGCGGCGCGTTGCGCCCGCCGCCCGGATAAACGCTGAAAGGAGAACGAGACATGAGCCCGTCGAACAATTCGCAGTTCAACGCCGTCGCCGGCGCCGAGCGCCAGGTCGCTGCGGCGCCCGCCGCCAACAAGGTCGTGCGCAACACCTACATGCTGCTGTCGATGACGCTACTATTCAGCGCGCTCGCAGCGGCGGCCTCGATGGCACTGAAGCTGCCGCACCCGGGGCTGGTCCTGACCCTGGTGGGCTATTTCGGCCTGCTTTTTCTGACGACGAAGTTTCGCGACCGCGCGCTCGGGCTTGCCTTCGTGTTCGCGCTCACCGGCTTCATGGGCTATACCCTGGGCCCGATACTCAACGCCTATCTCGCCCTGCCCAACGGCGCGCAGGTCGTCATGACCGCCATGGGCGGGACCGCGGCGATTTTCCTCGGCCTGTCGGGCTATGCGCTTGCCAGTCGCCGCGACTTCAGCTTCATGGGCGGCTTTCTCACGGTCGGCATCCTGGTCGCTTTCCTCGCCGGGCTGGGCGCCGTGTTCTTCGACATGCACGGGTTGTCCCTCGCGGTCTCGGTCATGTTCGTGCTGCTGATGTCCGGCCTGATCCTGTACGAGACCAGCAACATCATCCGCGGCGGCGAGACCAACTACATCATGGCCACGGTGACGCTCTACGTGTCGATATTCAATTTGTTCACCAGCCTGCTGCATCTGCTCGGCTTCGCCGGCCGCGACGACTGACCGGGACGCGTCCGCGCTACGACAATGGAATGGCTGACCTCGCCGGAGGCCTGGATCGCGCTGCTCACCCTGACCGCGCTGGAAATCGTGCTCGGGGTGGACAACATCATTTTCATATCGATCCTCGCCGGGCGCCTGCCGCCGCAGGAGCGCCAGCGCGCGCGCGTGCTGGGGCTCGGTCTGGCCATGTTCACCCGCATCGCGCTGTTGCTGTCGCTCGCATGGATGATGCGCCTGACCGATCCGCTGTTCGCGCTGTTCGGCCACGAGGTTTCCGGCCGCGACCTGATTCTGCTCGGCGGCGGGCTGTTCCTGCTGGCGAAGGCAGTCACTGAAATCCACAACGCGCTGGAGGGCGCCGGCGAGGACGAGCTCGCGCGCGGCGCGCAAGCCGGCTTCCTCGGCACCCTTGCGCAGATCGCGCTGCTCGACATCGTGTTCTCGCTCGATTCGGTGATCACCGCAGTCGGCATGGTCGACATCGTTCCGGTCATGGTGCTCGCGATCGTCATCGCCGTTGCGGTCATGATGTTCGCGGCCCGGCCAATAGGCGATTTCGTCGATGCCCACCCCACCGTGAAAATGCTGGCCCTCGCCTTTCTGATCCTGGTGGGCGTGGCGCTGATCGGCGAAGGCTTCGAGCTGCACATCCCCAAGGGCTACATCTACTTCGCGATGGCGTTTTCCGTGGGGGTGGAAATGCTCAACCTGAGGCTGCGCAAGCGCCTGCCGCTCAGGCTGCGCAAGGAACTGTCCGTCCCGCCGCGGACGGGCACCGACTAGCGCGCAGGAAAGCGCCTCTTGCCCTCCCGGCTGCCGCAGCATCGGGCAATCCGCAATTGGAGTAGAGTGTTTCCGCGGCCCGCGCAATGCGCCTGCGGAGGTTTGCGCGCATGGGCGATACGGGCGACGCGGCAGCGATGCGCGTTGCTCGCCACGCTGGCGGGAACAGGGTCTGGACCGCGCCCCCTAGCCGCCGCTGACGACGCAACAGGGGATCGCCATGGCTCAGGCAAGCAGACTCAAGCAGCGCCGCAAGTTTCTCGCCGCCACGGCGGCAGCTATCGCCTTGAGCGGCCTGCCGTTCGCCGCGCGCGCCGCCGGCAAGCCGAAGATCGGCATTATCGGCTCGGGCAGGATAGGCTCCACGCTGGGCGGGCTTTGGGTGAAAGCCGGCTACGAAGTAATGTTCTCGTCGCTCGACCTCGAGCATGACAAGGCGCTGGCGGCGAGCCTGGGGCCCGACGCGCACGCCGGAACGACACGCGAGGCCGCGGCGTTCGGCGAAGTGCTGCTGATGGCGGTGCCCTACAGCGCGCTGCCGCAGCTTGGCCGGGACCTGGCCGGATCGATCAAGGGCAAGGTGGTGCTCGATGCCTGCAACCCGATCGTCGCGCGCGACGGTGAGATCGCGACCTGGGCGCGGGAAAAAGGCGCCGGTCTCGCCTCGGCCGAGCTCCTGCCGGGCGCGCGCATCGTGCGCGCCTTCAACGCCGTCGGTTATTCCAGGCTGCCGGACGCTGCGAGCCGCCAGGGCGAGCGCACCGGAATCCCAATGGCGAGCGACGACGCGGACGCGTTCGCGGTAGCGTCGGGACTGGTGCGTGCGATCGGTTTCGAGCCGGTGCTGGTCGGGCCGCTCGCCAAAGGCAAGTACCTGATCCCGGGCACGCCGCTCGCGGGCGAGCACACGCCGGAGCAGATCCGCCAGATCGCGGCAAGTCTGAACTGAGCCGGCACGGCTGCGCGTCCGCCGTTCGCGGCGCCGGCAGTTTCACTGCGGCTCGAGTTGCGCGCGAAAGCATGCCACGTTCACCACCAGCCCCGGCAGCAGCCACTGGAACAGGCGCACGACGGCGAGCACTTCGTCCAGCGGCGCATCGCGCTCGGCGGCGGCGCGCAGGCTCGCGCTGGTGAGGCTGCCCGGCACGGGCAGCGTTTTCCATTTCTCGATCGCGAACAGGTGGACCGACCGCACCGCGCTGGCGTAGTCCGGAGCATCGATTTTGGCGCGCAGATCGGTCCAGGCGGACGCGAAATAGCTCGGCCAGCGCGCCAGCGCACGGTAGTCGGTATTGACGAACGGCAGGCCGAGCGTGTCCCTGATGTCCTTGTAGACGGCCGCCGTCGGCGCGTCGGCATGGTGCGGTTCGATCAGCACCAGGCGCGTCCACGCGGCTGGCGCGGCGCGCCGGACGCGGGGCTGGATGCGGCCATCGCTGCCGACGGCATGTCCTTCCAGCAGCAGGCGCGCCGCCGTCGCGATCATCAGGTACGGCATGTTGCCGTGCGAAAACACTTCGACCAGCGCCCGGATCTCGTCGAGCTCCTGTTCCGCATAGCCCAGCGCCGCGAGCTCGCGCTGCAATTGTGCCGGTTGCAGCGGCGCCGCGGCGGCTTCGGCGTGGGCGCGCAGGGCGCGGCAGGCGGCGTCGAATTCGGCGCTCCCGCAAAGGGCGCTCAGGCCGTTCCAGAGCGTTGCAAAGAAACTCGGGTAGTGCGCAAATGCCATGGTCACCACGCCCATCCACGGCACCTGCAGCGCCGACTTGGTCTGCTCGTAGACCGCCTTGAGCCGCGCGTCGGCGCGGATTTCCGCCACCGGATGGATGGCAGGAATCGGGTGCGGTTTCAGCCGCGGCATGGAATCGGTCATGGCGGCACGCCCTCCCCGTGGTCTACTGCTTGAGTTCCGGGAAATCTTCCTCGAAGAATTCCCACTCGCCGCGCCCGCCCTTGCTGCGCTGCTCGGCTTCGATTGCACGCAGCTGAACGCGGCGGATCTTGCCGGAAATCGTCTTCGGCAGATCGGAAAACTCCAGTCGGCGCACGCGCTTGTAGGGCGCAAGATTGCCGCGCACGAAGGCGAAGATGTCCTTCGCCAGTTCCCGGCTCGGCTGCGTGCCCTGGGTCAGGATCAGAAACGCCTTGGGCACGGCGAGGCGCACCGGATCGGGGCTGGGCACCACGGCCGCCTCGGCGATCGCCGGATGTTCGATCAGCGCGCTCTCGAGTTCGAACGGGCTGATGCGGTAATCCGAGGCCTTGAACACATCGTCGGCGCGGCCGACGTAAGTGATGTAGCCGTCGGCGTCGCGGCTGGCGACGTCGCCGGTGCGGTAGTAGCCGCCGCGCGTGACTTCGGCAGTCTTTTCGTCGCTGTCCATGTAGCCGACCATGAGCCCGAGCGGGCGCGGCGCAAGCGACAGGCACACCTCGCCTTCCTCCGCTTCCCTGCCTCCGGCATCGAGCAGCACCACGTGGTAGCCGGGCAGCGGCCGGCCCATCGAACCGGGTTTCAGCACCTGGTTCGGCGAATTGCCGACCACCGCAGTGGTCTCGGTCTGGCCGAAGCCGTCGCGCAGCGTGATGCCCCAGCCGCTTTTTACTTTTTCGATGATCTCCGGGTTGAGCGGTTCGCCCGCACCCAGCAGTTCGCGCAGCTTCAGCCGGCCGCGATACGCGCCGAGGTCCTCCTGGATCAGCATGCGCCACACCGTCGGCGGCGCGCACAGCGTGGTGACGCCGCAGCGCTCGAGCACGGCGAGCATGGCCTTGGCGTTGAAACGGCTGTAGTTGTAGATGAAGATACAGGCGCCGGCGTTCCAGGGCGCGAAGAAACAGCTCCATGCATGCTTCGCCCAGCCCGGCGAGGAAATGTTGAGATGCACGTCTCCCGGCTGCAGGCCGATCCAGAACATCGTGGACAAATGGCCGACCGGGTAACTCTGCTGCGTGTGCAGCACCAGCTTGGGCTTGGAGGTGGTGCCGGAAGTGAAGTACAACAGCAGCGGGTCGCTCGCCTGCGTTGCGCCGTCGGGCGTAAATGCCGCCGGACAGACGTCGGCCTCGGTGAAACTGCGCCAGCCGGGAACCGCCGCGCCGACAGCGATGCGCGTGTAGTTGCCCGGCAGCGAGGCGAATTTCTCCGCGTTGGCGTTGCCGACAACGACGTGGCGCACATTGCCGCGCTCGAAGCGGTCCGACAGATCGTCCGGCGCCAGCATGGTGCTCGCCGGAATGACCACGGCGCCGAGCTTGAACGCAGCGAGCATGGTCTCCCACAGCGGGATTTCGTTGCCGAGCATGACCAGGACGCGATCGCCGCGCGCCACCCCCAGGGCGCGCAGCCAGTTGGCCACCTGATTGGAGCGCGCCGACATCTGCGCGTAGGAGCGTTTGTCTTCGCTACCGTCCTCGCCCACCAGCCACAGCGCCGGCTTGCCGTTGCCCGCGGCCATGGCATCGAAGTAGTCGAGTGCCCAGTTGAACTCGGTCAATACCGGCCAATGAAAGCCGCGCACGGCGCCCAGGTAATCGCCGCGATGCTCAAGCAGGAAGTCGCGGGCTTCGATGAACGGACGGGCGGCGGGCATGGGGATCCCCTGGCTGCGTGGTCGAAGCGGGAAATTATGGGCCAGGATTGCCTGGACCACAACGCAGTCCGACACGCGGCCGGACACATGAACCGCAGCGGCGCGCCCTGGGCCGCGGTCGGCATCGACGCTTGCCTGCGGCCAAACTCCGGCGTCAGGACACGAGAGACATGAGAGGCACGAAAACCCGGCTGGCGAACTCAACCGCTTCCGGCAGGGTGAATATTTCCCTGTTGGCGCGATCGTCCGCAAGCCAGCGCCGGGCGACGCTGCCGTCGCGCAGATACATCATCTGCCGGCACAGGCTGTCGGCACAGGATGCGCCCACGTCCGCCGCTCCCCAGGCAATGCCCAGATGGAGCTCACCGGCCGCATCGGCATTCTCGATCGTCTTGCCTGACTGCAGTATCCTGACGCTATCGCCGGTGATTCCACAGCGGGAGACAATTTGCGTCTTCATGCCGAACATCGGACTGACCGCAAGGGCATCCAGCGCGCACATTGCATGCACTCGATGCCCGTTCACAAGAACCTCGTGCTCGCGCGCTTCCATGGTGAAGGGATAGGCGCCGACGGGTTCGCCATCCGCGGAAAACACGACCATGTCGCAGGTTTGCAGCACTTTGACGGCATCCTCCAGATTGCCGACGTGTTGTGCCATTTCTTCCCGGCTCAGTATGCGTCCGCGAGTCACGAACGAACGCAGGATTTGCCGATGCAGTTCCCTGATCTGCTCGCCGCATGCGTCCTGCCTTGCCCTCAAGGGCAGAATGCTCTTCAGGTGCTGCAGTGCCTGTTCCAGTTTGGCGCTCATGCAATCATCCAGTCGGCAATCATGCCCGGAAACCCAGGCGGGACGGGCATCTGCGGGCGATCTGCGTCTGGCGCGCCATTTATTATTCGACCTCCACCGGCGCCTCCGGCGGTACGCGCTCCTCGACCAATTTGCCGTCCCGCATAAACACGACGGGGGTGTTGGTCTGGCGCGCAATCTCGCGTGCACGTCGAGCAGCCCGCAACAATGCCGCCGGCGCGGCCTGCATGTCGGCGTCCGGCAATTTCGAAACCATTTGGTCTTCGACGTCATCGTTCACGTGTTGCCTCCTTCATTTTTCAGCGCTGGCTTGGCATTACTGTTGTCGAACCACTGCCAGTAATCGACGCGATATCGGTACACTTCCTTATCGAGTAGCGCGCACAGCTCGCCGAGGAACAGCTGGCAGTTGGCGCGCTCAGAGCCACCGGCGGATTGCCAGCGGGCGATGAAGGCTTCGACGGTCGGTGCAACCGGCATTGTCATAAGTCTCGGGCTGCGTTCAACGTTCGCAGCGGCTGACCTTCACAAACGGGGCGGCCAGACCAGTTTGAACGATATCGAGCGCAGCGCCTGACGCCTAGACGGGTGCGCGGGTTTTCGCGCGCGCATACAGGAACTCCGGCGCCAGGTCGAAGCCGTTCGCCCAAACTACAGTGTCCATTTCCACGCGGATCGCGGAAAACACTGCTTGATCACGAAGAGCCGCAACGATCGGCCGCGCATCCGAGGCGACAAGATCCCTCAGGTCGATTTCACCTTCTGTGTTGTCCGAAAAACGGACCCACAGGCGGTAGTCCGGACACGCTTTGGCGTCAGTTACCCATATCATCTTGAATCCCCTCAAACCAGCGGAGCGATGCGTCTAAAAATACCCGCTTCGGCAAGAGCAGTCCAGTTCTCCATCAACTCGGACTGGTGAATCTCACCCCACTCCATGACCAGACCGAGAACGCGCGGGGGTAGCTGCCCTTCGCGAAGCTCCAGCGGCTCGATTCCGAGAAAACGAGAGATTTCAGGCACGGCCGAATCCTTGTATAGGCTATGCTGGGATTTCTCCGCCCACTGACTCAATATCCGGTGTCATCACGCCCTTTCCAGCATTCTGCACTAATTCTCGAAACGTCATAGACAGTTACAATCAGCAGCATCATGCCACGACGCAATATCACACCTACCCAAAGGAACCGCAAGTGAAAAAGAAAACCCCGGAAGAGCTGCGCAGCCACCGCTGGTACGGCGCCCAGGACATGCGCGCCTTCGGCCACCGCTCGCGCACTGCGCAGATGGGCTTTGATCGCAGCGACTATGCCGGCAAGCCGGTGATCGCGATCATCAACACCTGGAGCGACATCAACCCCTGCCATACGCACTTCAAACAGCGTGTCGAGGAAGTGAAGCGCGGCGTGTGGCAGGCCGGCGGCTTTCCTGTCGAAATGCCGGCGATGTCGCTGTCCGAGCCGTTCCAGAAACCGACCACCATGATGTACCGCAACTTCCTCGCGATGGAGACCGAGGAGCTGCTGCGCTCCTATCCCGCCGACGGCGCGGTGCTGATGGGCGGCTGCGACAAGACCACGCCGGCGCTGCTGATGGGCGCGATCAGCATGAACCTGCCGGCCATCTTCATGCCCGCCGGCCCGATGCTGCGCGGCAACTGGGGCGGCGCGACCCTGGGCTCGGGCTCCGATACCTGGAAGTACTGGGCCGAGCTGCGCGCGGGCAACATCACCGAGAAAGACTGGCAGGAGATCGAGCAGGGCATCGCGCGCTCGCCTGGGCACTGCATGACCATGGGCACGGCCTCGACCATGACCAGCGCCGCCGAGGCCATGGGCTTCACCTTGCCGGGCGCGGCCTCGATTCCCGCGCCCGACTCGCGCCACGCGGCGATGGCCACGCTCACCGGCAAGCGCGCGGTGGACATGGTGTGGGAGGATCTCAAGCCGCGCGACATCCTGGACGCGGACGCGATCCACAACGCTGTGACCGCCGTGCTCGCGATCGGCGGCTCGACCAATGCCATCGTGCACCTGATCGCGCTCGCGCGCCGCGCCGGGGTGCCGCTTGACCTCGACCTGTTCGACGCGCTCGCGCGCAAGACGCCGCTGCTCGCGAACATCCGCCCCTCGGGCAAATATCTGATGGAGGATTTCTACTACGCCGGCGGCCTGCGCGCGCTGCTGAACAACCTCGGCGACCTGATCAAAGCGAACGCAAGAACAGTGAACGGCAAGACCATGGGCGAGAACATCGCCGACGCCAAGGTGTTCGATGCCGACATCATCCGCTCGGTCGACACCGCGTTGGTCAAATCCGACAGCCTCGCCGTGCTGCGCGGCAACCTCGCCCCGGACGGCGCGGTGATCAAGCCGCCCGCGGCCGAGCCGCAACTGCACCAGCACACGGGCAAGGCCGTGGTGTTCGCCGACTACAACGACATGGCGGCGCGCATCGACGACCCGGACCTGCCGATCGACAAGGACTCGGTAATCGTGCTGAAGCATGCCGGGCCGCTGGGCGGGCCGGGCATGCCCGAGTGGGGCCAGCTGCCGATTCCGCAGAAGCTGTTGAAGCAGGGCGTGCGCGACATGGTGCGGATATCGGACGCGCGCATGAGCGGCACCTCCTACGGCGCCTGCGTACTGCACATCGCGCCCGAGTCCTGGATCGGCGGGCCGCTGGCCATTGTTCAGGACGGGGACGAGATCGAACTCGACGTGCCCGCGCGCAAGCTGAACCTGAAGATCGGCGACGGCGAATACGCGCGGCGCCTGGCAGCGTGGAAAGCGCCGGCGCCGCGCTACGAGCGCGGCTACGGCGCCGCGTTCTCGCAGCACGTCACCCAGGCGAACAAGGGCTGCGATTTCGATTTTCTGGAAGCGGGCGCGGAGACGCCGGATCCGGAGATTCACTGAAGCCGATCGCACACCGTCAGCGACTGGCATGCTTTTCCATGCTACCGTGGTAGTATTCTGGTAGGCTATTACTGCATACCATCATCATGCTCGCGCAAAAAATTTCGATTTCCCTCGATTCCGTCACGATGAAATTTGTCGATGCCTACCTCAGGCGGCACACGGACAAGAGCCGTTCCCAATTGATCGGCGAAGCGCTGCGCCTGTTGCAGCGCCAAGAGCTGGAGGCGCAACTTGAGTCCGCCTACGCGCAGAGCGCCGTAGCGGACCGGTTGATTGCGGCCGAATTTTCTGGCGCGGACAATGACGGCCTCGACCATGAAGCGTGGTGAAATCTTCTTTGCCGCGCTCGATCCCACACGCGGAGCGGAGATTCGAAAGAGCCGTCCGGTGGTCATTGTCAGCAACGACGCCGCCAACCGGGCGTCTGCGCTCGTTACCGTGATTCCCTTGACCTCAAACGTGTCAATTGTCCATTCGTTTGAGGTCAAGCTCAGCGCGCGCGAGAGCGGGCTCTCCAAGGACAGCAAGGCGATGGCGCAACAAGTACGCACCATCGACAAGACGCGGCTCGGGACGGTGCGGCGAGGGATCGTGCCCGGCTTGAAAATGCGCGAGGTCGACGCTTCGCTGCGCCTGCATCTGGCGCTGTGATTCCTCGCCTCTTGGATTCATGAGATTCGGCCTGCTCGCAGGCCAAGATCGCAACCATATGCAAATCGTTCCCGGTTCAGATCCGGGACGGCCTGCTGCACCCTGGCCGTTTCGCTACCCGCCCTCGATTTTCGGGATGAAGTAGATCTCGCAGCCCGGCCGCAGCACGTGGTAGTAGGCGACCTCGTGGATCTCGCCGTCGATGGCGACCGAAGTCTCCTCCTCCAGATGCTCGCCCAGGCCGGGGTAGCGTTCCTCCAGCGCGCGGATCACGTCGAGCAGCGTCTTCGCCTCGATGTCGAATTCCTTCGCGCCGCCGGTGTAGCGGCCGCTCAGGCTGCTGATGAGAACGATGTGCGCTGGCGTGCGCGCCAGGGTCTCAGCCATTGAAGTTCATTTCAACATGAGGGGATACTTCCCCTCATACTCCCCTATATCGGCCGTTGCCAAATTCATTTTGCAACGGGCTCTTAGCATCCAGCGTCGATCGCAGCCAGCACCTTGGGCGGCGACATCGGCAAATCGGTCAGGCGCCGGCCGACCGCGCTGTTGATGGCATTGGCGACCGCCGCCATGGCGGGGACAATGTTCACCTCGCCCGCGCCTTTGACGCCATAGGGATGGTTCGGATTCGGCACCTCGACCAGCACCGCCTCGATCATCGGCAGGTCGGAGGCGACCGGGATGCGGTAGTCGAGGAAGCCCGCGTTCGTCAGATGCCCCGCGTCGTCGTAGATGTACTCCTCGTTCAGCGCCCAGCCTATGCCCTGCACCACGCCGCCGTGCAGCTGGCCCTCGACATAGCTCGGGTGGATGGCGCGCCCGACGTCCTGCGCGACGACGAAGCGCAGAATTTTCACCGCGCCCGTTTCCGGATCGACCTCGACGTCGCACAACTCGCTGGCGAAGCCCGGCGCCGCGCCGCCGGCGTTGACCGAAGCTTCGGCGCCGATCGGCCCGCCGGTCAAGGCGCGCTTGGCGGCGATGGCCTTGAGCGGCATCGGCTCGAACTTGCCCGCCGCCGCGCCCGCCGGTTTGGCGCAGCCGCTCTCCCAGGCCACGTCGGCCGCTTCGATTTTCCAGATCATCGCGGCGCGCGCGCGAAGTTCGGCGATTACCTTGTTGCACGCCTCGACTACGGCGATGCCGGTGGCGAAGGTAACACGAGAACCGCCGGTCACGTGCGTAAAGCCGATCGACGCGGTATCGGCGACGATGGCGCGCACGGCCTCGTATTCGATGCCCAGGGTTTCGGCCGCCATGATCGCCATCGATGCGCGCGAGCCGCCGATGTCCATGCTGCCGGTGGCGACGACCACCGTGCCGTCCTCGTTCACGTGCACCGTCGCGCTCGACTCGCCGCCGTTGTTGAACCAGAAGCCGGAAGCAACGCCGCGCCCCTGGTTCTTGCCCAGCGGCGCCTTGTAGGCCGGGTGCGCCAGCAGCGCCTGCAGCGTTTCGGCATAGCCGTCGTGCGCATGCTTCGGCCCCCACACGGTCGGCGTTCCGGTCTTGCAGGCGTTGAGCAGCCTGAACTTCAGCGGATCCATGTCGATTTTCGCCGCGACCGCGTCCATGACGCTTTCCACGGCAAACGCGGAAATCGGCGAGCCGGGCGCGCGGTAAGCGGCCGACTTCGGCCGGTTGCACACCACGTCGTAGCCGACTGAGCGCACGTTCGGGATGTTGTAAGGCGCGAACCCGCACATGGTCGCGTTCATCACCGGCGATCCCGGGAATGCGCCCGCCTGGAATTTGAACAGACCCTCCGCGGCGACTATGCTGCCGTCCTTCCTGGCGCCGATCTTGACGGTCATCGAAGCGCCGGAGGTCGGCCCGGTGGACTTGAAGACGTCCTCGCGGCTCATCATGATTTTCACCGGATGGCCGCTCCTGCGCGACAGCGCGGCCGCGAGCGGCTCGACATAGATCACCGTCTTGCCGCCGAAGCCCCCGCCGATCTCGGCCGGATGCACCAGCACGTCGCCGATGTTCATGTTCAGCAGCTTTGCGGTGAACGCGCGCACCACGAAGTGCCCCTGGCTCGCCGACCAGAGTTCCCCCTGGCCCTTGTTGTCGAACCGCGCCAGGCAGGCGTGCGGCTCGATGTAGCCCTGGTGCACCGGCGCGGTGGTGAAGTCCATTTCCACGATCGCGTCGGCCGCGGCGAATCCCGCGGCCAGGTCGCCGATGCCGAACTCGATGCGCTTGGAGATGTTTGAGGGCTTCGCCGGCGGCGGCTCGATGCCGCGGGTGATCATGTCCTCGAACAGCAGCGGCGCGTCGGGCCGCATTGCCGCGTCGACGTCGATGACGTGCGGCAGCGGCGCGTAGTCGACCTCGATCAATTCCAGCGCCGCATCTGCGATGGCCCTGGTGGTCGCGGCGACGGCGGCCACGGCATGGCCTTCGTAAAGGACTTTTTCGCGCGCCATGACATTGCGCGTCATGTGCCAGAAATTGACCGCCACGCGCTCGGGGCCGATGAACTCGTATTCCTGCTCGGGGAAGTCCGCGGACGTGATCACCGCCTTGACCCCGGGCAGCGCCGCGGCTTTCGATGTATCGATGGCGCGGATGCGCGCGTGCGCGTGCGGCGAGCGCAGGATGCTGCCCCACAGCATCCCCGGCAGCGCGAAGTCGGCGCCGTAGCGCGCCTGTCCGGTGACCTTGGGCACGCCGTCGGGCCGCACCGGCCGCGTGCCGACCACCTTGAACGCTTTTTCCTCGGGCTTGGTCGTTTTCATGTCCATGCTCAGCTCCCCCGCATTTCGCGCGCCGCGTCGAGCACTGCGTCGACGATCTTGTTGTACCCGGTGCAGCGGCACAGGTTGCCGGCGAGCCAGTAGCGCACCTCCCCCTCGCTCGGATCGGGATTGCGCTCCAGCAGCGAGCGCGCCGCGATCAGGATTCCGGGCGTGCAGATGCCGCACTGCAGCGCCGCGTGCTCGAGGAATTTGCGCTGCAGGGGATGCAGACGGTCGCCCTGCGCCATGCCCTCTATGGTCTGGATAGACTTGCCCTGCGCTTCGACGCCGAGGACCAGGCAGGAGCACACCAGGCGCCCGTCTATGGTCACGCTGCAGGCGCCGCAATCGCCCGTGGCGCAGCCTTCTTTGCTGCCGGTGAGCTGCAGTTCGTCGCGCAGCACATCGAGCAGGGTCTGCTGCGTTTCGCAGAGGAATTCGACACTGTTGCCGTTGAGCGCCGCCGTGACGTGATGCTTGGCCATCAGTTTTTCCCCCTGGCTCTGTCCAGCGCAATCTGCGCGGCACGCCGCGCCAGCACGCCGGCAAGCTTGATTCTGAATTCCCTGGTCCCGCGCTTGTCGGCTATCGGCCTGCACGCCGCACTCGCCGCGGCGCCCAGGCGCTTGAGCGCGTCGGCGTCGACCTTGCTGCCGATCAGCGCAGCCGCCGCCTCAGGCACCAGCAGGGCTCGCTCGGCGACGGCGCCCAGGCTTACGCGCGCCTGCGTGCATACACCCTGCGCATCCAGCGTAAGGTTGACTCCGGCGCCGACCACCGCAATGTCCATTTCGGTGCGCGGCGTAAAGCGCAGGTAGGCGTCGCCCGAGCGCGGCGCGCGCCGCGGCAGCAGGAAGGAAACGAGGAGCTCGCCCTTTGCGAGCGTGGTCTTGCCCGGCCCGGCGGCGATGTCCTCGACCGGAAGCTCGCGCCGGCCGCCGGGCCCCACGATGCTCGCAATCGCGCCCGCGGCGATCATCGCCGGCACGCTGTCCGCCGCGGGCGAGGCGTTGCACACATTGCCGCCCACGCTGGCGCGCCCCTTCACCTGGACCGAGCCGATGAGCTTGACCGCATCGGTCACGCCGGGCCAGGTCTGCACGAACAGCGCGTGCTCGACCAGTTCCATGCAGCTCACCGCCGCACCGAAACGGATGCCGCCGTTTTCGGCAAGGATGGAGCGCATCTCCGCAATGCCCTTGACGTCCAGCAGCAGCTCCGGCTTGACGCGGCCGCCGCGCATCTGGATCAGCAGGTCGGTGCCGCCGGCCAGTACCCGCGCCGCGCCATTCGCGCCGGAGAGCAAGGCGACTGCGTCCTCCAGGTTCGCCGGCGCCGCGTAGCGCATTTCGCTCATCTTCATCCTCGAACAAGTGTGCTCTCAGTGAATTATAAGCCAATCGAATGCCCGAAATTCCCGAGTGTTCGGCACGACCCGTCTCTAGTATGATGCGGCAGACGCCGGCACCCCTGTCGCGGATCGGGACCATCGGCGCCATGCCGGGGAGCTCGGGAAAAATGGAAAACGTTTGGGATGCGTCCAAGCTGGCGCTCATAGTCTATGCGATGGCCGCGGCGGTTTCCTTCCTCGTGGCCTGCGTCATCCGATTGACCTTTGCGGGCATCCGCCTGCACAGCAGCCGCGGCGCGACGCCGGCCGCATCCGCTGCGCAGGCAGCGTCGCAGAACCCGCCGAAAAGCGGAAGCTGAGCATGCCGCACATCGACGTGCTGCACATATTCCAGGGGGTGGCCACGCTGGTGGCCGCCCCGACGGGCATCGCGATCGCGCGCATCGTGCTGATCGGCCTGGGCATCCTGTTCGTGTACCTGGGCGCAAAGGGGACACTGGAGCCCCTGATCATGATTCCGATGGGATTCGGCATGTCCTCCGTCAACGCCGGGGTGCTGTATCTTTCCGACAAAGTGACCGGAACGATTTTCCTCGACCCGATGACCAGCGAAACCGGCCAGCTGGTCAACATCCTGCAGATCGATTTTCTGCAGCCGGTCTACACCTTCATGTTCAGCAACGGCCTGATCGCCTGCCTGGTGTTCATGGGCATCGGCGTGATTTCGGACATCGGCTATGTGCTGATCGCGCCGTTTCGCAGCATGTTCATCGCGGTGTGCGCTGAGCTGGGCACGGTGCTCACCTTCCCGATCGCCGTCGCCTTCGGCATTCCGTACAAGCAGGCCGCCGCGATCGCGATGATCGGCGGCGCCGACGGCCCGATGGTGCTGTACACCTCGCTGATCCTCGCCAAGGACATCTTCGTGCCGATCACGATCGTGGCCTACCTCTACCTCAGCCTCACCTATGCGGTCTACCCCTACCTGATCAAGCTGCTGATCCCGCAGGAACTGCGCGGGCTCAAGATGGATGCCGGCAGCCGGCCGAAGGTCAGCAAAGCCGAGAAGATGAGCTTCGCCGTCATCACCTCCGTGCTGCTTTGCCTGCTGTTCCCGGTGGCCGCACCGCTGTTCATGTCGTTCTTCCTCGGGATCGTGATCCGCGAGTCGGGCGTGACCCAGTTCATAGACTTCATCGGCGGCCCGGTGCTCTACGGTTCCACGTTCTTTCTCGGCCTGCTCCTAGGGGTGCTGTGCGAAGCGGGCACTATCCTCAATCCCGCGGTGCTGACGCTGCTCGTCCTCGGCATGGTCTCGCTGCTGATCTCCGGCGTCGGCGGGATCATCGGTGGATACATCATGTACTGGACCAGCGGGCGCAAATTCAACCCGGTCATCGGCATCGCCGGCGTATCCTGCGTACCGACGACGGCGAAAGTGGCGCAGAAGGCGGCGCGCGACGCCAACAAGGTCGCACAGATCCTGCCCTGGGCCATGGGCGCGAGCATTTGCGGCGTGATCTCGTCGGCGATCATTGCCGCCATCTACGTGACGCTGCTGCGCTGAGCGCGGTCCCCGCGGCGCGCGTGCAGCACGAACGTCCCGCTGCCGTTAAAATGCGGCAATGCCCGAAGCAGACGGCGCCATCCTGGTCCAGGGCGCGCGCCAGAACAACCTCAAAAACCTTTCCCTCGCCATCCCGCTGAACCAGCTGGTCGTGGTCACCGGCGTGTCCGGCTCGGGCAAGAGTTCGCTCGTGTTCGACACGCTCTACGCCGAGGGCCAGCGCCGCTACGTCGAGACCTTCTCGCCCTACGCGCGCCAGTTCCTCGACCGCATGGACAAGCCGCAGGTGGACCGCATCGACGGCATCCCGCCGGCGATCGCGATCGACCAGACCAACCCGGTGCGCACCTCGCGCTCGACGGTCGGCACCATGACCGAGCTGAACGATCACGTGAAGCTGCTGTTCGCGCGCGCGGCGCAACTCTATTGCCGCGGCTGCGGCATCGAGGTGGCGCGCGACACGCCGGAGACCATCTACGCCGCACTGGCCGCGCGTGCGCGCGCGGCGGGCGATCCGCGCCTGGTAATCAGCTTCCCGGTGCCGGTGCCGAAGAATTTCACCGAGGCCGAGGTACAGCAGCTGCTTGAGAGCCAGGGCTATACGCGCATCCATGCGCGGCGCGACGGGCTGCTCGAAGTGGTGCAGGACCGGCTGCGCCTGGCGTCGGCCGGCAAGACGCGCGTGATCGAGGCGCTGGAGGCGGCGCTGAAGATCGGGCAGGGGAAGGTGAACGTGCATGTAGTGCGCGGCGACACCACCCCGCCTGCTGCGCAGGCACCCCTCCTCGGTGAGGAGGGGAGTGCAACCACCCCGCCTGCTGCGCAGGCACCCCTCCTCGATGAGGAGGGGAGTCAAAGCGCGGCACAGAGTTACTCCCCTCCTTCCCAAGGAGGGGTGGCGCCGCCAGGCGACGGGGTGGTTTGGAAATTCTCCTCCGACCTGCACTGCGCGGAGTGCGACATCCATTACGCCGATCCGACGCCCTCGCTGTTCTCCTTCAACTCGCCCATCGGCGCCTGCGACAGTTGCCGCGGCTTCGGCCGCGTCATCGGCATCGACTTCGGCCTGATCGTCCCCGACGAGGGCAAGACGCTGCGCGAGGGCGCGGTGCGGCCGTGGCAGACGGCTAGCTTTTCCGAATGCCAGGGTGACCTGGTGAAATACGCGAACAAGCGCGGCATCCCGCTCGACGTGCCGTTTCGCAAGCTCAGCGCGGCGCAGCGCAAGTGGGTGCTCGAAGGCGAGCCGGAATGGAAAAACTGGCGCGCGTCCTGGCCCGGCACCTGGTACGGCGTGCGCAGGTTCTTCAACTGGCTCGAAAGCAAAGCCTACAAAATGCACATCCGCGTGCTGCTGTCGAAGTACCGCGCCTACACGCCCTGCCCGAGCTGCGAGGGCGCGCGGCTGAAGCCCGACGCGCTGCTGTGGAGGCTGGGGACGAGGCAGGACGCGGACGATGCGCTGGGAAGCTACGCGCGCTTCAGGCCGCTCGGCGTCAATTGGAGCGAAGACCGGCTTGCAGCGCAGTCCGGCCTCAGCGTGCACGACCTGATGTTGCTGCCGATCGAGCGCTGCCGCAGTTTCTTCGGCAGCCTGCATCTCCCGGCGCCATTGGATGAAGCAAGCGATCTCCTGCTCGCCGAAATCCGCTCGCGCCTGTCCTACCTGTGCCAGGTGGGACTCGCCTACCTGACGCTGGACCGCCAGTCGCGCACGCTCTCCGGCGGCGAGGTGCAGCGCATCAACCTCACCACCGCGCTCGGCACTTCGCTGGTGAACACGCTGTTCGTGCTCGACGAGCCTTCGATCGGCCTGCACCCGCGCGACATGGGCCGCGTGATCGAGGTGATGCACCGCCTGCGCGACGCGGGCAATTCGCTGCTGGTGGTCGAACACGATCCGCAGATCATGTTCGCCGCCGACCGCATCCTAGACATGGGTCCCGGCCCGGGCGCGCGCGGCGGCGAGGTGGTTTCCTTCGGCACCCCGGACGAACTCCGGTCGGGCGATTCGCTCACCGCGCAATATCTCTCCGGCAGGAAGCGCGCCGACGCCGGCATCGCCCCGCGGCCGCCGCAGGCGAATGGTCCGCGGCTGCGGCTGCTCGGCGCCGCCGAGCACAATTTGAAGAACATCGACGTCGCCATCCCGCTGGCGCGCCTGGTGTGCATCACCGGCGTGTCCGGTTCCGGCAAATCGACGCTGGTGCAGGACGTGCTGTATGCGGCGCTGCTGAAGGCCAAGGGCAAACCCACCGAAACCCCGGGTGCGCATCGCACGCTCAGCGGCGCGGAACTCATAGACGACGTGGTGATGGTGGACCAGTCGCCCATAGGCCGCACCACGCGCTCCAACCCGGCGAGCTACGTCGGCGCGTTCGACGCCATCCGTGCGCTGTACGCGGCCGAGCCGCTGGCTAAGGAGCGCGGCTATAGCGCCGGCACCTTCAGCTTCAACGCCGGATCTAAGACGGGAACGTCAGGCCGCTGCCCCACCTGCAGCGGCAATGGTTTCGAGCACGTCGAAATGCAGTTCCTGTCGGACGTGTACCTGCGCTGCCCCGACTGCAACGGCCGGCGCTTCCGCGCCGAGGTGCTTGAAATCACGCTTGCAGGAAGGCACGGCTATCCGGCGCTGTCGGTCGCCGACGTGCTCGAACTCACCGTGGCCGAGGCGCTCGCTTTCTTTGCCGATCATCCACAGGTGCAGGCGGTGTTGACGCCGTTGGCGGACGTCGGCCTGGAGTACCTCAAACTCGGCCAGCCGGTGCCTACGCTCTCGGGCGGCGAGGCGCAGCGGCTCAAGCTCGCCGGGCATCTCGTCGAAGCAAGCACCCCGGCGCTACGCGCCACCCTTCTTGGCACAACCACCCCGGCGCTGCGCGCCACCCCTCCTTTGCAAGGAGGGGAACCCCCACTCCCACTCCCCTCCTCATCGAGGAGGGGTGCCCGTAGCGCAGCGGAGGGCGGGGTGGTCAGGGGTGCCCGTAGCGCAGCGGAGGGCGGGGTGGTGCGCATGGGCAAACTGTTCCTGTTCGACGAGCCCACCACCGGACTGCACTTCGACGACATCGCCAAGCTGCTGGTCGCACTGCGCAAGCTCATCGCCGCGGGGCATTCGGTGGTGGTGATCGAACACAATCTCGACGTGATCCGCGCCTCCGACTGGATCATCGACCTCGGCCCCGAGGGCGGCGACGCCGGCGGCGAGATCGTGTGCAGCGGCACGCCGGCGCAAGTGCGCGCGCATGCGACTTCACATACCGGACGCGCCCTGCGCGAGTACGAGCTCGCGCTCGAGCCATCGGCTGGAGAAGCGCGCCAGACGGGCGTCTCCGAGGCATTGCCCCTGCAGACCGCGTTGCTGGCCAGGCCTCGCGCCGCAATTGAAACGAACATACGCATTCACAACGCGCGCGAGCACAATCTGCAGAACGTAGACGTGGACATTCCGCGCGAGCAGTTCACCGTGATCACCGGCGTTTCCGGCTCGGGCAAGTCCACGCTCGCCTTCGACATCCTGTTCGCCGAGGGCCAACGGCGCTATCTCGAATCGCTCAACGCCTACGCGCGGCAGTTCGTGCAGCCGTCCTCGCGCCCCGATGTCGACGCAATCTTCGGCATCCCTCCCACGGTGGCGATCGAACAGCGCACCAGCCGCGGTGGCAGGAAGAGCACGGTGGCGACGCTGACCGAGATCTACCATTTCCTGCGCCTGATGTACGTCAAGCTCGGAACGCAATACTGTCCGGACTGCGACGTGGCGATCGAGCCGCAAAGCTTCGACGCCATCGCCGCGCGGCTGACGAAGGATTACAAAGGGCAGCGCATCGGCCTGCTCGCACCGCTGGTTACCAGTCGCAAGGGCTATTACACCGACCTTGCCAAGTGGGCCAAGGCCAAGGGCTACGACTTCCTGCGCGTGGACGGCGAATTCCTGCCGACGGCGAAATGGCCGCGCCTCGACCGCTTCCGCGAACACGACATCGAACTGCCGGTGGCCGACCTGCGCGTCGCGGCTGCGGGCGAAACCGCCTTGCGCGAGGCGCTCTCGCGCGCGCTCGATTTCGGCAAGGGCATGGTGCACGTGCTCGGCGGCCTGGACCGCCTCGCCGGGGCCGCCGCAAAGTCGAACGCCGCGCGCGTCGAAGTCGATCTGCCGCAGGCGATTTTCTCGACCAGGCGCGCCTGCCCGTCCTGCGGCCGCAGTTTTTCCGAGCTCGATCCGCGCCTGTTCTCGTTCAACTCCAAACACGGCTGGTGCGCGAGTTGCCTCGGCACCGGCGTGAAGATTTCCGGTTACCAGGAGCCCGACTACGAGCACGACAGGGACGCAAGCCGCGAGCAGGAGGACCGGCGCCTCGACGCCTACCTCGACGAGCAAGAGCACGGCGACGAGCCCTGCCCGGCCTGCGACGGCCGCCGTCTCAACCCGGAAGCGCTCGCGGTGCGATTCCGCAAGCGCTCGATCGCGGACCTGGTGGCGCTGCCGGTGCAAAAGCTGGGCCAGTTCTTCCGCGAACTCAAAACCAGCGGGCGCGAAACCGAGATCGCGCGCGACCTGGTCGCGGAACTCAATTCGCGCCTCGCCTTCCTCGACGAGGTCGGGCTGGGCTACCTCGCGCTGGAGCGCGCCGCACCCACGCTCTCCGGCGGCGAGGCGCAGCGCATCCGGCTCGCGGCGCAGCTCGGCTCGAACCTGCGCGGCGTGTGCTACATCCTCGACGAACCCACCATCGGCCTGCATCCGCGCGACAACCAGGTGCTGCTCGCGACGCTGGAAAAGCTGCAGGCCAAGGGCAACACCCTGGTGGTGGTCGAGCACGACGAGGACACCATACGCCGCGCCGCGCACGTGCTCGACCTGGGTCCCGGCGCGGGCAGCCGCGGCGGCCGCGTGGTGGCACAGGGCTCGGCCGCCGAACTGATGGCGAACCCCGACTCGGTGACCGGCCGTTTTCTCGCGCATCCGCTGCGCCATCCGCTGCATCCGCCGCGCGCGGTGGACAAACACACGCCTGCGCTGGAGATCCTCGGCGCCGACCTGCACAACCTGAAGATCGCCGCACTGCGCCTGCCGCTGGCGCGACTGGTGGTCATCACCGGCGTATCCGGCTCGGGCAAGTCCACGCTCGCGCGCGAAGTGCTGCACGCCAACCTCGCGCGCCTGGTCGCGCAGTCGCGCCTGTCGCCGCGCAAGCGCGCAGCGGTGCAGCTCGCCGGCTGTCGCGCCATACGCGGCGCCGCGCACATCGGGCGCGTGCTCGAAGTCGAC
>JBBRAI010000007.1:0-98412 GCA_038206915.1 Burkholderiales bacterium | reverse complement strand
TGTGCGCGTCATCGGACCGATGACGCTGATTCCCGCCGGCGCGGAGAAACTGGGTGTCAAAGTGTTCTACGACCTGGAACAAGGTCTGCGCGACGTCGACGTGGTGGTGATGCTGCGCCTGCAAAGCGAGCGCATGCGCGGGGCATTGCTGCCTTCGGCGCAGGAATTCTTCAAGTATTACGGCCTGACGCCGGAAAAGCTGGCGCTGGCCAAACCGGACGCCATCGTCATGCATCCCGGACCCCTGAACCGCGGTGTGGAAATAGACTCCGCGGTCGCCGACGGTTCGCACGCCGTGATCCTGTCGCAGGTGACCTTCGGCATCGCGGTCAGGATGGCGGTGATGAGCATACTGGCGGGAAACTGAGCAGATGAAAATTCACATCAAGAACGGCCGCCTGATCGACCCGGCCAACAAGATCGACGCCGCAGCCGACTTGTTCATCGCCGCCGGCAAGGTCGCCGCGGTGGGAAAGGCGCCGGCAGGATTCACGGCCAACCGCGTGATCGACGCCACCGGCCTGGTGGTGTGCCCGGGTCTGATCGACCTGGCAGCGCGCCTGCGCGAGCCCGGCTACGAATACAAGGCGACGCTCGAATCCGAAATGCTTGCCGCCGCCGCGGGCGGCGTAACCAGCCTCGCCTGCCCGCCCGACACCGAACCCGCGCTGGACGAACCGGGTCTGGTCGAAATGCTCAAGCACCGGGCCAAGACGCTCAATCTGGCGCACGTCTATCCGATCGGCGCGCTGACCGTCGGCCTGGCCGGCGAGCGGCTCACCGAAATGGCGGAACTGCGCGACGCGGGCTGCGTCGGCTTTTCCCATGCGGATGTACCCTTGCAGGACAATCAGGTGCTGTGGCGCGCGCTGCAGTATGCGGCCACCTTCGGCTTCAGCGTCTGGCTGCGACCGCAGGACGGTTATCTGGCGAAGGACGGCGTCGCGCATGACGGCGAAGTCGCCACGCGCCTCGGGCTGTCCGGGATCCCGGCATTTGCCGAAACGATCGCGATCGCCACCATCGTCGAAACGATGCGCGCCACCGGTGCGCGCGTGCACCTGTGCCGCCTGTCCACGCGCGAGGGCGTGGAGATGGTGCGCGCGGCCAAGCGCGACGGCCTGCCGATCAGCTGCGATATCGGCATTCACCATGCTCACCTTTCGGAAATGGACCTGGGCTATTTCGACGCGCACTGCCACCTGCAGCCGCCGCTGCGCAGCGCGCGCGACCGCGACGCGCTGCGCCAGGGGCTGAAGGACGGCACCATCGACGCGATCTGCTCCGACCACACGCCAGTCGACGAAGATTCGAAGCTCGTGCCCTTCGCCGAATCGGAGGCGGGTGCGACCGGCCTGGAACTGCTGCTGCCGCTCACGCTGAAGTGGGCACTTGAAATGAAGATTCCGCTGGCGCAGGGGCTCGCGCGCATCACCACGGAACCGGCGCGTATCCTCGGTTTGGACGCGGGACATCTGTCGGAAGGCCATACTGCGGATGTATGCATATTCGATGCCGAACATTACGCCAAGGTAAGCGCCGCCGGACTCAAGAGCCAGGGCAAAAACACGCCCTTCCTCGGCATCGAATTGCCCGGCAAGGTGCGCTACACCCTGCTGCAGGGCCAGGTCGTGTACGACGCCGCCAACGGCTAGGCGCGCCAGGCACGATTTCACTGCAGGATTCAGACCGGGGGCAGGCCGCCCTCCGGTTCGAGCAGCACGCCAGCCTGCACACCCGCCGCCGCCACGAGCACGGTCTTGCGGCGCGAATTCGCGCCACGCGATATGCTCACCTGGCTTTTCTTCACCCCCAGTCGCCGCGCGATATATGCGATCAGGCAATCATTGGCTTTTCCGTCCACCGGCGGCGACGCCAGGCGCACCTTGACGCAATCGCCATGCAAACCGGCCACTTCGGTGCGTTTCGCCCCGGGCTGGGCGTGTATTCGAATAATGACGCCGTCGCGACCGGCTTCGTGCCAGCTCACGACAGCACCGACACCGATCGTTCCAGGTAGTCGAGCGGAATCAGCAGCAGTTGCGCCGCGATCAGCACGAACAGCGGAGACAAGTCCACATTGCCGATGGGCGGGATCAGGCGGCGGAACGGGCGCAGAAAAGGCGCGGCAAGCGTGTTGAACAGCGGCGCCAGCGGCGCATAGGGGTTGATCCAGCTAATCACCGCCTGGACCAATATGACCCCGATCAGCAGATACAGACTGAAGCGCACGATTTCCAGCAGTCCCAGGATCAGGAAGACGGCGATCAGCGCCCCCGCGGCGCCCGGGACCCCGCCGCCGCGGAGCAGAAACAGCAGGAACAGCAGCAGCGCCTGCAGCAGCCAGGCCAGCAGGAGGCTCGCCAGGTCGGCGCCGAATAAGCCCGGAATGAGGCGCCGCGCCGGCAGCACCAGCCAGTTGGTGAGCGCGGTGATGAACTGACCGAGCGGGTTGCGAAACGGCGCGCGCAGCAGCTGCAGATAGAAACGCGCGAGCAGCAGAAAAACAAAAAAACTGAACAGCGTATTGAGCAGGAACTGCAGAATCTGGCTCAGCATGGATCAGTCCCGAACCCGGCGAATCGTCGTCGGCAAACTGCGCGTCATTCGTCGGCGCCCAACTGCTCGCCCAATTCGTGCGCGCGCTGGTTGGCGGCGTGCAGCGCCCGCACGATCCTGTCCTGCACCTGATCGGCATCCATGCTGGCGAGGGCGCGCTCGGTTGTTCCGCCCTTGGAGGTGACGCGTTCGCGCAGCAAGGCCACCTCCTCTGGACTCTGTGCCGCCAGCTTCGCCGTTCCGACAAACGTTTCCACCGCGAGCTTGCGCGCGTCCGCGGCGGAAAAACCCATCTCCTGTGCCGCGCGCTGCAGTGCCTCGATGAAATAGAAGACGTAAGCCGGGCCGCTGCCGGAAATCGCCGTGACCGGGTCGAGCTGGCTTTCGTCTGCCACCCACAGCGTTGCGCCCACCGCGCCGAGTATGGATTCGGCCAGCGAGCGTTGCGCGGCATCGACCGCAGCGCTCGCGTACACGCCGCTGATGCCGGCGCCGATCAGTGCTGGCGTATTCGGCATGCAGCGCACCAGGAACGCGTGGCCGCCGAGCCAGCGCTGCAGGTCGGCCAGACGTATGCCGGCGGCAATGCTGATCACGAGCTCGCGCGTCAGGCGCGGCCGCAGCTCTTTCGCCACGGCGCGCATCTGCTGCGGCTTGACCGCCAGCACCACCGCCCCACCCAGGGGGCCGGCTGCGCTGTCGGCGCAGGCGACGCCGAACTTTTCCGCGAGGCGCGCGCGCGCCTGCGCCTGCGGCTCGACCACGCGTATCGTCCCGGCGGCTTGACCTTTGCCAAGCAGGCCGCCGATCAGTGCCGTGGCCATGTTGCCGCCGCCGATGAAGGTAATGTTCAAGCGCGCGTCCTTTCGCCGAATATGGCGGTTCCGACGCGTACGATGGTAGCGCCTTCCATCACGGCCGTCTCCAGATCCTGCGACATGCCCATGGACAGGGTATCGAGCGCAAATCCGCCGGCGTTGAGCTGTGCCAACAGCAGGTGCAGCTGGCGGAAGCGCCGCCGCTCCAGGGCGAGGTCGTCGCTGGGCTCGGGAATCGCCATCAGGCCGCGCAGGCGCAGCCGCGGCAGCGCGCGCACCGCTTCGGCCAGCGCGCGCACTTCTTCCGGCGCGACGCCGCTCTTGCTGGCCTCCCCGCTCACGTTGACCTGCAGGCATACGTCGAGCGCTTCGCGCCCCCCGGGGCGCGCGTCGGACAGGCGCTGCGCGATGTTCGCGCGCGCCACCGAATGCACCCAATCGA
Organism: Burkholderiales bacterium; assembly: GCA_038206915.1. Classification (GTDB taxonomy): domain Bacteria; phylum Pseudomonadota; class Gammaproteobacteria; order Burkholderiales; family SG8-39; genus 2-12-FULL-64-23. Next base: position 94,593 of record JBBRAI010000007.1, on the reverse strand, counting down.
AATGTTCGGCGATCGCGCGCGTCTTGTTGCTCTGGATCGGTCCGATGAAATGCCAGATGAGCGCAAGATCGGACAGCGCGCCGATTTTCGCCAGCGCCTCCTGCACGTAGTTCTCGCCGAATTCACGCTGCCCCGCGGCGTGTGCATCGCGCAGCGCGCGCTCGGGGAAGGTCTTGCTCACCGCCAGCAAAGCGACCGCGCCGGCGTCGCGCCCGGCAGCGCGCGCTGCGGCTGCGATTCGCGCCCTTACGACTTGCAAGTTACTCTCGATTGTGGACATAATTTGGCGCGGGCGTAAACGCGGGAAACCGGCTGTGAAACGCACCCATTCGGTCAGTTTCAGCCTCGCCTGGCGCGTCGCTCAGCATGGAGCAATTATAAATGGATATCTCTGAACTGCTTGCCTTCGTGGTCAAGAACAAGGCGTCGGACCTGCACCTGTCCTCAGGTCTGCCGCCGATGATCCGCGTGCACGGCGACATAAAGCGCATCAACCTGCCGGCGATGGACCACAAGGACGTCCACGGCATGATCTATGACATCATGAACGACGGCCAGCGCAAGTTCTACGAAGAGAACCTGGAGTGCGACTTTTCCTTCGCGATCCCTGGACTGGCGCGCTTTCGCGTCAACGCGTTCGTGCAGAACCGCGGCGCGGCGGCGGTGATGCGGACCATTCCGTCCAAGATCCTATCGCTCGCCGATCTCAAGTGCCCGAAGATCTTCGAGCAGATCGCCGATCAGCCGCGCGGCGTCGTTCTGGTCACCGGACCGACCGGATCGGGCAAGTCCACCACGCTGGCGGCGATGGTCAACCACAAGAACGAAACCGAGGAAGGCCACATCCTCACCATCGAGGACCCGATTGAATTCGTGCACGAATCGAAGAAATGCCTGATCAATCAGCGCGAAGTCGGACCGCACACGCTGTCGTTCAACAACGCGCTGCGCAGCGCGCTGCGCGAGGATCCTGACGTGATCCTGGTGGGGGAAATGCGCGACCTGGAAACCATCCGTCTGGCGCTGTCCGGCGCGGAAACCGGCCACCTGGTGTTCGGCACGCTGCACACCAGTTCGGCGGCAAAGACCATAGACCGGATCGTCGACGTGTTTCCGGCCGCGGAGAAGGACATGATCCGCGCGATGATCTCCACGTCGCTGCGCGCGATCATTTCGCAGACGCTACTCAAGACCAAGGACGGTTCCGGGCGCGTCGCCGCGCACGAGATCATGATCGGCACGCCCGCCATCAACAACCTTATTCGCGAGGCCAAGATCGCGCAGATGTACTCGGCGATCCAGACCGGCCAGCAGTTCGGCATGCAGACGCTTGACCAGAACCTGCAGGATCTGGTCAAGAAGAACGTGATCTCGGTCGCCGAAGCGCGCAGCAAGGCGGCAAACAAGGACACCTTCCCCGGCTGACCGTGGGATGGCGCCGAGGCTTCGGCTTCGGCGAATCTGCAACTAAGAGAAAATTCAGCGGGCCCGGCCGTCGGCGCGATTTCCGGGTATATTTTGGACCACACGGTTATCGAGGTGAAATATGGATAGCGGCCAGTCAACCAAGTTCATGTACGACCTGCTGCGGCTGATGCTGAGCAAGAAGGGTTCCGACCTGTTCATCACCGCGGACTTCCCGCCGGCGATGAAGATGGACGGAAAGATGACGCCGGTGATGGACCAGAAGCTTACCGGCCAGCATACGGCCGATCTGGTGCGCGCGATGATGAACGACAAGCAGGCGGCCGAATTCGAGGCGACCAAGGAGTGCAACTTCGCCATCGCCCCGTCCGGCATCGGGCGCTTTCGCGTGAACTGCTTCGTGCAGCAGGGCAAGATCGGCATGGTGATGCGAACGATTACGACGACGATACCGAAGTTCGAGGACCTGGGGCTGCCGCCGGTGCTGAAAGACGTGGTGATGAACAAGCGTGGACTGGTGATCATGGTGGGCGGCACCGGCTCGGGCAAGTCGACCACGCTGGCGGCGATGATCGGCTACCGCAACCAGAACAGCTACGGCCACATCATCACCATCGAGGACCCGGTGGAGTACGTGCATCCGCACATCAATTGCCTCATTACCCAGCGCGAAGTCGGCGTGGACACCGCTTCCTGGGAGGCGGCGCTGCACAACACTCTGCGCCAGGCGCCGGACGTGATCCTGATCGGTGAGATCCGCTCCAAGGAGACCATGGAGCACGCGGTCGCCTTCGCCGAGACCGGCCACCTGTGCATGGGAACGCTGCACGCAAACAGCGCCAACCAGGCGCTGGACCGCATCATCAACTTCTTCCCCGAGGAGCGCCGCGCGCAGCTGCTGATGGACCTGTCGCTCAACCTCAAGGCGCTGGTGTCGCAGCGGCTGATTCCGCTGAAGGAAGGCAAGGGCCGCGCCGCAGCGATCGAGATCCTGCTCAATTCGCCGCTGATCGCCGATTTGATCTTCAAGGGCGAAGTGCACGAGATCAAGGAAATCATGAAGAAGTCGCGAGAACTCGGCATGCAGACCTTCGACCAGGCGTTGTTCGACCTGTACGAGGCGGGCAAGATCAGCTACGAGGATGCGCTGCGCAACGCGGATTCGGTCAACGACCTGCGCCTCAACATCAAACTGCACGGCAAGGAATCGCAGAACCGCGACATCAGCGCCGGTATCGAGCACCTGAACATCGTCTGATCCGCGCGCAGCTGCGGCCCGGCCCGAAATCGGCCTGCGCCGGGCCTAGATATCCAGCCGCGCGATCAGCGCATTGCTCTCGATGAATGCCCGGCGCGGTTCGACGTCGTCGCCCATCAGCTTGGCGAATATTTCGTCGGCGGCGATGCCGTCCTCGATCTGCACGCGCAGCAGGCGCCGCTTCGTGGGGTCCATGGTGGTTTCCCACAACTGCTCGGGATTCATTTCGCCCAGGCCCTTGTAACGCTGCAGCGCCGCGTTCTTTTCCACTTCCTGCAGCAGCCAGGCCATCGCCTCGCCGAAATCGGCGACCGACTGGCGCTTTTCGCCGCGGCTGACCAGCGCGCCCGGACCGATCAGGCCTTCGAGCAGCTGTGCCGTGCCGAGCAGTTGCTGGTAATCCCCCGACAGGACGAAGTCCTCGTCGATCACACACCTGCGGCTGTTGCCGTGCACGCTGCGCTCGATCAGCAGCCGGTGTCGCTCATTCTTTTCGTCGAAGCGCGGCGTCACGGTCATTTCCTTTTCCACGAGCACCTGTTGCAGGCGCTCGGCACTCGCGCGCGCCGTTTCGGCGTCGCGCAGGTCCAATTTCAGCCCGCTGCCGAGGATCGCGGCCAGCACGTCGCGGTCGATGAGCCGCGCGATGCGATCGATCACCGCGCGCGCGAGCAGGTAGGAGCTCGCAAGCTGCTGCAGAGCCTCGCCCGCGATCGGCTGCCCGCCCTCCCGCGGCAGCAGCGAGGCGCCCACGAGAGCCTGTTTGAGCATGTATTGCGACAGCTCGTGCTCGTCCTTGAGGTAGCGCTCCTCTTTTCCGATCTTGGCCTTGAACAGCGGCGGCTGGGCGATATAGATGTGGCCGCGCTCTACGAGGTCGGGCATCTGCCGGTAGAAAAAGGTCAGCAGCAGGGTGCGGATGTGCGCGCCGTCTACGTCGGCGTCGGTCATGATGATGATGCGGTGATAGCGCAATTTGGCGAGGTTGTAATCGTCCTTGATACCGGTGCCTAGGGCGGTGATCAGGGTCGCGATTTCGGCAAACGAGATGAGTTTGTCGAAGCGCGCCTTTTCCACGTTGAGTATCTTGCCCTTGAGCGGCAGGATCGCCTGAAATTTGCGGTCGCGCCCCTGTTTGGCCGAACCTCCGGCGGAGTCTCCCTCCACCAGGTAGATCTCGCACAGCGCGGGGTCCTTCTCCTGGCAGTCGGCGAGCTTGCCCGGCAGTCCCATGCCGTCGAGCACGCCTTTTCGGCGCGTCATCTCGCGCGCCTTGCGCGCCGCCTCGCGTGCGCGCGCGGCGTCCACGATCTTCGCGGTGATGGTTTTGGCGTCCGCGGGCCGCTCGAGCAGAAACTCGGCTAGCTTGGCCGCAACGATCTCCTGCACCACTGGCTGCACTTCGGAACTCACCAGCTTGTCCTTAGTCTGCGAGGAGAACTTTGGCTCCGGCACCTTCACCGACAGCACGCAGCTCAGTCCCTCGCGCATGTCCTCGCCGGTAGTTTCAACCTTGGCCTTTTTCGCCAGCTCATGGGACTCGATGTACTGGTTGAGCGTGCGCGTCATAGCCGCGCGCAGTCCGGTGAGGTGGGTGCCGCCGTCGCGCTGCGGAATGTTATTGGTGAAACAGAGAACCTGTTCCTGATAGGAGTCGTTCCATTGCATCGCGACTTCGACGACGATGCCCTCCTTCTCGGCGACCGCATGAAATATGTTGTTGTGCAGTACAGTCTTGTTGCGATTGATGAATTCGACAAAGCCCTTGACGCCGCCGGAGAAGGCGAAGTTTTCCTCTTTTCCCGCGAGCTGGTCCACCAGGCGGATCTTGACGCCGTTGTTGAGGAACGACAGCTCGCGCAGCCGTTTTGCCAGGATGTCGTAGTGAAACTCGACCTTGTTGAAAGTCTGGCCGCTTGCCAGGAAATGCACTTCCGTGCCGCGCCTCTCAGTGCTGCCAATTTCCTGCAGCGGTGCCGCGGGAACACCGTCGCGAAACTCCATGCTGTAGGCCTTCCCCTCGCGGCGTATGGTGAGGCGCAGCCACTCCGAAAGGGCGTTGACCACCGACACGCCGACGCCGTGCAGGCCGCCGGCGATCTTGTACGAGTTGTTGTCGAACTTGCCGCCGGCATGCAGCTCGGTCATGACTATTTCCGCGGTCGAACGTCCCTCCTCGTCGTCCGGATGCGTGCCGGTGGGAATGCCGCGGCCGTTATCGGTCACGCTGATCGAATTGTCGGTATGGATGGTTACCGTAATATCGTCACAATAGCCCGCCAGGGCCTCGTCGATCGCGTTGTCCACCACCTCGAACACCATGTGGTGCAGGCCGGTGCCGTCGGATGTGTCGCCGATATACATGCCGGGGCGCTTGCGCACCGCGTCCAGGCCCTTCAGTACCTTGATGCTGCTTTCCTCGTAGTCGCCGTTGCCGACGTGCTGCGGATTGGTCTTGTCGTTTGCTTCCGTCATTCTGTGAACCTTCGCTGCTAAATTTCTTGGTGTAAGGAACCGCGCCTGCTGCGTGCGGGAACCCGTCAAATGCGCATCGGCATGACGACGTACTTGAAATTATCGTTTCCCGGAACGGTTATCAACGCGCTGGAATTGGCATCGCCCAATGCGCACTCCACCTCGCCGCAGTCCAGATTGTTGAGCACGTCCTGCAGATAGTTGACGTTGAAGCCTATGTCCAGTGCCTCGCCGGCATAATTCACGTCGAGTTCCTCCTGCGCCTCCTCCTGCTCGCTATTGCTGCAGATAATCTTCAGGCTTCCGTCCACCAGCACCCAGCGCACGCCCTTGAATTTCTCGTTGGTAAGAATCGCCGCGCGCTGCAGCGCCTGCAGCAGTTGCACCCGGTTGAGGAGCAGCTTTTTGTCGTGCGCGGTCGGGATCACGCGCGTGTAATCCGGAAATTTTCCGTCCACCAGCTTGGAGATCAGAACGATACCGCCGAAGCTGAAGCGCGCCTGCGTCGGCGACAGTTCCACTTCTACCGGTTCATCGCTGTCGGCCAGAAGCTTGGACAATTCGAGGATGGTCTTGCGCGGCAGGATCACTTCCTGCGTACCTTCCACCTTGTGCGCTGCGCTCGCCAGCGCCAGTCGGTGCCCGTCGGTCGCGACGACGGTAAGCTTGTCGCCGGAGGAAACCAACAGCAATCCGTTCAGATAGTAGCGGATGTCCTGTTGCGCCATGGCATATTGCACTGACAGAAACAACTGCTTCAGTACCTTCTGCGGCAGACTCAGCTTGGTTGTGGCGCCTTCCGCCAGGGACAATTTCGGGAAGTCCTCTGCCGGCAGCGTTTGCAGGTTGAACCGGCTCTTGGCCGCCTTCACCTGCAGTTTCTTTTCCTGGAGCGCCAGAGTGACTTCCGATTGTTCTGGCAGGGCGCGCAGAATATCCAGCAGTTTGCGCGCGCCCACCGTTATCGATTTTGCCTCACCCGGGCTTTCGCAAACTGCGCGCGCCGAAATCTGAATTTCTATGTCCGTGGCTACGATAGTGATGTCGTTGCCCTTGCGCTCGAGCAAAACGTTGGAAAGGATGGGCAGGGTATGGCGGCGCTCGATGATGCCGGAAACGGCATAGAGCGGCTCGAGCAATGTCTCCCTGTTTATCTTAATTGTATTCATTATATCTTCCTGATAATGATGATAATGCCGCGACTTTCCCGGAACATCTCTCTATTTTCTTTTAAATTCATTCAGGTATGCGGTCGTCAACGTGTGTATAAGCCTGTGGATCGGATTTTATCGTTTGTGGACAGAATCCAGCCGCGGAAAAAAACGCATTTAATCCACAGGTATCCACTGACTTGTCGTCGGTATGCATCATCCCTTCAGTACCTGTTCCAGGACGTGGTAGTCGTGGTTGATCTCGGTATGCTTTTCGCGCAACGAGGCGATGGTGCGGCAGGCATGCAGCACGGTCGTGTGATCGCGGTTGCCAAAGGCGTCACCTATATCCGGCAGGCTGTGCTGGGTCAGCTCCTTGGCGAGCGCCATGGCCATCTGCCTGGGCCGCGCGACATTGCGGCTGCGCTTTTTCGAGTGCATGTCGGAAATCTTTATTTTATAGAATTCGGCCACCGTCTTCTGGATGTTGTCGATGGAAATCTGGCGATTTTGCACCGTCAGCAGATCCTTGAGCGCCTCTTTGGCGAGGTCGAGCGAAATGTCCTTGCCATTGAAGCGGGAGAACGCGATTACGCTCTTTAGCGCGCCTTCAAGCTCGCGCACGTTGGAGCGGATATGCTTGGCAATGAAGAACGCGACCTCCTCGTCCAGGCGCACTGCAATCGCCTCCGCCTTCTTCTGCACGATCGCGACGCGCATCTCCTGCTCCGGCGGCTCGATGCCCACCGAAAGCCCCCAGGAGAACCGCGACTTGAGCCTTTCCTCGATGCCGTCTATATCCTTGGGGTAGGTGTCGCAGGTGATGATCACCTGCTTGTGCGCTTCTATGAGGGCGTTGAACGCGTAGAAGAATTCTTCCTGAGTGCGGTCCTTGCCGCTGAAGAACTGGATATCGTCTATCAACAGCAGGTCGAGCGAATGGTAATAGCGCTTGAACTCGTCGAAAGACTTCTGGTGGTAGGCGCGCACCACGTCGGAAATATATTGCGCGGCATGCAGATAGCGAACTTTCGCTGTGGGATGTTGCGCCAGCACGTTATTGCCCACGGCGTGGATCAGGTGGGTCTTGCCCAGGCCGACGCCGCCGTACACGAATAGCGGATTATAGGAGGTGCCGGGATGCTCGGACACCTGCAGGCCGGCCGCGCGGGCGAGCTGGTTCGCTTTGCCAATTACGAAATTGTCGAATGTAAACTCCGGGATCAAACCGGCCTTTTCGTGGCCGCTGGAACGACGGCGCACGGGTTCGGTAATCGATGCCGGCGCGGGTTTGGCGGCAGCGTCCGGCTGCGCCATCGCGAGGCTGACGCGGACGGGCGAGGAAAAATACTCGGCCGCCATCGCCTCGATGCGCGCAAGGTAACGGTTCTTGATCCAGTCCAGAACAAATCGGTTCGGGGCCAACAGTGCGATCTGCCCGGAAGGCGTCTTGCCGTCGAGTCGGAGCGGCTTAATCCAGGTGTTGAACTGCTGCGCCGGGAGTTCGTTTTCCAAACGGCTCATGCAGGAAAGCCAGAATCTTTCCATGGCCATGTATTAGACCTTGTTGTTGCAAAAATTGAGGGAACGCTTCCCCTCCTACGCCACTCAAAATCAGAGTCCATTTCGGCGCTTCCGAAACGGTTTCCTGGCATGCTTGGAAGCTTGGGACAAAGAGCGAAATCAAGTGCGCATTTTAGCCTTTCACCGGGTAGTTATCCACAGGCATTTATTCGGCGGAACGGCATAATCCCGTTGACAGAAAACAGCATTTTGGGGTTAAATGCCGAGTTCTGTCGCACTCAAAAAGAGTCCTAAGATGAAGCGCACCTATCAACCCTCCGTAGTCCGCAGGAAACGCACCCACGGCTTTCTGGTGCGCATGCGCACGCGCGGCGGCCGCGCAGTTATCCGCGCACGCCGGGCGCGCGGCCGAGCCCGCCTTTCGGTTTGAGGTCTAGTTCCCAGTTCGGCTTCTCCAAAGAGCAAAGACTGCGCCGCAAGGCGCAAATTACGTCAGTGCTCGCGCGCGGCCGGTCCACCAGCGGCGGCAGCCTGCAATTGCATTCTCTGCCCAGCGACGGCGGCCCGCGCCTGGGCGTGATTGCCGGCCGGCATGCCTGGCCTCGCGCAGTGGATCGCAACCGGTTTCGCCGCCTGGCGCGCGAGACCTTCCGCCTGCTGCAGCATCGCCTGCAGCCGCGCGACTACCTGGTAAGGGCGCGCGGCCCGCAACGGCAAGCGCCCAGCGGTTCCGATCTCAGGAACCTGCTGACAGCGTGGTGCATAACGAATACCGACGAGCGGCGGGGGTGAGCCGCTTGCTCCTCGTCCTGATCAAGGCGTACCGCTACGGCGTCAGCCCTTTGCTCGGACCCAGCTGCCGCTTTTTCCCCAGCTGTTCGGAATATGCCGCGCAAGCGGTTGAGAAATACGGCGCCGGCCATGGCAGCTGGCTTGCGCTCAAGCGCATCGCACGCTGCCATCCCTGGAATCCCGGCGGCTATGACCCTGTTCCCTGAGCCCAAATGGATACTCAAAGACTGATTCTGTTTTTCGTGTTTTCGTTCTCGCTGCTGCTGCTTTGGGACGCCTGGCAGAAGGATCATCGTCCGCCGGTCCCGACCGCGGTTCAAGGCGCGAAGCAAAGCGCGTCCCAGGCGAGCGTTCCCAGCCCCAGCGTACCGACTCAGGCAACACCGCTTGCGCCGCAAAAGCCCGGCGAAGCGATTCCGCCGGCGCAGGCGGCCCAGGCAAAGAGCGAACGGCTGACGGTGCGGACCGACAATTTCGCAGCGGACATCGACTTGCAGGGCGGCGATATCGTGCGCCTGGAACTGCTCAAGCAAAAGGACACGCTGGACGAAAACGCGAACTTCGTGCTGTTTTCTCCGGCGCATCATTATTTCGCGGAAAGCGGTTTGATCGGCCCGGGAATGCCGACGCACAAGACCGTGTACAGCGCGTCTGCGCGGGAGTATGAACTCGCACCGGGGCAGGATAAATTGCAGGTGCGGCTCGAAGCCCCGGGGCCCGATGGCGTCAAGACAGAAAAAATCATTACCTTCCATCGCGCCAGCTACGTGATCGACATCACCCACGAAATCGTCAACAACGGCACCACACCGGTGTCGACCCACGCCTATTTCCAGTTCCTGCGCGACGAAGCGCCCCCCGCAGGCGACCCGAAGATGGTAAATACTTACACGGGTCCGGCGATTTACACCGAGCAGGAGAAATTCCACAAGATTTCATTCAGTGACCTGGACAAGGACAAGGCCAGCTACCCCAAGACCGCCGACAACGGCTGGATTGCCATGCTGCAGCATTATTTCGTCAGCGCCTGGCTGCCGAAGGAGGGGAGTCCGCGCGAGTATTATGCCAAGCTGTTGCCGGACAAGTTGTATTCGGTCGGCGTGATCCTGCCGGTGGCGACGGTAGCGCCGCACGCCAGCGGCAGCGTAACGGTTTCCCTGTATGCCGGGCCGCAGGAACAGGAAGCCCTGAAGGACATCGCCCCCGGACTGAACCTTACCGTCGACTACGGCTGGCTTACCGTAATCGCCGCGCCGATATTCTGGATGCTGCAGTTCCTGCACAAGTGGGTGGGCAACTGGGGCGTGGCCATTATTCTGCTCACCGTGATGATCAAGGCGGTGTTCTTCCCACTGTCGGCGGCGAGCTACAAGTCCATGGCGAAAATGAAACTGGTAACGCCGCGCATGACCAAACTGCGCGAGCAATTCGGCAACGACCGCGCGCGACTGAATCAGGCGATGATGGAATTGTACAAGACCGAGAAAATCAATCCACTTGGCGGTTGCCTGCCGATCGTGGTGCAGATCCCGGTGTTCATTTCGCTCTACTGGGTGCTGCTGGCCAGCGTCGAATTGCGTTACGCGCCGTTCTATTTCTGGATCCACGATCTGTCGGCACAGGATCCTTACTACGTGCTGCCATTGCTGATGATGGCTTCGATGCTGGTACAGACCAAACTCAATCCCGTGCCGCCCGATCCGGTGCAGGCGAAAGTGATGATGATCATGCCATTTGCGTTCGGCGTGATGTTCTTCTTCTTTCCCGCGGGCCTGGTGCTCTATTGGCTGGTCAACAACATCCTGTCGATAGCGCAGCAGTGGCAAATCACCCGCATGATCGGCGGCGGCGACAAGGGCCGCGCGCACCGCTGACGCGCGGCGCGCCTGCGCCGGCCGGCGCGCAAGTACTTTCACCAACGGCGTCTCGGAAGGGCGGCCCGTGACTCAGCGCGATGACCCGATTGCGGCAATAGCCACCGCCCCAGGGCGCGGTGGCATTGGCATCGTGCGCATATCCGGAAACGCTCTTGCGGCGCTGGCGCAAACTCTGCTTGGCCGGGTTCCGGACGCGCGGCGAGCGTTCAGGGCGGATTTCCGCGACGCGCAGGGCGGCATCATCGATCAGGGCATCGCTCTGTTCTTCCCGGCGCCGCGCTCCTATACCGCAGAGGACGTGCTCGAGTTGCATGGCCACGGCGGCCCGGTGGTGATGCAAATGCTGCTCAAGCGCTGCCTGGAACTCGGCGCGCGCCTGGCGGAGCCGGGCGAATTCACGCGTCGCGCTTTTCTCAACGACAAACTGGACCTGGCGCAGGCCGAGAGCGTGGCCGACCTGATCGAAGCCGCCACGGACAGCGCGGCACGCTGCGCGCTGCGTTCGCTGCGGGGCGAATTTTCCGCCGCGATCGAAGCGCTGGTGCGCCAGTTGATCGAATTGCGCATGCTGGTCGAGGCACAGCTGGACTTTCCGGAGGAGGAACTCGATCCGCTGGACCAGACCGAACTCAAGCGGCGGCACGCGAGTCTGCTTGACGCGATTGAAGCCGCGCTTGCCAAAAGCCGCCAGGGCAGCCTGCTGCGCACGGGCGTGCAGGTAGTGCTGGCGGGCCAGCCGAACGTGGGAAAGTCGAGCCTGCTCAACCGCCTGGCGGGCGAGGAGCTGGCCATCGTCACCGCCATTCCCGGCACCACCCGCGACAGTGTGCGGCAGGCAATCCAGATCGAGGGCGTGCCGCTCAATATCGTCGATACCGCGGGCCTGCGCGATACCCTGGACGAGGTCGAGCGCATGGGTATCGCGCGCACCTGGACCGAGATCGGCAAGGCCGACGTGGTGCTGTTGCTGGTCGACGCGCGCGCCGGCGTGACCGAGGAAGACCTGGCGCTGGTGGATCGCATACCGCAGGGCGCGAGGCGCGTCATCGTGCATAACAAGATCGATCTTGCCGGTGCTGCGCCACAGATCCTGCGCGACGCGGCGTCCACGCATGTGCATCTGTCGGCCAAAACCGGCGCCGGCCTGGAGTCGCTGCGCGCCGAATTGCTCGCGATCGGCGGCTGGCAGCCGGGCGCGGAGGATCTGTTCATGGCGCGCGAGCGCCACCTCGCAGCGCTGCGCCAGGCGGCGCACCATGCCGCGCAGGCCGGCGCGCAATTTGCGCGGCCGGAACTGTTTGCCGAGGAACTGCGTCTGGCGCAGGAACAGCTCAACAGCATCACCGGGGAATTCGCCGCCGATGATTTGCTGGGAGAAATTTTCTCGCGCTTTTGCATCGGCAAGTGAGGCGGACTTCGGTGCCTAGTCCGGGATACTTCGCGCCGCTGCAATCGCCCGCCAGGCGCCTGGGCGCGAGTCGCGCATGCCTATCCCCGGAGCGCCGACGGCAAGACGCTGTATCCATTCAGGCGCCTGTTTATCCTCGCGGTGCTGGGGCCCCCAGTGCGGGGCTTCGTTGTAAAATGCAATACATTCACTTGGCAGCCTGTTGTGCCATGCGCGAAGCCGCGCGTGGCTGCGGGTGCTTTCTACAACGACAGGGCAGACAACTACCATGAATTCAGCCAACGCCAGGAATAACGCGGCCGCAAGCGCGCCGCAGTACGTCAAACACCAAGGCGTAAAGGAATGGGTCGCGCAGATGGCACAGCTCGCCAAGCCGGATCGCGTCGTCTGGTGCGATGGTTCGCAAGAGGAATACGAGCGTTTGTGCCAGGAAATGGTCGATTCGGGCATGATCAAGCGCCTCAATCCAAAATTGCGCCCCAATAGTTTTCTCGCGTTGTCGGATCCGTCCGACGTCGCGCGGGTGGAGGAGCGCACGTTTATTTGCAGCGAAAAGCAGGACGATGCGGGCCCGACTAATAACTGGATCGCGCCGGCGGAAATGCGCGGCAAGCTTGGCCGCCTGTTCGACGGCTGCATGCGCGGGCGCACCATGTACGTGGTGCCCTTCTCGATGGGGCCGCTGGGTTCGCCCATCGCTCATATCGGCGTGGAGCTGTCCGATTCACCCTATGTCGTGGTAAGCATGAAAATCATGACGCGCATGGGCCGATCAGTGTTCGACGTGCTCGGCAAGGACGGGAATTTCGTACCCTGCATGCATTCGGCGGGCGCACCGCTTGCAGCGGGGGAGAAATCCGCGCGCTGGCCATGCAATCCGGAGAAATGGATCGTCCATTTTCCGGAAACGCGCGAAATCTGGTCCTATGGCTCGGGCTACGGCGGCAATGCGCTGCTGGGCAAAAAGTGTCTGGCGCTGCGCATCGCCTCGGTGATGGCGCGCGACCAGGGCTGGCTGGCCGAGCATATGCTGATCCTCGGGATCACCAATCCGCAGGGGCAGAAAAGCTATGTCGCCGCCGCGTTTCCGAGCGCCTGCGGCAAGACCAATCTTGCGATGCTGGTTCCGCCCAAGGGCTTCGAGGGCTGGAAGGTGGAGACCGTGGGTGAGGATATCGCCTGGATCAAGCCGCGCGAGGACGGCAAGTTCTATGCGATCAACCCCGAGGCGGGGTACTTCGGCGTTGCGCCGGGCACCAATGTGCACAGCAATCCCAATTGCATGAAATCGATCGAGCACGACACCATTTTCACCAATGTCGCTGAAACACCCGAGGGCGACGTGTGGTGGGAAGGCATGAGCGAGACACCGCCTGCCAAGCTCACCGATTGGACCGGCAAGGAATGGACCCCAGGGTGCGGACGCAATGCCGCGCATCCGAACGCGCGCTTTACCGTGCCGGCGACTAACTGTCCTTCGCTCGACCCGGCCTGGGACGATCCCAACGGTCTGCCAATATCCGCCTTCCTGTTTGGCGGGAGGCGCTCCGATACGACGCCGCTGGTAGTCGAGGCCTTCAGCTGGGAGGACGGGGTCTACAAGGCTGCGACCATGGGCTCCGAAACCACCGCGGCCATCGTCGGGCAGGTAGGCGTGGTGCGCCGCGATCCTTTCGCGATGATCGCCTTTTGCGGCTACCACATGGGCGACTATTTCAAGCACTGGCTCGCAGTAGGCAAGAAAGTGAAGCAGCCGCCGCATATTTTCCAGATCAACTGGTTCCGCAAGGACGCCAATGGCAAGTTCGTCTGGCCCGGATTCGGCGAGAACATGCGCGTTCTCAGCTGGATCGTCGACCGCTGCCAAGGCCGGGGCCACGCCGTCGAGACGCCGCTGGGCTGGATGCCCGAGTTCGAAGACCTGCATTGGAAGGGACTGGAGTTCAGCGCCGACAAGTACGCCAGCGTAACCAATATAGACCGGGCCGCCTGGGGGCGCGAACTCAAGCTGCACGATGAATTGTTCGCCAAGCTCAAGGACAAGCTGCCGCAGGCGCTGGCGCTCGAGCGCGAACTGCTGGAGCAGCGCCTCGCGCCCTGAGGTCTAGCTGCGCAACAAGGGGACGGCGCGTCCTTCGCGTTTCCACCAAGCCGAAGCCGGTATCGTTCGGACCGCGGCGAGTTTACAGAGAGTGATTTCCATGGGCCAGGTTTTCCACCGCAATCCCAAGCACAAGTATCCGCTCGCGGTCGGCGGCGACGGCCCCTATGTTATCGACCGCGACGGCAAGCGCTATCTGGACGCCTGTGGCGGCGCGGCCGTGTCCTGTCTGGGTCACAGCGATCGCGAGGTGATCGATGCGATCAAGGCGCAGCTCGAGCAGCTGCCGTTCGCGCATACTTCGTTCTTCACCAACAAGCCGATGGAAGGCTTGTCCTGCGAGCTGGTCGAAAACGCGCCGGCGGGAATAGAGCGGGTGTACTTCACCTCCGGCGGCTCGGAGGCGGTGGAAGCCGCGCTCAAGCTTGCGCGCCAGTATTTTGTGGAGATCGGCCAGCCGCAGCGCCGGCACGTAATCGCGCGGTTGCAAAGTTATCACGGCAATACGCTAGGCGCGCTCGCTACCGGCGGCAATCTATGGCGGCGCAAGCAGTTCGAACCGCTGTTGGTGGAGGTTTCGCATGTCTCGCCTTGCTATGCCTATCGCGGCAAGCAGCAGGGCGAAGACGATGCGGCTTACGGCCAGCGCCTGATGCGCGAGCTCGAGGAAGAAATACTCCGGCTGGGCGCAGACCGGGTCATCGCCTTTGTGGCGGAGACGGTAGGCGGCGCGACACTGGGCTGCGTCACGCCGGTGCCTGGTTATTTCGCCGGCGTGCGCGCGCTCTGCGACAAGTACGGCATATTGCTGATCCTGGACGAGGTGATGTGCGGCATGGGCCGCTGCGGCACGCTATACGCCTGCGAACAGGAGAGCGTGGCGCCTGATCTCATCTGCATAGGCAAGGGCCTGGGCGCAGGCTATCAGCCCATCGGGGCAATGCTCGCGAGCGCGAAGATCTATGATGCGGTGCTGCGCGGCTCAGGTTTTTTCCAGCACGGCCACACCTATACCGGACACGCCACCGCCTGCGCGGGGGCATTCGCAGTGCAGCGCGCGATCAAGCAGCGCGGGCTGCTCGCCCAGGTGCGCGACAGCGGCGCAGCACTCGAAGCAAAGTTGCGCGCACGCTTCGGCGCGCATGCCCACGTCGGCGATATACGCGGACGCGGACTGTTCTGGGCGCTGGAGCTGGTCGAAGACCGCGCCAGCAAACGCCCGTTCGACGCGAAGCGCAGAATCAACGCGCGGCTCAAACTGCGCGCGCTGGAAAACGGCTTGATGTGCTATCCCATGGGCGGGACCCTGGATGGAGTGGCCGGGGACCACGTCATGCTCGCCCCGCCGTACATCATCACCGCGGCGCAGCTGGATGAGGCGGTGGACAAACTCGCGCGTTCCATCGACGAGGTGATCGCGGAGCAACAATAGGCTGGAGCCCTGCGCTACTTCGGGGAATCCGGTTTGATGAAATAATGCACGCTGGCAACATTACATTTTCCTGGCGAAGTCCGACAAGCGGGTAACTTGAACGCCGAAATCGCCCTGTTTCTGATTCAGGACGGCCTTACCAACGGCGCGATCTACGCGCTGCTTGCATTGGCCCTCGTTCTGGTATTCGCGGTGACGCGGGTGATCTTTATCCCTCAAGGCGAGTTCGTCGCCTACGGCGCGCTTACTCTGGCCAGCCTGCAGTTGGGCAAGCTCCCGGGCACCGCCTGGTTGCTCCTGGGTACCGGCCTGACGGTCGCCGTGGTGGAGTTGGTCCAGGCCCTGCGCCTCGGACTGGTGCGACGTATACCCCTCATCCTGCTCAACTACGTCGTTCTGCCGACTGGATTGTTAGTGCTTGCCTGGTGGGCCGCTCCGCATAAGCCAGCGCTTACATTTCAGGTACTGCTGGCGCTCGGTCTGGTGGTGCCGCTCGGTCCCATGGTCTATCGTCTGGCTTTCCAGCCCCTGGCCAATGCTTCGGTGCTGGTGCTGTTGATCATTTCGGTTGCGGTGCATTTCGCCATGACCGGAATGGGCCTGGTTTTTTTCGGTGCGGAAGGCTCCCGCACCCCGCCATTTTCGGACGCGCAATGGAAACTCGGGGTGCTCAATATCTCCGGGCAAAGCCTGTGGGTGATGGGCGCTAGCCTGGGACTGATACTGGCCCTGTTCCTGTTCTTCGAACACACCATCTACGGTAAGGCCTTGCGCGCCACAGCCATCAATCGCGTCGGCGCGCGGCTGGTGGGTATCTCTCCGGCAATGGCCGGCAAACTCAGCTTCACACTCGCCGCACTGATCGGAGCCCTGTCGGGCATTCTGGTCGCGCCCATTACTACCATCTACTATGACTCCGGCTTTCTCGTGGGTTTGAAGGGCTTCGTCGGCGCCATCGTCGGCGGCCTGGTGAGTTATCCGATCGCAGCGGCCGGCGCGCTGCTGGTCGGTTTGCTGGAAGCCTATGCATCGTTTTGGGCCAGTGCCTACAAGGAGGTGATCGTCTTCACTTTGATCATTCCGGTTTTGATCTGGCGCTCGCTTACTACGCATCACATAGAGGAAGAAGAAGAGTGAGCCGGGCGCGGCTGGCACTAGGCGCGTTCCTCGCGTTCCTGCTGGCGGCGCCGCTGCTGCTGCCCGAGTTCCATGTGACCCTGCTCAACTACATCGGTCTCTACAGCATCGTGGCCCTGGGACTGGTGCTGCTCACCGGGGTGGGTGGGCTGACATCTTTTGGCCAGGCCGCGTTTGTCGGTATGGGCGCATATACCAGCGCGTATCTCAGCACCACCTACGGCGTTTCGCCCTGGCTGACGCTGCTCGCGGGGCTGGCACTAACGTTTGCCGTATCGTTGTTTCTTGGTTTCATTACGCTGCGTCTTTCCGGGCATTACCTGCCGCTCGGGACCATAGCCTGGGGGATCAGCCTGTATTACCTGTTCGGCAACATGGAATTTCTCGGTGGCTACACCGGAATTTCGAGCCTGCCCGCGATCAACCTGTTTGGCGCGGCGTTGGATACGGGCCGCGAGTTCAATTACCTGATCTGGTCGCTGGTACTGCTGTCGCTGTGGTCGATGCGCAATCTGCTGGATTCGCGCTCCGGGCGCGCAATCCGCGCGTTGAAGGGCGGCGGCTTGATGGCCGAGAGCTTCGGCGTGAATACAGCACGCATGAAAATCATCATTTTCGTCTACGCTGCCTTGCTCGCGTGCCTGTCGGGATGGCTCTATGCGCACCTGCTGCGCTTCGTGAATCCCACGCCGTTCTCGATCAATGCCGGCATCGAGTACCTGTTCATGGCCGTGGTCGGCGGCGCCGCCTCGGTCTGGGGTGCAGTGGCAGGGGCGGGAATACTTACGGTGCTCAAGCAGTGGTTGCAGGATCTGTTGCCCAAGCTTTTCGGACAAAGCGGCAATTTCGAAATGATCGTATTCGGTGTGCTGCTAGTGCTGCTGCTGCAGCGCGCGCGCGAAGGCATCATGCCGCTCGTAGTGGGCTATTTTCCGGCGCCGAAAAAACAGCTGCAGGCGGTGACGCGGCAGCTCCCGCGACGTGCCCAGCCCGTCGCCGGCGAAAGCCTGCTGGTGCTGGACAGTGTACGCAAGGTCTTCGGCGGCCTAGTGGCGGTAAACGATTTGTCCTTTTCCATGCGCAGCGGGGAAATCCTCGGCCTCATCGGCCCCAATGGTGCCGGCAAGAGTACGGTGTTCAACCTGGTCACCGGTGTACTGCCGCTCACCGGCGGCGAAGTGCGCTTTCGCGGCGCGCGCATCGACACCCTGTCCGCGCGAGCCATCGTGCCGCACGGCATTGCGCGCACGTTCCAGCATGTGCACTTGCTGCCCGGGATGAGCGTGGTGGAAAATGTTGCCATCGGCGCCCACCTGCGCGGCAACAAAGGCGTGATTAGCGCTGCGCTGCGCCTGGAACGCGCGGAAGAGGCCATGCTGCTCGCCGAGGCCGCGCGCCAGCTTGAGCGCGTCGGGCTTGGCGCGAGCATGCATGAACCGGCCGGCAGTCTGCCGCTGGGCCAGCAGCGCGTGCTTGAAATCGCGCGCGCGCTGTGCGCCGATCCGGTCCTGCTGCTGCTCGACGAGCCGGCTGCAGGCTTGCGCTACCAGGAAAAACGCGCACTGGCCGAGCTCCTGCGCAAACTCAAATCCGAAGGCATGAGTGTGCTGCTGGTGGAACATGACATGGATTTCGTAATGAAGCTGGTGGACCGGCTGGTGGTGATGGACTTCGGCGAAAAGCTGGCCGAAGGCCTGCCGCAGGCGATCCGCAATAACCCGCAGGTACTAGAAGCCTATCTCGGAGGCGTGAAATGAGCGCGCTGCTGGAAGTGCACGGCCTGAGCGTGGCCTATGGCAAAGTCGAGGCTGTGCACCAGGCCGCGCTGCGCCTGGAGGAGGGCAGGATCGTGACCGTCATCGGCCCCAACGGCGCAGGCAAAACCACGCTGCTCGCGGCGCTCATGGGCATGCTGCCGGCGCGCGGCAGCATTGTCTACGCCGGCGAAGAGATCATGCGCATGGAACCGGAGCAGCGGGTAGGCCGCGGACTGTGCCTGGTGCCGGAGCGGCGCGAGCTGTTTGCCGCCATGACCGTCGAGGACAATCTGGTGCTGGGGGCGTTTCATCGCTACCGTAAGCGCGACAAGACTATCGCTGCCGATTTCGACCAGGTGTACGCATTGTTTCCGCGCTTGCAGGAACGCCGCCGGCAGCTGGCCGGCACGCTTTCCGGAGGCGAGCGCCAGATGCTCGCGCTGGGCCGCGCGCTCATGAGCCGGCCGCGGCTGCTGATGCTGGACGAACCCAGCCTCGGGTTGGCGCCGCTGATCGTGCGCGACATTTTTCGCGTCATCGCCGCACTGCGCGAGACTGGCGTTTCCATTTTGCTGGTGGAGCAGAACGCCCACGCGGCGCTGCAGGTGGCCGACTACGGCTACGTACTGGAAACCGGCGACATGGTCATCGAGGGGCCGAGCGTGGAACTCGCGTCCGATCCGCGCGTGATCGAAAGTTATCTCGGCCTGGTTTCCAGCGCCGCCGGCTAGCAAAAGCGCTTCGCCGGGCGCCGTCCACGGCGTCTGGTTCCACGTGGAACATCTGCGCGCCGGTCCTCCGCGCCAGCGAATCGCTATGTAAAAGCGCATTGGTCTGCGCTTGAGGCGACGCGGAGAATTCACCTTGTTCCACGTGGAACAACAGCTTACGGTTTGATTCAATTCAGCGTAAAATCGCGCCTCTTCGGCAGCGTAGCGGGCATATGCAATTTCCCTTGGAATTCGACGTAATCGTAGTGGGCGGCGGGCACGCCGGGACCGAGGCCGCGCTCGCAGCGGCCCGCGCCGGCTGCAATACCCTGCTGCTTACGCATAACATCGAAACGCTGGGGCAGATGTCCTGCAACCCGTCGATCGGCGGTATCGGCAAGGGGCACCTGGTCAAGGAGGTCGATGCGCTGGGCGGCGCCATGGCGATCGCGACCGACGCGGCCGGGATCCAGTTTCGCACGCTCAATTCGAGCAAGGGCGCCGCGGTGCGCGCAACCCGGGCACAGGCCGACCGCTTGCTCTACAAGCAGGCGATCCGCGCGCGTCTGGAAAACCAGCCGAACCTGAGTTTGTTTCAGCAGGCGGTGGACGATCTTTCGCTGAACGGCGAGCGGGTCAGCGGCGTGGTGACGCAGCTCGGCGTGCGCTTCAGCGCGCGCTCCGTGGTGCTGACGACGGGCACCTTTCTTTCCGGGCTGATCCATGTCGGCATGGTCAATTTTCAGGCGGGAAGGGCGGGCGATCCGCCTTCGCTGAGCCTGGCGGCGCGGTTGCGCGAACTCAAGCTTCCGGTGGGCCGCCTCAAAACTGGAACGCCGCCGCGCCTGGACGGCCGCTCGATCGATTTCTCGGCCATGCAGGAACAGCCCGGCGACGATCCAGCCCCGGTATTTTCGTACATGGGCAGCCGCGCAATGCACCCGCGGCAACTGCCTTGCTGGATCACGAGCACCAATGCGCGTACGCATGAAATCATCCGCGGCGGTCTGGACCGCTCGCCCATGTACACCGGGGTAATCGAAGGCGTTGGACCGCGCTATTGCCCCTCGATAGAAGACAAGATCCACCGCTTCGCCGGCAAGTCCAGCCATCAGATCTTCCTCGAGCCCGAAGGCCTGAACACCAACGAGTTCTACCCCAACGGCATCTCGACCAGTCTGCCGTTCGACGTGCAGCTGGCGCTGGTGCGCTCGATCAAAGGCCTGGAGCGCGCGCACATCCTGCGCCCCGGTTATGCCATCGAGTACGACTACTTCGACCCGCGCGGACTCAAAGTCACCCTGGAAACGAAGGCGATTGGCGGGCTGTTTTTCGCCGGCCAGATCAACGGCACCACCGGCTACGAAGAGGCTGCGGCACAGGGACTGCTCGCCGGGATAAACGCCGCCCTGCTGGTGCAAGGCCGCGAGGGCTGGTCCCCGCGCCGCGACCAGGCCTATATCGGCGTGCTCGTGGACGACCTGATCACCCGCGGCGTATCCGAGCCCTATCGCATGTTTACTAGCCGCGCCGAATATCGCCTGATGCTGCGCGAGGACAACGCGGACCTGCGCCTGACGGAAACTGGCCGCAGCCTTGGCCTGATCGACGATGCGCGCTGGGAAGCGTTCGAGCGCAAACGCGAGGCCGTCGCGAAAGAACTCGAGCGGCTCAAATCCACCTGGATCAACCCCAGGCTCTTGCCCGAAGCAGATGCAGAGAGGGTTTTAGGTAAAGGCATAGGGCGAGAGTATGCGCTCACTGAGTTGCTGCGCCGCCCGGACGTGAGCTATGCCAGCCTGATGTCCCTGCCGGGGGCGGGTGAACCTGTCCAGGAGCCGGCGGTGGCGGAACAGGTGGAGATCCAGGTCAAGTACGACGGCTATATCACGCGCCAGCGGGACGAGGTGCTCAGGCGTGAACTGCACGAGCAGACGGCGCTGCCGCGCGACCTCGACTACGCCAGCGTGCGCGGCTTGTCGCGCGAAGTGCAGCAAAAACTGAATCAGCACAAACCCGAAACCATAGGTCAGGCTTCGCGCATTTCCGGCCTGACGCCGGCCGCGATTTCCTTGCTGCTGGTACACCTGAAGCGCGGCTTTGCACCTGGGCTTGCGCGCGAACCGGCAAACCGTGACGCAATGCCGACGGACGCTCCCCGTGCCGAGCGGCCCGCGGCATGAACGCGGCAGATCAGCTCAAGCGCGGACTCATCGCCCTGGGATTGACGCTCCCGGACGCTACGCAACAGCGCTTGCTCGACTACATCGCGCTGATAGACAAGTGGAACCGGGTGTACAACCTGACCGCCATACGCGAACCGGAAAAAATGGTCGGCCACCACCTGCTCGACAGCCTCGCGGTGGCACCGCATCTGCAGGCAAAGCGACTGCTCGATGTCGGCAGCGGCGCCGGGCTGCCCGGCATTCCTCTGGCGCTGGCGAATCCGGACCTGCATGTGACCGTGCTGGACAGTAATCACAAGAAGGCCGCGTTCCTGAATCAGGCGGTGATAGAGCTCAAGCTCGACAATATCGAAGTTTGTGCCGAACGCGTGGAGTCCTGGCAAACGCAGGATCGCTTCGACGTGATCATTTCGCGCGCCTTTTCCGACATGGGCGAGTTCGTGCGCGTTACCCGGCACTTGCTCGCGCCTGGCGGGTTGTTTGCGGCTATGAAGGGTCTGCACCCCTACGAGGAAATAGACAAGCTGCCGCCGGGATTCAAGGTGCGGCGGGTGCTGCCGCTCTCCGTCCCCGGCCTGGACGGAGCGCGGCATCTGGCGCTGATCGAAATAGACGAACAGCCGGCAACGCTGCCGGAAAACGTCCGATGAGTTCGCGCATCCTTGCGCTCGCCAACCAGAAGGGCGGCGTGGGCAAGACCACCACCAGCGTCAATCTCGCCGGCGGGCTGGCTGCTGCCGGCAAACGGGTGCTTCTGGTGGATCTCGATCCCCAGGGGAACGCCACCATGGGCAGCGGCATCGACAAGCGCAAGCTGGAGCGCTCGGTGTACCAGGTGCTACTCGGGCTGACGACGGTGCAGTCGGTGCGGCAGACGTCCGAGAGCGGCGGCTACGACGTGCTGCCGGCGAACCGCGAGCTAGCCGGCGCTGAGGTCGAAATGGTGAACCTGGACAATCGCGAAACGCGCCTCAAGTCTGCGCTCGCCGCAATTGCCGCCGAGTACGATTTCATCCTGCTCGACTGTCCGCCCGCGCTCAACCTGCTCACGCTCAACGGCCTGGTCGCGGCCGACGCGGTGATGATCCCGATGCAATGCGAGTACTACGCACTCGAGGGCTTGAGCGATCTGGTCGAAACCATACGCAAGGTGCGCAAACATCTGAATCCCCAGCTCGAGATCGAGGGCCTGTTGCGCACCATGTACGATCCGCGCAACTCGCTCACGCAGCAGGTGTCGGCGCAACTGCAGCAGCATTTCGGCGACAAGCTGTACGCCACCATAATTCCGCGCAATGTGCGCCTGGCCGAAGCACCCAGCTATGGAGCGCCCGCAGTAACTCTGGACAAGGCCTGCAAGGGCTCGCAGGCTTATATGGCGCTGGCGGACGAATTGCTGCAGCGATCGGCCGTGGCGCTGGCGTAGACGGGGAAACGAAATGAAAGGACTCGGTCGCGGGCTCGACGCGCTGCTGGCGCAGAATGAGGAGGCGGGCGCTGGCGACGCCCTTAAAACACTCAAGCTGGAGGAACTGCAGGCGGGCAGGTATCAGCCGCGTACGCGCATGGATCAGGCATCGCTCGAGGAGCTGGCACGCTCGCTCAAATCCCAGGGCGTGATGCAGCCCATACTGGCCCGGCCGCTGGGCAAGGGGCGCTACGAAATCATCGCCGGCGAGCGGCGCTGGCGCGCGGCGAAAATCGCCGGTCTGCGCGAAGTGCCGGTGGTCATTCGCGAAGTGCCCGATTCGGCGGCGCTCGCCATGGCCCTGATCGAGAACATCCAGCGCGAGAACCTGAATCCGCTGGAGGAGGCCACCGGCATCCACCGCCTGATCAACGAATTCAAGATGACCCACCAGGAAGCCGCCGAAGCTGTCGGCCGTTCACGCGCCGCAACCTCGAATCTGCTGCGCCTGCTGAACCTGCCGCAGGCGGTGCAGGCGCTGCTCTATGACAGCAAGATCGACATGGGCCACGCGCGTGCGCTGCTCGCCCTCGAAGGCCGGCGCCAGGAAGAACTCGCAAAGCGGGTGGCCGAGCGCGGGCTGTCGGTGCGCGAAACCGAAAAACTGGTGCAGGACATCCTCAATCCGAAAGCGAAGAAATCGAGCCGCGTCCGGACAAGCCGCGACATCCAGCGCTTCGAAGAAGAGCTGTCGGAAAAATTCGGCACCAAGGTTGAAATCAAGCCCGGCAAGAAAGGCGCCGGCAAGCTGGTGCTCAGCTATTCCAGCCACGAACACCTGGACGATCTGCTGGCGAGATTCAAGCGCTGAAAGCCGCGGCGGGACGGCGCGGCGCTCAGTTGTTCCGGGTAAGCGGCACGAAGCGCACCGGCAGGCTGCGCTGCTTCGCGATCGAACCGTCGGTCCGTTTCAGCATCACGTGCAGGAACTGCACCTCGCCTTCGGCGCCGACCGGAATCACCATGCGCGCACCGGGCTTGAGCTGCTCGAGCAGCGCCGGCGGAACCCGCAGCGCCGCAGCGGTGACGATGATTGCATCGAATGGCGCGCGCTCCGGCCAGCCCTCGTAGCCATCGCCGATTCTGCTCTCGATATTGGTGTAGCCCAGCTGTTGCAGCAGGCTTGCAGCATTCCTGCCGACCGACTCGATGATCTCGATGGTATGCACCCGGTGCACCAGTTCCGCGAGAACCGCGGCCTGATAGCCGGAGCCGGTGCCGATTTCCAGCACCGAATCATCGGGCTTGAGTTCGAGCAGGTCGGTCATGAGTGCGACGATGTACGGCTGCGAGATCGTCTGGCCGTGTCCAATTGGAAGCGGCCGGTTGGCGTAGGCCAGTGACGCATAGGCCGCGGGTACAAAGCGCTCGCGCGGAACTCTGGCCACGGCCGCCATCACCCGGTCGCTGAACGCCGCGCGACCGGTTTCGGCGCCGGTCTCGCGCGCCATGGCCTCGATTTCTTTCAGCAGCGCCTCGCGCTCGCGCGCGTACGCGTCCTGCGCCGGCGCGCTGCCGCCGGCCAGAGCGGCCACCAGCCCCAGCGTCCCCAGAATCGAGCGCTTCTTCGCGTCGGAAACCATGATTTTCAGTCTAGTTTGTCCAACGGGCGTTGTCATCCCGGACAGGTGTCGCGGCCATCGGACTAATCGGCCCCCGGCAGAAGCCGGCATAATACGGCCCTCGGCTGCATGCGTGTTCGCGCCCGGGCGACGCATTCAATCTATCTTCCCAGCGGATATGACGCCTTCCCGTTTCAAAATTATTGTGGATTTCGCCGACTGCGACCCCGCGCGCATCGTGTTTTACCCGCGTTATTTCGATTGGTTCGATCGCGCCACCGAAAGGATGTTTCGTTCCCGCGGCCTGCCCTGGGCGCAAATGTTTCCGGAATACCGGATGGCGGGCGTGGCTTTGGTAGACGCGAGCGCCAGCTTCCGCGGCCCGTCGCGCTTCGGCGATCAGATCGTGATCGAAAGCTGGGTCGGCGAATGGCGCAGCAAGGTTTTCGTGGTCGAGCACAGGGTGCACAACAACGGTAACATCGTCGTCGAAGGTCGCGAGGTAAGGGTCTGGGGCCTGCGCGATCCGGCCGATCCGGAGGGGCTGAAGGCGGGTGTCATTCCGCCCGAAATCATTGCCCGCTTTCAGGACTGAGCGAATAGGAGCCCGCAAAAAAGGGTTGATGGTCGCGTGAAGATTCGGTGAGCGCGAGGGATCCTCCCGTTTTGCTGCAAACGCTGAGAGGGCGGAGCAGAAGTCCGCCGCAAAGGAGAACGCGATGGAAAATGTCTGGAACGCGAAGCTGCCGCGCATCAACGAACCGGCGCCGGATTTCAGCGCCAAGACCACCCACGGTCCGCGCTCACTGCGCGACTATCGCGGAAAATGGCTGATCCTGTTTTCCCACCCGGCGGATTTCACCCCGGTGTGCACCACCGAATTCCTTGCGTTCGCCAAATTCCACGAGCGCTTCCAGAAGCGGGGCTGCGAACTGCTGGGCCTGTCGGTGGACAGCGCCTATTCGCATCTGGCTTGGATACGCAATATCAAGGAAAAATTCGGCGTAGACATCCCGTTTCCCATAATCGACGATCTGTCGATGCGCATCGCGCACGACTACGGCATGATTCAGCCTGGCGCAAGCGATACTTCGGCCGTGCGAGCGACGTTCTTTATCGACCCTGACGGAAAGGTGCGCGCCATGGTCTACTACCCGATGACCAATGGCCGGTCGGTAGAGGAGATACTGCGATTGGTCGAAGCCTTGCAAACCAGCGATCGGCACGCCGTTTCAACGCCGGAGGGCTGGTGCCCCGGCGAAAAAGTGATTGTGCCTCCGCCTACCACGGCCAAGGAGGCCGACGCCAGATCGCGCGCCGGCTACGAGTATGTCGATTGGTATTTCTCCAAGACCGATATCGCGAAAGCTGCGACCAAGGCGAAAAAGCGATCGCCACGCTAGCGCCGTTTTCGCACTGCAACATCATTTCAACCGGCGCTGCAGGTACCTTCAAGCCGGAGCATACATGTTGATGTGGATCAAGGCATTGCGCCGTCAAGAGGGGAATTGCGAATTGACCGGTCTTCGGTATAGCCGCTATAATCTCGCCGATTTGCAGCGAGGATAGCGGCGAGTGTGGCGAAAGTTCCGCCCGGTGATCGGGTTGCAAGTACTGGCCACAATATTCATCGCGTCGTTCGCGGCCTGGTTTGCGGGTGTTCACGGCGCAATTTCGGCTTTTTTGGGCGGCGTGATCAGCATCGTCGCCGGTTTGGTGTTCGTGCTGATGGCTGCCAAAAGCACCGCAAAGAGAGGTAGAACTGCCGGGGAGGTTCTTTTTGCCGCCGTCAAAGCTGAGGTGGCCAAACTTTTCCTTGCATTCCTGCTGCTATGGCTGGTTCTGGCGGCCTATCAGGACGTCGTCGTCGTCGGCTTGCTCGGATCGTTCGTGATTACGCTTCTAATTTTCAGCATGGCGTTGTTCGTAGGCGACAAGAATTAGGACTGGCGCAGAGCGCGCCCTTGGAAACGGATAAATCAGGCTGAACAGCATGGCTGCCGAGCAAGAACTCACCGCGACGAGCTACATACAGCACCACCTGAGCTTCAAGGCCCAGGCGATGGGCGACGGGGGCTTTTGGACGCTGCATCTCGATTCGCTGGTCGTCGGCCTGCTCCTCGGCGTCGTCGCCACGCTGCTCATGTGGCTGGTGACGCGCGGCGCAAGCGCGGGGGTGCCGAACAAGCGCCAGGCTTTCGTGGAGCTGCTGTTCGATTTCGTCGACGACCAGGTCAAAGGCATATTCCACGGCAAGCGCGGTTTCATCGCGCCTACCGCGCTGACCGTGTTCGTCTGGGTGCTTCTGATGAACGCGATGGATTTCCTGCCTGCGGACATCATGTCGTGGATACTGACGCATGTGTTTCATCAGCACGAATTCAGGATCGTGCCCACGGCGGACATCAATACGACTTTCGCCCTGTCGCTGTCGGTATTGTTTCTGTCGATTTACTTCGCCATCGTGGTCAAGGGCCTGGGCGGCTGGATCCACGAGCTGTTCTGCGCGCCCTTCGGCGCGCATCCCGTGCTCTGGCCGTTCAATTTCCTGTTCAACCTGGTCGAATACGTGTCCAAGCCACTGTCGCATTCTATGCGGCTGTTCGGCAATATTTACGCAGGCGAGCTCATTTTTCTGCTGTTGTGGCTGTGGGCCGCGAGCAGCTTCAGCGGCGCGTTCTTCGGCGCCATTCTGGGCGTCGGCTGGTCGATCTTCCACATCCTGATCGTGGTGCTGCAGGCGTACATATTCATGATGCTGACCATTGTGTACATCTCGATGGCGCACGAGAGCCACTGACAGTATTACCAATTAACCCCGGCAACGCTTCGCTCTAGAAAGGAAAATACGATGGATAAAATTGCAGCTTTGGCCATGATTCAGGCCTACACCGGCATCGGCATCGGCCTGATGATAGGCCTCGGCGCGATGGGCGCCTGCATCGGCGTCGCGCTGATGTGCAGCCGCTTCCTCGAGGGCGCGGCGCGGCAGCCCGAGTTGATCCCGCAACTGCAGGCGAAAGTATTCCTGCTGCTCGGCCTGATCGACGCGTCATACATCATCGGCGTCGGCCTGGCCATGTGGTTCGCGGTCGCCAACCCGCTGCTTGCCGTCATCCCTAAGTAACCCGACTGCACCGTCGGTCCTGGCGAGACGTGGGCCGCAAGGGGATTCGAACATGAACATCAACTTGACATTGATCGCGCAAGCGATTTCCTTCGCGCTTTTCATACTGTTTACGGTCAAATTCGTCTGGCCGCCGCTGATGAAGGCGATCGAAGATCGGCAAAAACATATTGCCGACGGCTTGGCGGCCGGCGAGCAGGGCAAGCGGGAGCTCGAAGCGTCGGGGAAGCTCGCTGCCGAAGAGTCGGTCAAGGCGCGTGCGCGTGCCGCGGAGATTATTGCGCAGGCGGAAAAACGCGGCCTGCAAATGATCGAAGAAGCGAAGAATTCGGCCAAAGCCGAGGGCGATCGACTGCTTGCCGGCGCCAAATCCGAGATTCAGCAGGAAGTTTCGAGCGCCAAGGAGGCGCTGCGCGAACAGGTGGCGGCGCTTGCAGTGAGCGGTGCCGAAAAGATTCTGCAGCGCGAAGTGAACGCGCAGGCGCACGCCGATCTGCTCAACCAGTTGAAGCGGGAGCTATAGGCCCACCATGGCCGAGATCGCAACTCTGGCGCGCCCTTACGCCGAAGCGGTGTTCCGTCTTGCCGACGCGGGCGCCACACTCCCCGCCTGGTCGAGTACGCTGCGCAGGTTGGCGCAGGCAGCCGGACATCCCGCGATGCAGGAATGCCTGGCGACCTACGACCTGACCCCGGCGCAACTGCGGGGTCTGTTCCTGTCCGTCTCCCCGGAGGGTATTTCCACCGAGGCGAAGAATTTCATCGGATTACTGATCGATAACGACCGGCTTACGCTGCTGCCCGAGATTTTCGCGCAATTCGAGACGCTGAAGAATCAACGCGAAGGCGTGGTCGACGCCGAGATCAGCACCGCGTTCGAACTGGACGCGGCACAGCTCGCGAGCCTGGTGGCCGAACTGGAAAAGCGCTTCAAGCGAAAGATAAACCCCAAGGTGCGCATCGAGCACGAGCTCATTGGCGGCGTGCGCGTGGTAGTGGGCGACGAAGTCATCGACGGCTCGGTACGCGCCAAGCTCAATGCAATGGCCGCGGGCCTGCTTGCGATCTAGCCCAACAGCGCGACAATACTTAAGGTTCAGGAGATAGCATGCAACAGTTGAATCCTTCCGAGATCAGCGAGCTGATCAAGAGCAAGATCCAGAATCTTGCGCTGTCTGCCGATGTGCGCACCCAGGGCACGGTGGTGTCGGTGACCGACGGCATCTGCCGCGTCCACGGCCTCTCGGACGTGATGGCGGGCGAGATGCTGGAATTCCCCAAGAACACCTTCGGCCTCGCATTGAACCTGGAGCGCGACTCGGTCGGCGCGGTGGTGCTCGGGCCCTACGAGCACATCTCCGAGGGCGACACGGTCAAGTGCACCGGCCGCATCCTGGACGTGCCGGTCGGCCCCGAACTCATCGGCCGCGTGGTCAATTCCCTCGGCCAGCCGATCGACGGCAAGGGCCCGATCAACGCCAAAATGACAGACGTGATCGAGAAAGTGGCACCGGGCGTCATCGAACGCCAGTCGGTGTCGCAGCCGGTGCAGACCGGATTAAAAGCCATCGATTCAATGGTGCCGATCGGCCGCGGCCAGCGCGAGCTGATCATCGGCGACCGCCAGACCGGCAAGACCGCGGTGGCAATCGACACCATCATCAACCAGAAAGGCAAGGACCTGATCTGCGTCTATGTCGCTATCGGGCAGAAAGCATCCTCCGTGGTCAACGTGGTGCGCCGGCTCGAAGAGCACGGCGCCATGGCCTACACCATCGTCGTCGCCGCCACCGCTTCGGAGTCCGCGGCAATGCAGTACATCGCGCCCTACTCCGGCTGCACCATGGGCGAATATTTCCGCGACCGCGGTCAGGACGCGCTGATCATTTACGACGACCTGACCAAGCAGGCCTGGGCCTATCGCCAGGTGTCGCTGCTGCTGCGCCGGCCGCCGGGCCGTGAAGCCTATCCCGGCGACGTGTTCTACCTGCACTCGCGCCTGCTCGAGCGCGCGGCGCGCGTGAATCCGGAGTACGTGGAGAAGTTCACCAAGGGCGAAGTCAAGGGCAAGACCGGTTCGCTCACCGCGCTGCCGGTGATCGAAACCCAGGCCGGCGACGTTACCGCCTTCGTGCCGACCAACGTGATTTCGATTACCGACGGACAGATCTTCCTCGAGACCGACCTGTTCAACGCCGGTATCCGCCCGGCGATCAACGCCGGTATCTCGGTATCGCGCGTCGGCGGCGCGGCGCAGACCAAAGTGATCAAGAAACTCGGCGGCGGCGTGCGCCTGTCGCTGGCGCAGTATCGCGAGCTTGCAGCGTTCGCCCAGTTCGCTTCGGACCTCGACGAAGCGACGCGCAAGCAGCTCGAGCGCGGGCGCCTGGTGACCGAGCTGATGAAGCAGCCGCAGTACGAGCCGTTGCAAGTATGGGAAATGGCGCTGACGCTGTTCGCGGTCAACAACAGCTACTTCGACGACATCGACACCAACAAGGCGCTGGCGGCCGAGCGCGCGCTGCGCGCTTTCTGCAAGGACAAGTACGCGGCGCTGATCGAGCGCATCGAAAGCACCAAGGACCTGTCCAAGGAAGACGAGGCCATGCTGCACGAGGCGGTCAAGGATTTCAAGCAGAACGGAACGTACTAACTGAAATCCCCTCTCCCCGCGAGCGGGGAGAGCGTTAGGGTGAGGGGCGTTGGCAGAAAGGTAGAGGAATGGCAGGTTCAAAGGAAATCAAGACCAAGATCAAGAGCGTGCAAAACACGCGCAAGATCACCAAGGCGATGGAAATGGTCGCGGCCTCAAAAATGCGCAAGGCGCAGGAGCGCACGCGCGCGGCGCGTCCGTATGCCGAAAAGATCCGCAACGTCGCAGCCCACCTCTCCTACGCCAATCCTGAATACCGCCACCCCTATCTGGTAGCGCGCGACACGGTGAAGAAAGTCGGCATCATTGTCGTGACCGCAGACAAGGGCCTGTGCGGCGGCCTGAACACCAACGTGCTGCGCATGGCGCTGGCGAAGATGCGCGAGTGGGAATCGCAGGGCGAGAGCTTCGAGGTGTGTTGCATCGGCAACAAGGGCCTGGGCTTCATGCAGCGCCTGGGCGCCAACGTGGTATCGCACGTGATCGGCATGGGCGACAGGCCGAACATGGAGCGGCTGATCGGCGCGCTCAAGGTAATGCTCGACGGCTATATCGAGGACCGCTTCGACCGCCTGGAGATTTTCTACACCAAGTTCGTCAACACCATGAAGCAGGAGCCGGTGATGGAGCAGCTGCTGCCGCTGTCGGGCGAGCGGCTCGGCGCTCCCGCAGGTTCCTGGGATTACCTGTATGAGCCGGACGCCAAGTCGGTGCTCGACCAAACGCTCACGCGCTACATCGAAGCCTTGATCTACCAGGCGGTGGCCGAAAACATGGCCTCAGAGCAGAGCGCGCGCATGGTAGCGATGAAGGCTGCGAGCGACAACGCCGGCAGCGTCATCGATGAACTGACGCTGATCTACAACAAGTCGCGCCAGGCGGCGATCACCAAGGAACTGTCGGAAATTGTCGCAGGCGCCGCGGCGGTCTAGCGCATGCCGCTGGCCAACCGAATTTTGATATTGAACACTTAGGAAACGACGATGAGCCAAGAAGGAACAATCGTACAGTGCATCGGCGCGGTGGTGGACGTGGAGTTCCCGCGCGACCAGATGCCGCATATCTATGACGCGCTGAAAATGGACGAAATCGGCCTGACGCTCGAAGTCGAGCAGCAGCTCGGCGACGGCGTCGTGCGCACCATCGCGCTGGGTTCCTCCGACGGCCTGCGCCGCGGCATGAAAGTGATCAACACCAAAGCGCCGATCTCGGTCCCGGTGGGCCCGAAAACCCTGGGCCGCATCATGGACGTGCTCGGCCGGCCGATCGACGAAGCCGGACCGATCGGCGCCGAGAGCGTCGCTTCGATCCACCGCATGGCGCCCAAGTACGACGAGCTCTCTCCCAGCCAGGAGCTGCTCGAGACCGGCATCAAGGTGATCGACCTGGTATGCCCCTTCGCCAAGGGCGGCAAGGTCGGACTGTTCGGCGGAGCCGGCGTGGGCAAGACCGTGAACATGATGGAACTGATCAACAACATCGCCAAGAAGCACTCCGGCCTGTCAGTGTTCGCCGGCGTGGGCGAGCGCACGCGCGAGGGCAACGATTTCTATCACGAGATGAAGGACGGCGGCGTGCTCGACAAGGTGGCTCTGGTCTACGGCCAGATGAACGAGCCGCCCGGCAACCGCCTGCGCGTGGCGCTGACCGGCCTCACCATGGCCGAATACTTCCGCGACGAAGGCCGCGACGTGCTGTTTTTTGTCGACAACATCTATCGCTTTACGCTGGCCGGTACCGAAGTGTCGGCGCTGCTGGGCCGCATGCCTTCCGCGGTGGGCTACCAGCCGACGCTGGCCGAAGAAATGGGCCGGCTGCAGGAGCGCATCACCTCGACCAAGACCGGTTCGATCACTTCGATCCAGGCGGTGTACGTGCCCGCCGACGACCTGACCGACCCCTCGCCCGCGACCACCTTCGGCCACCTCGATTCGACCGTGGTGCTGTCGCGCGACATTGCATCTCTGGGCATCTACCCGGCGGTGGATCCGTTGGACTCGACCTCGCGTCAGATGGATCCGCACGTGGTTGGCGAAGAGCACTACAACACCGCGCGCGCGGTGCAGCAGACGCTGCAGCGCTACAAGGAGTTGCGCGACATCATCGCGATTTTGGGCATGGATGAACTCTCGCCCGAGGACAAGCTCGCTGTGGCGCGCGCGCGCAAGATCCAGCGCTTCCTGTCACAGCCCTTCGACGTGGCCAAGAACTTCACCGGCCAGGAAGGCAAATACGTGCCGCTGAAGGAAACCATCAAAGGCTTCAAGGGCATCGTCAACGGCGATTACGACAGCCTTCCCGAGCAGGCGTTCTACATGGTGGGCGGCATCGAGGAAGCGGTCGAGAAGGCGAAAACGCTCTAGTAACAAGAGACGACACCGGGCTGGACCGGTGTCGGTGAAAAGAGGTTCTAAGTCTTATGGCACACACAATTCACGTAGACGTCGTCAGCGCGGAAGAAGCCATTTATTCCGGCGAGGCCGAATTCGTGGTGCTGCCCGGCGAAGAGGGCGAGCTTGGGATCTTCCCGAAGCACACTCCACTGATCACCCGCATCAAGCCGGGTACCGTACGTATCAAGCCCGCAAGCGGTGGCGAGGAAGAATTGATATTCGTCGCCGGCGGCATCCTCGAGGTGCAGCCCAACCTGATTACGGTGCTGGCGGACACCGCTATCCGAGGCCACGACCTGGACGAAGCCAAGGCGCTGGAGGCGCAAAAGCGCGCCAGGGAAAGCCTGCAGGATCGAAGCGGCAAGATGGAGTACGCCAAGGCGGTGGCCGAACTCGCCGAAGCCTCGGCCCAGATCGCGGCGATCCGCAAGCTGCGCCAGCGCAAGTAGCGCGCGCCGCGCACACGAAAACAGGCGGCCACGGCCGCCTGTTTTATTCTACGATGCGCCGAAGATCAAGCATTGGCGCGCCTCTCCGGGCAGCAATCCGGCGTTGGCGAGCCGACCTTAGGTGGCCGCATTCACCACCGTGATCTGGTCGTTCAGCGTCCAGAAGTCGTACAGATACCCAATCCCGAGCAGGCCTGCGCTGCACAGGTAGATGATCCCCGTGACCCATTTGCCCATGTACATGCGGTGCACGCCGAACAAGCCCAGGAAGGTGAGCAACAGCCAGGCGATGGTGTAGTCGACGCGGCCGGCGCGAAAACGCAGGTCCGCCTCACGGTCCATGCCCGGGATGAGAAAGGCGTCGATCAGCCAGCCGATCCCAAGCAGGCCCAGGGTGAAAAACCAGATGGTTCCGGTAACCGGTTTGCCGTAATAGAAGCGGTGCGCGCCGGTGAAGCCGAAAATCCACAGGATGTAGCCTACGGTCTTCGAGTGAGTGTCATTGCCGGCGGTCATGATGTCATGTCGCTCCAGTTTGTGCGCATGGCCGCATGTTAGCGCGCAATCCGGCTTGACGTCGAACGTGTCGTGAATCGGCGGCGCAGCATCGCGGGCGGTGCGCAGATCGGGGTATCATTGGCGGCAATAGGGATCCGTATGGAGGGAGTGCAATGGACAATACCCAACTCGCAGAACTCCTCATGGGCATCGCCAAGGCGCAGCAAGCCATCATCGATGCCGTCGAGCGCGCGCAGCCCGGCTTCAAGAACAACCACGCAGTGCCCATGCTGACCACTGCCGCCAATGTGCGCGCGGCGGTGCCGCGCATCCAGGATATGCCATCGCGCATCCTGTTGCGCATGCAAGGGCGCGCCGCGTTCGACGTGGCACAAATCCAGCAGGATCTGGAGGCAGCATTTTCTTCGGACGGGGTTTCGCCCGGCGCGTCCGCGGAACCCGGCGCGAATCTCTCCCCGGCAGAGCAGCGTGCCGCAGCCAGGGTGCAAGGTGCAGCGCCCGCGGGGCAGCCTGCTTTGGCACCGGCGCCGACCGCCGCTGCAGCCGGCGCGGACAATTTCGATTTCACCAGCAAGTCCTGAAGTCTCTGTCCCGGCCGATCAAGGAGAAGAGCAATGCCGAACGCGATCACCGGCGGCTGCCTGTGCGGCAGCATCCGCTACAGCATCAGCGCTCCCGTGGAAAAGATCATCGCCTGCCACTGCACGCATTGCCAGAAAGCGTCCGGCGCGGGGGCCAGCCACAACGCAGTGGTTCCGACCAGCGCGGTGGCCTTTACCGCAGGCAAGCCCAAGCTGTACGCCGATACCGCCCAGAGCGGCAACATCCTGAACCGCTATTTCTGCCCCGATTGCGGCTCACCTATCTACAGCCAGCGCGCGAAGGTTCCGGAAATGATGGTGCTCAAGGTGGGCACGCTGGATGCACCGCTTGATATGAAACTGGTGATGAATATCTGGACCAATAGCGCCCGGCCGTGGGTGCACCTGGACCCGGCGATCGAGCACTACCCGGAAAACCGTCCGGTCAAAAGCTAGGACTGCGTCCCGGCGGTGTCCGGTACTCCGGGCGCGCCGAGCCAGGCGCGTACATCGCCGAATACGCGCGCGGCCCCGGTTTCGTTGAAAATCTCGTGGTAATAATCCGCGTATCGGTGCATCGTGCCCACGCCGGGTGCCAGTTTTCCGAAAAAGGCGTCGCTGCCGCTGGCGTCGACCAGATGATCGTCGCCCGCCACCAGCAATAGCGTCTTGACGCGGAGCGCGGACGCATGCGCCTGCGCGAATTCGATTGCGGCGAGCATCGCGCGCAGCAGGCGCGCGCTGATCTTCGGATGGACCAGGGGGTCATTGTCGTAGGCATCGACCACGTCCTGCCGGTGCGAAAGATATTTCGAGTCGAGCCCGTTCGGTATGCCCAGGCCGGGAGCGATGGCCCCCAGTATCAGCAGCAACAGCTTCTGCCCGCCCGCCAGCCGTATCCTTAGCGCCGGCGACGACAGGATCAGCCCGCCCAGCGGCGACAGCGCGCGCGTCGCAAAGTAGGCGGCGAACAAGCCCCCCAGGCTGTGGCCGAGCAGCAGCGGCGGAGCCGAAAGCTGTCGCGCGAAGTCGTCGATCACAATTTTCGCATCCTGCACGATGGCCTCGGCGTCGGGCGTATCGCCGCGCGCGCCGCCGGAACGGCCGTGGCCGCGATGGTCGTAGGCGCGCACCGCATAGCCGCAGCCGTTGAAAAAGCGCGCCACATGTTCATAGCGGCCGCAATGCTCGCCCAGCCCGTGCATCAGCACGACACCTGCGGGCGCTGGCGCGGATGCCGTCAGCGGCCAGTCGGCGACAAACAGCGGCGTGCCGTCTGCGGCGGATAGCTTGAGTTCGAGCGGAAGGGTCATTTGCCTTGCCTCTCTATTGGTGTGAAGGACGCCGCCGTCCCCTGGACGTGCTGACGGCATAGTGATCCTGTCGGCGCGCGGCTTCGATGAATTCGCCCAGCGCCGCTAGCTCTGCCTGCCGCGCACTGGAGCGCCGCGCCAGCAGCGCTATGGTGCGCTTCGGAGCCGGCGAAGTCAGCGGCCGCGCGACGAGTTTGGTTCCCTTGAGCAAGCCGCTGTTCAGCGCGATCTCCGGCACCAGCGCAAGGCCGATGCCCGATTCGACCATCTGCACCAGCGTCAGCAGGCTGGTAGCTTCCACGCCGGAGCGGCTGGAGGGCTCGCGGCCGGCACAGGCGGCGAGCGTGTGCTCGCGCAGGCAGTGGCCCTCCTCCAGCAGCAGCAGCCGCTCCGCAACCGGTGCGCTGACGCTTGCGCGCCTGGCCTTGAGCGCCGGGTCGTCCTCGCGCCCGACCAGCCAGAACTCGTCGTCGAACAACGCACGCACTTGCATATCCCCGGTATCGAACGGTAAGGCCAGCAGCACGAAATCGAGCTGTCCGTCCGCAAGGCGCTGCAGCAGGTTGGCGCTGACGTCCTCGCGCAGCAACAGCTTCAGCTGCGGGTATTTCGCGCGCAGACCGGGAAGGATGTGCGGCAGCAGGAAAGGCGCGAGCGTCGGAATCGCGCCCAGGCGCAGCGCGCCTGTCATCGGCTGGGCCGACGCTGCGGCGAGTTGGACCAGGTCCTCCGCCGCGGCGAGCAACTGGCGCGCGCGCGTTGCCGCTTCCAGCCCCAGCGGCGTCATGAGCACGCTTTGCCGGTCGCGCTCGACCAGCATCGCGCCAAGCGTCGCCTCCAGCTCCTTCAGCCCGGCGCTGAGCGTGGACTGCGTAACGAAGCAGGCCGCGGCGGCGCGGGTGAAATTGAGGTGCTGCGCCAGCGCGACGAGGTAGCCGAGCTGGCGCAGGGAAGGCAGGACAGGCATATCGACATATCCGATCAAGTTTAACAATATTAGTCGTTAGACTCGATTATGTCTAGCGGCCATAATCGGTCCCGTAGCACGTTCATCCCATTTCAAAGGAGCCAGACATGAAACCGGAATCCATCACCATCCAGAACCTCGAGGCGGCATTTGCCGGCGAGAGCATGGCGCACATCAAATACCGCTATTTCGCCAAACTCGCTCGCGCAGCCGGTGACGAGGCTACCGCGCGCGTGTTCGCGGAAACCGCCGATCAGGACGTGCAGCACGCCTTCGGCCATCTCGACCTGCTCTATCCCAAGTCCGGGCTCAGCCCGGCACGGGCGCTGGAGATCGCCATCGAGGGTGAAACCTACGAGTACACCGAGATGTACCCGAAATTCCGCCACCTCGCCGTCGAAGAGGGCAACACCCCGGCGGTAAAGGAATTCGACGAGCAGATCGCCGAATCGAAAGAACACGCGCAGTCCTTCCGCAGCACGCTGGAGAAGGCGGCCAAGCGATTTGCCGCGCTGGCCAAGGTCGAGGAGCGCCACGCCAACCAATACAAGGCGGCGCTGGCCAAGGCGCAGCACTAATCAATCTACCGACAGCAAGGAGCGAACAAATGAAGACATGGCAATGTGTGGTGTGCGGTTTCATCTATGACGAAGCAAGGGGAATGCCGGAGGACGGCGTCGCCGCGGGAACGCGCTGGGAGGACATCCCGGCTGACTGGTCCTGCCCCGATTGCGGCGTGGCCAAGGCCGATTTCGAAATGGTAGAAGCCGGCTCGGTGGCGGCCTGA
Source organism: Burkholderiales bacterium (assembly GCA_038206915.1). GTDB lineage: Bacteria > Pseudomonadota > Gammaproteobacteria > Burkholderiales > SG8-39 > 2-12-FULL-64-23. The sequence continues at coordinate 57,541 of JBBRAI010000007.1, read as the reverse complement.
AGTGGATCCGGTGCTCATCATCGGCAGCGGGCTCGCGGGCTACACCGTGGCCCGCGAACTGCGCAAGCTCGATCAGTTCACGCCGCTGGTGATCCTGAGCCGGGACGACGCGAGTTTCTATTCCAAGCCGATGCTGTCGAATGCGCTGGCAGCGGGAAAAGCGGCGGCGCAGATCGCGAGCGCCGCAGCCGAACAAATGGCCGTTCAACTCAAAGCGCGGATTATCGCCGGCGCCGAGGTCGAAGCAATAGATACCGGCCGGCGCACGGTGCAGGTCGCGGGCGCGCCGATACGCTACGCGAAGCTGGTGCTCGCGCTGGGCGCCGACCCGATAGAACTGGCGCTGCAAGGCGATGCCGCACACGAAGTGTTGCGCGTCAACGACCTGGCGGCGTATGCGAGCTTTCGCGCCGCCATCGAAGGCAAGCAAAGCGTGGTGCTGCTGGGCGCGGGACTTATCGGCTGCGAGTTCGCCAACGACCTCCTCGCTGCCGGCTATCGTGTAGCGGTGATCGACCCGGCACAGCGGCCACTGGGCCGGCTGTTGCCCGAGGCGGTAGCCGAGCGCCTGCAGCATGCACTGGCTGCCGCCGGCGTAAGCTGGCACCTGGGGACCACGGCGCGCGCGGTAAAGCGCGATGCCGCAGGATTGCACGTAGAGCTCGCCGACGGGACGATGCTGAAGACTGACGTGGTGCTCAGCGCAATCGGCTTGCGCCCGCGCGTGCGGCTGGCGCAGCGCGCGGGATTGAAGGTCAATCGCGGCATCGTCACCGACCGCCTGCTGCAGACCAGCGCGGCAAACGTGTATGCCCTGGGTGATTGCGCCGAGGTCGATGGCCAGACGCTGCCCTACGTGCTGCCGCTGATGCAGGCAGCGCGCGCTTTGGCGCAGACGCTGGCGGGAACGGCGACGCCGGTTACCTATTCCGCCATGCCGGTGGTGGTGAAGACCCCGGCGCTGCCGCTGGTGGTTTGCCCGCCGGCGGCGCTTGCGGGCAGCTGGAAGCTGAATCCGGAAGCGGACGGAATCGAGGCCAGATTCGAGGATGCAAGCGGCAAGCTGCTTGGTTTTGCGCTCGCAGGCACATCGATTTCGCGTAAGCAAGCGCTGACAAAGCTCGCGCCGGCGGTGTTCAGCTAAGGGGCCGACCCTGCCGGCAATACATCGCCCGCCGCCGAATTAAGGATTAAAATATCGGGACCCATGGAAGACCTCGATTTTTCGGCCAAGCCCACGCCGCGCCCGGAAGCGGCCGCGCGCGCTACGACTCAGGTCGCCGCGCAGAGTCCGCAGTATCAGCCTGCACTGGCACTGGAATTTTTTCGCTCTGCCGGAACCATAGAAGAGAAACCGGCGGGAAAGGCGATTTTCTCGGAGAATGAAAAAGCGGGCGGATTGTTTTCGAAAAACGCAAGGATGTACCTGCTGCTCGAGGGCGAAATCGGCCTGATGATCCGCAACAAGTTTTTCGGGGTAGTAAAGCCGGGTGACGTGTTCGGCGAACTGGCGGTTATCGCCGGCCTGCCACGCAGTGCGACGGCTATGGCCAAGATCAACTGCCGCGTTCTGTCGCTGGACGAAAAGCAGTTCCACCTGGCGCTCGAGAAGAAGCCGGAGTTTGCGCTGATGCTGATGAGCATCATGGTCCAGCGTCTGCGCCAGAGCATCGTCAAACTGGGCAGCGCGCGCCCGGCGGTCACGCCGGTAGAGCGCAGCGACATCCTCGACCGCAAGGGACTGGCGGAGCTTCAGCGCGAACTCGCGACGCAGGAGCCCGCCGAATTTCCCGCAGGCAAGGTGATCATGAGCGCGGGCGCCGTAGGCGCATTCATGTACGTCGTGCTCGACGGCCGTGTCGCGATCTCGGTCGACAGCAGCGTGGTGGAACGCGTCGGCGCCGGCGGCATGTTCGGCGAAATGGCGCTGGTGGACCGCTCCGCGCGGGCGGCCTCGGCGAGCGCGGAGACCGACTGCAGGCTGCTGGCGATCAACCGCACCGACTTCCTCGGCCTGGTCAAGGCGAATCCTGCGTTCGGCGCGTCGCTGCTCAAGTCGATCGCGGCGCGCATGCAGCAACTGGCGCAGCAGGTCGCGCAGCTCCAGTCCTGAAGCCGCGCCGGCGCCCTCAGGCGACGGTGTTCTCCGCAAGGTCGACGCGCACGACTTGGCGCTCGAGGATGGCGAGCACGGCACGCGCGTAAGCCTCGGCCCAGGCGATGTCTCCGGCGAAGCGCTTCTCCCCCGCCTCGCGCGCGACATCCAGAACCCTGTCCAGTGCGAGCACTTTGCCCACCAGGCTTCTCGGAGTGCAGCCCAGTTCCTCGAACTGCTGCGACAACCAAATTTCACCTTCCTGCTCTGTCGGCAAGGGCGGGTCGCCCGCGGTAATCTTCAACTCATATTCACGATCCGGGGCAAACGCCACGACTACTGCGCCTCGCATATGCTGTGCTCCTCGAAATTGCTCTCGGCATCATTCTACTGCACGCCGCGCGGCGGCGAATCCGCGTGCAATGCGTGTATGCCCCGGCGGGCAGGATTGAATCGCGCTTCAGGCAGTCTGCGGACTCGGGACCGCGGAGGCCCTGCGTATGCTTTGCTCGTCCGGCAAGTGCCAGGTGATCAAGAGCGAGCCGATCGCAACGGCGCTGAGTACCAGCAGCGCGGTGCCGAATCCGGCGGCCTTTACCGCTGGTCCCAGCGCCCACACGGCCAGTGAGCTGACGCCGAAGGAAACCGCCAGGCGCATGCCGCTCACGCGCGAGCGGATACTGTCGTCGACGAAGCGCGCGATGATCGCATCGGTAAACGGGATGGAACCGAACACCAGCACCATAAAAATGATCATCGCCACATATAGCGTCCAGCCGTGAGTGAAAGCCGCAAGCAGGAACACCGGGCCCTGACAGGCGATGATGGCCAGCATCACGTTGCGTATCGGATAGCGATCGATCAGTCGGCCCACCGCCAGCTGCGACACGGATGAGAGCGCGTACACCACGGCGAGCAGCGTCCCGAGCAGGGCCGGCTGCTGCACCAGGATCGGCAGGCGCGCCTTGAGCAATTCGCCGTTGCCGTTGGTAGTGAAGTTGAACAGTATGCTGCTGGTGATTGCGAGCATGGTCATCACCAGGAACACGCGGTTTCGCGTCGCCGGCGCCAGTTCGATCTGCCTGACCGCCTGCTTGCCGGGCGCGCCCTGTTCGGCTGGCGCGATCTTCATGAACAGCAGTCCGCAGGCGATCGAGATCAGGCCGGGCACGATGAACGCCGTGCGCCAGTTCACATACTGAATCAGGAATCCGGTCGATATCGCCGCCGCGGCGATGCCCAGGTTGCCGACCATGCCGTTGACGCCAATGGTAAAGCCGGGCCTTTGCGTGTGCCGCAGCAGCATCGGAATGCCTACCGGATGATAGATCGAAGCAAACGTGCCCATCAGGCCCAGCGCCAGCGCCAGTTGCCAGACATTCTGCGTCAGCGCAATCAGCACGGCTGAGACGCCAATGCCGAAATAGAAGATCAGCATCATCGCGCGGCGGCCCCACAAATCGCCCAGGCGCCCGGCAGGGAAGGATCCCAGGCCGAACATGAGAAAGGCGCCGGTGGTAAAGGGCATGAGATCTTCCCAGCGCCCGATGCCGAAGTCGCGTGCGATGGCCGAAACCGCGGTCGCGAATACCAGCAGCATCAGATGATCGATCGCGTGGGCTAGGTTCAGCAGGATCGCGGTAATACGCCAGCGCACGTCGTTCTCCGGCAATGCAATGGTGCAAGTTTAACCGCATTTCGGAATCGCTTCCGGCTGCCGCCGCGCTCGGTCGGCACGCCGAAGGAACGGCGCTACCAGCGCAGCAGGCGCGGACCGAGCAGCGCGCCGGCGGCAGCAGGTATCAGCATGCCGAGCAGATACCAGACACCGATGAAAGGCGCGCCCATTTCCGGACAGTGCAGGCAGTACACCAGCGCGCCCATGGATCCGGCAAACAGCCCTGCCGCCGCGCCGGCGAGACGCAGGCGAGTGGGCGCAAGTCCCTGCATCGCCCACATCGCCGCGACAAATCCGGGCACCGACAAGGTGGCGATCAGGAACGGGCATACGTCCCAGGTACTACCGAAGAACAGTATTTCGCGCTGCGCCGCCTCGGCTGGCACCAGCACGATCATCGAAAGCAGCCAGATCGCGAGCACCGGCGCGGCCACCGCTGCCGGCACCCAGGCAAGCTTGCGCCCCGGGCGCGCCAGTCGCAGCGCCGCGGCCAGGCTGCCCGCCGCGATGCACGCGACAAACACGAGCTTCACCCAGAACATGGGCAGCAGAACCGCCCGGGCAAGATCAGGGCGCGGGCCGAGCAGGATGGCCATCAGCAGCGCGGCGCCCAGAATGCCCCATCCCAGCGCAAGCGCATGGCGGCGCGCGACCTGGTTCGGCGCTACCGCGCCGGCACCGGTCGCAAGCATGCTGACCAGCTCTTCGGTTCTCATGGCGCCTCTCGTATCATCGCCGCCAGCGCCTTCAGGCCGCGATGTACGCCTACCTTGACTGCGGAGGCCGACATGCCCGTGAGCTCGGCGGTCTGCGCCACCGACAGACCCTCGAGTTTCATATGCACGATGGGCAGGCGCTGGCGTTCGGGCAGGCGCGCCAGCAGCCGGCCCAGATCGCGGCGCGCATCCGCGGCATCCGTGTCCGAGGCCGCGGCCAGACCGAACTCCTCGTCCAGCGGATCGCTGAGCAGTTCGCGTTTCGAACGCCGGCGCAGCAGATCCACCAGCTTGTACTTTGCGATCGCGTGCACCCACGCCGTCAGCGGCTGGCCCGCGTCGTAGGTATGACGTTGGTTGTGTACCGCCAGCAGCGATTCCTGCACCAGGTCCTCCACTTCGTCCGGCAAGCGCGCCAGGCGCCGCCTCAGGAAAGCGCGCAAATGCGCGCTCAACTCCTGCAGGAACGCGTGATAGGCCGACTCCTCGCCGGAAAGCCCGCGCAACAGGAGTAGCTTCAGCCTGTTTTCGCCCGCGTTCAGCCGGGCTGTCCCTTGCATTCGCTCCATCGACGCCTTTTGTTACAAGCTGCTGGAAAAAAGTCGGATACGTGCCCGCCGCCGGGGATTTAATTGTGCACCAGCATGTAACCGCACGCCAGTTCGCGCCGAACTAGCCTCCATATCGCGCCGAACGCAACGCTGCCCGAGTGAAGCGCGCCGTCGCATAAATGTATAGAGGCAGAATCATCCGGAGAATGTCATGGACCGTCGTCGCTCCCTCAAATGGCTGTTCGGCCTGTCGGGCCTGTCAGCACTGCACATAATCAACGCCGGCGCGGCCGGCGCGGCCGATGGCGCCGGGCCGGCGCTGCGCAAGACTAAGGCCGAATGGGCCGCTCTGCTGCCGGCGGCGGCGTATCGCGTGCTGTTCGATGAAGCAACGGAACGCCCCGGCAGCAGCCCGCTGAACCAGGAAAAGCACGACGGCACCTTCGTCTGCGCCGCGTGCAGTCTGCCGCTGTTCGACAGCAGCGCCAAGTACGACAGTGGTACCGGCTGGCCGAGTTTCTGGCGACCGCTGCCCGGCGCCGTGACCACCAGAACCGACTACAAATTGCTCTTTCCGCGCACCGAATATCACTGCGCGCGTTGCGGCGGGCACCAGGGCCACGTCTTCGACGATGGTCCGGCACCCACCGGCAAACGCTATTGCAACAACGGCGTGGCGCTGAATTTCGTGTTGCGCACGGATAAACTGCCGGAGTTGCGCGCATGAGGGCGGGTGTGCGCGTGGCCGGTTTTGTCGCTGCGTTGTTGCTGCTGCTGGGCGGCGCGGGTCTTGCCGCAGCCGCCGCGCCGGCGGGCGCCGCGTCGGGTGCCAGCGGCACGGCGAACGCTATTTTTGCCGGCGGCTGCTTCTGGTGTCTGGAAGCGGACTTCGAGAAGCTGCCGGGCGTGATCGACGCGGAATCGGGTTATACCGGCGGCAGGACGCCGAATCCCACCTACGCACAGGTCAGCGCCGGCAGCACCGGTCATGCCGAGGCGGTGCGTGTTCGCTACGACCCGGCCAAAGTCAGCTATCGGCAGCTGGTCGACTACTTCTGGCACCACATCGACCCGACAGTGAAAGATCGCCAGTTCTGCGACGTCGGCACGCAATACCGCAGCGCCATCTTCTGGCAGAACGAAACTGAGCGTAAAATCGCCGACGCGAGCCGCGACGCACTGGTCAAGAGCGGCAAGCTGCCGCATGTGTATACGGAAGTCGTTGCCGCTTCCGCGTTCTACCCGGCGGAGGAATATCACCAGGGCTACTACAAGAAGAACCCGATTCGCTACTCGTACTACCGCGCCGGCTGCGGCCGCGACGCCCGGGTACACGAGGTCTGGGGCGACAGGTAGTCCGTGCGCGGGCGTAATCGCGCTGCGTGGAATCGGCTGCGATTCGCTCCGCCGTGTAACCGTTCGTCGGCGGCCGGCGAACTAGCCCTGAGAGCACAAGCGCGCTGGATTTTCACTGCCAAAGGAGGCGAATTGCCCATGAATCTGCGTCGTATCGCCCATCGTACGGTGGTTGCAACGCTTGCGGCGACCCTGCCGCTTACGGGCTTCGCCGCCTGTGAAGCGCAAAGCGGTCCGAAGACCGCGGCGCTGGTAGAACTCTATACTTCGGAAGGCTGCTCCAGCTGCCCGCCGGCGGATCAGCAGCTCAGCCGCCTGCACCAGGTGCTGGACCCAACCGCCACTGTGGTGCCGCTCGCCCTGCACGTCGGCTATTGGGACTACATCGGCTGGAAGGACCCGTATGCGCAAAGCGCGTTCGAGCAGCGCCAGAGCTGGCTGGTACACACCAACCGGCACGACACCGTCTATACGCCCCAGTTCTTCGTTGGCGGCGCGGAGCTGCGCTCCTGGCGCGGCGCGCTGGCGGACAAGGTTCGGCAACTGAACGCTGCGCCTGCCGCGGCTGCCATCCATGTGCGCGCCGCGGTCGCAGCCGATGGCTCGCTTACACTCGATGCCGAAGCCAAAACACTTGCCGCGGCCGGCCCGGCGGCGCTGTATCTGGCGCTTGCCGAGAGCGGCCTCGCGTCGAGCGTGACGCGCGGCGAGAACAGCGGCTCCACCCTCAAGCACGATCACGTGGTGCGTGCGTGGATCGGACCTGTGCGCCTCGTCGCGGGCGCGGCGAAGGTGCAGCGTGAGATCGCCCTGCCCGCGGACTGGAACCGCGCGCGGCTGGAACTGGTCGCGTTCGTGCAGGACGAACGCAGCGGCGGGGTGCTGCAGGCTCTGAGCGCGCGCCAATGCGCAGCGTCCTGAATTCGGGCGGAGCGAAGACATGAACCAGACTGACCGCATAGTCCACCCGGCCTGGCTGCGCGCGACGCACTGGCTAAACGCGCTCGCGGTTGTGATCATGGTCACGAGCGGCTGGCGCATCTACAACGCCTCTCCCCTGTACGATTTCAAGTTCGCCAAGGACATTACGCTCGGCGGCTGGCTCGGCGGCGCAATCCAGTGGCATTTTGCCGCGATGTGGCTGCTCGCCGCGAACGGCCTGGTGTATCTGTTGTGCAATGCCGCGACCGGACGTATCGTGCGAAAGTTCTTCCCGCTGTCGCCGCGCGCGATCATTGCCGATCTAGTGGACGCGCTGCGCGGCAAGCTGGCGCACGACGACCTGAGCCATTACAACGCGGTGCAGCGCGCCGCCTACCTGTTCGTGATTGTCGACGCGGTCCTGCTAGTGCTGTCGGGCCTGGTGCTGTGGAAGTCAGTGCAGTTTCCGCTGCTGCGCGAATTGCTGGGCGGCTACGAAAACGCACGCCGCGTGCATTTCTTCGCCATGGCAGCGATGGTCGCGTTTGTCGCGGTGCACCTGGCGATGGTGGCGCTGGTACCACGCACATTGCTCGCCATGATCCGCGGCCGCTGAGGAGCCAACATGAAAATACTCAAGTCTTCCAAACGACTGACGCTGGACGGCGATGCCGTGGTGAAGGAGGCGCTGCGCCGCCTCGAGCAGCCCGCGCGACGCCTGTTTCTGCGCCGTTCACTCACGCTCGGCGGCCTGTCGCTGCTGACCGGCTGCGCGATCTCCGACGAGGACGGCGTCGATCAGGCGCTGACAACAGTGTCGCGCTTCAACGACCGGGTGCAGGGCTGGCTGTTCGATCCGAATCAGCTCGCGCCGACCTATCCAGAATCGATGATCACACGGCCGTTTCCATTCAACGCCTACTACGGCGAGGACGAGATCCGCGAGGTGGATGCGGCGGGCTACCGTCTGGAAGTCGGCGGCATGGTCGCCGACAAACGCATGTGGACGCTGCCCGAACTCAACGCGCTGCCGCAGACCGACCAGGTAACGCGCCACATCTGCGTCGAAGGCTGGAGCGCGATCGGCAAATGGGGCGGCGTGCGTTTTTCGGACTTCCTCGCCCGCGTCGGCGCCGACACCAGCGCGAGGTACATCGGCTTCAAGTGCGCCGACGATTACTACACCAGCATCGACATGCCCACCGCGCTGCACCCGCAGACGCTGCTGACGCTCACCTACGACGGCGCGCAGCTGCCGCCCAAGTATGGCTTTCCGATGAAGCTGCGCATGCCGACCAAGCTCGGCTACAAGAATCCGAAGCACATCCAGGCGATCTTCGTCACCAACACCTACCCCGGGGGCTACTGGGAAGACCAGGGGTACAACTGGTTCGGCGGCAGCTGAGCTCGGCTGCCCTGATACACCGGCTTTACCGCCGTCCACCCATCCAACCACTAAACGAGGAGATCACCATGATCAAGACCACTGCAACCCTGCTTTCCATCAGCCTGCTGCTTGCCGGCGGCAACGCGCTCGCTGACGACATGAAGAAAGATGCGATGGCCAAAGACAACATGGCCAAAGAGGAGATGAAAAAAGACAGCATGAAGAAAGACACGATGAAAAAAGACAGCATGAAAAACGACGGCATGAAGAAGGACGCCATGAAGAAGGATTCCATGGCCAAGGACGAAATGAAAAAATAGGCAGCTTGCGTTCACAAGGGTGCGAATCGCCGCGGGCAGCGGCCAATATCGGGTGCTGCCTGCGATGATTCCCGCCCGGGTCCGTGAATTCCCGCAGGAGCGCGCATCGTGGCCGCGCGCGACAAGAATCATCGGATATGGAGCAGGCCTGTGCAGCGCCTGTTGATGCTTCTGCTCCTCTCGACGCTGGCCCTGCCCCTGACCCTGACCGCCGGGACGCTTGCAGTGCTGGCCGGCTTGGCTATCATGGGCGCAGACCCACTCCGGTACGGAGGCGCCCGCCATGAGCCACAAGCACGAGCACCTGATCGAGGCGATATTCCGCGATCCGATCACGGGCAATATCCACTGGCGCGAGATCGAGTCGCTGCTGCATCATCTGGGTGCTGAAGTCGAATCGCTTTCGGGCGCGCGCCTGCGCGTCAAACTCAACGGCCACGAGGATGTGCTGCACCGCCCGCACCATGGAACTACGCTGGACCGCTCGGCAATCAAGATACTGCGCGAGTATCTGGCGCGTTCGCGCGTCACGCCCTCGCTGATGAACGCACCGAAGCCGCACGCGAAGGATGCCTAATCTCTATGCCGGCGCGTTGCCGGATCCGGCTGCGTAGCAATGCGTCGACCTGCCGTCGCGCCTGGCCTCAGCCGACAGCGAGCAGTTCGACCTCGAACACCAGGGTTGCGTTCGGCGGAATCGCGCCGCCTGCGCCGCGTGCGCCGTAGCCGAGTTCGGGCGGAATGGTCAGCTTGCGCTTGCCTCCGACCAGCATGCCTTGTACGCCCTCGTCCCAGCCGCGTATCACCTGTCCGGCCCCCAGATGGAACACGAAAGGATCGTTTCGGTCCTTGCTCGAGTCGAACTTGCTGCCGTTTGTAAGCCAACCGGTGTAGTGCACCGTAACGCTGTGGCCGGCGGCCGCGGCCGCGCCCTCGCCGATGACCACGTCCTCTATGCTCAAACCGCTGGGAGTCTTGCTGGTCGACATGGCAGCCTCGATCTGAAAAATAAGACGCCATTGTAGTGGCTGGCGGGGCGCGCGTCTGCGCGAATTCGCCGCCGGCGCGCTGCTATAATTCGAGCCCCTGCCCTGCATTTCAGCCGGACCCGCGGCGCCTACCCTGCTCAATGGAACTTTACGACATAGCCGTAATCGGCGGCGGCATCAACGGCGCGGGCGTCGCGCGCGACGCCGCCGGCCGCGGCCTCAAGGTGCTGCTGGTCGAGCAGAACGATTTTGCCTCGGCGACCTCGTCGGCCAGCACCAAGCTGATCCATGGCGGGCTGCGCTATCTTGAGTACTACGAGTTCCGTCTGGTGGCGGAGTCGCTGGCCGAGCGCGAAGTAATGCTGCGCATCGCACCGCACATCATATGGCCGCTGGAGTTCGTACTGCCGCACGAGAAGCACCTAAGGCCGGCATGGATGATCCGCGCGGGATTGTTTCTTTACGACCACATCGGCGGCCGCAGCAGCCTGCCCCGTTCGCACGGCGTGCGGCTTTCCCCGGATGGACACGGCGCCGGCCTGAAGCCGGAATTCACGCGCGGTTTCGCTTATAGCGATGCATGGGTGGACGACGCGCGCCTGGTGGTGCTGACCCTGTCTTCCGCCCGCGCGCATGGCGCCACGGTGCGCGCGCGCACGCGCTGCACCGGCGCGAAGCGCGACGGCGACGCCTGGCGCGTGATCTTGCGCGATGAGGCGAGCGGCGAAGTGCGCGAAGTACGCGCCCGCATCCTGGTGAACGCCGCCGGTCCCTGGGTGAAAAGCGTGCTCGACAATGAGTTGCGCATCGAATCCCCGGGGCGCGTGCGTCTGGTAAAGGGCAGCCACATCGTGGTGCCGCGCATCCACGACAAGCGCTATGCCTACATCCTGCAGAACCCGGACCGGCGCGTCATCTTCATGGTTCCCTACGAGCGTGAGTTCACGCTGATCGGCACTACCGACGTGCAAGTTGCCGAAAAAGACCTTCCACCCGCGATTGCGGCCGACGAGATCGCCTACCTGTGCGCGGCGGCAAGCCGCTACAGCGCGCGTCCAGTCAGCACCGACCAGGTGGTGTGGAGCTACAGCGGGGTGCGACCGCTGTACGACGATGGCAAGGTGGATCCCTCCGCGATCACCCGCGACTACGTATTGCTGCTCGATGAGCAGGGTCCGCCGCTGTTGTCGATTTTCGGCGGCAAGATCACCACCTACCGCAAGCTCGCCGAGCACGTGATGGAAAAGCTCGGACGCTGGGTGCCGGCGCGCAAGCCCTGGACGCATGCCGAGGCGCTGCCCGGCGGCGATTTCGGCGGGCGCGGGTATGCCGAGGTGCTCGGCGATTTCCGCGCGCGTTACCCGGCGCTGGATCCGCACTGGATGGCGCGCCTGCTGCGCCGCCACGGCACGCTGAGCGCGAAAATTATCGACGGCGCGAAATCCGCGGCGGATCTGGGCGAGGATTTCGGCGGCGGGCTGTACGAGCGCGAGCTGGTGCACCTGATGGAGCAGGAATGGGCGCGCTCGGCCGACGACGTGTTGTGGCGGCGCACCAAGTGCGGCCTGCATATGAGCGAGGCGCAGCGCCTGCGCGTTGCAGAGCGCATGTCGGGCGCGCGGTGAAGCCGCTTGCGGCGATGCCGGCGGCCGCGCTGGACGCTATACGCGGCGTGTTCTGCGACATCGACGACACGCTCACCAGCGAAGGCAAGCTTACGGCGGCCGCGTATGGCGCGCTGGAGTGCTTGCATGCTGCGGGGAAGCTGGTGATCCCGATTACCGGCCGGCCGGCCGGCTGGTGCGACCACATCGCGCGCCTGTGGCCGGTGGAAGCGGTAGTGGGCGAGAACGGCGCGTTCTATTTCTACTATGACGACCTGCAGTGCAAATTGGTGCGGCGTTTCCTGTTCGATGCGCCGACGCGCACTGCCAACCGCGAAAAAATGCTCGCCGTGCGCGAGCGCATCCTGCGCGAAGTGCCCGGCTGCGCGCTCGCCTCCGACCAGGGCTACCGCGAAGCCGATCTCGCCATCGACTTCTGCGAGGACGTGCCGCGATTGCCGTTCGCCGAGGTGGATCGCGTTGTCGCCCTGATGCAGGCGGCCGGCATGACGGCAAAGATCAGTTCGATTCATGTCAACGGCTGGTTCGGCGACTACGACAAGCTCGGCATGACGCGCATCCTGATGCAGGAGCGCTATGGCGTGGACCTCGCGCGTGACGAGGCGCAATATCTTTTCGTCGGAGATTCGCCCAACGACACGCCGATGTTCAGGTTCTTTTCCAATTCGGTCGGCGTGGCCAACGTGGCCGATTTCGGCGCACCCCCCGGCGACGCGCCGGCGTACGTCACGCGCGGGCGCAGCGGCGACGGCTTTGTCGAACTCGCACAACTGCTGGTCGGCGAACGCGGGGCGCGAATCTGATGCAATGGTGGCTGGGCTATCTCGCGATCGGCGCGGCGGTGGGATTTTTTGCCGGTCTGCTCGGCATCGGCGGCGGCGCCATCATGGTGCCGCTGCTGGTGATGCTGCTCGAGGCGCAGGGTCTGCCCAAGTCGCAGATCATGCATCTTGCCGTGGGCAGCGGCATGGCCAGCATTCTGTTCACGTCGGTGTCGAGCATGCGGGCGCATGCGCGGCGCGGCGCGGTACGCTGGGACCTGGCGCTGGCGCTGACGCCGGGCATCCTGGTCGGCGGTCTGCTGGGCTCCAACCTTACCGTCTGGATTTCGACCAAGCTGTTTGCGGCGCTGTTCACCGTCGTGGTGTTCTTCGCCGCGAGCAATATCCTGATTGACCGCAAACCCAAACCTTCACGCGAACTGCCGGGCGCCCTGGGCTCGGCGCTGGTGGGCCTGGGCATCAGTTTCATATCTTCGCTCGCAGCCCTGGGCGGAGCATTCCTCACCATCCCGTACGCACTTTACTGCAACGTGCCCATGCTGCAGGCGATCGGCACGTCGGCGATCGTGGGCTTTCCGATCGCGCTTGCCGGCAGCGTCGGCTTCATCATGGCGGGCTGGGGGCAAAGCGGCCTGCCGCCGTACAGCGTCGGCTATGTATACCTGCCCGCAGTATTCGGGATCGCGATCGCGAGCGTGCTGACCGCGCCGCTGGGCGCGGCCGCTGCGCACCGCCTGCCGATCAAACGCCTGAAGCAGGTATTCGCCTTGTTGCTGTACGCGCTCGCAGGGAAAATGCTGTTCAGCCTGTGGTAGCGGCCCGCGCCGCCTCGAATGCGGCTGCGGCGGCCGCCGCGTCAAATCGTGCCGTCGGCGCGCAGCACGGCAATCGCGACATCGTCAAGCCGCAACAGTCCGCGCAGTATTTCCTCGGTGTGCTCGCCGAGCAGCGGCGGGGCGAGCGCGTACTCCACTGGCGTGGCGGAGAAGCGCATCGGGCTCGCCACCGTCGGCAGTTTGCCCGCGACCGGATGGTCGAGCTCGACCTTGATCCCGCGCGCCTTCACCTGCGGTTCCTCGAACACCTGCGCGATGTCATTGATCGGACCGTTGGGCACGCCGGCCGCTTCGAGCAGTTGCACCCAATCGCGCGTGCTGCGCTTGGCGAACAGCGCCTGCAGCAGGCGCGTGAGTTCGGCGCGGTTCGCCACGCGTTTGCCGTTGTCGGCGAAGCGCGCGTCCTCGGCAAGCTCGGCGCAGCCGGCCGCGGCGCAGAATTTGCGGAACAGATTGTCGTTGCCGCAGGCGAGAATCACGTCGCCGTCGGCGGTCTTGAACGGTTGGTAGGGCACGATGTTCGGATGCAGGTTGCCGATGCGCTTGGGCGGCTTGCCGGTGGCGAAGTAATTGGTGTTCTGGTAGGCGAGCAGCGCAATCTGCGAATCGAGCAGCGCCAGATCGAGCTGCTGGCCGACGCCGGTTTCGGCGCGATGGGCGATCGCGGCGCAGATGGCGATGGACGCGTACATCCCGGTGATGATGTCGGCGACCGGGACCCCGGCGCGCTGCGGACCGCCGCCAGTCTTTCCTTCCTTTGGGTCAGCGTCGGGCTCCCCGGTGACGCTCATCATCCCGCCCATGCCCTGGATCATGAAATCGTAACCCGGATGCTCCCGATAGGGCCCGGTCTGGCCGAAACCGGTGACCGAACAGTAGATCAGGCGCGGGTTGACCTGCTTGAGGTCTTCGTAGGCGAGGCCGTAGCGCGCGAGGTCGCCGAACTTGTAGTTCTCGATCAGCACGTCGCAGACACGCGCGAGCTCGCGCACTAGTTTCTGGCCCTCGGGCCTGGAGATGTTCAGAGTGATCGATTTCTTGCCGCGGTTGGCGGAAGTGAAATACGCCGAGTCTTTGGTGTCGCGGCCGTCTCTGTCCTTTACCCAGGGCGGGCCGAAGCTGCGCGAGTCGTCGCCGATTTTGGGGCGCTCGACCTTGATCACCTCGGCGCCGAGGTCGGCCAGATTCTGGCCGGCCCAGGGGCCGGCGAGCACGCGCGAAAGATCGAGGACGCGGATGTGGGACAGAGGGCCGGACATGAGATGGATTTCCTAAATAATGGCGAATGCGCTACTCGGTTGGGGGCCGACGAAGCTTCAGTGGACGCCGCCCATCATGTGATCGGGTAGCCAGGTAGCGATCTCGGGAAAAATGCATAGGATCACGATCGCCAGCATCATGCACAGCACGTAAGGGATGGTGCCCCACATGATGCGCGTGACCGGCACGTCGGGCGCGATCGAACTGACGATATAGATGTTCAGGCCCACCGGCGGATGAATCAGCCCGATTTCCATGTTGATCGTTAGGATTACGCCGAACCAAACCGGGTCGAAGCCTGCCGCCTTGATGATGGGATACAGGATAGGTGCGGTCATCAGGATCACCGCGGCCGGCGGGATAAAGAATCCGCATATCAACAGGAACACGTTGATCATTCCCATCAGCACCCAGCGGTTGACGTGCATGTCGGCGATAGCCAGCGCAAGCGTCTGCGTGAGATAGAGTGAGGTGAGCATGTAGCCGAACAGCACGGCGGCGGCGATAATCATCAGGATCATCACAGACTCTCGGGTGGTGTCGCGTAAAATCGCCCACCATTCCTTCGGCCGCCACATGCGGTAGATCACCACCGCCATCACCACGCACAGTGCGGCCCCCACGCCGGCCGCCTCCGACGGTGTGGCGATACCGCCGTAGAGTACGTACATCACCCCCGCGATAATCGCTATGAACGGGGCAATCTTCGGAATCGACTGGAATTTCTGTTTCCAGGTGTAGCGGAAGTCGAGCGCGTGCGAGCGAAACCCTCTTTTCCAGATAATGAACAGTGTCCAGATGATGAACAAGCTGGTAAGCATCAGGCCGGGCAGGACGCCGGCGAGAAACAGTCGCCCGATCGAAGTCTCGGTCGCGATGCCGTAGAGGATGAAAGTGATCGACGGCGGAATCAGAATGCCGAGCGTGCCGCCGGCGCAAATCGAGCCCGTCGCCACGTCGTCCGGATAGCCGCGCCGGCGCATCTCGGGGATGCCCATCTTGCCGATGGCGGCGCAACACGCGGGCGAAGATCCGGTGAGCGCGGCGAATATGGCGCAGGCGCCGAGGTTCGAGATTGCAAGTCCGCCCGGCAGGCGATAGAGCCAGCGATCGAGCGCTTCATAAAGGTCCTTGCCCGCCGGCGAAGAGCCGATCGCGGCGCCCATCATGACGAACATCGGAATCGACACCAGGGTGAAGTCGTTGAGGCCCGAGTAGAAGGTCTCGGCCACCACATGCAAAGCGTCGAAACCCTGGAAGATGACGATGAACACGATCGAGATCGCGCCGAGGCCGAAAGCCACCGGCGCGCCCGACAGCAGCATTACCAGCGTGAGCAGCAGCACCATGGCGCCTTGCATGCCGGGGCTCATCAGCGATGCTCCTTGACTATGCCGAACGGGGGTTCGCGGCCACTCACGAGGCTGACCAGATCGGCGAGGCATTGCAGCGTCAGCAGACCCAGGCCCACGGGCATGGCGGCGTAAGGGATCCACAGGCGCGCGCGCCACATCGTATCCGACACCCATCTGTTGTCCCAGGATTCCCTCCAGAACAGGAACGTGAGCACCGTCATCGCCGCGCAGAAGAACAAGGTCACCAGGGCGGCAAACAGCGCGAGCCACCAGCGCTGGCGCGGCCCGGAATACAGCGGCAGGATGTCGACCGCAACATGGCCGCGCGTTGTCAGCACGAAGGAGCTGCCGAGGAACGTCGCCGCGACCAGGCTGTAAGTGACGAAATCAGTCTGCCAGATGGTGTTCTGGTTGAGCACGTAGCGCACAAACACCATGTGACACACGACGAGGACGCTGAGCGCGATCAAACCGGCGGCGATGAAGCCGAACAGCTGCGAGACGGACTTGACGCTGCGGACAAACAGGTCCATGAACAACCCCACGCCCGCGCTTTGCGAGCCGGTTAGCTTGAAGGATGATTGGTGGCGAACGGCATTCGTCGTCCGCCACCGGACCGGTGTGTTACTTGACGCTCAGCGCCTCGTCGATCAGCTGCTGGCCGTCGGGCACTTCCTTGGCGAAGCTCGCGTACGAGCTTTCCTTGGCTACCTTGATCCACGCGTCGTACTCCGCCGGGGTCATCGTCACCACTTCGACGTTGTGCTCCTTGAACGCTTTGACCATCTTTTCATCCAGGTCTTCGGCTTCTTTGCCGAAGTAGTCCTGCGCTTTCTTCCCGGCCTTCAGCAATACCGCCTGCTGGTTCTTGTCCAGTTTATCGAACGCCTTTTTCGACATCAGCACCGGCTCGTACATGAACCAAAGCGCGTTCTCGCCCGGTGCGGTGACGCACTTCACCTGCTCGTAGATGCGAAATGAGACAAAGCTGCCGGTGCTGGTATCGGTCGCATCGGCGACGCCGGTTTGCAGCGCGTTATAGACTTCGTTGCTCGGGATCGAGACGATCGAGGCGCCCGCCGCCTGCCACATCGCGGCGAAGGTCGGACCCGCGGAGCGGATCTTCAGCCCTTTGATGTCGGCCGGTGTGCGGATGCAGGCCTTCTTCGAGGCAACCGCACCGGCGAGCCAGGCATCCGACAGCACGATGGCGCCGGCCTTTTCGATCTTCGCCTTGATGTCTGTCATGAACTTCGAGTCATTCAGCCGCGCAGCGCGCTGGTGATTGCGCACCAGGCCGGGCATCAGCGTAGCGCCGAATGCGCGGACCTTGCCGCTGGCATAGTCGAGCGGAAACGAGGAGATATCGAGCTGGCCGTTGACCAGCGCATTCCATTGCTCGTTCGCCTTGAACAGCGATGCGCCGGGATAGACTTGAATTTCGAGCCCGACATTGGCCGCCTTGGCCTCTCGCGCGATGATCTGCACCATTTCGTCGCGCGGATCGCCTTTGCCGCCGGGGAACTGGTGCGAGGCGCGCAGCGTGACGTTGGCCGCGAGCGCGGAACCGCTTACGGCCGCAGCGATCAGCGCCACCGCGATGCCTATGTGCTTTTGCTTGAACATTGCTAACTCCTCCAGGTTTGTCGAAAGGTCCTACGCTAATACCCTCCCCGTTTGCCGGGGTATGGTTATGACTGTGAGCGCAGCCGGGTGCAACATTTTAGGCCGACCGCGCTCAGGATACAAACCAGCCGGCATTGCGTCGCAGCATTCCTGCGCCGTGCGCGGCGCGCTTCACCGCCCTCTGAACTCTGGCCTGGTCTTGGCGAGGAAGGCGTTGAAACCGATGCGGTAGTCCTCGGTGTCGAAGCAGGCATAGCCCTCGTCGCGTTCGGCTTCCGTGAGCGGCCGCGGATCGGCCAGACGGCGCGCGAATTTCTTGTGCCAGCGCGCCACCAGCGGCGCCCCCGCAGCGATGCGCGCGGCCGCTGCCTGCGCCTCCGCCTCCACCTGCTCGTCGGCGACGACGCGGCTGACCAAGCCCTTTTCCTTAGCCTCCGCGGCGCCGAACACGCGCCCCTCAAGCAGGATCTCCAGCGCTGTGGCGCGTCCGACGAGGTCGACCAGCGCCGCCATTTCTCCGTAGCCCACCACCAGGCCGAGCTTGTTGATCGGGATGCCGAAGCGGCTCGATTCGCCGCAGATGCGCAAGTCGCATTGCGACGCGATTTCCAGGCCGCCGCCGACGCAGGCGCCGTGGATCATGGCCAGCGTCGGGTGGCGGCATTCGGCCACCGCGCGCATCGTGCCTTCGATCTTGTCGCCGTACTCCTTCGCCACGCTCGCGTTCCTGCGCGTCGTTTCGAATTCGGAAATGTCGGCACCGGCCGCGAAGGCCTTGTTGCCGGCGCCGCGCAGCACGATGCAGCGCACGCCGTCGTCGGCGTCGAGCTCGCGCATGACTTCGCCCAGCCGCATCCACATGGCGAAGTTGAGCGCGTTCAGTTTATCCGGGTTGTTCAGCACTACGGTCGCGACCGCGGCGTCGCGCCCTACCAGTATGGTTTCGCTCATGGCTCCTACTTGTAGAAGAGTTGCACCAGCCCCATGCCGGTGACCGGTACATAGGTAACGAGCATCAGCAGTGCAAACAGTACGCCGATGAAATAAATATTGACCTTGGTGACATCCCAAACGCTCGCCTTGGCGATGGAGCAGGCCACCATCAGGACGCTGGCTACCGGCGGCGTCTGCTGGCCGATGGCGAGGTTGAGGGTGACGACCAGCCCGAAATGCACCGGGTCTATGCCCGCCGCGTTGACCAGCGGCATTACCACCGGCACCACCAGAATGATCGCCGCGGCCGAGTGCAGAAACATGCCCAGCAGCAGGAACACCAGGTTGAGCAGAGCCAGGACGACATACTTGTTGGTGGTTATGTCAGAGACGGCTTTGGCAAGATTCTGCGGCGCCTGGATTTCAGTCAGATAGGAGCCCAGCAGCGCCGAACACGCCACCAGCAGCATCACCACCGCCGTCTGCACGCCGCCGTCGATCATGGTGCTCTTGAGATGCTTCAGATCGAGTTCGCGGTAGATCACCATGCCGAGGAACAGCGCTGCTACCACCGCCAGCGCCGCGCCCTCGGTGGCGGTCACGAAGCCGCCGAATATTCCGCCAAGGATGATGATTGGCAGGGCGAAGGACCAGGACGCCTCGCGAAAACTGCTGCGCAGGCGCGCCCAATTGAATTTCTCCTCGATCGGCAGGTTGTAGCGGCGCGCGAAACCGTAGGCCGCGCCCATCAGGCCGAAGCCGCCGAGGATGCCGGGGATGATACCTGCGACGAACATTTTCACTACCGAAGTCCCGGCCATGACCGCATACAGGATCATCGGTATCGAAGGCGGGATGATAATCGCGAGCGTAGCCGCGGAGGACATCACCGCAGCCGCGAGCGGCGCGGGGTAGCCCTTGGACTTCATCGCGGGGATCAGTATCGGTCCCAGCGCCGAAATGCCGGCCACCGCGGAACCCGAGAGCTCGGCAAAGAACATCGAAGCCCCGATGCCCACCATCGCCAGGCCGCCGCGCGTAAAACCGAGCAGTGCGGAGGCAAAGTCGATCAGGCGCCTGGAGATGCCGGAGGAATTCATGATGGCGCCGGCGAGGATGAACAGCGGAATCGCGATCAGCGGGAAGCTGGTGGCGCCGTTGTAGAGCACGATGGGGAAATTCGGTAGCGCCGAGAAACCCTGCGTGGAGAGCATGGCAACGACGGCGACGACGCCGAGCGATACGGCGATGGGCACGTCGATCACCACCAGCACCAGAACGCAGCCGAACAGGAGCAGTATTTCCATCAGTGCGACGCTCCGCCGGCGATTCCGGAGCTGGCCTGCGCGTTGGCGAGCACCTTGGGCAGCGTGATGAGTTCGGCCGCGACGATCAGCACCGCGCTGATCGGTACCACCGATTGCACCCAGCTCACCGGGACGGAGGGCAGGGTGATCAGGTAGTCGGTGTTGAGCACGCCCAGCACCCGATACCCGGCCCAGCCCATCAACAGAAAGAAGGTGATGGTGATGATTTCGGCAATCACGCGAAAGACGAACTTGATCTTGTGCGGCAACAGCGCCATGACTTCCGGGCAGCCGATGTGCGCGCGCTTTACCGAAGCGAGTGCCGAGCCGTAGAAGGTAAGCCAGGCGAGCAGGATGGCGGCGATCTCGTCATACCACTCGAGGGATTCCCCGAAAGTGCGGAATACCACGCCGATGGTGACCTCTGCGGCGAGCGCCGCCATGAGCACCACCACCAGCCATTCCAGCGCGCGTTCGTAGTTTGCGCGAACCCCGTCAAGACTCATGCAACCGCCTCCGATCTGGTGTGCATCGCTGCCCCGGCCGCGTCGATGCAGGCGGGGCAACCCCGCCCGCAGGCAACGCCGCCCTTGCTATTTTCCCAGCGCGATCGCGCGGTCGATCACGTCCTTCGCCATCGGCACTTCCTTGGCGAATTCCTCGTATATCGGCTTCGATGCGGCGATGAAGGCATCCTTGTTGGCGACGTTTACCTTGATGCCGGCAGCTTTCATCATCGCGAGCAGCGCTTCGTCGTCGTGCGCCGCTTTCTCGTAGACGAAGGCCTGTGTCTCCTTTGCCGTGTCCTCGAGAATCTTGCGCACGTCGGCCGGCAGCTTGGCCCAGCCGGTGGTGCTGACGACGAGGTAGGCGGGCGTGTACACGTGGCCGGTCAGCGACAGGTATTTCTGCACCTCGTAGAATTTGGCGCTGGCGATCTGCGCCAGGGGATTTTCCTGCCCGTCCATGACGCCGGTCTGCAGCGCGGTGAACACCTCGGAGAACTTCATCGGGCTCGGGTTGGCGCCGTAGGCCTTGAACATCTTCACCCGCCACTTGCCTTCGGGCACGCGCAGCTTGATGCCGTCGAGGTCGGCCGGAACATTGATCGGGTGCTTGTTGTTGGTGATGTGGCGGTAGCCGTTCTCCCACAGCGCCAACACCTTATAGCCCTTCTTTTCGACCTCGGGCTCGAACTTGGACCAGAACAGTTCCTTTTCGATGCGCTGCATGTGCTTGCGGTCCTTGACCAGATACGGCATCTCGAATACACCAAAGATGTCCGACACCGAGGACATCACGGTGGAAGGCTCCACCATGTCCAGCGTCCCGAGCTTGAGCTTCTGCAGCATTTCCTTGTCGCCGCCGAGCTGGCTCGATCCGTAGGTCATCACCTTGTACTTGCCGCCGAGCTTGGCGTTGGCGTTTTTGGCGAACTCATCGGCCGCCGCTCCGATCAGCGAACCGGGTTCGCCTACGTGCCCGAGCTTGAGTTCGATGCCCTGCGCCGCGGCAATGAGGGGTGCTGCGCAAAGCGCTGCGATGGTTCCCAGTTTGAGTAGTTTCATCTGATCCTCCTACGAAATTGCCGCCCTGCGGATGCGGGCAGTCTCCTCACCTCCGGTCCCGCATGCGGGACCGGTCCTGCAATCAAGCGGCGGCGCGCTGCGCGCCCTTGCCGCGGGCGCACTCGACCAGGTAGTCCGCCGCGGTCTGCGCCCCGCCCTTTTTGTGCGGGACGCCCGCCAGCGCCAGGCCCATCTCGACGCCGGCGAGCGTGCCCATCAGCGCGAGATCATTGAAATCGCCGAGGTGGCCGATGCGGAATATCTTGCCCGCGAGCCGTCCCAGGCCGGTGCCCAGGGACATGTCATAGGCTTCGAGTATGGTCTTCCTGAGCGCATCGGCGTCATGGTCGGCCGGCATCATAACCGCAGTGAGCGTGTTGCTGTATTCCTCGGCGTTGACGCAGAGGATCTCCAGCCCCCAGGCGCGCACCGCGCGCCGTGTCGCCTCGGCATGGCGCGCGTGCCGCGCAAATACCTGCGGCAAGCCCTCTTCCTTCAGCATATCGATCGCCTCGCGCAGGCCGTACAGTAGGTTGGTCGCCGGTGTATAGGGAAAGTAGCCGGTCTTGTTGGCGCTTATCATTTCGTCCCAGGCCCAGTAGGACTTGGGCAGCCTGGCCGACTGCGCCGCCTTGCGCGCTTTTTCGCTGACCGCATTGAACGACAGTCCCGGCGGCAGCATCAGGCCCTTCTGCGAGCCGGCCACGGTCACGTCCACGCCCCACTCGTCGTGGCGGTAGTCGATCGATGCGAGCGAGGAAATCGTGTCGACCATGTACAGCACCGGATGATTCGCCGCGTCGATCGCCTTGCGCACCAGCGCAATGCGGCTGGTGGCGCCGGTGGAGGTTTCGTTGTGCACCACGCACACCGCCTTGATCGCGTGCCCTTTGTCTTCCTTCAACTTCGCTCCCACCGCGGCCGCATCGGCGCCGCGGCGCCAGTCGGTGGGAATCAAATCCACCTGCAAGCCCAGCTTTCCCGCCATTTTTTGCCACAGGCTGGCGAAGTGCCCGGTCTCGACCATCAACAACTTGTCGCCCGGAGAGAAACAGTTGACCAGCGCGGCTTCCCAGGCGCCGGTGCCCGAGGCCGGGTAGATCACCACCGGCTGCTGCGTCTGGAATATGTGTTTGAGGCCGTCGATGATCTCCAGCCCCAGCGTGCCGAACTTCGGACCACGGTGGTCCATGGTGGGATAGTCGATGGCACGCAGGACGCGATCGGGCACGTTGGTCGGTCCGGGAATTTGCAGGAAGTGACGACCGCTGTTAAAAGTCATGACGAGTTCCTCGCGACAGGAATGACAGGCTGCGTTGCCCGCGCCACGCAGCTATTTTGTATGCAATTCAATCATATCTTCCGGACATGCGTCAACGCATTATATAGTACCTTGTTTATATGAACATGTACTAGCGTTGCCATGTGCCCCGAGGCGGCGTATTATGCATACAAAATCTATATCAATATGGACCAAACACAAGCGAGTGTCTCCGCCAGCGTGCGTGCCGAAGCGCTGGGCGAGCCGCGCCTGCTTGCGGCTGAAGTGGTCGAACGCCTGCGCGACCTGATCATTCAGGGCGAACTCGCGCCGGGGGTGAAATTGAACGAGCGCGTGCTGTGCGAGCGCCTGCGCACCTCGCGCACCCCGGTGCGCGAGGCGATCAAATACCTCGCCTCCGAGGGCCTGGTTGAATTGCTGCCCAACCGCGGCGCGATCGTCACGCCGATTACCGCCACGACGGTGCGCGAAATATTCGTGCTCCTGGGTACGCTGGAGGGGCTCGCGGGCGAACTGGCCTGCGCCAACGCGAGCGAGGCCGACATCGCCGAGATCCGCGCGCTGCACTATCAAATGCTGGCGCATCACGCGCGCGGCGAACTCGCGCCGTATTTCCGCTGCAATCAGGAGATACACCTGCGCCTGGTCGTCTGTACCGGCAATGCGACGCTGGCCAACACTTACCGCGCATTGAACGGGCACGTGCGCCGCGCGCGCTACATGGCGAACCTTTCGCCGGAGCGCTGGGACCACGCGGTGGAGGAGCATCAGCAAATTCTCGATGCACTGTCGCGGCGCGACAGCGCTGAACTGTCGGCCCTGTTGCGCAGTCACCTCAGCAACAAGATGCTGGTGGTGCTGGAGGCGCTGGGCCAGCAAAGCGCTTGACTAATGTAGTAAGGTAGCGAGCATGCTTGCCGCGCCGCCCATGAGGCATCGCCGCGGCAACCCTCATCCCCGTCGGCAGCAAGCCGGCACGCGCAAGGAGACCAATATGAACATCGACATCATTTCCGACGTGGTCTGCCCTTGGTGCTACATAGGCAAGCGCCAGATCGAGGCGGCGCTCGCGCTGTACGCGCAGGAACACGCCGGCGAGGATAAGCCGCGAATACACTGGCGGCCGTTTCAGCTTAATCCGCAGTTGCCGCCCGAGGGCATGAGCCGGCAGGACTACGTGCTGCAGAAATTCGGTGCCGCGCGCGCGAAAGACGTCTATGCACGGGTCACCGCGGTCGGCGTCGAGAACGGCATTGCGTTCGCCTTCGACAGGATCGTGCGCCAGCCCAACACCGTCGCGGCGCACAGCTTGATCGCGCTCGCCGGCGCAGATCCGGCTGGCACCGATGAATTGCAGGACCGGGTCAAAGAGGCCCTGCTTCGCGCCTACTTCCTCGACGGCGTCGACTTGACCAAAGCGGAAAACCTGGTTGCCATCGCCGCCGTCGCCGGTCTGGGCCGGACGCAGGCGGAGCAATGCCTGGACGACCCGCAGTCGCGCAAAGCGGTAGAAAGCGAAGACCAGCGCGCGCGCGCCATCGGCGTGCAGGGCGTGCCGTTCTTCATTTTCAACGGCAAAGTCGCGGTGTCCGGCGCGCAGGGAGCGCAGGCGCTGCTAGACGCCATGCGCCAGGCCGAAACCGCGACCGCGTAGCCGGCGCGGATTCGACGACCCATGGATCGGGCACCGACGCAGGTCGCGCGCGTCACGCGCCACCCGCATGTGGGCGATAGTGCGCTCGCGGCGCAGCTGCGGCGCGAGCTCAGGGGCGAAGTGCTGTTCGATGCTGCCAGTCGCGGCCGCTATTCCACTGACGCCTCGATTTACCAGATCGAGCCGGTGGGCGTGGTGGTGCCGCAGTCCGAAGAGGACGCGCGCATCGCAATCCAGATCGCGGCCAGCGCAGGGGTACCGATCCTGCCGCGCGGCGCCGGCACTTCGCAATGCGGTCAGACCGTGGGCGCAGCCCTGGTGATCGACAATTCCAAGTACCTCAACCGTATCCTCGCCTTCGACAAGGACGCGCGCACGGCAGTGGTGCAGCCCGGACTGGTGCTGGACCAGTTGAATGCCTGGCTCAAGCCGCACGGCCTGTGGTTCCCGGTGGACGTTTCTACCAGCGCCCAGGCGACGCTGGGCGGCATGGCGGGAAACAATTCCTGCGGCTCGCGCTCGATACGCTACGGCAACATGGTGCACAACGTGCGCGGCATCGACGCGCTGCTCGCCGACGGCGCCGAGTTTCATTTCGGCGCGAGCGAGCAGGTCGCCGGTGCGCCCGCGGCCTATAGGGAACTGGTAGCGCGTGTGCACGCCGTGGTGCGGCGCGAGGCGGCCGAGATCGCGGCGCGCTGGCCCAAGGTGCTGCGCCGGGTGCAGGGCTACAACATTGACATGGTGCAGCCGGGGACAGAGGACGCGCCGCTCGCGCACAACCTCGCGCATCTGCTGGTAGGTTCGGAAGGAACGCTCGCGTATTCGCGGCGCATCCACCTCGACCTTGCGCCACTGCCCGCGCACAAGACACTGGGCGTGTGCCATTTCCCGACGTTCCGCCAGTCGATGCATGCGCCCCAGCATATCGTCAAGCTCGCGCCTACTGCGGTGGAACTGGTGGACCGCACGATGATAGGGCTGGCGCGCGCCAATGCCGCATTCAAGCCCGTCGTCGAACGTTTCATCAAGGGCGATCCGGATGCGATCCTGCTGGTCGAATTCGCCGGCGACGATGGCGCCGAGCAGCGCGCCAAGCTGCGGCAGCTGGTGGAATTGATGGCCGAGCTCGGCTTTCCAGGCGGCGTGGTCGAGATCACCGATGCGGGCCTGCAGAAGCAGGTGTGGGAGGTGCGCAAAGCCGGCCTCAACATCATGATGTCGATGAAGGGCGAAGGCAAGCCGGTGTCTTTTATCGAGGACTGCGCCGTGCCGCTGGAACACCTGGCCGAATACACCGACAGGCTGACGCAGGTGTTTGCCAAGCACGGCACCCGCGGCACCTGGTATGCGCACGCATCGGTCGGGACGCTGCACGTGCGCCCGGTGCTCAACATGAAGGAAGGCGGCGCCAAACAAATGCGCGCCATCGCCGAGGAGGCATGCGAACTGGTGCGCAGCTACAAGGGCGCCGCCTATTCGGGCGAGCACGGCGACGGTCTGGTGCGCACCGAGTGGATTGAGCCCATCATCGGTTCCCGATTGATGCGCGCGCTGGAAGAAATCAAGGACCTGTTCGATCCGCGCGGCCTGATGAATCCGGGCAAGATCGTGCGCGGCTCGAAACAGGACGACCGCAGCCTGTTCCGCTACAAGCCGGGCTATGCCGCGCAGCAGTTGGACACCGCGCTCGACTGGAGCGAGTGGATAGTTCCAGGTGAAACCGCGCCCGGCGAAAGCGCGCCGGCGAGCGCCGCGTCCAGCCGCGGATTCCAAAGTAGCGCCGCGTCTAGCCGCGGATTCCAAGGTAGCGCCGCGTCTAGCCGCGGATTCCAAAGTAGCGCCGCGTCTAGCCGCGGCTTTGTCGCCGCGGTGGAGATGTGCAACAACAACGGCCATTGCCGCAAGTTCGACGCCGGCACGATGTGTCCGTCGTTCCGTGCCACCGGCAATGAGCGCGACCTCACCCGCGGCCGCGCCAATACGCTGCGCCTTGCGCTCTCCGGACAACTCGGCGCGGACGCGTTCACTTCGGAACCCATGCGTGCGGTCATGGACTTGTGCGTGAGCTGCAAGGGCTGCAGGCGCGAATGCCCGACCGGCGTCGACATGGCGAAGATGAAAATCGAGTTTCTGTACCACTATGGCAAGCGCCACGGGCGTTCGCTGAAGGACAGGCTCATCGCCTGGCTGCCGCGCTACGCGCCCTGGGCCGCGCGCCTGCCCGCGCTTGCCAACCTGCGCGAGGCTGTTCCTGGCCTCGCCGGCCTGGGCGAAACGCTGCTGGGCCTGTCGGCGAAGCGTTCCTTGCCCAAGTGGCGCAGCGACGCATTCCTGTCGCGGCCCCGTGCCGTCGCCGGCGAAACACCAGCGGGTCAGCGCGAAGTGGCGCTGCTGGTCGACACCTTCAACAACTACTTTGAGCCCGACAATGCGCGCGCGGCGCAGGCGGTGCTGGAGGCGGCCGGCTATCACGTGCACCTTGCGCGCGCGGTTGACTCGGGCAAGGAAAACGCGCGCCCGCTATGCTGCGGCCGCACCTTCCTCGCCAGCGGCCTGGTCGATGAGGCCCGGGCGGAGGCGCGGCGCACTGTCGTAGCGCTTGCGCTCTATGTGGCGCGCGGCATTCCTGTCATCGGGCTGGAGCCTTCCTGTCTATACACCCTGTGCGACGAATTCAAATCCATGCTGCCCGGCGCCGAGACCGATGCGCTCGCGGCGCACGCGCTGTTGTTCGAGGAGTTCCTCGCGGCCGAGCACAAAGCCGGCCGGCTGAAACTGGAACTGCACGCCTTGCCCGAGAAGAAGGCGCTGCTGCACGGCCATTGCCATCAGAAGGCGTTCGGCGCGATGTCCTCCGTGGAGCAGGTGCTGCGACTGGTCCCGCAGCTGCAGGTGGAAACCGTTGAGTCCGGCTGCTGCGGCATGGCCGGTGCGTTCGGCTACGAGGCCGAGCACTACGAAATTTCCATGAAGATGGCCGAAGCTTCTTTGCTGCCCGCGCTGCGCTCGGCGGGCGCCGATACGCTGCTCGTGGCCGATGGCACCAGCTGCCGCCATCAGATACACGACGGCCTCAGGAGCGATGCGGATTCCGGCGCTGCCGCACGCAGCGCGGTGCACGTCGCCCAGGTGCTGGCGCGGGCGCTGCGCGCTCCCGGCGGCCACTAAGCGCCGATGCCGCATGACGCGGGCATGCTGCTGCTGATCGCGGGGATCGCTTTTCTCGGCTCCCTGGTCTACGGCATTACCGGTTTCGGCGCTGCGCTGGTGACCATTCCGCTGGCGACCCATTTCGTGCCGCTGCCGTTCGCGCTGTCGGTGTTCGCGCTGATGGATCTGGGCAATGCGCTGCGCATCGGCCTGCGGCGCCCGCAGGACGCGAAAAAGGACGAGCTCGTGCGCATGGTGCCGATGGTGCTGGCCGGCACGGTCGCCGGCGTGACTGCGCTAGTCAACCTGCCGCGCGCCGGCGCGATGCTGGCGCTCGGCGTGTTCGTCGTGCTGTATGCCGCCTACAGCCTGCTGCGCCGGCCGGGGGGCGCGATCGTGGGAACCGGCTGGGCCTATGTCGCCGGATTCGTCGGCGGCGTGACCAGCACCCTGTTCGGCGCGGGCGGTCCGCCCTACGCAATCTATCTTTCGCACCGGCCGCTCGCCAAGGAGCAGTTCCGCGCCACGCTCACGCTGACCACGGTATTCAGCATAGGCA
Organism: Burkholderiales bacterium; assembly: GCA_038206915.1. GTDB lineage: Bacteria > Pseudomonadota > Gammaproteobacteria > Burkholderiales > SG8-39 > 2-12-FULL-64-23. The sequence continues at coordinate 29,588 of JBBRAI010000007.1, read as the reverse complement.
TGCGCGTAGTGGCATTCGCGCTCACCGGCCTGTTGCTGAAGCGCGAAGTGCTGCTCGCCGCGCTCGCCGTGCTGCCCGCGGCGTTTGTCGGCGTCAGCGTCGCATCGCGCCTGTTCCGGCACATCTCGCACGAACTGTTGTTGCGCCTGGTGGCGCTGCTGCTGCTCGCGACCGGCGGCTCCCTGGTTCTGCGCGCGCTGGGCTGAAGCGCCGGCGGCAGCGGTAGAATTGCGCATGCAGAACATTTCTTTCCGCGACCTGTTCGATCATATTGGCACCCAGCGCATGACGTTCAGCAAGCGCGCCGACGCGCTTTCAGGCCAACAGATAGAACTGCGCGGCTACCTGGTCGCCATGCACAGCGACCCGCGCCAGATCACGCTGGCGGGCGCGGCCGGGGTGTGCCCGGATTGCGCCGAGGCGCCGGTGGCGTATGTGCACCTGCCGGGATTCAGCCCGGGCGCCGGGCTGTTCAGCCCGCAGGCGGTGCGCCTCAGGGGAACGCTGTCATACGGCTTTGCTGTGGCGCCCGAAGGTTACGCCACGTTCCTGCGGCTGGAGGACGCCAGCGTGGCAACCGGGCTCAAGGCCGGGCTGCTGTCGGCCAGGCGCAACTGAGCCCGAGGAGGCAAGAGCACGCCCGGCGGGATGGTTCCCGCCAGACGCGCGCCGGAATCCGCCCGGTGCCTAAGCCAGGACGTCCGGGTCGAGCTGGCGTTCGAGATGCGTGAGCTGGTCTTTCAGCAGCAGCTTGCGCTTTTTGAGCCGCTGCAGGCGCAGCTGGTCGGGCAGAGGCTTTTCCGACAGGCGCGCGATGGCGTCGTCGAGGTCATCGTGCTCGGTCCGCAGTTCGCTGATGCGCTGGCGCAGCGCTGCGTGTAGCGATTCATCGTCATCCATGGCGACCCCCTGCGAATAGATTACACCTTTCGTGTGGCCCAGGCGAGCATGACGATGCCGGCGGCGATCATCGGCAGGGACAGCCACTGCCCCATGGACAGATTGAACGCCAGCAGGCCGAGAAAATCGTCGGGTTCGCGGAAGAATTCGGCGATGAAACGCAGCGCGCCGTAGCCGATCAGGAACACCGCCGATACCGCCCCGCGCGGGCGCGGCCTGGCCGAATACAGCCACAGCAGGGTGAACAACAGTACGCCCTCGAGGGCGAATTCGTACAGCTGCGAGGGGTGGCGCGGCAGCGGCCCCGCGCCGCGGAACACCATGCCCCAGGGCAGCTCGGTGACCCGCCCCCACAGTTCGCCGTTGATGAAGTTGCCGATGCGCCCCGCGCCCAGCGCCGGCGGAATCAGCGGCGCGATGAAATCGGTAACCGCAAGCCAGCGGATGCGGTGTTTGCGCGCGATATAGACCATCGCCAGCAGCACGCCGAGGAATCCGCCATGGAAAGACATGCCGCCCTGCCATACCGCGAAAATATCGAGCGGATGCGCGGCGTAGTAGGCCAGTTTGTAGAACAGCACGTAACCCAGGCGCCCGCCGAGCACCACGCCGAGCACGCTGAAAAAGAACAGGTCGTCGAATATTTCGTACGTGATGCTGCCGCTCATGCCGCGCTTGATGCGGCTGCGCGCGAGCGCGAAGGCGATGCCGAAGCCGAGCAGGTACATCAAGCCGTACCAGCGCACTGCCAGCGGGCCTATTGCGATCGCGACCGGATCTATGTCGGGGTGGATCAGCATGGGCGGTCAGCGCCGAAGAAGCATGGCGCGATCACTCGTAACACGGAACCAATCGCCACCGGATCAATGTTGGGATGGATCAGCACGAGCGCACGCCGGCCGATGGCGGCGCAAATCGATTGGGTGGGGTCAGCATCAAGCGAGTTCGATCACGGCGCGGGATTAGAATGTAGTCCATATTGTAAAGCGTATTCGCAACGAGAACCGACGCCGCGCCGCATTTCGCTCGCCTCCCTATGCCATCAAGCAAGAATCGCGCGCTAGCACTGGCCTATCTGGCGCTGATCTGCACCACCGCCTTGTGGGGCAGCATCGCAGTGGTATCGCGTGCGCTCATGGAAACCATCCCGCCGCTGGTCATGGCGGCGGCGCGCTGGGGCGTGGCCTTCGGCGTGCTGCTGCCACTGGTATGGCGCGAGCGCGGCGGGATCGCGCGGGCGCTTGCGCGCGACTGGAAACAACTGCTGTTCCTGACGCTGGTCGGCGGCGCGCCGCAGAGCGCACTGGTCTATACCGGCCTCGCGCAGAGCACGGCGATCAACCTCGGCCTGCTCAACTCGACCATCCCGGTGCTCATCATCCTGATCAGCTGGGGCTGGCATGCGCGGCGGCCGCGCCGGCTCGAAGGCGTCGGCCTTGCGCTGTCGTTCGCCGGCGTGCTGCTGATCCTGGCGCACGGCGAACTGCGCGCGCTGCTGCGCCTGCAGTTCAATGCCGGCGACCTGATCATGCTGGGCGCGATGCTGGTATGGGCGATCTACACCCTGGGCCTGCAGAACCGGCCAAAGTCCCTGTCGCTGTTCGCCTTCGTGTTCGTCATGGCGCTGATGGGCGAATCGCTGACCCTGCCCTTCGCCGCGTTCCAGTGGGCGCATGCCGGCGGCGTGCACCTGGGCGCGCGCGAACTGCTGGGCCTGTTCTATATCGGCGCGCTTGCGACGCTGGTGTCGACCGCCCTGTTCAGCTACGGCGTGGAGCGCGTCGGCGCAGTGCGCGCGGGCATCCTGATCCACCTGATGCCGGTGTTCTCCAGCCTGTTCGCCACGCTGTTTCTCGGCGAGCGGCTGTTCGTCTATCATGCCGCGGGTTTCGTGCTGGTCGCGGGCGGCGCCATACTCGGTTGTCTCAAGCCGGAGCCGGTGCTATCGTCTCAGGCTCCCACGAATTCCTAATATCAAGCATAGCGAAGGAGCATGTCATGGCGGAAAACCGCAGAAGCAGCCTAATCACCCAGGGCGTTGCCCGCTCCCCCAACCGGGCAATGCTGCGCGCCGTGGGCTTTCGCGATGGTGATTTCAGCAAACCCATCGTCGGCGTGGCCAACGGCCACTCGACCATGAACCCGTGCAATGCTGGCATCCAGCCGCTGGTTGATCGCGCCATGGCGGCGCTGGAGGCCGCCGGCGCGAAGCCGCAGGTGTTCGGCGTACCCACCATCACCGACGGCATCGGCATGGGCACGGAGGCGATGAAATACAGCCTGGTTTCGCGCGAAGTGATCGCCGACTGCATCGAGACCTCGGTCAACGGCCAGGCGATGGACGGCGTATTCGTCTGCGGCGGCTGCGACAAGAACATGCCCGGCGGCATGATGGCCATCGCGCGCATGAACGTGCCCGCCATCTACGTCTATGCCGGCACCATCAAGCCGGGCAAGTGGAAGGGCCAGGACCTCACCATCGTCAGCGCGTTCGAGGCGGTCGGCGCCTACGCCGCGGGCAAGATGAGCAAGGAAGATTTGGTCGGCATCGAGAAGAACGCCTGTCCCACCGTAGGCGCCTGCGGCGGCATGTTCACCGCCAACACCATGTCCTCCTCGTTCGAGGCGCTGGGCATGAGCCTGCTCGGATCTTCGCAGATGGCTTCGCCCGACGCGGAGAAGGCAGTATCCGCAGCCGACTCGGCCGCGGTGCTGGTCAACGCGATCCGCAAGCAGATCCTGCCGCGGCAGATCATCACGCGCAAGTCGATCGAGAACGCGATCAGCCTGGTGATGGCTACCGGCGGCTCGACCAACGCGGTGCTGCACTATCTCGCGATCGCCTCCGCGGCCGAGGTGAAATGGAGCATCGACGACTTCGAGCGCGTGCGCCGCAAAGTGCCGGTGCTGTGTGACCTGAAACCCTCGGGTCGCTACGTGGCGGTCGATTTTCACCGCGCCGGCGGCGTGCCGCAGGTGCTCAAAATGCTGCTCGCCCACGGCTTGCTGCACGGCGACTGCCTCACCATCACCGGACGCACCATGGCCGAGGAGCTGGCGGCGGTTCCGGGGGCGCCGCGGCGCGACCAGGACGTGATCCGCCAGTGGGACAAGCCGATGTACGCGCAGGGTCACCTCGCCATCCTCAGGGGCAATCTTGCGCCCGAGGGCTGTGTGGCGAAAATCACCGGATTGAAGAAGACCTCAATCACCGGTCCGGCGCGCGTATTCGACTCCGAGCCCAAGTGCATGGACGCGATTATGGCCAAGCGCATCAAGCCCGGAGACGTGGTGGTGATTCGCTACGAGGGGCCGAAAGGCGGCCCGGGCATGCAAGAAATGTTGGCACCCACTTCCGCGTTGATCGGCCAAGGACTTGGCGAGTCGGTGGGACTGATCACGGATGGCCGGTTTTCCGGCGGCACCTGGGGTATGGTGGTGGGCCATGTCGCGCCGGAGGCCTATGTGGGCGGGCCGATTGCGCTGGTGAAGGAGGGCGACTCGATTACCATCGACGCGAAGAAGCGCCTGATCCAGCTGAACGTCCCGGCGAAGGAATTCGCCGCGCGGCGCAAAAAGTGGAAGGCGCCCAAGCCGCGCTATACGCGTGGTCTGCTGGCAAAGTACATGAAGCTGGTGTCTACGGCGAGCAAAGGCGCGATTACCGACGGCGACCTGTAGCGCCGCCGGCCGGACCTGCATCCGATGCCCAACCGCCTCGCGCGCGAGACCAGCCCCTACCTGCAGCAGCACGCCGGCAATCCGGTGGACTGGTACGCCTGGGGCGAGGAGGCGCTGCAGGCGGCGCGCGCACAGGACAAGCCGATACTGCTTTCGATCGGCTACTCCGCCTGCCATTGGTGCCATGTGATGGCGCACGAGTCCTTCGAGGACGCTGCAGTCGCCGCGCTGATGAACCGGCATTTCATCAACATCAAGGTCGACCGCGAGGAGCGCCCCGACCTCGATCAGATCTACCAGCTCGCGCAGCAGATGATCAGCCAGCGTAGCGGCGGCTGGCCGCTGACCATGTTCCTCACGTCCGGCCAGGAGCCGTTTTTCGGCGGCACCTATTTTCCCAAATCCGCGCGCTACGGCCTGCCCGGTTTCGCCGAGCTGCTCGAGCGCGTGGCGCAGTTCTACCACGCCGAGCGCGCACAGATCGGGCAGCAAGGCGAGGCCATCGTCGCCGGCTTTGCGCGCATGCAGCCGGAGAACCCGGCGCAGCAGGTGGAGTTCTCAACGCTCCCGGTAGCGCGCGCGATGGAGAGTCTGGCCGCAAGTTTTGATGCACGTTACGGCGGCTTCGGTGCTGCGCCCAAATTCCCGCACCCCACCGACCTCGCGCTATGCCTGCGGCGCCACGCGGCGGGGGAAGCGGCCGAAGCGGCCGGGGACAAGGACGTCGACGCGCTCAAAATGGCGGTCTACACACTGGGGCGCATGGCGGTGGGCGGCATCTATGACCAGCTCGGCGGCGGATTTTGCCGCTACAGCGTGGACACGTACTGGCTGATCCCGCATTTTGAGAAGATGCTCTACGACAACGGGCCGTTGCTGGCCTGCTACAGCGATGCCTGGGCGCTGACGCGCGATCCGCTGTTCGCCGAGGTGGTGGACGAAACCGCGGCCTGGACCCTGCGCGAGATGCAGTCGCCGGAAGGCGGCTACTACTCCAGCCTCGACGCCGATTCGGAGCACGAGGAGGGAAAGTTCTACGTATGGACGCAGCAGCAGGCGCGCGCGCTGCTGAGCGACGAAGAATACGCCGTATGCGCGCCATTCTACGGCCTGGACCAGGCGGCCAATTTCGAGGGCGGTCATTGGCATCTGCACGTGGCGCGCGCGCTGGAGGATATCGCCGCCGGCCTGGGCAAGTCCGCCGCGGAATGCGGCGCACTGCTCGCGCGTGCGCGCGCGAAGTTGTTCGCGGCACGCGAACAGCGCATCCGGCCCGGACGCGACGAGAAGATCCTGACGAGTTGGAATGCGCTGATGATCGCGGGCATGGCGCGGGCTGCGCGCGTATTCGACCGGCCTGAATGGCTGGCCTCGGCGCGTGCGGCGCTGCAATTCATCCGCGCCCGCCTGTGGCGCGAGGGCGACGCGGCAGAACGTGCGCGTCTGCTTGCCACCTGCAAGGACGGCCACGCGCACCTGAACGCCTATCTGGACGACTACGCCTTCCTGCTTGCGGCCCTGATCGAGCTCATGCAAACCGAATTTCAAGCCCGCGACCTTGAGTTTGCGCAAGCCCTGGCCGAGGTCCTGCTGCAGCAGTTCTTCGATCCGACGCAAGGCGGCTTCTTTTTCACCAGCCACGACCACGAAAAGCTGATCCACCGGCCCAAGCCGGCCCACGACAGCGCCACGCCTTCGGGCAACGGCGTGGCTGCATTCGCGCTGCAGCGCCTTGGACATATCACCGGGGATGCGCGCTACCTCGATGCCGCGGCGCGCACGCTGCAACTGTTCTATCCGGTGCTCTCCGAGCACCCCGGCGGCTGCGCCAGCCTGCTCATGGCGCTGGAGGAAGCGATCGAACCCCCGCAGATCGTCGTGCTGCGCGGGCCGGAAGCGCAAATGCGCGATTGGCGGCGCGCGCTGGACCAGATGTTTCTGCCGACCACTCTGGTTCTGGCGCTGTCCGCCGAGGCGGCGCTGCTGCCGGCGCCGCTGGACAAGCCAGTTGTACCCGGCGCTGTCAACGCCTGGGTATGCCGGGGCGTTACTTGTCTTCCACCCTTGGACACGCTCGACACGCTGCTGGGTGTACTCAAATGAGTCAATTTCCGGTAGCATGCGGCACCTTGGAACACCAAAACCTTCCGAAGGAGAAACAATGAAAACAATCGCCACCTGTTTGCTCGTGTCGGCCGGACTTCTCGCCAGCGCAGGCAATGTGCTTGCGCAGGAAGCGCTGGCAAAGAAATATAATTGCCTTGCCTGCCACTCCGTGGACAAGAAGCTGGTCGGCCCTGCATACAATGACGTCGCCGCGAAGTACAAGGGCGATGCCGGCGCCGAGGCCAAGCTTGTCGCCAAGGTCAAGAACGGCGGCGCCGGCGTCTGGGGCCAGATACCGATGCCGCCGAATGCGACGGTGCCGGACGCCGACGTGAAGTCTTTGGTGAAATGGGTGCTGTCGCTCAAGAAGTAGGCACCCTATAGAAAGCAGGCCGGCCCGCGGGCCGGCTTTGTTGCCCCTGGGGTCGGGTATTCCAGGGTAAGGAACGACATCCAGTGTTAGAATGCATTGACTTTTTCGGGGAGAACACCATGCAACGCACGCGGTTCAGCATTGCCATTTTCGCCGCGGTAGCGGCCTTCACGCTCGCCGGCTGCGGCGAGGAAAAGAAACCCGAACCGGTAGTTGCTGCGCCGCCGCCGCCACCGCCCGCAATGATGGTGGTGAAGATCGGAACTGTGGGCCCGCTCACCGGCAGCATCGCCCACCTGGGCAAAGACAACGAGAACGGCGTGCGCCTGGCGATCGACGAAGCCAATGCCGCGGGCTTTACGTTGGGCGGCAAGAAGGTCAAGCTGGAACTGATCTCCGAAGACGACCAGGCCGATCCCAAGGTGGGAACCACCGTGGCGCAGAAGCTGATGGACGCAAAAGTCGTAGGCGTGGTCGGACACCTCAATTCGGGTGTGACCATCCCGGCTTCGGCCATCTACAATCAGGCGGGCGTTCCGATGATCAGCGGCTCGGCGACCAACCCCCAGCTGACCGAGCAGGGATTCAAAAACGTGTTTCGCGTGGTCGGACGCGACGATCAGCAGGGTCCGGCGATCGCCAGCTACCTGGCCGTTGAAGTCAAGCCGAAGACCGTGGCCGTGATCGACGACGCCACCGCTTACGGCGAAGGTCTGGCGAACGAAGTCGCCAAGACACTGAAAGCGGACAAGATCAAAGTGCTTCCGCGCGAGAAGGCGACCGACAAAACCGTCGACTTCAAGGCGATCCTCACCAAGATCAAGGGCGAGAAGCCCAACGCGGTGTTCTACGGCGGCATGGACGCGACCGGCGGTCCGCTGATGAAACAGGCGCGCGAGCTCGGCATAAAGGCGGTGTTCGCATTCGGCGACGGCGCCTGCACCGACAAGATGAAGGAACTGGCGGGCGACGCTTCCGAGGGGCTGCTGTGCTCGCAGGCCGGCCTGCCGGTCCAGGCCGCGAACAAGAAATTCCTCGATGCGTACAAGGCGAAATTCAACGTCGACCCGATCCTGTATGCCCCGTTCACCTACGACGCGGCCAATCTCCTTATCGAGGCGATGAAGAAAGCCGACTCGTCCGATCCTGCGAAATACCTGCCCGAACTCGCCAAGATCAGCTACGAAGGCGCGAGCGGCAGGATCGAGTTCGACGACAAAGGCGACCGCAAGGACGCGGAGATGACGATCTTCACCATGAAAGGCGGCAAGATCGAGCCGATCGCCATCATCAAGGGCGGCAAGACCATCAAGTTCGAAGACTTCCTCAAAGCAGCCCAGCCCGCGGCGGAAGCACCTAAAGCCGAGGCCGAGCCGGCGAAAGCGGCAGAGCCGGCAAAAAAGTAAGGGCTTGATCCTTACCAGCACTACAGAAATAACGGCGCCTGCGGGCGCCGTTTTCTTGCCCGGGGGCACTTTGATTCGACACGGCGTACGGGAGCAGGCGCCGCCGCTCCCGGTGCGCGCCGGCTCGTTGCTGCGGCCGAACTCGAACAAGCGCGCTTTGCGTTCTTCGCGCCTTTGGGTTTAAATCGGGCCGGGTATGGACATCTTCCTGCAGCAGATCATCAACGGCCTTACCCTGGGCAGCGTCTATGCCATCGTCGCGCTGGGCTACACCATGGTTTACGGCATCATCCAGCTGATCAACTTCGCCCACGGCGAACTGGTGATGCTCGGCGCCATGGTCGCGTTCTCGGTGATCGGCGCGCTCGCCGGCACCGCCCTGCCGCCGGTGCTGATCGTTTTTGCCGGCGTAGTGGCCGCAGTCCCGGCGTGCATGCTGGTGGGCTACGCCATGGAGCGCGTGGCCTATCGGCCCTTGCGCAATGCCCCGCGGCTGGCGCCGCTGATCACCGCCATCGGCATATCGATCATCCTGCAGCACGTGGCGCTGCTGGTCTGGGGCCGCAGCCCGCTGGCATTTCCGCAAATCATCCCGTTCGTCAGATTCAATATTGGCGGGGCGATCATCAGCGGCGTGCAGATCGCGATCATCCTCGGCTCGGTGCTGATGATGGTGGCGCTGACGCTGATCGTGTACCGCACCAAGCTTGGCATCGCCATGCGCGCAACCTCGCAGAATCCGCAGGTAGCCGGCCTGATGGGCATAGACATCGATCGCATCATTTCCTTCACGTTCATAGTCGGCGCGGCGCTGGCCGCGGTTGCCGGGGTGATGGTCGGCACCTATTACGGCATCGCCCACTACGGCATGGGCTCGCTGCTGGGCATGAAGGCGTTCTCGGCCGCGGTGCTCGGCGGCATCGGCAATATTGCGGGCGCTATGCTGGGCGGCATCCTGCTCGGCTTGGTCGAAGCCCTGGGCGCCGGCTATATCGGCGATTTCACCAACAATGTCTTCGGCAGCAATTACCAGGACGTATTCGCCTTCATCGTGCTGATCGCGGTGCTGGTGTTCCGGCCCTCCGGGCTGCTCGGCGAGCGCGTGGGAGACCGGGCCTGATGCGCGGGAGACCAGTCGCCGGATTCAGGGCAGGACGCGCACGGTGAATCTGTCCGCCCATCCGCGCGCGAAGTGGTTCGGATTGGCGCTGATCGCGCTGGCGCTGATCGGGCTGCCGTTCGCGCTCGCATCGGTCGGGACCGCCTGGGTGCGTATCGGCAACCTCGCCATCCTGTTCGTGTTCCTGTCCCTCGGGCTGAACATCGTGGTCGGGTTCGCCGGACTGCTCGACCTGGGCTACGTCGCGTTCTACGCCGTCGGCGCCTATACCTATGCCCTGCTCGCCTCGCCGCATTTTAATCTGCACCTTCCGTTCTGGGTGATCCTGCCAATAGGCGCGCTGGTGGCGTGCGCGTTCGGCGTGCTGCTGGGCGCGCCCACGCTCAAACTGCGCGGCGACTATCTTGCCATCGTCACCCTGGGCTTTGGCGAAATCGTGCGCATCTTCCTCAACAACCTGTCGCAGCCGGTCAATATCACCAATGGACCGCAGGGCATCTCGCGCATCGACCCGTTCAGTTTCGGTTCGTTCAGCTTCAGCAAGAACGAGACCATCTTCGGCCTCATGTTTTCCGGGCCGATCAAGTACTACTACATCCTGCTCGCCATACTGCTTCTGGCCATCGTGGTGAACCTGCGGCTGCAGCACTCGCGCATCGGCCGCGCCTGGGAGGCGATACGCGAGGACGAGACGGCGGCGCGCGCGATGGGCATCGACACGACGCGCATCAAGCTGCTCGCCTTCGCCATGGGCGCCTCCTTCGGCGGCATCGCCGGCGGCATGTTCGCCGCCATTCAGGGCTTCATCAGCCCGGAGAGCTTCGTCCTGGTGGAGTCCATCATGGTGCTGTCCATGGTGGTGCTCGGCGGCATGGGCAATATCTGGGGCGTGGTGCTGGGCGCGGTGCTGCTTTCGTTCGTGCCGGAACTGCTGCGCTACACGGTGGAGCCGGTGCAGCGGTACCTGTTCGGAAGGACGTTCATCGAGCCGGAAGTGATCCGCATGCTGCTGTTCGGCCTGGCGCTGGTGTTGATGATGCTTTACCGGCCGGCGGGCCTGCTGCCCTCGGCGGTGAGAAAGCGCGAGCTGACGAAGGCGGCGGAATGAGTGCGCAGATTGAGCACGCAGCGGGGAGCGCTGCCTTGCTCAAATGCACCGGGCTGGACAAGCGCTTCGGCGGCGTGCTTGCGCTGGCCCAGGTCGGGTTCAGCATCAAGCACGGCGAAATCTACGGGCTGATCGGCCCCAACGGCGCCGGCAAGACCACGCTGTTCAATACGCTCACCGGCATCTACCCCTGCGACTCCGGCGGATTCACTTTCGCCGGCGCGCCGCTCGCCGGCCTGCGCCCCGACCAGATCGCTGCGCGCGGCATCGCGCGCACGTTCCAGAACATTCGCCTGTTCGGCAACCTCTCGGCGCTGGACAACGTGATGATAGGGCGTCACGTGCGCACCGGCGCCGGCGTGTTCGGCGCGATCCTGCGCACGCGCGCGACGCTGGCGGAGGAGGCGGCAATCGAAAAGCGCGCGCTCGAATTGCTTGTCTACGTGGGCATTGCAGCGCGCGCCAACGACGTGGCGCGGCAGCTTCCCTACGGCGATCAGCGGCGGCTCGAGATCGCGCGCGCGCTGGCCACCGATCCCAAACTGCTGGCGCTGGATGAGCCGGCCGCGGGCATGAATGCGACCGAAACGCTGGAATTGAGAAAGCTGCTCGAGCGCATACGCGCCGACGGCACCACGATCCTGCTGATCGAGCACGACATGAAACTGGTAATGGGCCTGTGCGACCGCGTGCTGGTGCTCGACTACGGCAAGAAGATCGCCGAGGGTCCGCCGCGCGAGGTGCAGCGCGACCCGCGCGTGATCGCGGCCTACCTGGGCGGCGTGCCGGCGGGTGGAGGCGAAGCGGCGTGAGCCCGACGGGCCGCCCCGAGGGCCGCATTTTCGATTCGGCCTTGGCGCGAAGCGACAAGGCAATCCAATTGAGCCCGACGGGCCGCCCCGAGGGCCGCATTTTCGATTCGGCCTCGGCGCGAAGCGACAAGCTAATCCAATGAGCCTGCTCGAACTGCGCCGGCTCGAGGTCGGCTATGGCGGCATCAAGGCGGTCAAGGGCATAGACCTGAACGTCGCCAAGGGGGAGCTGGTGTGCCTGATCGGCACCAACGGCGCTGGCAAGACCACCACCCTCAAATCCATCGCCGGACTGCTTCCCGTCGCCGCAGAGGCTATCGTCTACGACGGCGTGCCGATCGGCGGCATGCGCGCGTTCGAACTGGTGCGCCGCGGCCTCGCGCTGGTGCCCGAAGGGCGCGGCGTGTTCGGGCAGCTTACGGTGGAGGAGAACCTCGCCATGGGCGCGTATGTGCGCAGTGACACCGCGGCGGTGAAGTCCGACCTGGATCACGTCTACAGCCTGTTCCCGCGACTCGCGGAGCGGCGCAGCCAGTCAGGCGGCACGCTCTCCGGCGGCGAGCAGCAGATGCTCGCCATCGGCCGCGCGCTGATGAGCCGGCCCAAGCTGCTGCTTTTGGACGAACCCAGCATGGGACTGGCGCCGCTGCTGGTGCAGAAGATATTCGAAACCGTCCTCGCCGTCGCGAAGGAGGGCGTAACCATACTTCTGGTGGAGCAGAACGCGCGGCTGGCACTCGAAGTGAGCAGCCGCGGCTATGTGATGGAGACCGGGCTGATTACGCTCGAGGGACCGGCGCGCGATTTGCTGAACGACCCGAAGGTGCGCGCGGCCTATCTGGGCGAAGCGGACTGAGACACCCGGTCTATTTCACCTTGGCCAGGTCGGCCTCGGTGGTGAACGAGTCGGCATAGAACTCCTCCGGCGGCAGCGCGCATAGCGCGCTGAAGTCGCGCCGCGCGGCGTCGATCACCACCGGCGCGCCGCAGGCATATACCTGGTGCCCGGAAAGGTCGGGGAAATCCTCGATCACGGCGCGGTGCACGAACCCGCCGCGCCCGGACCAAGCGTCTTCGGGCAGCGCGTCCGACACCACCGGCGCGTAGCTGAAATGCACGTGCTGCGCCGCCCAGCCGCGCGCGAGCTCATCCATGTACAGGTCGCGCGGGCGGCGACCGCCCCAGTACAGCGTCATCGGGCGCGCGATGCCCTTGTGCAGCGCATGTTCGACGATCGCCTTGATCGGCGCGAACCCGGTGCCGCTGGCGAGCAGCAGCATCGGCTTGTCGCTGTCCTCGCGCAGAAAAAACGTGCCGTGCGGACCTTCGAAGCGCAGGATGTCGCGCGCCTTCATCTTGCCGAACACCTGGTCGGTGAACAGGCCGCCGGGCAGGTGGCGCACGTGGATCTGCAGCAGTGCGTCGTCATGCGGGGCATTGGCCATGGAATAGCTGCGACGCTTGCCGTCCTTGAGCATGAACTCGATATACTGCCCGGCCAGGTACTGCAGGCGCTCGTTGGCGGGGAGTTTGAGCGAAATCACCGCCACGTCGGGCGTCGGATTCTCGATGGTTTGCACGCGGCAGGGCAGGATCTTGATCTGCTGGTCCTTGATTGCACTGATCTCGCGGCATTCGATCACGATGTCGCCCAGCGGCCGGGCGACGCAGAACAGCGCCAGTCCGTTTGCCTGCTCGGCGGCGGAAAGCGCGGTGTCGGCATGCTTGCCGTAATCGATCCTGCCCTCGAGTAGCTTGCCCTTGCAACTGCCGCAGGCGCCGTTGCGGCAGCCATAGGCGAGGGTGAATCCTTCGCGCAGCGCGGCGCTGAGCACGGTTTCGTCGGGCTGGACGTGGAACACGTGCCCGCTGGGTCGAATGGTGACTTGATGCGACATGGCTGATACTACCGTGACCAGAGCGGGTACAATTTTACTATGAAGAAGCTGCTCATCGTCGGTTGCGGCGATATCGCGCTGCGCGCGCTGCCGCAGCTCGCGCGCGACTATCAGGTGTGCGGCCTGGTGCGCACGCCGGCCCAGGCCGAGCGCATCGCCGCGCTCGGGGCGAAGCCGATCGCGGGCGACCTCGACGATCCGGCGACGCTGGCGCCGCTGGCAGGTGCTGCGGATCTGGTGCTGCACCTTGCGCCGCCCGCCGACAGCGGCGAGCGCGACCAGCGCAGTGCCAATCTGATCGCCGCGCTGGCGCAGCACCCGCCGGGGCGCCTGGTCTACATCAGCACCAGCGGCGTCTACGGCGATTGCGGCGGCGCCCGGGTGGACGAGGACCGGCCGCTGGTGCCGCAGACCGCGCGCGGCGCGCGCCGCGCCGACGCGGAGCGCACGCTGCTCGCCTGGGGAAAGCGGATCGGCGCCGCGGTGTGCGTGCTGCGCGTGCCCGGTATCTACGCTGCCGAGCGCCTGCCGCTGGCGCAGCTCAGGCGCGGCGCGCCGGTATTGCGTGCGCAGGACGATGTCTACACCAATCACATTCACGCCGACGACCTCGCCGCAATCTGCGCGGCCGCGCTCGAACGCGGCGCAGCCGGCCGCGCCTATAACGCCAGCGACGACAGCGAAATGAAAATGGGCGACTACTTCGATCTGGTGGCGGACCGTTGCGGTTTGCCGCGGCCGCCGCGCATCACGCGTAAAGAGGCCGAGGCCGGCGCGATTTCGGAAGGGCTGCTGTCTTTCATGCGCGAATCGCGCCGTCTGGTCAACGTGCGCATGAAATCCGAGCTTGGCGTGCGCCTGCGCTATCCGACGGTTCGCGAAGGCGTGCCGACGGCCGCGGCCGTCTGAGGCGCGAAGCGCGCCATGGACAGCCTGCTCGTCGTCACCAATCTGCCCGATCGTGCCGCCGCGGAAACGCTCGCCGCGCTGCTCATCGAGCGCAGGCTGGCCGCCTGCGTCAACATTCTGGCGCCCTGCGCTTCGGTCTATCGCTGGCAGGGGCAGATCCGGCGCGAGGAAGAGCATCCGCTGCTGATCAAGACCGCCGGCGACCGCTACGCCGAATTGGAACAGGCGATACGCGCCAACCATCCGTATGAACTTCCGGAGATTATCGCAGTCTCAATCACTCGCGCCCTGCCGGCTTATCTGCAGTGGCTAGAGTCCGAAACGCGCGTCGGCGCACCCGCCTGAGCCCTCAGATAAATATGCGATCCAGACTGCACCTGTTTTTCGCGCTGCTGTTCGCGCTCAGCCTGCACGGTCTTGCCTTCGCGCAGGAGTTGCTGCCGCCGAACGTCGCGTTCAAGTTCTCGGCGCGCGCGCTCGACGCCGACACGCTGGAGGTGCGCTACCAGATCGCCGACGGCTATTACATGTACCGCAGCAAATTCAAGTTCGAGGCCGAGCCGACGGCGGTGAAGCTGGGCAGCGCGCAACTTCCCCAGGGCGACGTACACAACGACGAATTCTTCGGCAAGGTTGAAACCTATCGCAAGGAAGTGCGCATCCGCTTGCCGATTACGCGCGACGCGGCCGTGGACAGCCTCAAGCTGGCGGTGACTTCCCAGGGCTGCGCCGACGCGGGCGTGTGCTACGTGCCGCAGGTTCAGACAGCGCAGATCTCGCTCCCGGCTGCGATGAGCACCGCGGCCGCGCCTGCGGCCGGGGATGCGCGCGCAGGGGACGCAGCCGGGTCGATCAACGAGGAAGCGCGCTTTCAGCGGCTGCTGGCTTCGGGCAGCCTGTGGCTGATCGCGGCCGCCTTCTTCGGCGCCGGTGTGCTGCTCACGTTTACGCCCTGCGTGCTGCCGATGATCCCGATCCTGTCCGGCATCATCGTCGGCGAGGGGCGCGACGCCACGCGCACGCGCGCATTCATCCTGTCCTCGGCCTATGTCCTCGGCATGTCGATCACCTACACAGGCATCGGTGTCGCCGCCGCGCTCTCGGGCAATCTGCTGTCGGCCGCGCTGCAGAATCCCTGGGTGCTGTCGGTTTTCGCGTTCGTTTTCGTATTGCTCGCGTTGTCGATGTTCGGCTTGTACGAGTTGCAGTTGCCGGTGGGTTTTCACACGAGCATGACCAGGGCGAACAATCGCTTGAAAGGCGGGCGCCTCGGCGCGGTGGTGCTGATGGGGGTGTTCTCGGCCGCGATCGTCAGCCCCTGCGTCGCCGCGCCGTTGGCCGGCGCCCTGCTCTACATCAGCCAGACGCGCGACGTCGCCTTGGGCGGCATCGCGCTATTTGCGATGTCCATAGGCATGGGCGTCCCGCTGATCCTGGTCGGCGTGTTCGAGGGCCAGTTCCTGCCCAAGTCGGGCCGCTGGATGCAGTCGGTGAAACAGTTCTTCGGCGTGATGCTGCTCGCGGTGGCGATTTACATCGTGTCGCCGGTGCTGCCGCTGGCCGCGCAAATGCTTGCCTGGGCGGCATTGCTGGTCGGTTCGGCCATGGTGTTGCGCGCGATCGACCCGCTGCCGCCCGAGGCCGGTACGCTCACGCGGCTGTGGAAGGCCGCCGGCTTCCTCGCGCTGCTCGCCGGCACGGCGCTGGCAATCGGCGCGTTTGCCGGCAGCAGAGACGTGCTGCGGCCGCTGTCCGGCCTGGTTGGTGGCGGTACGGGCGGGACGCAGCAAACGCGCTTCACGCGGGTGAAGAACCCGGCCGAGCTCGACGCGAAGCTGCAGGTCCCCGGCAGGCCGGTGATGCTTGATTTTTACGCCGACTGGTGCGTCTCCTGCAAGGAGATGGAGGCCTTCACTTTTACCGATGCGCGGGTGAAGGCGAAGATGGGCCAGATGCTGCTGCTGCAGGCGGATGTCACCGCGAATTCGGCAGACGACAAGGCGCTGCTCAAGCGCTTCAGCCTGTTCGGCCCACCCGGCATTATTTTTTTCGATAGTCAGGGCAGGGAAATCGAAGGTCTGCGCGTAATCGGCTACCAATCGGCGGACGTCTTTCTAAGCACCCTGAACCGCGCTGCCGAGCTTTGACACCTTGAACGCCCGCGGCGTGCAATTTCGGGCGCGGCTCAGCTTTTCACTTCGAGCATGATCTTGCCAATGTGCTTGCTCGACTCCATCAATTCGTGCGCCAGCCTCGCGTCCTTCAGCGCAAAGCTCGCGTGGATCACCGGCTTCACTTTGCCCGATTCCAGCAGCGGCCAGACATGCTGCAGCAAGTCCTGCGCGATCGCGGCCTTTTGCGCCACGGTTCGCGGGCGCAGCGTCGAACCGCTGTAGCTCAGCCGTTTGATCATGATCGGCATGATATCCAGCGCGACTTTGCTGCCCTGCAGGAACGCGATCTGCACCAGGCGCCCTTCCAGCGCCAGCGACTTGAGGTTCTTTTCGATATAGGGACCTCCGACCATGTCCAGGATCAGATCCACGCCCTTCTTGCCGGTGAGCCGCGCTACTTCTTCGACGAAGTCTTGCTCGCGGTAATTGAACGCGGCATCGGCGCCGATGCCGCGGCAGAACTGCGCTTTCTCCTGGTTCCCGACGGTGGTATAGACCGTCGCGCCGAAAGCCTTGGCCAGCTGGATCGCGGTGAGGCCGATGCCGCTTGAGCCGCCGTGCACCAGAAAGCGCTCTCCCGACTTCAGCCGGCCGCGGTCGAATACGTTGGTCCAGACGGTAAAGAAATTTTCCGGCAGGGCCGCGGCTTCCAGCAGCGACAGTCCCTTGGGAACAGGCAGGCAATGCGGCGCCGGCACCGCGCAGTACTGGGCGTAGCCGCCCCCCGGGGTGAGCGCGCAGACCGAGTCGCCGACTTTCCACTGCGTGACGTCAGCGGCGACCGCGTGGACGCGCCCGGCGACTTCAAGGCCGAGGATGGGTGAGGCGCCCGGCGGCGGCGGATAGCTGCCCGAGCGCTGCGCCACGTCCGGGCGGTTGACGCCGGCGTAGTGCACTTCGATCAGGACTTCGCCCGCCTGCAACTTGGGCGCGGGCGCCTCGGCGATGTTCATGACGTCGGCCGCGCCGCCTTTGCCGTGATCTATGTATTGCATGCGAACTGCTCCTGTCGCTAGGCTGCTGAATATGGCCGCTCGAATCCCGCGCTAGGCGCGTGCGGGCAAGAGGTGCTCCACCAGGTTCGACCAGTAGTTCGCTCCCAACGGAAGTATCTGGTCGTTGAAATCGTAATGAGGGTTGTGCAGCATGCAGCCGCCCTCTCCCGGGCCATTGCCGACAAAGACGTAGCAGCCTGCCTTTGCCTGCAGCATGAACGCAAAATCCTCCGAGCCCATCACCGGCGGTACCTGCATCACGTTTTCCGGCCCGACCAGCGTGCGCATGACCAATGCGCAGGTCTCGGTTTCTGCGGCTGCATTGATGAGCGGCGGGTAGCGGCGTTCGTAGCGCAGTTTGAATTTGGTGCCATGGGAGGCGGCGACACCGGCGCAAATCTCGCGCACACGGCGCTCAATCAGATCCTGCACTTCGGGCTTGAACGCGCGCGTCGTGCCGCGCAGCACGGCCGCGTCGGGTATCACGTTCCAGGTATCGCCGGCATGAATCTGGGTGACCGACACCACCGACGATTCGATCGGGTCGACATTGCGGCTGCTTATGGTCTGCAGCGCCTGCACCAGAGCCGCTGCAGCGACGATCGGGTCGATGCCGGTGTGCGGCATCGCTGCGTGCGATCCGCGGCCGGTCAATTCGATTTCGAAAATATCGAATGAGGCCATCGTCGGCCCGGCGCGAAAGCCGAACTGGCCTGCCGGCATGCCCGGCCAGTTGTGCATGCCGTACACCGACTCGCAGGGAAATTTATCAAACAGACCCTGTTCAACCATCTCGCGCCCGCCGCCTTCGTTTTCTTCCGCCGGCTGGAAGATGAAATGCACCGTGCCGTCGAATTTCCGCGTCTCGGAAAGATATTTCGCCGCGCCGAGCAGCATCGTGGTGTGGCCATCGTGGCCGCAGGCGTGCATTTTTCCGTCATGCCGCGAGCGGTGCGCGAAATCGTTTTGCTCGAGGATGTGCAGCGCGTCCATGTCCGCGCGCAGGCCGATGGCGCGCGCGCCCGAACCCGCCGACAGCGTTCCCACCACGCCGGTGCGCGCCAGGCCCCGGTGTACTTTCAGGCCGAATGACTCGAGCTTTTCCGCCACGAAGGCCGAGGTGCGCAATTCCTCGAAAGCGGTTTCGGGATGCGCATGCAGCTCGTGACGCCATGCGATCATTTCCCCACGATTCGATTGCAGCTTCTCCAAGATGGCCATTCTACGGTCCTTATAGCGACAGGAAGTACTAACTTATTGCGCCGGGTGCGGGACCAGGCGCTGTGCGCGATGCCGCACCAAGTCTCTCTCGGCAAGCGCCACCAAGGCAATTATAATGGCGCCTCCGCAGAACAAGAGAACAAAGTGAGAAAACACGTCAAGGGCATCGATCACGCGGTGATCTCGGTACGCGACCTGGACAGCACGCAGGACACGTTCCGGCGCATGGGCTTTACCCTTACGCCGCGCGGCCACCATACGCTGGGTTCGGAGAACCACTGCGTCATGTTCGGCCATGACTACTTCGAACTGCTGATGGTGCCCCAGCGACTGCCGGGCCGCGAGTACTACTACGATTTTGCGCGCATCGGCGACGGTCTGGCGGCGATCGCGCTGAAGACCGAGAATGCGCGCGGCGCTTACGGCGAACTCAGTGCGGCCGCGCTCGCGCCCTCCGAGCCGGTGGATTTTTCGCGCCCGGTGCAATTGCCGGAGGGTGGCAGGAGCGCGGCGTTTCGCATCACCCAGCTCAGTCTGGAACAGACTCCCGGCGGCCAGGTTTTTCTGTGCCAGCATTTCACCCGCGATGTGGTTTGGCGCCGCGAGTACCAGACGCATGCCAATACTGCGACCGGTCTGGCCGCGATCGCCATCGTCAGCCCCGACGTGGACGTGACCGCCGCCGCCTATGCGCGCGTATTCGACGTCAAGGCCGCAGCAATCGACGAAGGCCTGCTGATCGACACCGGCGACACGCCGATTGCGGTTGTGAGCGAACCCGCGCTCGCGAAAAGATTGCCCGGAGTATGGATCAGCGCGCGCCACCAGCCTTTCATGGCGGCGATGTTCGTACGCGTCGCCGACCGCGGCGCGGCGGAACGCGCCTTGCACATCGGCGGGCTGCATCCCATGCGCATGCCCGATGGTTCGGTTGCGCTCGGGGCCGAGGAAGCGCACGGCGTGGCAATAGTTTTCGGCTAGCGGCGAGACCTCGGCGGCGAATCGGGCTGCGCGCCGCCGCCGCGCGGCTTACTTGGAGTCCGTAACAAAAGTCCTTTTGTTACGGTCCGAATCAGGGGAGGACGAGGGGACTTGTCCCCTCGTTTTGTTACAGACTCTCAGCCGAGTGGGAATGCGCCGGGTTTCACGCCTGTTTGAGCCACTGGGCGGCGTCGAGCGCGTAATAGGTCAGCACGCCGTCGGCGCCGGCGCGTTTGAATGCAAGTAATGCTTCCATGGCGCAGATCTTCTCGTTGATCCAGCCGTTCTGGCCCGCCGCCTTGAGCATGGCGTATTCACCGCTCACCTGATAAACGAAGGTCGGCGCCTTGAACTCGTCTTTCACGCGGCGCAGGATGTCCAGGTAAGGCATGCCCGGTTTCACCATCACCATGTCCGCGCCTTCCTGCAGGTCCAGACCGACCTCCCAAAGCGCTTCGTCGCTGTTGGCGGGATCCATCTGGTAGGTAAACTTGTTGCCCTTGCCCAGGTTGGCGGCGGAGCCGACCGCGTCGCGAAACGGACCGTAAAAGCCCGATGCGTACTTGGCCGAATAAGCCATGATGCGCGTGTTTATGAATTGCTTTTTGTCCAGGGCCGCGCGGATGCGCCCGATGCGACCGTCCATCATGTCCGAAGGGGCGACGATGTCCACCCCGGCGGCGGCCTGGGTGAGCGCCTGCTGCTCGAGGATCGCGAGTGTGGTGTCGTTGAGGATGTAACCGCTGGCGTCGATCACGCCGTCCTGGCCGTGGCTGGTATAAGGGTCCAGCGCCACGTCGCACATCACGCCCAGTTCCGGAAATTCCTTTTTCAGCCGCGCGACCACGCGCGGGATCAGGCCTTTGGGATTGGCGGCTTCGCTGCCGTCCAGGGTTTTTAGCTTGGCATCGATCACCGGAAACAGCGCCAGCACCGGGACCTTCAGCTTGAGGCAGCGCTCGGCTACCGGCAGCAGTTTGTCCAGCGTCATGCGCTCCACGCCCGGCATGGACGGCACTGCCTGCGTCCTGCGCGTACCCTCCATCACGAACACCGGATAGATGAGGTCGTTGCTAGTGAGCACATGCTCTCGCATCAGCCGCCGCGTGTAGTCATCGCGACGCATGCGGCGCATGCGCACTGTTGGAAAGTTGCCGTAGATGTTCATAATCGCTCTAACCTTCCTTGTTTATCAACGCCTTAGAAATGTTTAGTCGCGCCTGCCGTATTCGGGAAACTTTTTGCAAACATCGGAATCTTATCAGTAGATGGCAAGCGCCATCTCCCGCTTCTCCTCCCTGAGCGGGTGCCTTAACCCTGTTTAAGGCGTTCCAGCCCCCGGTTTTATTCCCCTTTGACCGGGGGCTATTTTTTTGTATTCGCGTTTGACGCCGAGCCAGGCGCCAATGACCTCCTCGGCCTCCTCCATCCCCTGTTTTTTCAGGCTGGAAAAAAGTTGCGCGGTGTAATTGGGCGCATATTCCCGCAGCCGTGCCTGCACCGCGCGCAGCGTCTTCTGACCCTCCTGACGCGTCAGCTTGTCCGACTTCGACAACAGCACGTGCACCGGCTTGCCGGTTGAGGCGAACCATCCGAGCATCTGTTCGTCGAGCGGCGTGAGCGGGTGGCGCGCGTCCATGATCAGCACCATGCCGAACAGCGAGGCGCGCGTCTGAAGATAGGTCGAAAGCAGCTGCTCCCAATGCGCGCGCAGTTCACGCTGCACCTTCGCGTAGCCATAGCCCGGCAGGTCCACCAGGAAGGCGCCGCCCGGAAGGGTGAAAAAATTGATCTGTTGCGTGCGGCCGGGCGTCTTGCTGACGAAAGCGAGGCGATTGTGGTCCACCAGCGTGTTGATCGCACTGGACTTGCCCGCGTTGGACCTGCCGGCGAACGCGATCTCCGGCCCCAGCGGCGTGGGCAGGTCGGAAAGATGGTGCGCAGTGATAAAAAAGTTGGCGCCGCGGAACAGCGACATGGCGGGTAGGGCCCAATTTCGGCAAACTCGGATAGAATATCACCCTTTCAAATATTCCCCGCTTCTAGGAGTTTGAGCATGAAATGTATCCTGGCGCTCGCCGCGATGCTTGCAGCGATGACGGCGTTTGCCGCGGAGCCGCCGTTCAGGGGTGATGCCGCCAAAGCACAAGGCATTGTCAACCAGGTCTGTGCGGCTTGCCATGCGGCCGATGGCAACAGCCAGATCGCGGCCAATCCCAAGCTGGCCGGCCAGCTTCCTGAGTACCTTTACAAGCAGCTCATGGATTTCAAGGCGGCGGCGGGCAAAAGCGCGGAACGCGAGAATCCGGTAATGGCGGGCATGGTGGCGAACCTGTCACCCGACGACATGCATAACCTCGCCGCGTATTTCTCGGGCCAGGCGGCAAAACCGGGCCTGGCGAAGAGCAAGGATCTGGTTGCGCTCGGGCAAAGGCTCTATCGCGGCGGCATCGCCAGCGAAGGCATCGCCGCGTGCGCATCGTGCCACGGCCCTGATGGAGCCGGGATGCCGTCGCAGTTTCCAAGGATTTCCGGCCAGCACGCGGAATACATCAGCGCGCAACTGAAGGCGTTCCGTTCCGGTGCGCGGGCAAACGATGTCAACGCGACCATGCGCGGTGTAGCGGGCAGGCTTTCCGACCGCGAAATCGACGCGGTGGGAGACTACATCGCCGGCCTGCGCTGAGCGCGGCGCCCTGACCATGGGGGGGCGCAAGCCCCCTTTTTCATTTGCCGACGCTCGCGCGGGAATAAACCGCGCTGCCCGGGTGTTTGATCATGCGAAACAACCAGAAATCAACAGGAGGACGGCATGATGAGGACACTTGCGGCATTGATGTTTGCGGCAATGCTCGGCGCCTGCGCCAGCATGTACGGCACGCCCATGGAGGCGAAGGTCGACAACGGAATACTGGTCAATTCCGCAGGAATGACCCTGTACACCTTCGACAAGGATGCAAGCGGCGGCGGCAAGAGCGCATGCAACGGCCCCTGCGCCGTGAACTGGCCGCCACTGCATGCCGGCGCGAGTGATCACGCATCGGGTGACTGGTCCGTGTTAGCGCGCGACGACGGCAGCAAGCAATGGGCGTACAAGGGCAAGCCGCTCCATCTCTGGATCAAGGATCAAAAACCCGGCGACAGGACCGGTGACGGTTTCCTCAAGGTGTGGCACGTCGCCACGCCCTAGCTTCGGCGTTGCTATGATGCGCTGATGGACAGTGCGGAAATCGCGGTGCATATTCCCCGCCTGCGGCGCTACGCGCGGGCGCTGGCGGGGGACAGCCACCGGGCCGATGACCTGGTACAGGACACGCTCGAGCGCGCACTCGTCAAGTTCCATCTGTGGCGGCGCGGCAGCGACATGCGGGCCTGGATGTTCGCAATCATGCACAATGTGTTCGTCAATCAACTGAGGCAGCGGCGCGAAACCGCGCTGGACGAGGCCACCGAGGCCGGGCTCGAAAGCGCGCCGCGCGCCGATCCGCTGGAACTGCGCGATCTGGAGGCGGCGCTTGCGCGCCTGCCCGCGGAGCAGCGTGAGGTGCTGCTGCTGGTCGGGCTGGAGCAACTTAGCTATGCGGAAGCGAGCCAGGCGCTCGGTATTCCGGTCGGCACGGTGATGTCGCGCCTGTCGCGCGCGCGCGAGCGCCTGCGCGAATTGATGTCCGGCGCAGCCCCCGCAACCAACTTGACGCTGGTGAAATGAGCCCCGTCACGCAATCCGAGCTGCACGCCTACGCTGATGGTCAGCTGGACGAGGCGCAGCGCCTGCGGATCGAAGCACATCTGGCGCAGGATCAGCGGGCGACCGAAAGCGTGCGCCTGTGGCGCGAACAGAACGAGGCTTTGCGCGTGCTGTACAACCCGGTGCTGAACGAGCCGGTGCCGCAGCGCCTGCGCGCGGCGCGTGCGCAGCGCGTGCGCTGGCCCTACTACGCGCTCGCGGCCGGCGCGCTTGCGGCGAGCTTCGGCCTGGGCTGGGTGCTGCGCGCCTACCAGTCTGAGCGCGTGGTGCAGCTGGCGGCCCTGCCGCACAGCGCCGCGGTCGCGTACGCGGTGTACGCGCCGGAAGTCAGGCATCCGGTTGAAGTCGGCGCGGACCAGCAGGACCACCTGGTGAAATGGCTGTCCAAGCGGCTTGGACATGAGCTGAAGGTGCCGCTATTGACGCAGCAGGGTTTTGAACTGGTGGGCGGCAGGTTGTTGCCCGGAGGCAAGGGACCGGTGGCGCAGTTCATGTACCAGGATGCGAAAGGCCAGCGCATCACGCTCTATGTGTCGCGCCGCGATGCCGAGCCGCGCGACACCGCGTTCCGCTTCAGCCAGGAGGACAAGATCTCCGTGTTCTACTGGATCGACGGCACGCTCGGCTATGCGCTGTCGGCGGAGATGGACCGTGCGCGACTGCTTATCGTTGCCACTGCGGTCTACCGGCAGCTCAATCCTTAGATCGGGCAAGCCGGACGCAAGCAAAGTGCCTTCGGCTAGCGTCGACCTCAGAATAACGAATAAGGGGGGATGCATCCCTCCTTGTCCCCCAGAGGGACTTTCCCGTCAAGCCGGATCGAGACCTTCGGGCGTATATCCCCCCGCGGACCCCCCGTCGCGAAATCCTGCTGCGATTCGAGATTGCCGTCAGTCGGCCGCGTCGAGCGCTGCTTCGGCCGGTGCGCCGCGCCGGCGCGCCAGCCATTCCTGCAGCCGCTCGAAATAGACGTAGATCACCGGCGTGATGTACAGCGTCAGCACCTGCGACACTACCAGGCCGCCGACTACCGCGAGGCCCAGCGGCTTTCTTGCATCGCCGCCGGCGCCGATCGCCAGAGCGATTGGCAGGCTGCCCATGAGCGCGGCCATGGTGGTCATTATGATCGGGCGAAAGCGCACGATGCAGGCCTGGTAGATCGCATCGGCCGCTTCCTTGCCGTCCTTGCGCTGCCCCTCGATGGCGAAGTCGATCATCATGATCGCGTTCTTTTTGACGATGCCGATTAGCATGATCATGCCGACGAATGCATACATATTGAGTTCGACATTGAACACGAGCAGCGTAAGCAGCGCGCCCAGCGCCGCCGTCGGCAAACCGGACAGAATGGTGAGTGGATGGATGAAGCTTTCGTAAAGAATGCCGAGCACCAGGTAGATCACCACGATGGCCAGCAGCAGCAGCAGACCCATGCCCTGGAGCGAGGCCTGGAATGCCTGTGCCGTGCCCTGGAAAGTGGTATTGAGCGTCGGCGGCACCTGCAGTTCCTGCGTCGCGCGGTTGATCTCCGTGATCGCCTGCGACAGGGCGACGCCCTCGCGCAGATCGAAGGAGAACGTGACCGACGGCAGCTGCCCGAGGTGGTTGATCGACAGCGGTCCGACGCCGTAGGTAAACCTGGCCAGCGCCTCCAGCGGCACCAGCGCACCGCCGGACGAGCGCACGAAGAGCTTGCGCAGCACCGACGGATCGGTCTGGAAGCGCGGTTCGAGTTCCAGCATCACCCAATACTGGTTGGTCGCGGTGTAGATGGTCGATACCTGGCGGTCGCCGTAGGCGTTGTTGAGCGCGAGCTCGATCTGCTGCACGCTCACTCCGAGCGCGGAGGCTTTCTCGCGATCGATTTCGACGGTAACCTGCGGGCGCGTGATCTGCAGATCGCTGCTCACGTCGATCAGTCCCGGCAGCGTCTTCAGTTTCGACTCGATGATCGGCACCCAGTGATACAGCTCCTCGGTGTTCGCCCCCTGCAGCACGTACTGGTAGGGGCTCTGCGTCAACCGCCCGCCGATGCGGATCGCCGGCACGTTTTGCACGAAGGCCTTGATGCCGAGCACCTTGTTGATTTTCGGCCGCAGCTCGCGCACGATCTCGTCGGCGGACTTGCGCTGGCTGCGCGGCTTCAGCGTGATGGTGATGCGGCCGACGTTGAGCGCGGAATTGAAGCCGCTGGTCCCGATGAACGACATGACCGCTTCGACGCTGGGGTCGCGGTGAATGATGTCGGCGACCTGGGCCTGCAGCTTGGCCATGGCATCGTAGGAAATGTCCTGGGGCGCTTCGGTGAAGCAGAACAGCTGTCCTGAATCCTCGCTCGGCAGGAATCCCTTGGGCATCTTGGCAAACAGGAATCCGGTGACAACGATGATGCCTAGGAACACCACCATGGCGGATCCCTGGTGCCTGAGCGTCCAGCGCAGCGACGCGGCATAGCCGTCCTTGACTGCCTCGAACGCGCGCTCGCTCTGCGTGAACAGGTAGCCGTGCTTTTCGCCGGAATGGGGCTTGAGGATGCGGCTGCACATCATCGGTGTCAGCGTGAGCGAGACGAAGCCCGAGATCAGCACCGCGACCATGATGACGATGGCGAACTCGTGCAGCAGCCGCCCGAGGATGCCGCCCATGAACAGCACTGGGATGAACACCGCGATCAGCGAAATCGTCATCGACAGGATGGTGAAGCCGATTTCCTTCGAGCCGTCCAGCGTCGCCTGCCAGCGGCTCTTGCCCATCTCCATGTGGCGCGTAATGTTCTCCAGCATGACGATGGCGTCGTCGACGACGAAGCCGACCGAGAGCGTCAGCGCCATCAACGAGATATTGTCCAGGCTGTGGTCGAACAGGTACATCGCGGCGAAGGTGCCGATCACCGACAGCGGCAGCGCCACGCTCGGAATGATGGTGGCCGGGATGTTGCGCAGGAACATGAAAATCACCATGACCACCAGCGCGAGCGCCAGCATCAGCGTGAATTCCACCTCCTCCACCGATGCGCGGATGGTGACCGAGCGGTCGAACAGGATTTCGATGTTGATGCCGGCCGGCACCTCGGCGCGGAAGGTGGGCAGCAGTTTCTTCACCGCGTTCACCACCTCGATGGTGTTGGTGCCGGGCTGGCGCTGGATCGCGAGCACGATGCCGCGCTTGCCCTTGAACCAGGCGGCGACCTTGTCGCTTTGCACCGAGTCGATGACGCGACCGAGTTCGTTCAAGCGCACCGGTGCGCCATTGCGATAGCTGACGATAACCGGTCGGAACGCAGCCGCGTCGAACAGCTGCCCGTTCGCCTGGACCGCGAACAGGCGATCCTTGCCGTAGAGCGTGCCGGTGGGCAGATTGACGTTCGCCTGCGCGACGGCCTGCTCGACCTCATTGATGCCGATGCCGCGGGCGGCTAGCTGATCCGGGTTGAGCTGTACGCGCACCGCGTATTTCTGCTGACCGTAGACCAGCACCTGGGCCACGCCGCTGATGGTCGAAATGCGCTGGGCGAGAAACGTCTCGGCGTATTCGTTGACCTCCGACAGCGGCAGGACATCCGAAGTCAGCGCGAGGTAATACACCGGAAAGTCCGCCGGATTGACCTTGCGGAAGGACGGCGGCGTCGACATGGTCGCGGGCAGGTTGCGCGCGGCGGAGGCGATCGCCGAGTTGACGTCCTGCGCCGCCGCGTCGATGTTGCGGTCGAGCGCAAACTGGATGGTGATCTGAGTGGTCCCCTGGCCGCTGGTCGAGGTCATCGAATCGATGCCGGCGATGGTGGAGAACTGCTTTTCAAGCGGAGTCGCGACGGCCGAGGCCATGGTTTCCGGGCTGGCGCCGGGCAGGGCCGCCGAGACCTGTATCGTCGGGAAATCGACGTTGGGCAGCTGGCTCACCGGCAGCAGGCGGAAACCCGCCACGCCGAATATCACGATCGCGGCCATGACCAGAATGGTCATGACCGGCCGTCGGACGAACAGCTCGGCGATGTTCACGGTTTGCCGGAGGCCGGTTTGGCGATGCTGACTTTCGCGCCCGGCGTCAGCCGCAGCTGACCCTTGACCACGACGGTTTCCCCTTTTGCCAGACCTTTGGCGATGATCGCGTCTTCGCCCTCTGTGCGGTCCAGCGCGAGATTGCGCACTTCGACGCTCATGTCGGGCTTGACCACATAGGCGTATTGGCCGTTCGGCCCGGTCTGCACCGCTGCCGACGGGATTACCAGCGCGTCCTTCTGGTCATAGAGCTTGAGGCTGACGTTGACGAACTGGCCCGGCCACAGTGCGCTGTCCGTGTTCGGGAACTGCGCCTTGAGCTTTATCGTACCGGTGGCCGCATCGACGGCGTTGTCGACGAAACCTAAGATTCCAGTGGCAGCTGCCTGATCCGAGTTGGGTGGACGCGCTTCGACCTGCAGCCGATTTCCCGCCATGCGCGCGCGGATCGACGCAAGCTGCTGTTCCGGGACGGCGAAACTGACGTAGATCGGCTGCACCTGATTGATCACGACCAGCGGGCCGGTGTCGTTGGCTTTGACCAGATTGCCCCGCTGCAGCATGACTTTGCCGGCATAGCCGTCCAGGGGGGAACGTATGCTGCAGTATTCGAGCTGCAGCCGTGCATTGTCGACCGCGGCCCTGCTCGCCAGCGTGACCGCCGCGGCGGTTTCCGCATTGGTGCGGATTTGCGTGTAAGCCTCCTTGGATACGAAGTTTTTCTGCAGCAGTTCCTGGTAGCGCCGCTCCTGCGAGCGCGTCTGCTCCATCTGCGCGGTATCGCGCATCAGGTTGGCCTCGGCCTGGCGCAGGGTGGCCTCGAACGGCCGCGGGTCGATGCGGAACAGCACCGCGCCCTTCTTCAGCTTCTGCCCTTCCTTGAAATTCACGTCAACGATCTGCCCGTCCACGCGCGCCTTGAGCGCGACCGTGGAGTAGGGCTCGACGTTGCCGATAGCCTGGATGCGCACCGCGACCGTCTGTTGCGCGACCGTCGCGACCGCGACCGGTATGGCGTCGGCGGTTCGCGCGGGTTTGGCGTTCTGCGCGCGCAACTCCACTCTGCTGCCGAAGAAAAGCGTTCCGGCGACGATTGCACCGCAGGCGATCCCGGCAAGCAGCAGCTTCTTGGGTCTGGTCACGTAGTCCTGTGGCGCGTGGGCTGGGCGGGGGGATTCGGCGGTCGAGATCGCGCAATCTAGCGCAAAACATGCTCCAACGCAAAAAGCGCCTCGGGGCACTCGCGCTCCCGGATCAGCTGCATTTTTTCCCCGTCCACCATGGCCTCGGCCGCACGCGGCCGGCTGTTGTAGTTGGAGCTCATGCACATCGCGTAGGCACCGGCCGACAGCACCGTCAGCAGATCGCCCGCCTTCACCGCGAGTTCGCGCTCCTTGCCGAGAAAGTCGGCGCTCTCGCACACCGGCCCGACCACGTCGTACACCGACTGCGGCACGCCGCTGCCGGCGACCGCGACGATTTCGTGCCACGCCTCGTACAGGGCCGGGCGGATCAGGTCGTTCATGCCCGCATCGACCACGGCGAAGTTGCGCGCGGCGCCCGGTTTGAGATATTCGATGCGGGTGAGCAGGACGCCGGCGTCGCCGACCAGACTGCGGCCCGGCTCGAACAGGAGTTTCAGTTCGCGTCCGCCGACGCGCGCGAACACTTCGTGCAGGTAGGCGCCGACGTCGGGCGGCGTCTCGTCGCGGTAGCGGATGCCCAGACCCCCGCCAAGATCGAGGTGGCGCAGCCTGATGTCTTCGTCCGCCAGGCTGTCGACCAGCCCGAGCATCTTGTCGAGCGCCTCAAGCAGCGGCGCAGTCTCGATCAGATCGGAGCCGATATCGCAGTCGATGCCCACGATCTCGACCTGCGGCATGCGGCTCGCCGTGCGATAGAATTCGCGCGCGATGGAATCCAGCGGGACCGACTCGGCGTACAGCGAGCCGTTGCGGAACTCGAACATGGCGCCTACCTTTGTTTGTCGCTGTTGGACTGCTGCTTGCCGATTTCGTCGGCAGGCAGGACCAGCGCGCCCTTGGAGCCGCAGGCCTGGAGCATTACGCAAAGCACGATGGCGGTGACAGCGGCACGCATCGGTAAATTCTAGCATGTGCGACCCGGGCACAAGACTGGTGGGCGGGTGCGAACTGCA
>JBBRAI010000006.1:0-102820 GCA_038206915.1 Burkholderiales bacterium | reverse complement strand
CCCAGCGGCGAGCTGTTGATCATCGGCTGGGGCAGCACCAAGGGGGCCATCGAGGAAGCCGTACACACTTTGCGTGAAGACGGCTGCAAGGTCGGCTCGATCCACCTGCGCTTCCTGCAGCCGATGCAGCCCGGAATCCGCGAAATCATGCAGCACTACGCGCGCGTCATGACCATCGAGAACAACTGGAGCGACAGTCCGGACGAAGAGATCATCGACGCGGACAACCGTCGCTATTCGTCGCTGGCGATCCTGCTGCGCTCGCGTTACCTCGTCGATATCGATTGCTGGAGCGAGGTCAGGGGCCAATCGCTCAAGCCGAGCACCATCTGCCGCGTCGTCCTCGCCAAGCTCGCGAAGGAAGGAAAATAAACCATGAACGCTTCTGCTACCGACTGCCTGCTCGAACTCTACGACGAGCAGCATGACCTCGAAGACTATCAAA
Organism: Burkholderiales bacterium; assembly: GCA_038206915.1. Taxonomy (GTDB): domain Bacteria; phylum Pseudomonadota; class Gammaproteobacteria; order Burkholderiales; family SG8-39; genus 2-12-FULL-64-23. The sequence continues at coordinate 102,375 of JBBRAI010000006.1, read as the reverse complement.
GCGGCGTACCGCGCTGGTGCACCGGCTGCGGCGACAACGCCATCCTGACCGCGGTTCAGCGGCTCTGCCGCGACGAGGGCCTGCGCCCGGAAAAGACCGTTTTCGTTTCCGGCATCGGCTGCTCGAGCCGCTTCCCGCATTACATGAAAACCTACGGCTTCCACGGCATACACGGGCGCGCGCTGCCGGTTGCCGAAGGCGTCAAGATGGCGCGTCCGGACCTTACCGTATTCGTCAATACGGGCGACGGCGACTGCACCAGCATCGGTGCCGCGCACTGGATCCACGCGATCCGCTACAACATGAACCTCACGGTGTTTCTGCACGACAACCAGATCTACGGCCTGACCAAGAAGCAGGCTTCTCCGACCTCGCCCATCGGCACCAAGAGCAACACCACGCCGCGCGGCAGCTACCTGGAAGCGCTGAACCCGCTTACCGTCACTCTCGGGGTGCAGAACGTGTCCTTCGTGGCGCAGGCGGCCGACTGGATTCCGGAGGTCCTGTTCGACATCGTCCAGGCCGCCTACCATCACAAGGGACTGTCGTTCGTGCGCATCATCCAGCGTTGCCCGGAGTGGCTGCCCAAGTCGCTCGACCCGTGGATGCACGATCCCAACAAGGTGCAGCTGCTGCATAACGAGAACGGGGGGTTGCAACTCTCCGCGGGCCTGTCGCGCGTGTACAAGAACCAGCTGCAGCACGATCCGATGAACATCGATCGCGCGCGCGAAATTGCCTCGAACACTGACATCATCCCGGTCGGAATCCTCTACAACAACCCGGCGGTACCCTGCTACGAGGATCTGCGTCACCTGGACAAGCTGCGCACACCCGATTTGACGCGCGCCGGGCTCAACGCGGAACTGGACAAGTATACGGTTTGGCCCGAAGAAGCGAAGGAAAAAGCTGCTTAGTACGCCGGCGCGCCGCGCGCGCCATTAACGAACATCACAGAATTAACCAGCAAGGCAGGTTTAAAACATGGAAGCGGACACACAGGCACACGTTGCTTTTTTCCTCACTGGCAGGCGCCCGGGAGAACACCTGGACGCGATCGACGGGCTGAATCTGCGTCCGGCGCTGTTCGCCGGCTACCGCGAGCTCACCCAGCTGCGCTACGATTTCCCCGTGGTGCTGGTCGCCAAGCGTTCCGGCGAGGGGTTCGTGCGCTCGCTCTCGGGCGTGATAGACGCAGCGCTCGCTTTTGCCGCGCGTGGCGACGACGCTGAGCGCATCAGGAAGCACGTAATACGGCTGGAGCGGGAAATCCGGACGCTCGTCGCCGGCGGCGCCACCGGGCCGCTATCGTCGCTCTGGGACCGGGCAGCGAGCCGGCTGGCAAAGGAGGCGAAAAAATCGGGCGCCGACAGTTCCCTCGCAGACAGCCTGCGGCGCGCGCGCGAGGCGTTCAAGATCGACGGCGAGGTGGCCGATTGCGACGCGGCGCTGCCAGGGCGCCTGCTCGACCACGCCTGGAGCGCGGTGCAGGAACAGAAGTCAGAGGATTTCCGCCTGGACCTCGAGCGGCTGGTGCAGAAGCTCTCCGACATACTTAAGGCGGATTTCGAGCGCTCGGAGGCCGGGCGCAGCGCGAAGCACCTGAAAGCGTCCATCGGTAGCGGCTACGGCGACGCGTTCGATTTTGACGCCATGTCGAGCCTGCTCGCCAAGGCACTGCCGCGGGACGCGTTCCCCGAGAGCCGCAGGCGGCGGATCCACGAACTGCTGGCAGTGCTCGGCGCGCAGCAGTTCTTTCCGTCCGCCGCCGCCGTGAAAAAAACCGCCGCGGCCAAGCCCTATTCCTTGCGTTTCGAAAGTTGCGCCGAGGCGCTCGCAGCGTTTCGCGAGCGCCTGCCCAAGTTGATTGCGTTGGCCAGGGCCATTGCCGTCGCCGAGCTCGAGATCGACGGGGAGTACAGCGAATCCAAACACGACGCGCTGTTCGAGCAGTTCGGCGCCAACGGGCTCGACCCGCAGGAGCTGGCCCCGTTTCCGGACTATCTGGTGTGCGTCAACGCCGCAACACTGCATGCCGAAGAGCACGCCCAGCTGATAGAAATCATTTCCTCCGGCCTGCCGATCAAGGTGTTGCTGCAGATCGACGACATTCTGGAGCAGTCGCCCAATGGTGAAGGCGGCCTGAGCGCGGGAACGCGCAGCCGGCAGATCGCCAACATGGCGATGGGCTTGAACGAAGTTTATGTGCTGCAGTCGAGCGCGTCCAATCTGCACCGTTTCCGCGAGCGTATCCTTGCCGGGCTGAATTATCGCGGCCCGGCGTTGTTCAGCGTGTTTTCCGGCGCGAGCGGAAAAGCCTCCGGCCTGCCGCCTTATCTGGTGTCGGCAGCGGCGATGGAGTCGCGCGCCTTCCCCGCCTTCACCTACGATCCGTCCGCCGGCGCCAACTGGGCTTCGCGTTTTTACCTCGAGGCCAATTCGCAGGTGGAGCTCGACTGGCCGATTCAGGGCTTTGCCTACGAGGACGAGCAGCACCAGAGGGTGTCGGAGGATCTCGCCTTCACGTTGGTCGATTTTTTCGCCAGCGACCGCCGCTACGCCCGGCACCTGGCCCGGGTTCCGCAGGAGAAATGGAACGGCAGCATGATCCCGGTGGACGAATCCCTCACGCGCGAGCGCAAGGGCCTGCCGGACAAGGTGCCGAGCCTGCTCATGGTCGACGCCGACAACGTGCTGCAGAAGGTAATCGTGGACGAGCGCCTGATCCGCGAAGCGCGCCGCTGCCGCGAAATGTGGCACAGCTTGCAGGAACTGGGCGGGGTACACAACTCGCATGCGGAAAAGCTGCTCGCGCGCGAGCGCAAGGCCTGGGAAGAGCGCATGCACAAGGAAGCCGAGGCGCACGCATTGGCCGCGGTGCCGGCGGCGCAGACAGAGCCGGCTGCGCCGGCCGCAACCGACGCGCCTGCCACGGTGAGCGAGGCGGCGGAGCTGGAGCCCGCGCGTTCGCCCGACGAGGCCTACATCGAAACGCCGCGCTGCTCGACCTGCAATGAGTGCACCCAGATCAACGGCAAGATGTTTGCCTACGACAACAATAAGCAGGCGTACATTGCCGATATCAGCGCCGGTAGCTACGCGCAGCTGGTGGAGGCCGCGGAGAGCTGCCAGGTGTCCATCATTCACCCGGGCAAGCCGCGTAACCCGAAAGAACCGGGCCTGGAAGTGCTGCTCAAGCGCGCCGAGGCATTCCAGTAGGAGTGTCCACCGATTTTGCGCGGACGAAAAGCCGTCCGTGCGGATCGTCGCTTGCGCGCGGATGAAAAGCACATCCGCACGCAATCGGCGATCTTGTATGAAAACCACCTCAAATCACCTTTGCTCTTTTCCATAACCATGTTTTTTGTACGGATGTTCTTTATCCGTACAAAAAACATGGTTGGCGCGCGCAGCGCGCAAGGTTTCGCCTAAGCTTATATTCCAGGCATTGACCGCTGTGCGCGTGTCCATAACAATGCGTGCACCGCATTAAGGCACAATCCCAACCAGTGACGGTCGAAATTCGCCGTATCATCCACGTCGACATGGACGCGTTCTACGCGTCGGTGGAACAGCGCGACGACCCGGCGCTGCGCGGCAAGCCGCTAGCGGTCGGCGGCCAACCGGGTTCGCGCGGCGTGGTGGTGGCGGCCAGCTATGAGGCACGCGCCTTCGGCGTGCGTTCGGCGATGCCGATGGCGCGCGCGCTGCGCCTGTGTCCGGAACTGCTTATCGTGCGCCCGGATTTCGCGCGCTACCGCACCGCCTCGCAGCAGATACTCGAAATCTTCCGCTACTGCACACCTCTGGTCGAGCCCCTGTCGCTGGACGAAGCCTACCTCGACGTCACCGAAAATCGCTGGGGCGAAGCGCTCGCCACGCCGGTCGCGAAGCGGCTGAAGCAGCGCGTCCGCGAGGCGACCGGGCTCACGGCTTCCGCCGGCGTCGCGCCGAACAAATTCCTCGCCAAGATCGCCTCCGGCTGGCACAAGCCCGACGGGCTGACGGTGATCTCGCCCGAGCGCGTCGAGGCCTTCCTGCAGCAACTGCCGGTGGACGCGCTGTGGGGCGTCGGGCCGGTGACCGCGCGCAAGCTGCGCGGCATCGGCATCGAGCGCCTGGTCGAGGTGCGCAATGCCGACCCGGAACTGCTGCGGCGCGCAGTCGGCAGCCTCGCCGATACGCTGCTGAGACTGGCGCAGGGGGAGGATACCCGGCCGGTGGTACCGGACCGGCCCTTCAAGTCCTCGAGCAGCGAGAACACCTACCACGAAGATCTCCTCGAGCTCGGTGCGATCCGTGCGGAGATCGAACGCATGGCGCGCCAGGCAGCTGACTGGCTTGCGCGCAAGGCGCTGCTCGCGCGCACCGTCGGCATCAAGGTGCGTTATGCCGATTTCTGCACGATTACGCGCAGCCACACCGCCACGCCTACACGTGACGCGGACGCGATCGCGGCGCGCGCGCTGAGTCTGCTCGCGCGCACCGAGGCCGGGCGCAGGCCGATACGCCTGCTCGGCGCCGGCGTGCACGGCCTTGCCGGCGACGAGGCGGCTGAGGGACTGCCGGGAACGCTCGAATTCGGCGACTGACGCGGGTGTGGTCGCTTGCTTTCGTGCGAAATGGATCGATAATTTCAATTCGCTCATGTCCAAACTTCTGCTCGATCTTAGTTTCGGCATCAAGCGCCCCGACGGCTATGTCTCGGACATCTGGCGCGCATCGACCACGCGCCACGGCGATTTTCATCTCGCCACCCGCTCGATCGCGGGCGAGGAGACGTACAGCTTCAACAAATCCGGGCGCTGCCGCAGCGCGCACAGCGGCGGGGAAGGTCTGCCGGAGGCGCTGCGCGACCGCGCCGGTTTCAGCTGGCGCCGCGCCGCCACGCCGCCGCGCGGCAGCGGCAGGGCGGCGCGCGTGGCCTGGATCGCGTTCCCCACCGACTACCTGTCACGCCCGACAGTGGAGGACGCTGGAGATATTTTCTGGATTGCTGCCGCGCCGGCCTGCGGCGCGACCTACGTCGAATTCGCCTATGCGGCAGAGCCTGAGCAGGGCATACGCGGCGTGCTCGATGTGATGCAGGACCGCACGCTAGTGCGCTGCGCAGCGCTGCCGAACGAGGAGACGCTGGTGATCTTCTGCTATCACGCCGATTGGGACAACAAGGACCTGCGCGTGCCCGGAAACGGCGTGGCTGCCGATGTCCTGTTTTCCGCCGACGACCCGCTCGCGTCGGGACGCCCGCTGCGGCACCGCTTCGGCCCGGCGCCGAATGACGAGGAGGCGGTGCTGCTGCTCGAGATGGGCGGGGCGGCGATCACCAACTGAATCCGGGGCGGGTCAGGACGCGGGCGCGGCCGGGCGCAAATCTCGGCTACACTAGCGCAAAAAATAGCAGCGGTCGCTCTTTCTAAGAACCCGTAACAAATGTCAATTTGTTGCGGCAGATATAGGGGAGCACGAGGGGAGATCCCCCAGGGGGACTTCCTTCGGGGCGTATCCCCTCGTTTTGTTACAGACTGCTATTGATCGCAATACCGCCCAACAGGAGGAATGCCATGATTTTTCGCAGCGTCTATCCCGATGTCGCGATTCCGGAAATCGCCCTGACCGACTATGTTTTCGAAGGGGCGAGCAAGCGCGGCGACAAGCCCGCACTGATCGACGGCCCCAGCGGCCGCACCATCACCTACGCTCAGCTGCCGGGCCTTATTTCGCGCGCGGCCGCCGGACTCGCCCGCCGCGGCTTCAGGAAAGGCGACCGCTTCGCCATTTTCAGCCCGAACCTGCCCGAGTACGTCATCGCGTTCCATGCGATCGCCATGCTGGGCGGCGCAGCGACCACGGTCAACCCGCTCTATACCGCGAGCGAACTGGCGAAACAGCTGAACGATTCCGGTGCGCGCTTCCTGCTGACGGTGCCGCCCTTTCTTGCAATCGCACGCGAAGCCGCGGCGCAGTCGAAGGTCGAGGAGATTTTCGTGTTCGGCGAGGCCGAGGGCGCGACGCCATTTGCCGCTTTGCTCGCGGGCGACGCACAGCCGCCGAAGGTCGCGATCGATGCGCGCAAGGATCTGGTCGCACTTCCCTACTCGAGCGGCACCACCGGCCTGCCCAAGGGCGTGATGCTGACGCACTACAATCTCGTCGCGGAGTTGTGTTCGGTCAAGGGCGTCACCGACGCGGAATTGATCACGCCCGAGGATACGGTGCTCGCGTTCCTGCCGTTCTTCCATATCTACGGCATCGTCTCGTTCCTGAACCTGAGCCTGCATCTGGGCGCGACGGTGGTCATCATGCCGCGCTTCGACCTGGAGCAGTACCTGCAGCTGGTGCAGAAATACGGCGTGACCATCATGCACGTGGTGCCGCCGATCGTGCTGGCGCTGGCCAAGCATCCGATCGTGGCGAACTACGACCTGTCGAAAGTGCGCGGCGCGTTCTCGGCCGCCGCGCCGCTCTCGGGAACCGTCGCCGACGCCCTGTTCGAACGCGTCGGCTTCCGCGTGTCGCAGGCCTACGGCATGACCGAGCTCAGCGGCGCCTGCCACCTGGGGCCGACCACGGCGGAGAAGATCAAGCCGGCCTCGGGCGGGCGCCTGATGCCGAACATGGAGTGCAAGGTGCTCGACACCGCAACCGGCGCCGAGCTCGGAGTGGGCGAGCAGGGCGAAATCCTGTTGCGTGGCCCGCTGGTGATGCAGGGCTACCTGCAGCAGTCGCAGGCGACCGCGGCGACAATAGATGCCGAGGGCTGGCTGCGCACGGGCGATATAGGCTATGTCGATGCCGACGGCGATTTCTACATCGTCGACCGCACCAAGGAGCTGATCAAATACAAGGCGCTGCAGGTCGCGCCGGCCGAACTCGAGGCGGTGATCCTGGGCAATCCGGCGATCGCCGACGCCTGTGTGATCGGCATTGCCGACGCCGAGGCGGGCGAGGTGCCGAAGGCCTTCGTCGTGCTAAAAGGCAAGATCACGGCCGAGGAGCTGCAGGCCTATGTGGCCGAACGCGTGGCGCCGCACAAGCGCATCCGCGCGGTCGAGTTCATGGAGACGCTGCCCAAATCCGCTACCGGCAAGCTGCTGCGGCGCGTGCTGATCGAGCGCGAGCGCGCGAAGACGGCGTCCTGACCGTGCTGCGCCAGCCGCTGGTATTTCTCGACCTGGAGACCACCGGCATGCTGGCGGCTGAGGAGCGCATCACCGAGATCGGGCTGGTGGAGGTGGACGGCGGCGAGTTCACCGGCAGCTGGAGCCAGCTGGTGAATCCGGAAAAAGACATTCCGCCGTTCATCGAAGCGCTCACCGGCATCAGCAACGACATGGTGCAGCAGGAACCCACGTTCGCGCAGCTTGCGCCTGCGCTGTTCCGGCGTCTCGAGGGCAAGCTGCTGGTCGCGCACAACGCGCGCTTCGACTGTGGATTTTTACGCACGGAGTTCGAGCGCGCGGGCTTCGACTATCAGCCGCGCGTGCTGTGCACGGTCAAGCTTTCGCGCAAGCTTTTTCCTGAACAGCGCCGTCACAACCTGGACAGCCTGATCGAGCGGCACGGCCTTGTCTGCAGCGCACGTCATCGCGCGCTCGGCGACGCCGAGGTGCTGTGGCATTTCATACGGAAAGTCCAGGCGGAGTTCGACGCTGAGCGCATCGATGCCGCGCTGCGGGTGCAGCTGGACGCGCCCGGACTGGCAGCTACGGCATGAGGTATTGTTGCCAGATTTGATAACCGATTGCGCCGCTCGGCCATATGGCGTGCCATTCATAGAAAATAAAAGTGAATGATTAAGCGCAGCGTGCGATGCATTGAGGCTGGCGCCGGCGGTGACTGCAGCTGAATACGGAGGAGAGACATGAGCAAAGGCGAGCTGCCCATACTCATCGCCGGCGGCGGCATCGGCGGCTTCGCCGCGGCGCTCGCGCTGACGCAGAAGGGATTGCCGGTACACCTGATCGAGCGCGCGTCCGACTTTCACGAGGTCGGTGCTGGCATACAGCTCGGGCCGAACGTATTCCGTATGTTCGAGCTCCTTGGCGTCGGCGAGCAGATGGCGCATTGGGCGGTGTTCCCGGAAAATCTCATCATGCGCGATGCGCTCGACGGCACGGAAGTCACGCGCATCCCTGCCGGCGCGCCGCTGCACCAGCGCTTCGGTTACCCCTACGCGGTGATCCATCGCGCGGACCTGCACAACGTGCTGATCGAGGCGGTGAAGCGCTCGCCGCTCGCCACGCTGACGACGGGCGGCAAGGTCGTTTCCTACGAGGATCGCGGCGAACGGGTGGCAGTCCAGACCGAGGCGGGCGAGTCCTACGAAGGCGCCGCGCTGATCGGCGCCGACGGCCTGTGGTCGGCGGTGCGCAGCCAGCTGGTCGGCGACGGCAAGCCGCGCGTCTCCGGCCACATTGCCTATCGCGGAGTGATTCCGACTGCCAAGGTGCCGGCGCATCTGCAGGAGAACAATGTGGTGCTCTGGGCCGGGCCGAAGACGCACCTGGTGCACTATCCGCTGCATCGCGGCGAGGTCTACAACCTGGTGGTGGTGTTTCACAGCAGCCGCTACGAAGAGGGCTGGGACACCTACGGCGATCCGGGCGAGTTGCGCGAGCGCTTCCAGGGGCAGCATCCCAAAGTGCGCGAGTTCCTGTCGATGGCGAACGAGTGGAAGATGTGGGTCCTGTGCGACCGCGATCCGATCAGCCAGTGGAGCAGTGGCCGGGTCACGCTGCTCGGCGACGCGGCGCATCCCATGCTGCAGTACCTCGCACAGGGCGGTTGCATGGCGGTCGAGGATGCGGTGGTGCTGGCTGACAAGCTCGCCGCCGCGAACGGCGATTACAGGGGCGCGTTCCTCGCCTATCAGCAGGAGCGCTACCTGCGCACCACGCGCGTGCAGCTGACCGCGCGCATGTACGGCGAGATTTATCACGCGTCCGACGCAGTGCGCGACCTGCGCCGGCAGATGCTCGCCGGGCGCACGCCGGAGCAGGCCTACAACGGCGTCGCCTGGCTGTATACGCCGGTGGCTTAGAACCGGTTGCTAATTAAAATGTCATTCCAAGGGCTTTGCCCGAGGAATCTGCTTCTTGCTTGATCTAAGAGCAGATTTCTCGCTCCGCTCGAAATGACAAGTCTTGAATGGCTCATTTTGAAATGAATCCATAGGCGCGCCGTTAGCGCGCCCTAGGCTGTTGCGAGCAGGCGTTCGATCAGCCGGCGCACCGGCACCGGGATCGCCGCGCCGTGCGCGTCTTCGAGGCTGAGCCAGACTTGGCCGGGTTCGCGCGCTGCAGGGACGAACTTCTCCACGTGGCACACTAGCGGCCGGATCTCGAGCTTGAAGTGGGTAAAACCGTGGACCAGAGGGTCCAGCCGCTGTGGCGGCGCGATGCTGCAGCCATAGCGGTCGCGGCACAGCGCACGCAGCCGGGTGTCGTCCTCGAGCTCGGGCAGGCTCCACAACCCGCCCCAGATTCCGGAGGACGGGCGCTTCTCCAGCAGCAGTTCGCCATCGCGCAGCAGCAGCAGCATGTGGGTGGCGCGCGCGGGCACCGTTTTCGCGGGCCGCGGCGCGGGAAAGTCGCCGACGCGGCCAAGCGCGAGTCCGCGGCAGCTCGCAGCGAGCGGGCACGCGCCGCAGGCGGGTTTTGCGCGCGTGCACAGCGTTGCACCCAGGTCCATCAGCGCCTGGGTGTAGCGCGCCATGGCGCGCGGCGGCAGGAGTTCCTCGGCAAGCTGCCACAGACGCTTCTCCACGTTCTTCTCGCCCGGAAAACCGGCGACGGCGAAATGCCGCGCGAGTACGCGCTTGACGTTGCCGTCCAGGATCGCGGCGCGCGTGCCGTAGGCGAACGCGGCGATCGCCGCCGCAGTCGAGCGTCCGATGCCCGGCAAGGCCTCGATTGCGTCGATTGCGCGCGGAAACACGCCGCCGTGGCGCTCCACGACCAGTTGCGCGGCGCGCTGCAGATTGCGCGCGCGCGAGTAGTAACCCAGCCCGCTCCACACGCGCAGCACCTCGTCCTGCGGCGCCGCGGCGAGCGCGGCGATGTCGGGGAAGCGTTCGAGAAAGCGCCGGTAATAGGGAATCACCGCAGCGACCTGGGTCTGCTGCAGCATGATTTCGGCGAGCCAGATGCGGTAGGCGTCGCGCGTGCCCTGCCAGGGCAGGTCGTGGCGGCCATGGCGCTTGTGCCAGGCGAGCAGGCGCGCGGAAAACACGGGGATCATTTTGGACATCGGCGAGGCATTGTTGGCCATGCGCGTGAACCGTGCAAGCGCGACGCGGCGGCGCGAATCAAACCTGCTTGAGCGATGACGAAAAAATGGAGCGGGAGACGAGTCTCGAACTCGCGACCTCAGGCTTGGGAAGCCGGCGCTCTGCCAACTGAGCTACTCCCGCTCATGGGGGTGGATTATAAAGCGTTTCCCGTAGTTCTACAGCGCGCAAGCCCGGCGCGTGTACGGATCGGACGACTCGGCGATGTGCCGATCGCGCTATTTGAACGGAAACGCGATGATCGCTTTCGCCACTATTTTGTCGCTCGCGTTTTCGAAACCGTGCCCGATGCCGAAGTTGATTTCGTACCCTTTCGCCTCGAAGTCCACCGCCGCGTAAAGGTAGTGCGCGCGTTCGGCAGCCGGCAGCAGGTGATGCGCCGGGCCGTACTCGCCGTAGTATTCGAGCCCCGCGTACACGCCTCCGGCGGTTTTGCGCGCGACTTTCAACGCCGGTTCGAACTGCGGCGCCCGGCTCACGTTTGCGGACAGGTCGGTGTCCAGGATAGGGTTGAACGCGATTAGCCAGTTCTGGTCGCGGTAGCCGAGGATCGGTCTCAGCTCGAGTGCGGTACGGCTGTCGGCAACCCGCCGCGCCGAATAGCCGTATTCGGCGTTCAGTCCCCAGAAGAAGCGCGCACCGTCTTCGCGCGGAGCAATGTATTTCAGGCGAAAGCGCAGCCCGTTGCCGTAAAGGTTGCCGTCGGCGCTCATCGCCGCCGGCAGGTAGAGCCCGGCTTCCAGCGACTTGGTGAGTCCGTAGGAAAATTCCGGCGTGACCTGCAGCCGATGGTGCGATTGCATTTCGCCCTCGAACGACGGCTCCTTCGCGCCCTTTGGCACATAGTTGACATGGAGTTCCAGGCCGAATTTTCCGGGGTCGTCCAGGTCATCGGTGTACACCTGAACTTCGTCCGGCGCGGCCATGGCGCCTGGGCTGGCCAGGCCAAGCAGCGCCGCTGCGATTACACCGCCAAATATCAGAGCGCCGGCCCGCCCTTTGCCCCTTCCGAAGCCGATAGCCCAGCCCCAGTAATGAGTATGTCCGTCATCCAGTTGGCAGATATTTGTAATCATCTAGTGGCGGCGTTCGCTTAAATTGTCAATCCCGGCAGGGGCTTGAGCGCAACAATATCCTACTTGGCGCGTGCCGGCGAGAGGCCGGCCAGTAGCGCTTGACTGCAGTTGCGATCTGCTAGATAATAGGAATCATTCCTATTGCAGGCCATGGCTATGATCCCCGCAGCAAACGCACTGACCCTTAACCGCCTGGTCCCAGGTCAATGCGGAACCATACTTTCGCTCGAAGCCGGCGCGGAGCTGCACCAGCGCCTGATTGCGCTCGGCCTCGGCATCGGCAATAGCGTACGTCTGCTGCGCCGCGCGCAATTCGGCGGACCGCTGCACATACGCGTGGGCATGACCGAGCTCATGCTGCGCAGGCGGGAAGCAAACCGCATCCATCTGGCGTACGAGAGTCCTGCAGTAGCCTAGGCGCGATCCGATGAAGCGGATCGCGATGGTGGGCATGCCCAACACGGGCAAGTCGACCCTGTTCAACCGCCTTACCGGCGCCCACGCCAATGTCGGAAACTGGCCCGGTCTCACCGTAGACCTGCTCAGCGCAAAGCTAATTATCGGCGACCAGATGGTGCAGCTGGTCGACCTGCCGGGAATCTACGATCTCAACGGCTATAGCGAAGACGAAAAAGTAGTCACGACCTTCCTCGCGCAGGAACAGGTCGATCTGCTCCTGGTCGTGCTCAACGCGTCCCAGATCGAGCGCCAGATGGTGCTGCTGCAACAGCTGATGCGCCGCGAGCTTCCGCTGATTCTGGTGCTCAACATGGTGGACGAGGCGGCCGCGCTCGGAATCACCATCGACGCCGAGGGGCTGGCGTCGAAGCTCGGCACACCTGTCTGCCTGCTGTCCGCCAAATACGGCCAGGGAGTGGAACAGCTGCATCCGGCGATGCGCAAGGCGCTGAGCGAGTTGCCGAGCCACGACGCACTCAAGGCGAACGCCGCGAAGGCCGGCGGGCGCGAGCTCGAAGCTGCGGTGAAATCCGCGGTATTCGTGCCGGCGCAGGCTTCGCACGCGCTGACCGAAAAAATCGACCGGGTGCTCCTCGACCCCTGGCTCGGCTTGCCGATATTCTTCGGCGTGATGTTCCTGCTGTTCGAATTGGTCTTTATCGTCGGCAAACCGATCCAGGATGCAATGACCTGGGGGTTTTCGGAACTGCGTTCCGGGGCGCTGGAGCCTGCGCTTGCCGGCCTGCCTTACGCCCTGCGCGGATTCTTGCTCGACGGCGTCTACAACGGCCTGAGCACGGTGGCGAGCTTCGTGCCGCTGATCGTATTGTTTTTCTTTTGCATGGGAATCGTCGAGGATGCCGGCTATCTGTCGCGCGCCGCATTCCTGATGGACGCGCTGATGGCGCGCTTTGGCCTGGACGGGCGCAGCTTCGTCATGGTGCTGATGGGATTCGGCTGCAACGTGCCGGCGCTGATGGGAACCCGCGTGATACGCTCGCGCGGGCTGCGCCTGCTCACCATGCTGGTGATACCGATGTCGCTGTGCTCGGCGCGACTGCAGGTGTTCGTGTTCTTCATCGCAGCGCTGTTCTCGGCCAGCGTGGCGCCGGTGGTGCTGTTCTCGCTCTATGTGATCAGCATCCTCAGCGTCATGCTCACCTCGCTTCTGTTCAAGCGGCGCTACGTCAACAACGATCCGTTCGTGCTCGAAATGCCGCCGTACCGCTTCCCCACGCTGCGCCAGATGTTGATGCGCGGCTGGCACGAGGTCAGCCATTTCATCCGGCGCGCCACGCGCTTTATCGTGCTCGGCGTGGTACTGGTCTGGCTGCTGACCAACTTCCCGGCCGGCGTAGCGGCGGGCGGTCCGGATACCTGGGCGGGGTGGATCGGCGAGCTGCTCAATCCGGTGTTGAGCCCGCTGGGCATCGATCCGAAGCTCACTATAGCGCTGATCTTCGGCTTCGTCGCCAAGGAGATCGTGATCGGCTCGCTCGCCGTGATCTACAGTCAGGAAGGCAGCGCGCTGGTGAGCACGATCGCGCATCAGATAAACTGGATCCAGGCTTACAGCTTCATGCTGTTCACTCTGATTTACACGCCCTGCCTGTCGACCATCGCCACCATTCGCACCGAGAGCAGGAGCCGCGCCTTCACCGCGCTCGCGGTCGCCTGGCCGCTCGGCCTCGCATGGGTAGTGAGCTTCCTGTTCTATCAGGTCGCGCGGCAGCTGGCCGGCTGACGCTGCCGCTGCGGCATGAGCCGCGCGCCGGTTTTTCTTCGGTTGCCACGCGCAGCGATCGACCCTATATTGGCTGCATGAGCTTCGCGCCTTGGAGAAACCGATGAAATCCGTGCTGTATTCGGCAGTCTTGTTTGCGATTTCCAGCTTCTGCGCCTTCGCTCAGGCGCCGCCTGCGCGTTGGCTCGGCCAGCTTCTGTATCTGCCGATCTATTCGCATATCTGGCACGGCGAAACCAACGACAAGGGACAGCCGATGAAGACTCTGGTATCGGTCTCCGTGAGCATACGCAACACCGACTTGACGAAGTCGATCCGCATCACTTCCGCCCAATATTTCGACACCAGCGGCAGGAAACTCAGGGAATACCTGCCGTCGCCGAAGGTACTCGGACCGATGGCTACCTATGAGATCTTCGTCCCGCGCAGCGACGACAGCGGAGGTTCGGGGGCAAATTTCGTGATCGCGTGGAACGCGGACGCGCCGGCGAGCGAGCCGGTCGTCGAGGGCTTGCACGCAAATTTCCCGGTGGGAAGATCGATCGCGTTTACCACTTCCGCTCGTCCGATCCCCGCCGAGTGAGCCCTGCTAGGCGCTCCTGAGGCGCGCGCCGCACTTAGAGCAGAAGCGATCGCCGGCCGCGCGCGGGGCGCCGCACTTGGCGCAGACGCCTGCGGCATCCGCGCGTGCCGGGGACGCCTTCGGGCGCCCGCGCCACCACAGCACCGCCGTGCCGAGCCCTGCGAGCAGCGCCACGACGACGATGAACAGCAAGACCCCCTTGGTCACGTCATCCTTGGAACCGGCGGTTGGCGCTTGCGCCGGCTCGGGCGCCGTGGATTTCGGCTGGATGATCTGAGCGGACGTGCGCGCATCCGTCTTGGTGTAGCGCACGGTGATCGGCAACGGCTTTCCCGCCGCCTGCATGCCCAGTTCGGCCGAGTGATAGCGCAGACCGTCCTGGCCCGAGGCGGTGGCGTCTAGCTTCGGTTGCGTCGAAAAATTGCTTACCGCCGCCGGCTCCTGCATGATCACGCGCAACTGGCCGATGCCCAGATCTCCCGGCCAGGCGTAGGTGTAGGCGCGCTCGGGCGCGCCAGTCGCGAGCCGGTCGTAGAATTCCACGTGGAAGAAACGCTCGGACACGGTGAAATGTAGTGTGATGAAATCGCCTGCGTCCTTGCGTTCGTACTGCAGATTGAGCAGATTGCCGCTCGCGGCAGCGGAGTAAGCCATCGCCGACGGGCCGCCGCTCGAAGCGGGTATGCGCAGCCGGACATCGGCCGGCAATTTCGTGTCCGCGGCGAGCGCGGCGCGCAGGATCACCAGCGCTGCCGGGCGGTCGTATTCCGGCCAGATCTCGATCTGCAGGCTCTCCAGTTGCGGGTTGCGCAGCGGCGCACCGCCAACGGCGGGGCCGGCGGCGACGGCCGGAACGAGCGCCAGTGCCAGGAATGTCTTGAACAGCCACGATGTCAGTGCGCCGCCGGCGCGAGCCGCGCCTGATCGCATTATTGCGTGCTGCATGTTCATTTCTCCTCAGTATGCATAGCCATTGCGGGGCGGAAGCATCCCACATCCTGCTCGAAGCCATATCATACCCCATCTGGGTATTTGACAAATACCCAGATGGGGTATAGGATTAGCTTCCAATTCCAATTCCAATTCATTCTGCGATCGCACCCATGGGATCACCCTCTGAATTTCGCCTGGACCTGCCACTCGAGGGCATGACTTGCGCCGCCTGCGCCGCGCGCATCGAGAAAAGCCTGAACAAGCTGCCCGGAGTGGTGGCGAACGTCAACTTCGCGGCCGAATCCGCGCGCGTGACGGTCGAACCGGCGCAGAGTTCGGCCGCCGCAGTGCTCGAGGCAATCCGCAAGACCGGATATTCGGTGCCGATGCAGACGGCCGAGTTCCAGATTTACGGCATGACCTGCGTAGCTTGCGCAGCGCGCATCGAGAAGACCTTGAACAAGCTCGAAGGTGTCGAGGCGACGGTCAATTTCGCCAGCGAAACCGCCCGGGTCCGCTACATGCCCGGGGTGGAAACGCCTGAGCGACTCGTCGCAGCGATTCGCAAGGCGGGATACGAAGCGAACGAGCGCGTCGAGGCCAACGCGGAGGAAGAAAAGGTGCGCCGCGCCGATGCCTACCGGGGCGAGCTGCGGCTATTCTGGATTTCCGTCGCGCTGAGCCTGCCGCTGCTGCTGCAGATGTTTTCAATGTTCAGCCCAGGGCACGTCGAACTGCTGCCGCGCTGGCTGCAGTTCGCGCTCGCCACGCCGGTGCAGTTCTGGATCGGGCGGCGTTTCTACGTCGGCGGCTACAAGGCGCTGCGCGGCGGCGGCGCCAACATGGACGTGCTGGTGGCGCTCGGCACGAGCATGGCATACGGGCTCTCGGCGGTCGTCACCTTGTTCGGTTTGCATCAACAGCACGTCTATTTTGAGGCAAGTGCAGTCATCATTACCCTGGTCCTGATGGGCAAACTGCTCGAGGCGAAGGCGAAGCTCGGAACCTCCGCCGCGATCGAAGCACTCATCCGCCTGCAGCCCAAGACCGCGCGCGTCGAGCGCGATGGCGCGCTGGTCGAAGTGCCGGTTGCGAGCATTCACATCGGTGACATTTTCGTCGTGCGCTCGGGAGAAAGCATCCCGGTCGACGGCCAGGTCGCGAGCGGAGAATCGGGCGTGGACGAAAGCATGCTCACCGGCGAGAGCCTGCCGGTCCACAAGCACACGGGCGACAAAGTGTACGCCGGCACGCTCAATCAGCAGGGGCTGCTGCGCTGCAGCGCCAAGGGCGTGGGCGCGGCCACCATGCTCGCCGGCATCGTCCGCCTGGTGCGCGAGGCCCAAGGTTCGAAAGCGCCGATCCAGCGCCTCGCCGATCAGGTTGCCGGCGTGTTCGTTCCGGTCGTGGTCACGATCAGCGCGTTGACCTTCGCGCTCTGGTGGGGCATAGGCGGGGAACTTGCGCCGGCGCTGGTGAACGCGGTCGCGGTGCTGGTTATCGCCTGCCCCTGCGCGCTCGGCCTGGCGACGCCGACCGCCATCATGGTCGGCACAGGGCGCGGCGCGCAGGTCGGCGTGCTGGTCAAGAACGCGGTGGCGCTGGAGCGGGCGCAGAAGATTTCCACCCTCATCGTCGACAAGACCGGCACCCTCACCGAAGGCCGGCCGGCGGTCACGGACGTGATTCCCGCGGCTGGCGTCGCCGCGGACGAGCTGCTCGCGGCAGCGGCGGGCCTGGAATCGGGTTCGACGCATCCGCTCGCGCACGCGGTGATCGAACATGCGAAACAACTCGCCGTGGCGCCATACCCGGTGCGCGATTTCAATTCAGTCACCGGCAAGGGCGTGCGCGCGATGCTCAGCGTTCCTGCGCTCGGGGGCGAACAGACGCTGCTGCTCGGCGCACCGGAATTTCTCGCTGCGGAAGGCATCGCAGTAGATAGCGCCGCGATCGCGCCGCTGCTGGAGCAGGGTAAGACCGTGATCGCCGTCGGCGGCGGCAAGCGCATCCTCGGCTATCTCGCGATCGCCGACAAGCTGCGCGCCAGCTCGCATGAGGCCGTGGCGAAACTGAAAGCCATGGGCATCGATGTGGTGATGCTCACCGGCGACAACGCGGCGACGGCGAAAGCAATCGCCGCAGCGGCCGGCGTGAGCAGCTACCGCGCCCAGGTTCTGCCTGCTGACAAGGCGGCTGCGGTGGCCGAATTCAAGACCGACGGGCGCGTGGTCGGGATGGTCGGTGACGGGGTCAACGACGCGCCTGCGCTGGCTGCGGCCGACGTCAGCTTCGCCATCGGGGCGGGTTCGGACGTCGCGATCGAGGCGGCCGACATCGCGCTCATGCGCAACGACCTGCTCTCCGTCGCCGATGCCATCAGCCTGTCGCGCGCGACCCTGGGCAAGATCCGGCAGAACCTGTTCTTCGCCTTCATCTACAACGTGCTTGGCATTCCGCTCGCCGCCGCCGGGATGCTCAATCCGGTAATAGCGGGGGCGGCGATGGCGCTGTCGTCGGTATCCGTGGTTAGCAACTCGCTGCTGTTGCGGCGCTGGCGCGGCGTTTGAGAATTTTTTATTCTGAGGACGAAAGGAGACTTCGATGCAAACAGTGACTTTGGGGATTTCCGGAATGACCTGCGGCGGCTGCGTACGCAGCGTAACCAATGTGTTGAAGGCGCACGACGGCGTGGCGAAAGCCGAAGTGTCGCTGGAAAGCAAATGCGCAGTGGTGGACTACGATCCGGGCAAGGTGCAGCTGGATCAACTCAAGCGCAGCGTAGTCGAGGCCGGATTTGAAATCGCGGCCTGAAGCGCTCGAGTGCGAGCACCACGCCGATCACGCGGTGGTGCAGCCCAACAAGTCGGCCCTGCTCAAGCGCCTGAACCGGATCGAAGGGCAGGTGCGCGGAATCGCGAAAATGGTCGAAGAGGACCGCTATTGCGTCGACGTGCTCACGCAGGTCTCGGCGATCCAATCCGCGCTGGACGCGCTCGCATTGCAATTGCTCGAGAGCCACACCAAAGGTTGCGTGCGTTCGGCCATCCGCTCCGGCAACGGTGAGGCTGCGATCGACGAGCTCATGACCGTGGTCAAGCGCTTCGGGCGCTAGCAAAGGTGCAGTTCAGGCGAACTGCGGACAGGCGCGGCGCGACGAGACGATCCCAGCGGTCGATCCCGCTCCGTGCATATTTCTCGCCATGCGGGATCCGGTTGAGCGCCCGCGCCGGCGCATGGCGCTTCGCCGTCTATTCCTTGAGAACCTCGTGGACCAGTTCGCGAATCTTCTTTCGCACGGCCAGCAGTGCACGTTTCCCTTTTGCGGTTGCGACATAGTACTTGCGCCGCTTGCCGCCCACCACTTCATGGCGCAAGCGCAGGAATCCGCCCTGATGCATGCCGTGGAGTATCGGGTAGAGAGTCCCCGGCCCGATTGAATAGCCGTGATGCCTCAGTTCCTCGATCATTTCCAGTCCGAAGACCGGCCCCTCGTTTGCATGATGCAATACATGCACGCGCGCAAACGCGAGAAATACACTGCGTGTAATTGAATTGTCCATCGTTATTGCATTCGAATATTACGTCTATCCCGGGTTCAGCCGCAATTTTCCTCGCCATCCAATCCCGGATTCAGGTAGACCAGCCAGGCTGGAAGCGGCGCTTGGCGGCGTTCCGCAAATATCGAGCTATTCGATGCGCCAGCGCGGCGATCAACAAGCGGATAAATGCTTTGGCAAATCCGGTCCCTACTCTATATCGAATATCGATATCGCAATCCGATAATGTCACGCCGAATTGATCTACATCAAAACTGCATCCCCCGAACGCCGATAAATTGGCGTGGGAAAGCAATCAGAGAAAGGCAGTTTTATGTCAGAGGAGGTGCAGGTGGCAACAATGCGTAACGCGCCAGCCGACATGGCGCGGGGCGCTGGATGGTCTGCGATGGCGGTTTTTCTCGGACTGATTTGCGTCTCCGTTCCGGCCCTTGCCGGTCCGCCCTTCATGACCGACGATCCGGAACCAGCGGAGTACAAGCATAACGAGTTCTATGTTGCGACTCAGCAGGTCAAGACTGCCGATGGCAGGATTGGTACATTGCCTCATCTCGAATACAACTATGGCGTCGCGCCAGACGTGCACCTGCATATCATCGCCCCGTACGCGTTCAACAATCCGGAGGCCGGACCGCGGCAACGCGGCTATGGCGATACCGAACTGGGTGTCAAGTACCGCTTCATGCAGGAAACCGAGACAAGCCCGATGGTCGGCACGTTTCCGATACTGCTTCTGCCCAGTGGCAATGAGAGCAGGGGCTTGGGCAACGGGCGCTCGCAGCTGTTTCTGCCGGTTTGGGCGCAGAAGCGCTGGGGAAAGTGGCAAAGCTACGGTGGCGGCGGCTACTGGATCGACAACGCCCCCGGGGCGAAGAATCACTGGTTCTATGGCTGGCAGGTGCAGAAGGACTTAACCGAGCACCTGACGCTGGGCGGCGAGATCTTCCACAGCACGGAGGCGGTTCCCGGAGAGGGATCGAGCACCGGCTTCAATCTGGGCGGCTATTACAATTTCGACGAGCACAACCATCTTCTATTTTCGGCGGGTAACGGGCTGACTAATGCCCAGGCGACGAACAAGCTCTCGTCGTACGCCGCATACCAGCGAACGTGGTGATTTGATTGGCTTGCCGAAATAGCCTCCTAGTGGGAGCGATTACGAGTACCGCCGCGATGGGCGGTTTCCATCGATAATTCATTTATGAGAGGATGACATGTCAAGAACCATAGTAAGAACGCTGGTTGCCGCGACCCTGTTTGCGTTGAGCGCGGGTGTTGTGCATGCTGCCGACGCGGACACGCAAAAGCAGATCGACGGAATCAAGGCCGCGATTCCGAAATTCGCTGTCCCGATGCGCGAGGTCGGCGACCGTTTCCAAAACATGTACTTTGCGGCCAAAGGTGGCAACTGGGCGCTTGCCGCATACATGTCGAAGTACATGAATGGTGCGATGAACCCGGCGAAACTCACAAAACCGGAAGAATACAAGGTGTGGGAAGGCTTCTACACCGGAGCATTTGCCCCGGTCGAAAAGGCCATTCAGGCCAAGGATCTGAAGGCGTTCGAGAAAGAATATGCGGCCGTGGTCGACAGCTGCAACGGCTGCCACAGCGGAATGGGCTACGGCTTCATCAAAGTGGTGAAGCAGAAGGCGCCGTCGGACATCGACATCGACTACAAGGTGAAATCACAGCCGGGCGACGTTCCCAAATAAGCGGGCGGCAAGCGCAGGCTGACGCCGAAGGACCACGCCCAAGCACAGTGGGAGCCGGCGCGATCCGGGCGTAGAATGCATGTGGAAAGGGCGGGAGGTATTCCGCCCTTTTTTATGCTTGCGCGCCCAGCAGCAATGGTCCCGTATTTCGCCGGCAGGTGCACCATCGTTTCCTGTCTCAAATTGACCCAGGTTACCGCTTGAAATCGCTACCCGCCATACCGCGCGGCATCTGGATGCTGGGCTTGGTCAGCCTGTTCATGGACGTTTCGTCCGAGTTGATTCACGGCCTGCTGCCGGTGTTCATGGTGTCGAGCCTGGGCGCGAGCGCGCTTGCCGTGGGCGTCGTCGAGGGCATCGCAGAGTCGACCGCGCTGATCGTCAAGGTGTTTTCCGGCGTGCTGAGCGATATTCTCGGCAAGCGCAAGGCGCTGGCCGTAATCGGCTACGGCCTGGGTGCGCTGTCCAAGCCGCTGTTCGCGCTTGCGCTGACGATAAACTGGGTGTTCGCCGCGCGCTTCATCGACCGCATCGGCAAAGGCATACGCGGCGCGCCGCGCGACGCGCTGATCGCCGATCTCGCCCCTGCAGAGATACGCGGCGCGGCCTACGGCTTGCGCCAGTCGCTGGATACGGTCGGCGCCTTCCTCGGCCCGCTGCTCGGCGTGGGCTTGATGCTTTACTGGGCAGGCGATTTCAGGACCGTGTTCTGGTATGCGGTGATTCCGGCGGCGATCGCGGTTGCATTGCTGGTGTTCGGCGTGCGCGAGCCCGGCGCGGGCGCCACGGCGCGCAAGCCGGCCACACCGATCCGGTGGAAAACGCTGAGCGAAATGGGCGGCGCCTACTGGTTCGTAGTCGCCGCGGGCGCGGTGTTCACCCTGGCACGGTTCAGCGAGGCCTTCCTGATTCTGCGCGCGCAGCAGCAGGGCCTGCCCGACAGCTATGCGCCGCTGGTGCTGGTGGTGATGAACCTCGTCTACGCGCTCGCCGCCTATCCGCTTGGGAAACTCGCGGACCGCATGAGCCATCTGACCCTGCTCGCCGCGGGCGTGATCGTGCTGATCGCCGCCGACTTGGTGCTGGCCCAGGCGCAGGGACTGGCGGCGGTCGGTATCGGCGTAGCCTTGTGGGGCCTGCACCTGGGCATAACCCAGGGCCTGCTTGCGACCATGGTCGCCGACGCGGCGCCGGCGCATCTGCGTGGTACCGCTTTCGGCTTTTTCAACCTCGCCAGCGGCATCGCCATGTTGATCGCGAGCGTGTTTGCCGGCCTGCTGTGGGACCGGCTCGGGCCGGGCGTTACGTTCTACGCCGGCGCGGTGTTCGCGCACGCCGCCCTGCTGATGCTGGTGCTGCGGCGCAGGCCCCTGCGCGCCGCCTGAGACCGCGCCGGAGCGCAGCCCGTTTCATGCGATCCGAGGATGACCTGAGGCTGCAACTGTCGTAAAATCAATGCAGGCAATGCAGCCAGACCGCCTGCTGCTTGCGCCCCAACACACAGGCCAAAAAGTGATAGAAGTCAACGTCAACGGCGCCGCTCAGCGCGTGGCTCCGGATACCCACATCGATGTACTGCTGGAGCGCCTGCAGCTCGCGGGCAAGCGCGTGGCGGTGGAACGCAATGGCGAGATCGTGCCGCGCAGCCGCTTCGCGCAAACGGCGCTGTCCAACGGTGACCGGCTCGAGATCGTAGTCGCGGTCGGGGGCGGCTGAACATGGCCCGGCGTCGCGCAGCTGCCGCCGATCCGATCAATTGTTTCCGCGTTTGCGAAGCGCGCATGCGCGTCGCGAAAACCAGATAGGCACACAATGGACACGCTCATCATCGCAGGCAAGCCTTACGCCTCGCGCCTGCTCATCGGTACCGGCAAGTACAAGGACTTCGACGAAACCCGGCGTGCGATCGAAGCCAGCGGCGCCGAGATCGTCACCGTGGCGATACGCCGCACCAATATCGGACAGAACGCGAACGAGCCCTCGCTGCTCGACGCGCTGCCGCCCTCCAAGTACACCTACCTGCCCAATACCGCCGGCTGCTACAGCGCGGACGACGCGGTGCGCACGCTGCGACTGGCGCGCGAGCTGCTCGACGGGCACGAGCTGGTGAAGCTCGAAGTGCTGGGCGATCCGAAGTCGCTCTACCCCAACATGGTGGAAACGCTGGCGGCGGCCGAGACGCTGGTAAAGGAAGGCTTCAAGGTGATGGTTTATTGCAGCGACGATCCCATTCTGGCCAAGCGCCTGGAGGAAATCGGCTGCGTCGCGGTAATGCCGCTCGCCTCGCTCATCGGCTCGGGCATGGGCATACTCAATCCGTGGAACCTGCAGCTGATCCTGGAAAATGCCAAGGTGCCGGTGATCGTCGATGCAGGCGTGGGCACGGCCTCCGACGCTGCGATCGCGATGGAACTGGGCTGCGACGGCGTGCTCATGAACACCGCAGTGGCGGCGGCGAAGAACCCGGTGCTGATGGCGCAGGCGATGAAAAAAGCGGTCGAGGCCGGACGCGAGGCCTATCTTGCCGGGCGCATGCCGAAGAAGCTGTACGCGGCCGCGCCGAGTTCGCCCACCACCGGCATCATCGGCAAGGCCGCCTGAGAATCACCAGCCCCGGTCCGGCGGCGGGTTGAACCGATGGCTTCGTCCTCCCATCCGCCGATACGCAGCTTCGTGCTGCGCCAGGGGCGCGTGTCCAACGCGCAGCGGCGCGCGGTCGATACCCTGTCTTCGGTCTACGGCATCGCGTTTGCGCCGGGCGTGCTCGATTTCGCACAGGCATTCGGCCGGCGCGCGCCGACGCTGCTAGAAATCGGCTTCGGCATGGGTGAGACCACCGCGCTGATCGCGCAGGCGCGTCCGGAGAACAACTACCTCGGCATCGAAGTGCACACGCCGGGTGTCGGCAGCCTGCTCAAGCGCATAGCCGAGGAACGGCTCGCCAATCTGCGCACCATCCAGCACGATGCAGTCGAAGTGCTCGAGCACATGATCGCGGCCGCGTCGCTAGCCGGTGCGCATATTTTCTTTCCCGACCCCTGGCCGAAAAAGCGCCACCACAAGCGCCGGCTGATCCAGCCGGATTTTGTCCGGCTGCTCGCCTCGCGCCTCGCGCCGGGGGCCTACCTGCACGCCGCCACCGACTGGGAAGAGTACGCTGAGCAGATCCTGGCCGTGTTCGGTGCCGAACCCAGCCTCGTCAACACTGCGCCCGGATTCGCGCCGCGACCGGACTATCGTCCGCAGACCAAGTTCGAGAGCCGCGGCCTGAAGCTGGGCCACGGCGTGTGGGACATTGTTTTTCGCAAGAATTAAATCTTATGGGCACGCGCAATACATACGACCGCGCTGCCGGGGTCCTGGCGCAGATGTTCGAGACCTCGCCGCTGCGGCATGCCGCGTTCCGGCGCTTCTATCTCGGCTCGGTCGCGGTGGCGCTGGGCTATACCATGCAGGCGACCGTCGCGGCCTGGCTGATGGCGACGCTGACGCCCTCGGCGCTAATGGTTGCGCTGGTGCAGACCGCAAGCACCGCGCCATCGCTGCTGTTCGGGTTGCTCGCAGGCGCGCTGGCGGACATCGTCGATCGGCGCAGGGTGATCCTCGTGACGCAGTTCATCCTGCTCGCAGCCACCGCGGCGCTCGGCGTCGCCGCGCTGCTCGGCATGCTCGGCCCCCCGGCTTTGCTCGCCGGCACCTTCCTGATCGGCGCCGGCTTCACGCTGTATCTGCCGGCGCAACAGGCGAGCATCAACGATCTGGTGGGGCGCGCCGATCTGCCGCGCGCGCTCGGCTTGGGCGCTGTCGCGTTCAACCTCGCGCGCGCCGTCGGACCGGCGCTCGCCGGCGCGCTGGCGGCCTTGGTGGGCTCGGGCAGCGCCCTGCTTGCCAGCGCGCTGTTTTTCATAGCGATGATGGTCGCGGTACGCGGCTGGCGCAGCCCGCCGCGATCCATTCCGGGCGTGCCCGAAACCTTGCTTTCCGGAATTCAGAGCGGGCTGCGCTATGCCAGGCACTCGCCGCAGATGCTGGCGCTGCTCGGCCGCAACCTCAGCTTTTGCATTTGCGCGAGCGCGCTGTGGGCGCTGCTGCCGGTGATCGCACGCGATCAGCTCGGGCTCGGGGCCGGCGGATTCGGCCTTTTGTCCGCGAGCTTTGGGATAGGCGCGATCGTCGGCGCCTTGTCCATACCGCGCCAGCTGCACCGCGTGGCATTGAACACGGTGGTCAGCGCGGGGGTCATCCTGTGGGCGGCCGCCACGCTGCTCATCGCTTTGACGCATACCACCGGCGTCGCGCTGGTGGGCGCATGCGCTGCGGGCGCGGCCTGGGTTGCGGTCCTTGCGAGCCTGTCGGCCGGCACCCAGAGCACCGCACCGGCGTGGGTGCGCGCGCGCGCCGTGGCAATGAGCCTGGTGGTCATGCAGGCGAGCCTCGCGCTGGGGAGCGTGCTCTGGGGCTGGCTCGCCAGCGTCGAGGGCACGCGCGTGGCACTGACCGTGTCGGCGGGTGCCGTGCTCGTGCTGCTCGCGCTGGGCTACCGCATAAGGGTTAGGATGGGCGACGAAGCGGATGTGACGCCGGGGGTGCAGCCGCCCGACCTCGCGATCGCGGTCGAGCCCCTGCCCGACGACGGTCCCGTGCTGATCCAGGTCGAATACCAGATCGATCCGGAGAACCGGGAAGCGTTCCTGCAGGCGATGCAGGCGAACGAAGCCACGCGGCGGCGCAATGGCGCGAGCAACTGGCGCGTGTTCCGCGATCTCGGCGAGGACGGGCGCTTCGTTGAACGCTTCATCATCACCTCGTGGGCGGAATACGTGCGCCTGCGCTCGCGCATGACCATCGCGGACCGGCAGATTCAGGAGCTGGTCGCACAATTCCAGCGGCCCGGCGTCGAGATCCGGATTTCGCGCCTGATCGGCGCCAGCTCGCGGGATGCGTTTCCGGCGACGGACAAAGATGGACCGGACTGAGCGTTGCCGGCACGCGACGCTACAGCCCCAGTTTCTCCGCGAGGTCGATGAACTCAGCGGCGTTGACGTCGAAGTCTTTCTCCGGCTTCAGGTCCTTTTTTGCCGGATCACCGAATTCCATCGGCCGCCGCACGAACGCGACGCGCAGGCCGGCGCGCTGCGCCGCGCGCAGGTCGTCCTTGTGCGCCGCGACCATCATCACTTCATGCGGCGCGAGGCCAAGCATGGCAGCCGCGCCCAGATACGCCTCGGGATCGGGTTTGTAGTGGTGAAACAGCTCGGCCGAGAGTACGCAATCCCAGGGCAGGCCGGCGTGCTTGGCCATGTTGGTGAGCAGGCTGACATTGCCATTGGACAGCGTGGTGATGAGGTAGCCCTTCTTCAGGCGCTTCAAGCCGCGCACCGCGTCGGGCCAGGGCGCGAGGCGGTGCCAGGCGCGATTGAGCCAGTCCTTTTGCGCTTCGTCCAATTGCAGGCCGGATTCAGACAGGATGCGTTCGAGTATGCGCCGGTGCAGGCCGTCGATATTGGTCCAGGGCAATCTGCCCGAGCGCACCTCGTCCATTGCCGGCCGATAGCCCGCGCGCCAGGCGTCGGCGAACGCGGTCCAGTCGGCGCGGATGCCCAGTTCCTCGCCGAGTGCGCGCCCTTCGCGCGTGATGCTGCCGCGCCAGTCGACCACGGTGCCGAACACGTCGAAAGTCAGTGCCTTCACTTGTTTCAGCGCCGGTGTCAGTCGTCTTGCCATAGCCTCTCCCTACTTTGAATAAGGCATCGCCGCGAAAAAGGGCGGCAGCGGCGAATCCAGTGTAGAGCAAATCGCGCGCAGCAGCTCGGCATCGGTCACCGTGAGTTCGCCCTTGGCGAGGGCGCATTGCACCATCGCCTTCACCAGCCGCGGCTTCTGCATCAGCGCGAGCTGATTGAGGCGGGCCAGCGCCGCTTTCACCTCATCGAGGCTGAGCGCGCGCGCGTCGACCATGGTGAGCGGGATGCCGAGTTCTTTCAGGCCGGCAGCGAAGGAAGCAGCGGCATCGCCTCGAGTCGCATGCGCGATCAGCGACAGCACCAGACGCGCGTCCTCGGCCAGCGGCTCGAGCCTGGGGTAACGCGCCGGCACGGCGCGGCCGGCGCGTTCGCCCAGAGCGGATTCGAGCATGGTTGCGACGACGAATTCCTCAAGCGTGACGCGCCGGTCGGCTTCGATCATGCGTTGCATCAGGCCGAGGAATTCGACACGCTCGTCCGCGGTAAGGTTCTTCAGCGTCGGCGCGGCGAGTGCGATCAGCGGCAGGCGCGCGGTCTTGCCCAGGTTCTGAAGTTCGGCCGCAAGCGTCGCCACCGAGCCGGCATCTTCGCCGGCCGCGCGCAGCAAGTCCATTTGCACCGGTTTCGCCGGCCCGTCCAGTGCGAATACCAGGCCGAGCATTGTCTGCTTTGCGCCTTGCGCGCTGCGCATGCGTTCGCGCAGCTGTTGCGGCAGCGCGCCCAGCAGGGAAACCGCGTAGTCGACGTTCTGCGTGGACACTTCGCCCATCGCGGCGAGCACCGCGCTGCCGCCGGTCTTCACCGCGGCTTGCGTTGCCGTGTCTGCGCCGCGGCGCGCGCCCGCGCTGCGGCCGAATTCATTGCCGCCGGCGAAGCCGCTGATTGCTCCTTGCGCCGGCGGTGCTGCAGTAACAGGCGCCGAGCGCGCCAGGATGTCTTCGATTGCAACCGGACGCCCGTAGATGCGCGCCAGCCGTTCGCGCAGCGGCGGGTGCGTGGCGAGGAGGCCGCCGAAGGAGGCGGCGATCGCCTCGCCGAAAAACATGTGGCTCGCCGCTTCGGCGCGCGGATGATCCACGCGCGATCCGGCCCGGCCGATTTTCGCGAGCGCGCTGCCGATGCCGTCCGGGTTGCGCGTGAACTGCACCGAGGAGGCGTCGGCGAGGAACTCGCGTTGGCGCGATACGCTCGCCTGGATCAGCCGACCGAAGAACACGCCGATGTAGCCGATGGCGATCAACCCGACGCCGAGCAGGACCATGGAGGAGCCTTTGCTGTCGCTGCGCGAGCTGGAGCGCGCCAGCATGCGTCCCAGAGTGGTCAGCAGCAGTATCCCGCCGAGCACGCCCATCAGGCGCAGGTTGAGGCGCATGTCGCCGTTGAGGATGTGGCTGAACTCGTGCCCTATCACGCCCTGCAATTCGTCGCGGTTGAGCGTTTCGAGCGTGCCGTGGGTGACGACCACGGCCGCCTGGTTGGGCGAGTAGCCGGCGGCGAACGCGTTGATCGCCTGCTGATCGTCCATGACGAATACCTGCGGCACCGAGGTGCCCGAGGCGATTGCCATTTCCTCGACCACGTTCAGCAGCCTGCGCTCGTCGGGGTCGCTGCTGTCGCGTGATACCTGGCGCGCGCCCATCATGCGCGCCAGGGCCGCGCCGCCCCCCGCCAGGCTCATGATTTGAAACAGGCTGCCGCCGGCGATCAGCGCCAGCGTGGCGAGCGTGACCATGGCGTAAAAGGATGCCGGCGCGCTGATGCGCATGCCGCCGGCCGACGTGTCGGCGGAGATGCCGATGAAAGCCAGCGCCGAAACGATGTTCACGGTGGCGACGATCGCCAGCACCGCCAGCAGAAACAGCACCACCAGACGTGTGGTCTGGCGCCGCGCCGCGTCCTGCTGCTCGAAGAAATTCATCGCGCTCCGCGCGTTGCTCCGGCCGCAGGCCTAGCTGAACGACACCTTCGGCGCTTTGCGCTCCTCCGCCGATTCGGTCGCCTGCAGCAGTTCCGCGCTCTTGAACTGGAACATGCCGGCGACGATATTGTCGGGAAAGGATTCGACGCGCGTGTTGTAGCTCATCACCGCGTCGTTGAACGCCTGGCGCGCGAACGCGATCTTGTTCTCCGTGCTGGTGAGTTCTTCCGACAGCTGCATCATGTTCTGATTCGCCTTCAGATCCGGATAGGCTTCGGACAGCGCGAACAGGCGCCCAAGCGCGCCGGACAGCCCGGCCTCGGCCGCGCCCAGCCCCTGGATCGCCGCGCCGTCGGCCGGGTTGGCCGCCGCGCGCTGATTGGCGTTCACCGCGGTGTTGCGCGCCGCGATCACCGCTTCGAGCGTCTGGCGCTCGTGCGCGATATAGCCTTTGGCCGTTTCCACCAGGTTCGGGATCAGGTCGTAGCGGCGCTTCAGCTGCACGTCGATCTGCGCGAAGGCGTTCTTGAAGCGGTTGCGGAGCGCGACCAGGCCGTTGTAAATGGACATCGCCCAGAAAAAAGGCGCGGCGAGAATGACGAGCAAAATGATCAGTCCGGTCCAGTTCATGGCGTTCTCCTTAGAATCTGTTTCAGAATGAAATGTCATTCCGAGGGCATCCCCCAATGGGACTTCCTTCGGGGCGTCGCCCGAGGAATCTGCTTCTTCTTTGATCCAAAAGCAGATTTCTCGCTTCGCTCGAAATGACAATTTTTGAATGAGCCATTTTGCAATGGGTTCTTATGTCGTTTTACTTTGCTCTGACCCGCCAGCCGGCAGGAACAGTTGCAGCAAATCGTTCAGAAACCGTTGACCGAGCATTGTCGGTTCGATGCGGACATGGTCACGCGTAATAAGACCACGCCGTACCGCTTCCCGCAAGGGCCGCTCTACCGCGGTCAGGGCGAGGCCGGTGCGCTCGGCGAAAAGGGCCGCCTCGAAGCCCTGTGTCAGGCGCAGCGCGTTCATCATGAATTCGAAGCCCAGGTCCCTGGGCGCGAGCGCGTGCTGTTCGCTCACCTGAGCGCCGGCTGCCGTTTTTTGCATGTATTCGCGCGGCTGCTTGTAGCGCGCCTGCCGGATGATGCGTTCCGGAAACGACAATTTGGAATGTGCGCCCGCGCCTATGCCGAGATAGTCGCCGAAGCGCCAGTAGTTTAGATTGTGCCGGCAACCGCTCCCCGGCTTCGCGAAAGCCGAGGTTTCGTAGTTCAGGTAGCCGCCTTCGGCGAGTCGCTGTTCGACCAGTTCCTGCATGTCGGCGGCAAGCTCGCTGTCCGGCAGCGGCGGCGGCTCGCGGTAGAACAGGGTGTTCGGTTCCAGCGTAAGGTGATAGGCCGACAGGTGGGCGGTGCCGAAACTGCGCGCGGTGTCGATGTCCTGCGCCGCCTGCGCGAGCGTCTGCTGCGGCAGCGCGTACATCAGGTCGAGGTTGATGTTGTCGAAATGCGCCTGCGCGATGCCGATCGCGCGCCGCGCCTCGTCGCCGTCGTGGATGCGTCCGAGCGCGCGCAGATGCGCGGCATCGAAGCTCTGGATGCCGATCGACAGGCGGTTGACGCCGCAGGCGCGGTAGTCGCGGAATTTGGCCGCTTCGAAAGTGCCCGGATTGGCTTCCAGCGTGATCTCCGCGTCGGCTGCAAGATTGAGCCGCGCGCGGAACGCGGCCAGCAATTCCTCGATCGCGCGCGCGGAAAACAGGCTGGGCGTGCCGCCGCCGAAGAACACCGAATACACGCGCCTGCCCCAGATTTGCGGCAGCGCAAGCTCCAGGTCGGCGATCAGTGTGCGTACGTACTCCGCTTCCGGCGTTTCGCCGCGCACCTGGTGCGAATTGAAATCGCAGTAGGGGCATTTCCTCACGCACCATGGAATATGCACGTACAGCGACAGCGGCGGCAGCGCTTGCAGACCGCTGGCGCCGGATTGCAGCACGACGGTGGCGTTCTCGGCTGGCATCAGGGCTGCGCGCGGGGGGGCGCTAGGGAAAACGACGCAATTTTTCCACCAGCTGGCGCAGCGCCTGGCCGCGGTGCGACACACCGTTCTTGAGTTCCGGTTCGAGTTCGGCCGCGGTCTTGCCCAGTTCCGGCAGAAAAAAATGCGGGTCGTAGCCGAAGCCGTTCGCGCCGCGCGCCTGCGCCTTGATCTCGCCCCACCAGTAGCCTTCGCCGATCAGCGGCTGCGGATCGGCCGCGTGGCGCACCAGCACCATGGCGCAATAGTAGTAGGCGCGGCGTTCCGGCGCCGCGGCGAGCGCGGCGATCAGCTTCTGGTTGTTGCGTGCGTCGCGCTCTTCGCGGCTCGAGCCGCTGCCGTCGTAGCGCGCCGAGTGCACGCCCGGCTCGCCGCCGAGCGCGAGCGCGCAAACCCCGGAATCGTCCGCCAGTGCCGGGAGATGGGAGAGCGCGGCCGCATGGCGCGCCTTCGCCAGCGCGTTTTCGACAAAAGTGAGATGGGGCTCCTCCGCGTCCGGGATGCCCAGCGCGGATTGCGTCAGGATTTCACAGCCCAGTGGGCCGAGGATGGCCTGGATTTCGCGGAGTTTGCCGGCGTTGCTCGAGGCCAGGACGAGTTTTTCCATGCAGGCATTTTACCCCGCGGCGGCGATGCGACGCCGTCAGGATTCCTTGTCCGTTGAGCCAGCAAAGATTCATGTCCATGATGCACCTGCGGCATTGGTCTGCAGATTTGGGGAGGACGCGGTAAAGCGGGGTTGGTCCGGCGCGCGGGATCGCGCGGCAGCGAGCGTATACTGCAGGCGATACAGGCCGGCGGCGGTATTCGATTGCGAGGTGTCGACATGAGCCAGGACCAAACCGAGCACTACGTCAAGACGGCCGGCGCTGCGGCCGGGAGCGCCGCGCGCGGTCCCTGGCCGGCGCTGGGCAACCGGGCGTTCCTTGCGGAACGCCTGTTGCTCGAGCACATGATGGAATCCCTCGGCAAGCCGCCGCTGGATCTGGTGCTGTGGGACGGACAGGTCATCGCCGGCGCGTACGGCCCGCCGGTCGCGCAGGTGCTGATCCGTGATCGCGGCGCCTTGCTCAAGCTCATCGCCAGTCCGGAGCTCGGCTTCGGCGATATGTACGCCGCTGAACGCATCGACGTGCGCGGCGACCTGGTGCAATGCCTCGAGGCGATCTATCGGTCGATGCGCGGCGCGCGGCAGACGCAGATCGCGCAAAAGCTGCTGGCGCCGTTCAACGCGCCGGCGAGCAATACGCAGCCGCGAGCGCGACGCAATATCCACCACCACTACGACATCGGCAACGATTTCTACAAGCTCTGGCTGGACCGGGACCTGGTATATACCTGCGCCTATTTTCCCCGCCCCGAGCTGTCGCTGGAGCAGGCGCAGACCGCCAAGCTCGACTATATCTGCCGCAAGCTGCGTCTTGCGCCCGGCGAATCCGTGCTGGAAGCGGGCTGCGGCTGGGGCGCGCTGGCGCTGCACATGGCCAGGCACTATGGCGTGACGGTACGGGCCTACAACATTTCGCGGGAGCAGATCGCGCATGCGCGCGAACGCGCGCTGGCCGAAGGCCTTGAAGGCCGCGTGCAATTCATCGAGGACGACTATCGCAACGTCGAGGGCGAGTTCGACGCATTCGTTTCGGTGGGCATGCTCGAACATGTCGGCATTGACCAGTTTCAGGCATTGGGGGCGGTCATAGACCGTACGCTCAAGGCGGACGGGCGTGGGCTGATTCATTCCATCGGGCGTGATCGTCCGAGTCCGATGACGCCCTGGATCGAGCGCAATATCTTCCCCGGCGCATGCCCGCCGAGCCTGTCGCAGATGATGCAGATCTTCGAGCCTTTCGCCTTCTCCGTGCTGGACGTGGAGAACCTGCGGCTGCATTACGCCAGGACGCTGGAGCACTGGCTGGCGCGCTATGAGGCCAATGCCGAGCGCGTGGCGCAGATGTTCGACGCTGCGTTCGTGCGCACCTGGCGCCTGTACCTGGCCGGGTCTGTGGCGGCATTCCGCACCGGGGACATGCAGCTGTTTCAGGTGTGCTTCAACCGCACCGGCCACAACCGGATTCCCTGGACCCGGCAGTACCTCTACGCGCCCTGAAACGCCGCGATGCATAGTTGTGACGCGCTCATCGTCGGCGGCGGACCCGCGGGTTCAACCTGCGCCGGGAAGCTGCGCCGGCAAGGCATGGATGTCACGGTACTGGACAAGGCGCAGTTCCCGCGCAACAAGGTGTGCGCAGGCTGGATCACGCCGGCGGTGGTCGAAACGCTGCAGCTCGATATCGCGGACTATGCCCGGGAGCGCGTGCTGCAGCCGATCTCCGCGTTCCGCACCGGGCTGATCCACGGCGGCGAGCTGGAGACGCGTTATTCCCGCGCGGTCAGTTACGGCATACGCCGCTGCGAGTTCGACCACTACCTGCTAGAGCGCTGCGGCGCGCGGCTGCGCCTGGGCGAGGCGTTCGAGTCGCTGGAGCGGCGCGGCGGACGCTGGATCGTCAACGACGCGATCGAAACGCCGCTGCTGGTCGGCGCAGGCGGTCACTTCTGCCCGGTGGCGCGCCATCTGGGCGCAAATCTGGGTGCGGGCGAAACCGCAGTGGCGGCGAAGGAAATCGAATTCGAAATGAAACCGGAACAGCGCGCGGCGTGCCGCGTCGAAGGCGACACGCCGGAGCTGTATTTCTGTCGGGATTTGAAAGGTTACGGCTGGTGTTTCCGCAAAGGCGACTACCTCAATATCGGCCTGGGCCGGGAGGGCCACCAGGGCCTGGCCGGGGCGCTCGCGGACTTCTGCGAATTCTTGATGCAACGCGGCAGGATACCGCGCGACATCCCGGAAAAGTTTCACGGCCATGCCTACCTGCTGCACGGACACTCGCGGCGGCGGCTGCTCGACGACGGCGTGCTGCTCGTCGGCGACGCGGCCGGGCTGGCCTATCCGGAGAGCGGCGAGGGGATACGCCCGGCGGTGGAATCCGGGCTGATTGCCGCCGCGGTGATCGCCGAAGCGGGAGGCGACTACAGGCGCCAGCGCCTGCAACCGTACCGCGAGCGCCTGAGCGCGCGTTTCGGGGCAGGCGCGGCAGCGAGCGGAAGCGCCGTCCCCGCCGGCCTGCGCGCAATCCTCGCCAGTGCGCTGCTGGGCAGCCGCTGGTTTACCCGCCGCGTGGTGCTCGATCGCTGGTTCCTGCATGCGCACCTCGCGGCGCTGCAGTAGCGGGCGCCGGGCGCGGCGCCGGCAGAATATTCCGCAGGCGGCCCCGGGCACGGTTGCGGGACGCTAAGTCAGGCCCAGCGCCTGTTTTTGCTGCGCGACCAGCTGCGCAATGCCGCTTTGCGCGAGCAGCAGCAGCGCATCCATTTCCTCGAGCGAGAACGGCGCACCTTCGGCGGTCCCCTGGATTTCGACGAAGCCGCCGGACCCGGTCATCACCACGTTCATGTCGGTGTCGCAGGCGGAATCCTCGGCGTAATCCAGATCGAGTACGGTCGCGCCCCGATATACTCCGACCGAAACCGCGGCGACGAAATCGCGCAGCGGCGTGCACTCGATCAGGCCGCGCTTTAGCAGCAGCGCGACCGCGTCATGCACGGCCACGCAGGCGCCGGTGATGGCGGCGGTGCGGGTGCCGCCATCGGCCTGCAGCACGTCGCAATCGACGTGGATGCTGCGCTCGCCCAGCAGCGGCAGATCGGCGACCGCGCGCAGACTGCGCCCGATCAGGCGCTGGATCTCCTGCGTGCGACCGGATTGCTTGCCGCGCGCGGCCTCGCGGTCGGTGCGCGTGTTGGTGGCGCGAGGCAGCATGCCGTATTCCGCGGTGATCCAGCCGCGGCCCTGACCACGCAGGAAACCCGGCACCTTTTCCTCCACGCTGGCGGTGCACAGCACGCGCGTGTCGCCGAACTCCACCAGCACCGAACCTTCAGCGTGTTTGGTATACCCGCGGGTGAAGCGGACTTCGCGCAAATCACTGGCTTGTCTCCCGGACGGTCGCGTCATGCCGCAACTCCTTGCAGGGACAAATCCAATTCGGCGGATCTGCGCCCCGAAGGAAGTCCCCCTGGGGGACAAGGGGGCATCGCCCCCTTGTTTGTTTCGAACCCGCGGGTGAAGCGCACGCCGCGCAGTCCGTCAGCTTGCCTGTTACTAGGTCTTGTCATCGTTCTGCCTTTTTATCGCATTGCGGATTCGGGCGATGGCCTGCTCAATTTCTTCATCGGAAAGATATTCGCCCCGGCTCGCCTCGGCGAGCGGCGCCGGTGCGGGGTGCGGCTCGGCCGGCTCGCTCTGCGCCGGTTCGCTCCCGGCCGAAACCCGATGCGCGTGCACGCCAGGCTCCTCCCAGCTCATCGCGATCGCCGAGAGATTGTCGCATTCGTGCCCGGCGCGCCGCTCCGCCTGGTCCAGCAGTTCCGGCACCGCCTGCATGATGCCCGTATTCAGCATGGCGCCGCCGATCAGTTTTGCCGACAACGGGCCCCACAGTCCGTCGGAACACAATAGCAGTACGTCGTCGGCCTGCATCCGTGTCACCTCGGACAGGTCCACCCGGGGCGGGCGCTCCGAGCCGAGGCAGCTGTAAATCCGGTTGCGCTCCGGATGCGCGGGCGCGGCCTCCGCGCGCATGCGCCCGCTGTCGATCAGCTGCTGCACCAGGGAATGGTCCCGCGTTTGCGCCAGAATCCTGCCAGCGCGCACATGGTACAGGCGCGAGTCGCCCGCGTGCGCCCAGTGCGCGGCACCGTCCTGCACTACGCAGGCGACGCAAGTGGTGCGCGGGACCTCCGCCAGGGCATCGTCTTTCGCGCGCTGGACGATCGCGCCATGGGCGCCGATCAGTGCCCGCTGCAGAAAGGCGGCGGGATCGCGCAGCCGCGGCCTGGCTTCGCGCCGGAAGGCCTGGCCGACGAACTGCGCCGCAATATCGGCAGCGAGCTCGCCGTGCAGGTGCCCGCCCATGCCGTCGGCGACGAGCATCAACAGCGCGTCGCGGCTGTAGCAGTAGGCGACGCGGTCCTGATTGGACTTGCGCGCGCCGCGCCGGCTGTCCTGGAAAATGGAAAATTGCATCGCCCGGTTCAATTCCCGCCGCGCCAGCCGGCGAGTTTATTCACCAGCGCGCGGAAATCGGCCGCACGCGACGTGAGCGATACCATGGGATCGCGCTCGCGCAGCAGCACCTTCTGCAGCGCGAATACGCTTTGCGGTCGGCGCAGGTGATCCAGGCGAAGGCACCAGTCTATGGTCTGAAGCAGCTGCTCGGAGTACTTGCCGGTCCAGCGCTTGCGCGCGCGCGCGTACTCGTCCTGTTCCATGCGCCGGTCGGCGGGCGGGGGTGCGCCGGTCGCGAGGCAGCAATACATGGTCGCGCCCACGCTGTAGATATCGCTCCAGGGCCCCAGCAGTTCGCGTTTACGGTATTGCTCGGGCGCGGCGAAGCCGGGCGTGTACATCGGGCTCAGGCGCGCGGCCTGCTCGGTGAGCATCTGCCGCGCCGCGCCGAAATCGATCAACACCGGCGAGCCGTCGTTGCGGATGTAAATATTGGACGGCTTGATGTCCAGGTGCAGCAGCTTGCTGGTGTGCACTTCGCGCAGGCCGTTGAGCAGCTGGCTGAACACGCGCCGGATGAAATCCTCCGACACGCCGCCGCGGCAGCGCTCGACATGCTCGTGCAGCGTGCGGCCGCGTTCGTAGCGCATCACCATGTATGCCGTTTCGTTGGCGCGGAAGAAATTCAGCACGCGCACCACGTTGCCGTGCGCCAGCCCGGCCAGCGATCTGCCTTCCTCGAAAAAGCATTTCATGCCGTAGCGGAAGGTGGCGAGGTTTTCCGCGGCGATCGCGGGCAGGGCGTCGCCGCGGATTCTCAGCGCAAGCGAGGCGGGCAGGTATTCCTTGATCGCCACCGGCACCTCGTTCTCGTCCTCGGCGAGATAGACGATGGAGAACCCGCCGCATGAAAGCACCTTGCGGATGCGGTAATTTTCCAGCTGGTAGCCGTCCGGGAGCGGCTGGTTGGCTTGCGTGGGCATTGCGCGGGTGCGGGCTCTGCTATGATGGCGGGAACTGCCGGGGCTGGGGCATTTTCGGCGTACGGACAGGCAAAGTAAAGCGCACAAATTCACGGCGCCTCAACTAACTCGCACTTTCACGGACCGCCATGATTCAAAGCATGACTGGCTATGCGGCGCTGACGCGCGAGACCGCGCAGGGCTCCTTGCTGCTGGAGCTCAAGAGCGTCAACAACCGCTTTCTCGACCTGCAGTTCCGCGTGGTCGAAGAGCTGCGCTCGCTCGAGCCCGGCCTGCGCGAGCTGATTGCCGCGAAAATCGGCCGCGGCAAGCTTGACTGCCGCATCAGTTTCACGCCGACGGCATTGGCCGGCAAGCAGCTGTCGTTGAATGCCGAACTGCTCGGGCGCCTGGCGGAGCTCGAACGCGAAGTGCGCGCGCAGATGCCTGATGCGCAGCCGCTGCGCGCGGGCGAAGTGCTGCGTTGGCCCGGCATGCTCGGGGACGCCGCAATCGCCGCGGATCAGTTGCGCGAACCCTGCCTGGCGCTGATGCGTGACGGGCTCGCCGAGCTTTGCGCGACGCGCGCGCGCGAGGGCGCAAAGCTGCGCGACATGATCCTCGAGCGCGTCGCCAAGATGCAGGCGCTGGTCGAAAAGGTGGCGCCGCTGCTGCCGCTGGCGGTCGCGGCCTACCAGGAGAAGCTCGCCGCGCGGCTGCGCGAAGCGCTGTCCTCGAATGACGAGGAGCGCATCCGCCAGGAAATTTCCGTGTTCGGCATCAAGGTCGACGTGGCCGAGGAGCTCAACCGCCTGTCGGCGCATCTGCAGGAGGTGCGCCGCGTTGTGGACGCCGGCGGCGCGGCCGGCAAGCGGCTGGATTTCCTGATGCAGGAGCTGAACCGCGAAGCCAACACGCTGGGGTCGAAGTCGGTATCCAAGGAGGTTTCGGAAGCAGCGATCGATCTGAAACTCCTGATCGAGCAGATGCGCGAACAAATTCAGAACATCGAATGAGCGGCATCCTGTTCATCGTCAGCGCGCCCTCCGGCGCCGGCAAGTCCAGCCTCACCGCAAAGCTGCTGGAGGCGGACAAGGACGTCCAAATGTCGGTGTCCTACACCACGCGCGCGCCGCGGCCCGGAGAGCTGGACGGGCGCGACTATCATTTCGTCGGCAAGGCGGAATTCGTGCGCATGCTCGGGCGCGGCGAGTTTCTCGAAAGCGCCGAGGTGCACGGCAACCACTACGGCACGGCCGAGGCCTGGATCCGGACGCAGCGCGCCGCCGGGCGCGACATCCTGCTCGAAATCGACTGGCAGGGCGCGCAGCAGGTGCGCCGGATCATTGCCGACACCATGGGCGTATTCATCCTGCCGCCTTCGATGGCGGAACTCGAGCGGCGCATGCGCGCGCGCGCCCAGGACAGCGAAGAAGTAGTGCGGCGCCGGCTTGCTGTGGCGGGCGACGAAATGAGCCACGCAGCGGAGTTTGAATATGTTATTATTAACAATGACTTCGAAGAGGCCCGGCGCGATCTGATCGCGATCGTGCGTGCGTGCAGGCTGGCATATTCGCGCCAGCTCGAGCGCCATCCCGAGGTGTTTAAGTATTGAGCTGGAACTGAGTCGGGGGAAACGTTCCTCCGCGCTTCGCTGAACCGGGGGTTGTCGCCAAGGCGCCGGCCCCGCAACCAAGGAATATCATGGCGCGTATCACCGTAGACGATTGCATGAAGCTGATCCCGAACCGTTTCGAACTTACCCTGGCCGCGACTTATCGCGCGCGCCAGCTCACCAACGGCGCGACGCCGCTGGTCGACCCGGACAAGGACAAGTCCACGGTGATCGCGCTGCGCGAGATCGCGGCCGGCAAGGTGGGCAAGGAACTGCTCACGCGGGCGAACGCCACGTAACCATCGGGCGGGTTTCCCCCGCCTACTTGCTGCGGCGGGGGCTCCGACAAACATGAACGCTCTCGCCGAATTCACCGGCAATCTTGCCCACTACCTCAAGGCGCCCGATATCGAGCGCATAGAGGACGCCTACCAGTTCAGCGGCAAGGCGCACGAGGGCCAGTTCCGCGATTCGGGCGAGCCCTACATCTCGCATCCGCTGGCGGTGGCCGGGATACTCGCCGACTGGCACCTCGACCCGCAGGCGCTGATGGCGGCGCTGCTGCACGACGTCATGGAGGACACCAAGATCTCCAAGGCGGAGATCAGCAAGCGTTTCGGCAAGCCGGTGGCCGAACTCGTCGACGGCCTGTCCAAGCTGGGCAAGATCGAATTCCAGTCGCAGCAGGACGCGCAGGCCGAGAACTTCCGCAAGATGCTGCTGGCGATGGCACGCGACGTGCGCGTCATCCTGATCAAGCTCGCGGACCGCCTGCACAACATGCGCACGCTCGACGCGGTGCCCCCGGCCAAGCGCCGCCGCGTGTCGCGCGAGACCCTGGAAATCTATGCGCCGATCGCGAACCGGCTGGGGCTGAACAGCCTTTACCAGGAAATGCAGGAACTCGCGTTTTCGCACCTGCACCCGCTGCGCTACCGCGTGCTCGCAAAAGCGACCAAGGCGGCGCGCGGCAACCGCCGCCAGGTGGTGGGCAAAATCCTGGATGCGATCAAGAAGCGCCTGCCCGGGGCCGGCATCAAGGCCGAGGTCACCGGGCGCGAGAAGCACCTGTACAGCATTTACAAGAAGATGCTGGAGAAAAACCTGTCGTTCTCGCAGGTGCTCGACATCTACGGCTTTCGCGTCGTGGTCGATGACACGCCCGCGTGCTACCTCGCGCTGGGCGCGCTGCACAGCCTGTACAAGCCGGTGCCGGGCAAGTTCAAGGACTACATCGCGATTCCCAAGGTGAACGGCTATCAGGCGCTGCACACCACGCTGATCGGCCCGTTCGGCACACCGGTGGAAATCCAGATCCGCACACGCGACATGCACCGCGTGGCCGAGGCCGGCGTTGCTTCACACTGGCTGTACAAGACCTCCGACGCCAATCTCAACGAACTGCAGCATAAAACGCACACCTGGCTGCAATCGCTGCTCGACATTCAGAGCGAGAGCGGCGATGCCGCGGAATTCCTCGAGCACATCAAGGTCGACCTGTTCCCCGATGAAGTCTACGTTTTCACGCCCAAGGGCAAGATCATGGCGCTGCCGCGCGGCGCCACGGCGGTGGATTTCGCCTATGCCGTGCACACCCAGGTCGGCAACCGCTGCGTCGCCACCAAGATCAACTACGAGCCGGTGCCGCTGCGCACCGAACTCAAGAACGGCGACCGCGTCGAAATCATCACCGCGCCGCACTCCAATCCCAATCCCGGCTGGCTCAACTACGTCAAGACCGGCAAGGCGCGCTCGCATATCCGCCATTTCCTCAAGACCATGCATTACGGGGAATCGGTAGAGCTCGGCGAAAAGCTGCTCAACCAGGCGCTGCGCGCGCTCAATACCGACCTGTCCGAAATCAGCGATGAACAATGGGAAAAGCTCCTGCGCGACATCACTTCCAAATCGCGCCAGGAGCTGTTCGCCGACATCGGCCTGGGCAAGCGCTTCGCGGCAGTGGTCGCGCGGCGGCTGCTGGCGGCATCGGAACAGCCGCTGGCCGAAGGCAATGCCGGACCGATCGTCATCCGCGGCTCCGAAGGCATGGCGGTGCAGTTCGCCAAATGCTGCCGGCCGATTCCCGGCGATCCGATCATCGGTTCGATCAAGAAGGGCCAGGGCATCGTGATCCATACCTATGACTGCCCGACGGCGGCCAAATCGCGCACCGACCCGGACAAGTGGCTGGACGTGGAATGGGCGCCGGAGCCGACGCGCCTGTTCGATGTCGGCGTGCATGTGACCGTGCTCAACGAGCGCGGCGTGCTTGCCAAAGTGGCGGGGGCGATCGCCGCAGACGGCGCCAACATCGACGGCATCAGCATGGACGAGGACCGCAGCGCCTACACCAACATGCATTTCACGCTGCAGGTTTCGGATCGCCAGCATCTGGCGCGCATCAAGCGCGGCTTGCGCCGCATACCGGAGGTCATCCGCATCGCGCGCGCGCGCGACTAGGCGTAGGCAATCGACCGGCTGCGCGGCGCGCCGGGATTGCGCCGCGTTCTGCGTCACAGTGTTATTGGAGACGATTTGAACAATCCGTTCGCCGATCTGGTCGGATTCAAGCTGCGCCTTGGGCGGCGCGGCAGCGGCGCATGCAGCGCCGCACTCGACGTGCGTCCCGGGCTGCTGAATCCCAACGGCGTGGTTCACGGCGGGGCGCTGTTCTCCATGGCCGACACCGCGATGGGCGCGGCGCTGCACACCACGCTCGCCGCCGGCGAGTATTGCGCCACGGTCGAAATAAAAATCCACTTCCTGCAGCCCGTCAGCAAAGGCAAGATACGCTGCCGTACGCGCGTGGTGCAGCGCGGACGGCGCATCGCCGTACTCGAATCGCACCTGAGCGTGGGCCGAAAGCAGGTGGCGCAGGCGCTCGGCACCTTCGCCATTTTCGTGCCCCGCACGCAGATCACCGACGGCGGGCAAGGCGCGAAATCGCGGCGTCTGTCAAAATGACGGCTGCGGCCATGGCGGCCGCGGCAACGCGGATTTTTGCGATCACCCATATTCAATCCGTACCCGGAATAGCGACATGAAAATCAAGGTCAACGGCATAGGCGTCAATTACCTGGTCGAGGGCGACGGTCCCTGGCTGACGCTGAGCCATTCGCTCGCCTGCAATCTGCGCATGTGGGACGAGGAGGCGGCGCGCCTGTCCAGACGCTACAAAGTGCTGCGCTACGACACGCGCGGCCATGGCGCCAGCGACGCGCCCACCGGCGCCTATACGCTGGAACTGCTCGCCGACGACCTGCACGCACTGCTGCAGGCGCTGGGCGTGCAATCCACCCACTTCGTCGGCCTGTCTATGGGCGGGATGATAGGCCAGACCTTCGCGCTCAAATACCCGGGCGCGTTCAGGAGCCTGGCATTGTGCGACACCACCAGCCGCTACCCTGCGGAGGCCGCGGGCGTCTGGGCCGAGCGCATCAAAACCGTCGAAGCGCAGGGCATGGAGCCGCTGGTGGAACCCACCCTGGCGCGCTGGTTCACCGCGCCGTTCCGCAAAGCGCACCCGGAAGTGGAAGCGAAGGTCGCAGCCATGATACGCAGCACGCCGGTGCCGGGTTATG
The DNA here is from genome assembly GCA_038206915.1 of Burkholderiales bacterium. Lineage (GTDB taxonomy): Bacteria > Pseudomonadota > Gammaproteobacteria > Burkholderiales > SG8-39 > 2-12-FULL-64-23. Next base: position 61,089 of record JBBRAI010000006.1, on the reverse strand, counting down.
TCGGCTGCAGCCACGCCATTCCGAAAATCAATCTGACCGACCGCCTCGCGCAAATCCGCTGCCCCAGCCTGGTGATCGTGGGCAGGGACGATCCCGGCACGCCGGTGGCGATGGCCGAGGACATCCACCGGGCCCTGCCAGGTTCCAGGCTGGTAATCATTCCGTCCGCCGCGCATCTTGCGAACCTGGAACAGCCGGACGCATTCAATCAGGCACTGGGCGAATTCGTCGACCAGGCCGGCGCTGCTTAGACATAGACACTTAAGGAGAAACCATGGGCACCATCGAAACTCAGTTGGGTATTGATCTCTCGGCTTTTTGGATGCCGTTTTCGTCAAACAGGCAATTCAAGCAGGCGCCGCGCCTGCTGGTCAGCGCGAAGGATATGCACTACACCACGCACGACGGGCGCAGCGTGCTCGACGGCACCGCGGGCCTGTGGTGCGTCAACGCCGGCCACGGGCGCGAGAAAATCGTCAATGCGCTGAAGGCCCAGCTCGACCGGCTCGACTTTGCGCCGACATTCCAGATGGGACATCCGCAGGCATTTGCCGCTGCGCAAAAGATTGCCGCGCTGGCGCCGGCCGGCCTCGACCATGTGTTTTTCGCCAACTCCGGATCGGAGGCGGTGGACAGCGCGCTGAAAATCGCGCTGGCCTACCATCGCGCGCGCGGCGAGGGCCAGCGCACGGTGCTGATCGGGCGCGAGCGCGGCTATCATGGCACCGGATTTGGCGGCATCTCCGTGGGCGGCATGACCAACAACCGCAAGACTTTCGGCAGCCTGTTGCCGCGCGTCGATCATCTGCCGCATACCTGGAATCTGGAACATCAGGCCTACTCGCACGGCCAGCCCGAATGGGGCGCGCATCTGGCCGACGAACTGGAGAACCGCATCATCCCGCTGCATGACGCATCCAACATCGCCGCGGTGATCGTCGAACCGGTGGCCGGCTCCACCGGCGGGCTGATCCCGCCCAAGGGTTATCTGGAGCGCCTGCGCGCGATCTGCGACAAGCACGGCATCCTGCTCATTTTCGACGAAGTCATCACCGGCTTCGGCCGTCTGGGCAAACCGTTTGCGGCGGATGTTCTCGGCGTTCTGCCCGATCTCATGACGTTCGCCAAAGGCGTCACCAACGGCACCATTCCGATGGGCGGAGTGATCGCGCACGACCGCGTCTATGACGCGTTCATGCAGGCGCCCGACAACGCGATCGAATTGTTCCACGGCTACACCTACTCCGGCCATCCGATGGCCGCGGCCGCGGCCTGCGCCACCATCGACCTGTACCGTGAGGAAAGCCTGTTCGAGCGCGCCGCCGCGATCGCGCCTTATTTCGAGCAGGCGCTGCACACGCTGAAGGGCCTGCCCAACGTGATCGACATCCGCAACCTCGGCCTGATCGGCGTCATCGAAGTTGCAGCGCGCCCGGGCAAGATCGGCGCACGCGCGTTCGACATGTTTACAGACTGCTACGCCAAAGGCCTGCTGGTGCGGCCTGCGGGCGACACGCTGGCACTGTCGCCGCCGCTGATCGTAGAGAAGAGCCACATCGATCAGATGGTGGACATGCTGGGCGCCGCGCTCAAACGCGTTGCCTGACAGGATTCGGGGAGACAGCATGAGTGCCGAACTCGCCTATACGTCTGCCACGGAACTGGTGCGCCGTTACCGCGCGAAGCAGCTGTCGCCGGTGGAGACGACGCGGGCGGTGCTCGCGCGCATCCGCGAACTCAATCCCAGGCTGAACGCCTATTGCCTGGTCGACGAAGAGGGCGCGCTCGCCGCTGCGCGCGCATCCGAGGCGCGCTGGATGAAAGGCGCGCCGCTGGGCTGGGTGGACGGCGTGCCGGCTTCGATAAAGGACCTGATCCTGACGCGCGGCTGGCCCACGCTGCGCGGCTCCAGGACGGTCGATCCGGCCGGACCCTGGCTGGAAGACGGACCGGCGACCGCGCGCCTGCGCGAAAGCGGCGCAGTGTTGCTCGGCAAAACCTGCACGCCGGAATTCGGCTGGAAGGGCGTGACCGACAGCGCACTCACCGGCATCACGCGTAATCCGTGGAACATCGAACGCACGCCGGGCGGCTCCAGCGGCGGCGCTGCGGCGCAGGTGGCCGCCGGCATGGGCCAGCTCGCGGTGGGCACGGACGGCGGCGGCTCGATCCGCATTCCCTGTTCCTTCGCCGGCATATCCGGCATCAAGGCCGGATTCGGCCGCGTGCCGGCCTGGCCTTTGTCGCCGTTCGGCACGGTGGCGCACGTCGGCCCGATGGCGCGCAGCGTCGCCGATTGCGCACTGATGTTGAATGTATTGTCACAGCCCGACCCGCGCGACTGGACCGCCCTGCCGTATGCCGACATTGACTGGACCAGGGGGCTGGACGGCGGCGTGAAGGGTCTGCGCATCGCCTACAGCCCGCGCCTGGGCTACGTGAAAAACGTGGATGCGGAAGTCGAAGCGCGCGTCGCCGACGCGGCCAAGGTACTCGCGGGACTGGGTGCGCAGGTTGACGCGGTCGATCCGGGTTTCGCCGACTGCCGCGAGACCTTCTGGGTGCACTGGACTGCCGGGGCCTACAATCTGCTGCGCAACATGCCCAAGGACAAGTTCGCGTTGCTCGACCCGGGTTTGCAGCACGCCTGCGAAAGCGGTTCGCGGCACACGCTGGCGCAGTATCTCGACGCGGTCAATGCGCGCGGAGCGCTGGGCGAGCAGATGAAGCGTTTCCACCAGAAGTACGATCTGCTGCTCACGCCGGCAACCGCTATTCCTGCGTTCGCCGCCGGCGTGGTCGCGCCGGAGCGCCCCGCGGGCGAGGAGGACTGGACCTGGTGGACGCCATTCTCCTTCCCTTTCAATCTGACGCAGCAGCCGGCAATGTCGGTGCCCTGCGGATTTTCCGCGGACGGCCTGCCCATCGGCCTGCAGTTGGTGGGTCCGATGCAGCGCGAAGACCTGGTGCTGCGCGCCGCCCACGCCTACCAGCTGGCGACGGAATACCATCTGCGCCAACCGTCGTTCAGCTTGAAATGACATTTCAAGCTGAACCGAGCCCTTAGACGCGCGTCGATTCCGGGCGGCTCTTCAGTTGCCAGCGAAAGCTGAACCCGAGCGCGGCCAGGCCCAGCGACACTGCGAGAAACAGCGGCACGGTGCCGTAAGCATCGACTGCTTTTCCCCCCAGCCAGACGCCGACAGACTGACCGGTAAACAGGCACATCGCGAACAGCGACACCGCCGCGCCGCGCGCCGCCGGCGCCATCTGCGTGGCGTTGACCTGCAGCGTGTTGTGCATCATGTACAAGCCGACGCCGATGAGCAGGATGGCAGGCACGCTTGCCCATGCCACCGGCGCCAGAGCGAGCCCGAGATAGCCGACGGCGAGCGTCAGCCCGCCGCCGGCCACCAGACCGCGTTCGCCCAAGCCGGCGACGAAGCGCTTCGCGCTGGTTGCGTAGAGCACGCCGCCTGCGGCGTAGGCACTGACCATGGCGCCCGCGGCAGCGGGTCCGAGCGAAAAGTGCCGCTGCAGGTGCACCGGAATGAAAGCCATCGGTCCGAACATCAGCACGCCTTCGACGAACACCGTGCCGGTGACCACGCGCACCCAGCGCTGTGTAAGCAGGCCGGCCATGCGCTGGAGGCCCGCGCAAATGGTCACCGTGACGTCACCCGTAGCGCGGCGCGTGATCGGGTTGCTGCGCAGTTCGAACACAAGCAGTGCGCCGATGACGAGGAACATCACGCCGAGTACGAGGAATATCGCGCGCCAGCCGTAGTGTTCTCCGAGCACGCCCGCCAGCGACTGGCCGAAGGCCGTCCCCAGGATCTGCCCCAGCGCGAAACGCGCGATCGTCTCCTGGCGCTGCTTGTAGTCGACGACGTCGCCGATCCAGGCCATCGACAGCGGGATCAGCGCGCCTACCGTCGCGCCGGCGCCAAAGCGCGCGATGACGAGGGTATCGAGCGTGGGCGCTGCGGCGCAGGCAAAGGTGCCCAGCGCCGAGGCGAGCGTGGTGACGCAGACCATGAGGTACTTGCCGTAGCGATCGCCCAGCGGCCCGTAGACCGCCTGCAGCAGACCGTAGGAGACGGCGAACGCGGTAACGACTGCAGCCGCGCTGCCGGTGCTCACCGAGAATTCCGCGGCGAGCTGGGGCAGCAGCGTATCGGTCGCGCGCAGGCTGGCCGCGCTCGCGAACGCTGCGAGCGACAGCAGGAAAACCGCCCGATTGGTCATGAGAACGGCGATTATCCAGGAAATACACCGTCGCTGCGGCGAGAACGAGTATTGATTCGCGCCTGCGATCGCCGCGCGGCTTGCGCAAACAGCTTCGGCCCAATATATTGAATCCCTACAGCCGACGCGAATAGCGGATTCCGAACAACAGCAAAAAGGAGGCGGCAATGAACTCACGCTGGATCGACGTCAAGGCGCAGGACGGTGGCCAATTCAAGGCTTACCTGTCGCTGCCGCATCTGGCGTGTCAAGGCGGCAAGGGGCCTGGCATCGTCCTGATCCAGGAAATTTTCGGGGTAAATTCGCATATACGCGGGGTGGCCGACCAGTATGCGAGCGACGGTTACACCGTGCTCGCGCCCGATTTGTTCTGGCGCATGCAGCCCATGGTCGTTCTGGGCTACGGCCCGGATGACATGCAGAAGGGCATCGGCTACATGCAGAAAATGGATTTCGCCGCCGGCGTGAAGGATCTGGCAGCCACGGTCGCCGCGCTGCGCGGCCTGCCGGAATGCAGCGGAAAAGTGGCATCGATCGGCTACTGCATGGGCGGTATGCTGTCCTACCTTTGCGCGGCCAACGCCGGCGTGGATGCAGCGGTGTGCTATTACGGCGGCGGCATCGATACCAAGCTGGAGGAGGCCGGAAAAATCAAATGCCCGGTGTTGTTCCACTTCGCCGGCAACGACGGACACATTCCACCGTCCGCGGTCGAGGCAGTGACGCAGACTTTCGCCGGACGCGAGAACGTGCGCATCGACGTATATCCCGGCGCGCAGCATGGCTTCAACTGCTGGGACCGCGCGGCCTACGATCAGAAAAGCGCCGCGCTTGCGCGTGGACGTTCGCTTTCCTTCCTTGCCACGAGCATCAGCTGAGCCCGCTGCGATGAGCGACAGGAGCTATCTGGACTGGCCGTTCTTCGACGCGCCGCAGCGCCGGCTGGCGGCCGATCTGGAAGCCTGGTCGGGGGCGCACCTCGCGCACCTGGATCATGGCGCGGACGTGGACGCGCTGTGCCGCGATTTGGTCAAGCGCCTGGGCAGCGCCGGCTGGCTCAAGCACTGCGTGCCCGTGGCCTATGGCGGGGCGGCCGCGCAAATCGATTCGCGCTCGCTGTGCATCGCGCGCGAGACGCTGGCGCGCCACGACGGGCTGGCGGACTTCGCTTTTGCCATGCAGGGCCTGGGTTCGGGCGCAATTTCGATTGCGGGCAGCGAGGAACTGAAGCAGCGCTACCTGCCGCGCGTGGCGCGCGGCGAAGCCATTGCCGCGTTCGCGCTGTCCGAGCCCGATGCGGGCTCCGACGTCGGCGCAATGACGACCAGCGCTCGCCTCGAGGGCGGGCACTATGTGCTGGACGGCGAGAAGACATGGATTTCCAACGGCGGCATCGCCGATTTCTACTGCGTGTTCGCGCGCACCGGAGAGGCCGCCGGTGCGCGCGGCATCAGCGCCTTCGTCGTCGATGCCGCTACGCCCGGCCTCGAGGTCGCCGCGCGCATCGAGCTGATCGCGCCGCACCCGCTCGCGAGCCTGCGCTTTCGCGGCTGCCGCGTGAGCGCGGCGCAGCGCCTGGGCGAAGCCGGGCAGGGCTTCAAAGTGGCGATGCAGACATTGGACATTTTCCGCGCTTCAGTCGCCGCCGCAGCGCTCGGATTCGCGCGGCGCGCTCTGGACGAGGCGCTGGCGCGCGCCAAGGCGCGCAAGATGTTCGGCCAGACGCTGGCCGATTTCCAGCTGACGCAGGCGGCGATCGCGGACATGGCCACTGCCATCGACAGCGCCGCGCTGCTGACCTATCGCGCCGCCTGGATGCGCGACGTGCAGGGCGTGCGCACCACGCGCGAGGCGGCGATGGCGAAAATGGTGGCGACCGAATCGGCGCAGCAGGTGATCGACCGCGCGCTGCAGATATTCGGCGGCCTGGGCGTGGTGAGCGGCTACCCGGTGGAACGGCTCTACCGCGAGATCCGCGCGCTGCGCATCTACGAAGGCGCGACCGAGGTGCAAAAGCTGATCATCGCGCGCGAAACATTGAAGTAGCCGCGGGCCAACGCGGCTCGATCCGCTGCACTGCCCAGGTGCGGGCGGCCGGAACATGGGAGGTTTCATGGAAGCTACGGCCCACGTCGATACATTTGTCCGGGACAAGCTGCCGCCGAGAGCCCAGTGGCCGAAGCTGGTATTCGACCGGCCCGAACTGCGTTATCCCAAGCGCCTGAACTGCGCCGCCGAGCTGCTTGACGCGATGGTAGCAGGGGGCCACGGCGAGCGCGCCGTGATCCGTACCCTGATCGATGGCAAGGCCTACACCTGCACTTATCGCCAGCTGCTGCATCGCGTCAACCAGATCGCATGGGTGCTCACCGAGGACCTGAAGCTCAAACCAGGCAATCGCGTGCTGTTGCGCGCGCCCAACAATCCAATGATGGCCGCCTGCCTGCTGGCGGTGATGAAGGCCGGCCTGGTCGCCGTGCCTACCATGCCGCTGTTGCGCGCGACTGAACTGAAGCAGATCATCGACAAGGCCAGGGTCGGCGCCGCGCTGTGCGACGTGCGACTGCGCGACGAACTGGAGCTTGCCCGCGCCGCCTGCCGCGAGCTGAAGCAGGTGCTGTATTTCAATGACGAGGGCGCGGGCTCTCTGGAGCATAGACTGGCGTCCAAGCCCGCGGCGTTCCGCAATGTCGACAGCGCAGCCGACGACCCCTGCCTGGTCGCCTTCACCTCGGGCACCACCGGCCGGCCCAAAGGCACGGTGCATTTTCATCGCGACGTGCTTGCCATGTGCGACTGCTTCCCGCGCTCCTGTCTCAAGCCGACTCAGAAGGATATTTTCTGCGGCACCCCGCCGCTGGCCTTCACTTTCGGCCTGGGCGGCCTGCTGTGCTTCCCGATGCGCTTCGGCGCGTCCACCGTGCTGATGGAACGGCTGACGCCGGACAGCCTGCTTGCGACCATCCAGAAGTTCAAAGCCACTATCTGCTTCACCGCGCCGACCTACTATCGCCAGATGGCGGCGCTGGCGAAGAACTACGAGCTGAGGAGCCTGACCAAGTGCGTATCGGCAGGGGAGGCCCTGCCCGACGCGACGCGTCAGCTGTTCAAACAGGCGACCGGAATCGAGATCATCGACGGCATAGGCGCGACCGAGATGATCCACATCTTCATATCGCACACGCCGGAGCGCACGCGCCGCGGCGCGATCGGCTACGCAATACCGGGCTACGCGGCGAAGGTGGTCGACGCCGCCGGCAATCCGGCTGCGCCGGGCGTAGTCGGGCGCCTTGCGGTAATTGGTCCCACCGGCTGCCGCTACCTGGCCGATGCGCGCCAACAGGACTATGTGATCGGCCGGGGCGACATGCGCGGCTGGAACCTGACCGGCGACGCGTGCAAAATGGATGCGGAGGGCTACGTCTACTATCAGGCTCGCGCCGACGACATGATCATCTCCGCCGGTTACAACGTCGCCGGACCCGAGGTCGAGGCGGCGCTGCTGCAGCACCCCGCCGTGGCCGAATGCGCGGTAGTCGGCGTGCCGGATGCCGAGCGCGGCCAGATCGTGAAGGCCTGCGTGGTGCTCAAGTCTGGCTATACCGGGAATGAGCCGATGGTGAAAGAGCTGCAGGATTTCGTGAAAAAGAGCATCGCGCCCTACAAATACCCGCGCGCGATCGAATTCCTCGCTGCGCTGCCGCGAACGGAAACCGGCAAGCTGCAGCGCTTCAAGCTGCGCCTGTCCTGCTAGCGCCTATGACGATATGAGGGGAAATCTCCCCTCATGCTCCTCTAAAATTGCCGTTGCAAAATCCATTTTGCAACCGGTTCTTAGGCTTCGGGCTCGCCCCAACGCTGCATCAGCTTGTGCTCGACGCCGAGCTGGTCGAGCACGCGCGCGACGATGAAATCGACCACCGCGGCGACGCTCTGCGGCCGGTGGTAGAAGCCCGGGTTGGCGGGCAGGATGACCGCGCCGGCATGCACGAGCTTAAGCATCGCCTCCAGGTGAATCGCCGAAAACGGCGTCTCGCGCGGCACCAGGATGAGCTTGCGCCCCTCCTTGAGCATCACGTCCGCGGCGCGCTCGATCAGATTGTCCGACATGCCCGCGGCCACTGCCGCCAGCGTGCCTATGGTGCAGGGACAAACCACCATCGCGTCCGCCGCATTCGAGCCCGAGGCCACCGGCGCAAACCATTCCTCGCGTCCGAACACCCGCAGCTGGCCCGGCTGCGCCTTGAAGCGCTCGCCGAACAGCGCTTCGGCTTCGGCCGTGCGCGAGGGCAGCGTGAGCTCCATTTCCTGCTTCGCCACCACCTGCGCCGCTTGCGAGTAAATCAGGTACACCCGCACGCCGGCGGCGAGCAGGCATTCGAGCAGGCGTATGCCGTAGGGCATGCCGGAGGCGCCGGTGAGGGCGAGGGTGACGGTCTTTTTCATCGAATCTGCCTGTGGCGGATCATGACCTGGTTGTCGCCGCCAAAGGCCGCGCCGAGGCGCTCCGCGAAATACACGGAGCGGTGCTGGCCGCCGGTGCAGCCGATGGCAACGGTGAGATAGCTGCGGTTTTCGCGTACGAACGCGGGCAGCCAGGTGGCGATAAAGGCGTGGATGTCGCGGTACATGTCCTGCGTCGCCTGTTCGGCCTCGAGGAATGCGGTGACCAGCGCGTCGCGTCCGGTCAGGTCGCGCAGCCGCGGCTCGTAGTAGGGATTGGGCAGGCAGCGCACGTCGAACACGAAGTCCGCATCCAGCGGGATGCCCTGCTTGAAGCCGAACGATTCGAACAGCAGCGTCAGGCGCGAGCGATCGAGCTCGACCAGGTTCTTGATCCAGCTGCGCAGGGTATTGGGCGAAAGCTCGCTGGTGTCGACGTGGTGCGCGAATTCACCGATGTCGCCCAGCAGCTCGCGTTCGCGCGCGATGCTCTCGGCGACCGTGAGCGTCCCCGCGCTGAGGGGATGGCGCCGCCGCGTTTCCGAGAAGCGCTTGATCAGGGTTTCGTCCTTGGCCTCGAGGAACAGCAGCCGCACGTCCACGCCCTTTTTTCTCAGCGCGGCGACGGTCTGCGGCAGCTGGCGCACCGAATCGCCGCTGCGCGCGTCCATGCTCAGCGCCACGCGCTCGTGCCCGGTGCCGCCGAGCGACTCGAGCAGCGGCATCACCAGCGCCACCGGGAGGTTGTCCACGCAGTAGTAGCCGCTATCCTCGAGCACGTTGAGCGCGACGCTCTTGCCGGAGCCCGACAGACCGCTGATCAGCACAAGTTGCATGATTGCAGGATAGCATCTGCCCGCGGAAAACTAAAAGTGCGCAAGCAATGCTCGCGCACTTTTCCGAAACCGGGATCAATTGACGTCGCGCTTGAGTTCCCCTTGCTGCCGGGAAATGAATTCACGCGTGCTGTCGTAGCCGCGCAATTGCAGAATGTAATTGCGCACGGCTGCCTCAACCAGGACCGCCAGATTTCGCCCTGCCGCCACGGGGATCACAATCTCGCGGACGGGCAGGCCGAGGATATCCTCGGTGAGCTCGTGCAGCGGCAGGCGTTCGGCCGGGGTGGCGCCGGCCTGCCCTGGCTTCTCGAGATGCACCACCAGCTTGAGGTTCATTTTCGGCCGTACCGCAGTCTCGCCGAATATGACGCGTATGTTGAGCACGCCCAAGCCGCGAACCTCGAGGAAGTCCTTCAGCAGCGGCGGGCAGCGACCTTCGAGCGTCTTCGAGGCAATGCGCGAAATCTCAACCACGTCGTCGGCGACCAGGCCGTGGCCGCGGCTGATCAGCTCGAGCGCGAGTTCGCTCTTGCCCACGCCGGATTCGCCTGTGATCAGCACGCCCAGGCCGAGCACGTCCATGAACACGCCGTGCATGGCGACCGAATCGGCCAGCGCCTTGGCCAGATAGCGGCGCAGTGTATCGATGACCGCATCTGCAGCGGCGGCGGTGGCCAGCACCGGCACGCCCCTGGCTTCGGCTTCGCTCAGCAGGGCACCCGGTCCGGCTACGCCGTCTGCGAGCACGATCGCGGCCGGTTCGGCCGCAAACAGATTGGAAATGACCTGGCTGGAAGCGTCGCCGCTATAGCCGTCTATGTAGGCGAACTCGCGCTGGCCCAGCACCTGGATGCGGTTGGGGTGTATCAGATTGAGGTGCCCTACCAGCGCCGCCGTATCGGCGCTGTCGTTGCGCACCGGCAGCGCTTCACCGCCGCGGCCGGTGACCCAGCCTAAGCCCAGCCTCGCGGCATTGTCGTCATACAGCCGCGCGATGCTGGTCTGTAACATCGGGCTGCCAATCGCTGATGATCTGATGCAGGCTGTCGGCGTCCTGGGCCTGGATCAGCCGTTCGCGCAGATCCGGGTCGGAAAACATCTGCGCCAGCTCGGACAGGATCTGCAAATGCTGTTCGGTTGCCTGTTCCGGCACCAGCAACACGAACAGGAGTTTTACCGGCTTGCCGTCGGGAGAATCGAAGGGTACGGGGATGCTGAGGCGCACAAACGCGGCTACGGCTTCGCGCAAGCCCTTGATGCGGCCATGCGGGATTGCTACCCCCTGGCCCAGACCGGTCGACCCCAGTCGCTCGCGCGCGAACAAGCTGTCAAATACGTGGCTGCGCGCAAGTCCCTGGTTGTTCTCGAAAATAAGGCCGGCTTGTTCGAACATGCGTTTCTTGCTGCTGACCTCGAGGTCGAGGACTATGTTTGAGGGCGGCAGGAGTTTTGTAATGAGATTCATGGTGCAAGAGAAATGGGCGGCGGAATTCCGGGGCGCCCGAATTGAGGGGGTGCAGCCGGAAGGCGCGCCATTCTACCGCAAATCCCGGGGCCGGGTTACTCCTCCGCCGACTGGCGTTTCAGGGCGTCGTGGGGGTGGGAATAGGCCTTCTGCTTGTGCTTGATGATCTGGCGGTCGAGCTTGTCCATCATCAGGTCGATCGCGGCATAAAGATCCGCATCGTCGCTCTCGACGTGGATATCCTTGCCGCGCATATGCACGCTGATCTCGGCCTTTTGCCGTAACTTTTCCACCGACAGGATGACGTTGATGTCGATAACCTGGTCGAAATGCCGCTGCACGCGTTCCAGCTTCGAAAGGACGTACCCGCGAATGGCGGGGGTGACTTCGACATGATGACCACTGACCTGAACGTTCATCTTCGGACTCCTTATGAAGTTACAGCGACTTCCGCAGGCTGACCGGCGGAATATTCAATGACTCCCGGTACTTCGCGATAGTGCGTCGTGCCACCACGATGCCTTGTCCGGCCAGAATCTGGGAGATCTTGCTGTCCGAAAGCGGCTTCTTGCAGTCTTCCGCATGGACCAGCTGCTTGAGCAGCGCGCGGATCGCCGTGGCCGAGCAGGCGCCGCCGGTTTCGGTTGCGACGTGGCTGCCGAAAAAATATTTCAATTCGAAGATGCCGCGTGGCGTGGACATGAATTTCTGCGTCGTGACGCGCGACACCGTGGATTCGTGCAGGCCCAGGGTTTCGGCGATCTCGCGCAGTACCAGCGGCCGCATCGCGACTTCGCCGTGGTCGAAGAAATGCCGCTGCTGTTCCACGATCGCCTGGGCGACCCGCAGGATAGTCTCGAAGCGCTGTTGCACGTTCTTGATCAGCCAGCGTGCTTCCTGCAGCTGATTGGACATCTGGCCGCTGGAAGAGTGCAGCTTGTTCTGCAGAATATCCGCGTACATGCGGTTGATGCGCAGCTTCGGCATGGCATCGGGATTGAGGCTGACGACCCAGGCATTCTTGAGCTTGCGCACGATCACGTCCGGCACGATGTAGCGCGTCTCGCTTGCCGCGTATTCCGCGCCCGGGTGGGGGTTCAGGCTCTGGATCAGGTGCTGCGCGTCGCGCAGGCTCGCGTCGTCGCAATGCAGCTGCCGCTTCAGCCGCGTGAAATCGTGCGCGGCGAGGGCTTCCAGATGCGCGTGCACGGTTTCGATGGCAAGCGCTCGCGCCGGCGTGTCGGGCGGCAGCGCTTTCAACTGCAATTCCAGGCATTCGGCGGGTGTGCGCGCGCCGACCCCGGTGGGGTCGAGGCTCTGCAGGTGATGCAGGGCGATGTGCAGCTCGTCCAGCCCCACCTCCAGTTCCGGCGGCAGCATATTGGCGATGTCTTCGAGGCTCTGCGACAGGTAGCCGCCTTCGTCCAGCGCCGCGATCAGCGTGTTCACCAGGGATTTGTCGCGCGCCGACAGCTGGGTCAGGGCCAGCTGCTCCATCAGGTATTCGTTCAGGGTGGGCGTGTTTGCCGCCAGCTGCGGATACTCGGACTCTTCGCCGTCCTCGCGTCGGGGGGCCGAGGACGGCGCGTCGGTATACCAGTCGATTTCGCCCGCCTCTTCGGCAGGCGGCTCGCTGGCAGGCGTCTCGCCGGCCGGACTGGCGTATTCCTCGCGCGCGGCGCCGTTGGGTGGAGGCGGCACGGGCTCGGCATCGACGTCGTCGCGTTCCAGTAGCGGATTTTCCATCAGGAATTTTTCCAGCTCCTGATTCAGTTCCATCGTGGACAACTGGAGCAGCCGTATGGATTGCTGCAACTGCGGCGTCAGGGTCAGCTGTTGGGACAGCTTGAGTTGCAGGGTTTGTTTCATCTTGAGCGGGAGCGTAGCGTCAGTGTCGTTTCAGGCCCTGGGCTACATGCGGAAATGCTCTCCCAGATACACTCGTCTCACGTTTTCATTATAGACGATTTCATCCGGCTTGCCCTGGGCGAGGACCGAGCCTTCGTTGATGATATAGGCGTGGTCGCATATGCCCAGGGTCTCGCGCACGTTGTGGTCGGTGATCAGCACGCCGATGCCCCGCTGCTTCAGAAATCCGATGATTTTCTGGATGTCGAGCACCGCAATCGGATCGACGCCGGCAAACGGTTCATCGAGCAAGATGAAGCTTGGACGGGCGGCAAGCGCGCGCGCGATTTCGACGCGGCGGCGCTCGCCGCCGGAGAGCGACAGCGCCGGGTTGCCGCGCAGATGCGCGATGTGCAGTTCCTGCAGCAATCCTTCGCGGCGCTCCTCGATGTCGGCTTCGGACAGGTCCTGCAATTCGAGCACCGCCTGCACGTTCTCCTGTACCGTCAGCTTCCTGAATACCGAGGTTTCCTGCGGCAGATAGGACAGGCCCAGGCGCGCCCTGCGGTGGATCGGAAGCCGGCTTATTTCCTTGCCGTCCAGTTCGATGCTGCCGCCATCCAGCCGCACCAGTCCGACCATCATGTAGAAACAGGTGGTCTTGCCGGCGCCGTTGGGCCCGAGCAGGCCCACCACCTCGCCGCTTTGCACTTCGAGCGATACGTCCTGCACCACAGTGCGCGATTTATAGCGTTTTTTCAGCTTGCTGGCCGTGAGATGGCTCATCAGCGCTATCGCTTCGGCGCTTCGGGAACAGTGGCTTTGCCGGGTTCCTCGGCGGTCGTGCGCGGCTGGATCACCGCATGCACCCTGCCCTGTGGGCCGCCGGTGCCGGGGCCGGCGCCGCCGCTCACGGTGAAATACTCGGTGCGCGCGTCGTAGGAAATGTAGTTGCCGCGCACTTCGTCCGCGGGTTCGCGCAGCAATCGGGCATGATTGAAGAATTCCACCCGGTCGAGCTTGCCGTCGTATTCGATGCGTTCGGCCGCCCCCTCGATGTAGCCCTCGGCGCCGTCGCGCTTCTGGCGGAAGACGGCTGGATGGCCGATCGCGGTGCCGTACTGATTGCCGTCCTTGTCCTGGCGCACCGTGATCTTTTCGGCGCGAATGTTGAGCGTGCCCTGGCTCATCACCACGTTTCCTTCGAACACGCTCATCTTCTGCACGTCGTCGACGCGCATGCGATCCGACTCCAGGTTTATCGGTTTGCTCCGGTCGGCGCGCTCGGCCTGCGCCGCCGAGGCCAGTGCCATCCAGCAGGCGAACAGCAGGATCGCGGCCGGCCTATTTGCGCGCATCGAATCTGCCCCTGACCTGCGACAGCAGCGTGAATTGCCGCGTCTTGTTGTTGAATTCCATGCCGACCCCCGCCAGGCGCGAACCGTGCTCGGTTATGACTACCGGCTTGTCCGTACGCGCCAGGTCGCGGTCGGGAACGATTTGCAGATATTCAGTTTGCATGCGCAACTCGCTGCGCTCCCGGCTGGCTTCGCGCACCACCACCACATTGCCGAAAAAGCTCGCCACGTCGCCGTTCCTGGAGAGCAGGCCGCGATCGGCGCGGATTACCACCGGGGCGTCGGCTTCGTGGCGCTGCACCAGGCGCGGTTCCACGATGTCCGTAGTCTGGTCGTCAGGATAGTGCAGCATGCGCAGCGCCGAAAGGCTGTACTCGGGTTTCCCGCCGGCGTCCATCTTGGTGATGCCGAAGTCCTCGGCGATGAAATCGGGGTCGTGGCGCAAACTGCCGGTATTGTCGCGCTCGGGCGGCTGCACCGCTCGCTCCAGCCACAAGCCTGCCGCCGCCAGCGCTAGCATCAGCAGCAGCGGAAACAGGTGGGATACGCGGTCGCGTCTCATGAATTGCGGCTCATTGCAGATGGGCGTCGATCGCGCGCTCGAGCGAACCCTGGGCACGCAGGATGAATTCGCACACTTCGCGCACGGCGCCATGCCCGCCATGCGCGCGCGTGACGTAGTGCGCGCGCGTCTTCAGCGCCTCGGGCGCCGCAGGCACGGTGGCGGCAAAACCGCAGCGCGTGATCAGCGGCAGGTCGAGCAGGTCGTCGCCCATGCAGCCGGACTGCTCCGCCGCGAGGCCGAGCTGCGCGAGCAGGGCCGCGTATGCCGTGCGCTTGTCCTCCACTCCCTGATGCAGGTGCGCGAGGCCGAGATTTGCCGCGCGCAATTCCACCGCGCGCGACTTTCTCGCGGTGATCAGCGCGACCTCCACGCCGTATTGCCGCAGCAGCTTGATGCCGTGGCCGTCCTGGATGTTGAAGGCTTTCAACTCCTCGCCGCGCTCAGAGTAGTACAGCGTGCCGTCGGTCATCACGCCGTCGACATCGAATATCATCAGTTTGAGGCCCCGGGCGCGCTGCAATGCGACATCCAGGCCTGCGCGCTCCGAGGTGCTGTCCATCTCGGCTCAGATTACCTTGGCGCGGAACAGGTCGTGCATGTTCAGCGCGCCCACGAGCCGGCCTTCCTCGTTCACCACCAACAGCTGGTTGACCTTGCGCTCCTCCATGATCTGCACCGCTTCGACCGCGAGCTTGTCGGGGCCGATGGTGCGCGGGGCGGGCGTCATGAGGTCGGCGATGCGCGCCGCACGGATATCGTCGATCTGCGCCAGTTTGCGGCGCAGGTCGCCGTCGGTAAATACGCCGCTCACGCGCCCGGCCGCATCGAGCACCGCAGTCATGCCCATGCGTTTTTTCGACATCTCCAGCAGCGCCTCGGAAAAACCGGCGCTGTCGCGCACGCTGGGCACGTCCTCGCCGGTGCGCATCACGTCGCGCACATGGGTGAGCAGGCGCCGCCCCAGCGTGCCGCCCGGGTGCGAGCGCGCAAAGTCCTCCGCGCCGAAGCCCTTGGCATCGAGCAGCGCCACGGCCAGCGCGTCGCCCAGCGCCAGCGCCGCGGTGGTGCTGGCGGTGGGGGCGAGATTCAGCGGACACGCCTCCTTGTCGACGTGCGCGTCCAGATGCACATCGGCCTCGTGCGCCAGCGCCGAATTGGCATTGCCCGTGATGGCGATCAGGCGGGCGCCCTGACGTTTCAACAACGGCACGATGGTGAGCAGCTCGTCGCTCTCGCCGGAGTTCGACAGCGCGATCAGCACGTCGTCGCGCGCGATCATGCCGATGTCGCCGTGGCTCGCCTCGGCCGGGTGCACGAAATACGCCGGCGTGCCGGTGCTGGCCATGGTGGACGCAATCTTGCGCGCGATATGGCCGGACTTGCCGATGCCGCTGACGATTACGCGGCCTTTGCAGTTGAGCAGCAGTGCCACGGCGTCGAGAAAGCTCTGGCCCAGCCGCGCAGCGAGGCCCTGGATGGCTTCGGCTTCGATCGCGAGCACCTGTTTTGCCAGCTCCAGCGCGGTCTTGGACGGTTGGATTTTGTCCATGCGGGACGCTGCAGGTATCATAGTCCAAAGTATATCAGAACCACCCACCCTCCCTTTTCAGGCCGCGGCATCCGATGAGCAATCCCCTAGAGCTGGTTCTGGTGCTTCTCGCCAGCGCCGTGGTCGTGGTGGTAGTGGCGCGCAGCCTGCACCTGCCGCCCATGCTGGGCTACCTCGTGGTCGGCGTCGCCATCGGGCCGCACGCCCTGCACTGGCTCCCGGCGAGCGAGGAATCCGGCTACGCCTACCTGGCCGAGTTCGGCGTGGTGTTCCTGATGTTCTCCATCGGCCTCGAATTCAGCCTGCCCAAGCTGTTCAACATGCGCCGCGTGGTGTTCGGGCTGGGGCTGGGGCAGGTGCTGTTGACGGTGTTCGCGCCGGCGCTGGGCGCCTTGCTGCTGGGCTATCACTGGCAGCTCGGCTTTGCGCTGGGCGGGGCCCTCGCGATGTCCTCGACCGCGATTGTGAGCAAGCTCCTGGCCGAGCGCATGCAGCTCGAATCGGCGCACGGGCGCGATATCATCGGCATCCTGCTGTTCCAGGACCTGGCGGTGGTGCCGCTGCTGATCCTGATTCCGGCGCTGGCGCAGCCGGCGGAAAACCTTGCGCCGGTGCTGGCGCTGGCGCTGGCAAAGGCCGCGGTGGTGCTGTTCCTGATCCTGTTTGCGGGGCAGAAGCTGATGCGCGGCTGGTTTCATATAGTCGCGCGGCGCCGCTCGCACGAACTGTTCGTGCTCAACGTCTTGCTGATCACTCTCGGCCTCGCCTGGGCGACCGAACTCGCGGGCCTGTCGCTCGCCCTGGGCGCGTTTCTCGCCGGCATGCTTATCTCGGAGACCGAGTACCGGCATCAGGTCGAAGAGGACATCAAGCCCTTCCGCGACCTGTTGCTGGGACTGTTTTTCGTCACCATGGGCATGCGGCTCGACGCGTCCGTCGTGGTCGACCGTTACGGGCTGGTGCTGCTGCTGTTTACCGGTCCCTTGTTGTTCAAGTTCGCGCTGATCGCCGCGCTGTCGCGCCTGTTCGGGGCCAATCCGGGCAATGCGCTGCGCACTGCTCTGTCGCTGGCGCAAGCCGGCGAATTCGGCTTCGTGCTGCTGGCGCAGGCCGGCGAAGTCCGGCTGCTGAACGACGCCCTGCTGCAGCCGGTGCTGGCGGCGATGCTGCTGTCCATGCTGAGCGCACCGTTGCTGATTCACTACAGCGACAGGCTGGTGCTGCGCTTCGTCGCGTCGGAGTGGATGCTGCGCTCTCTCGCCCTGCACCAGATCGCTGTCACCGGAATGGCCGTCGCGAAACATGTGGTGCTGTGCGGCTACGGGCGCACCGGGCAGAACCTGGCGCGCTTTCTCGAGCAGGAAGGCATAGGCTACGTCGCGCTCGACCTCGACCCGGAACGCGTGCGCGAAGCCGCCGCCGCGGGCGAGTCGGTCGTATATGGCGACGGCGCGCGGCGCGAGGCGTTGATCGCCGCCGGCCTGGCGCGCGCCAGCGCGCTGGTGATTTCGTTCCCGGACATACCGGCGGCGCTCAAGATCCTGCACCACGCGCACGCGATCAACCCGGCGCTGCCGGTGATCGTGCGCACGCTGGACGACGCGGACATGGAGCGGCTGCGGGCCGCGGGCGCCGCCGAGGTTGTGCCCGACACGTTCGAATCCAGCCTGATGCTGGCCAGCCATGCACTGGTGCTGATGGGGGTGCCGCTGGCGCGCGTGGTGCGCCGCGTGCGCGCGGTGCGCGAAGACCGCTACGGTCTGCTGCGCGGTTTCTTCCACGGCGAAGGCGATGCGGCGGCCGATACGGCGGAGCACCGCCTGCCGCGCCTGCATTCGATAACGCTGACGCCGGGTGCCTACGCGATAGGCAAGACGCTGGGCGAACTCGACTTTGCCGCGCTCAACGCGGTGGTAACGCGGGTGCGCCGGCGCGGCATTCGCGTCGGCGAGCCGGCGCCGGAAACGCGCTTCGAAACCGGCGACGTGGTGGTGGTGCTGGGCGAGCCCGACGCTCTGGAGGCGACGGAAATCAGGCTGCTGCAGGGGTAGAAATCGAATGCGCGCCGGGCGGGGACGGCAGCGTTTGGAGCGCGCTCTTTACTTGCATGGTGAGTAATAGACATTTACTCTTTTATCGAGTATATTACACATACTCGCATAATGAGTAGGTCTGATGAAACAGTCCATACGCACCAACCAGCAACTCGGGCAGCTGCTCCTCGGCCAGCGCAAGGCGCTGGGACTCAGCCAGCAAGCGTTGGGGGTCAAGGTAGGCATCAGCCAGAAGCGCCAGTCCGGCCTGGAGCGCGAGCCTGGCCGGATCACTGTAGACCGGCTGCTCGGGCTGCTCGCAGCCTTGGGGCTCGAGCTCGTTGTCCAGGATCGCGCACAGGCGTCCCGCGGCGACTCTACCAGCAAAACGGAGTGGTAGTGGGGCGGCCTTCCAAGACCCGTTCCCTGGCAGCGTGGATGAACGGTGAGTTCGTCGGAACATGGAACCTGACGAACCGCGGCGAGCCCGAGTTCGCCTATGACGAATCGTGGTTTGCTTCCCCGGCGTTTCGCTCGCTGTCCTTGTCCTTGCCCGCCACACCGGCCAACCTTGTCATTCGCGGGCAGCGAGTAAACGATTTCTTTGACAATCTGCTGCCCGATAGCGAGCCCATCCGCAGGCGCCTGCAAGCCAAGTTCCGAACACCCGGGCGCGATGCGTTCTCTCTGCTCGCGGCGGTGGGGCGCGATTGCGTCGGGGCGATTCAGTTGCTCGATCCCGGACAGCGCCCCGAAGGCGTCACCGGCATCCACGCCGAGCCGCTGGACGAACCGGGGGTCGAGGCGGTACTGCGAAACGCGGTGCACGCTCCGGGTTCCCTGTCACCCCGCGACGAGGACGACCTGCGCATTTCGATCGCAGGCGCACAGGAAAAGACCGCGCTGCTATGGCATAAGGGCCGCTGGTGCAAACCGCGGGGTTCCACGCCGACGACTCACATCCTGAAGCTGCCCCTGGGGCTGGTCGGTGCGAGGCAGGCGGACATGCGCACCTCGGTGGAAAACGAATGGATCTGCTCGCGCATACTGCACGCTTACGCTATCCCCGCAGCGGCGTGCACCATCCGTACGTTCGGTAAAACCAAGTGCCTCGTGGTCGAGCGTTTCGACCGCAGGCTCGCGAAGTCAAAGACGCATTGGCTGCGCCTGCCACAGGAAGATTTCTGCCAGGCCACAGCGACGGCGGTCGACAGCAAATACGAAACCGACGGGGGCCCCGGCATGGTCCGCATCTGTACCTTGCTGGCGCAGTCGCGCCGGCGCGACGAGGATATCCGCACGTTTCTGAAAACGCAGCTCGTATTCTGGATGCTGCGCGCGACGGACGGTCATGCAAAGAACTTCAGCATTTTCCTCGAACCTGGCGACCGTTTTTGTCTCACTCCCATGTACGACGTGCTGTCGGCCTGGCCTGTCATCGGCAATGGCCGCAATCTCATTCCAG
Organism: Burkholderiales bacterium; assembly: GCA_038206915.1. Taxonomy (GTDB): domain Bacteria; phylum Pseudomonadota; class Gammaproteobacteria; order Burkholderiales; family SG8-39; genus 2-12-FULL-64-23. The sequence continues at coordinate 41,276 of JBBRAI010000006.1, read as the reverse complement.
TGAACAAGGTTCGCATGGCCATGGCCTGGCTGGGCAAGAATCGCCATTACGTCGCTGACCAAGTGCGCAGGCGCTACCTCGACACCACCGCGCTCAAGTGCGGGCTCGCGGCCACTGCCGACGAGCTCGTGGACGAGCTGCTGCAACAAACGCCAAAGGTGATTGCGAAAGTCCGCCAAGAGTTGCCCGCGGATTTTCCGCGGCGCCTGGCGGAGACGATTCTCGCAGGGCTCGAAGCGTCCGCGGCGCGCCTGGTGCATGAGGAGGTTGCATAGGCCGCTTCGAGGCCGCCGACGTGGTGCTGGGCGAGCCCGACGCTCTGGAGGCGGCGGAAATCCGCCTGCTGCAGGGGAAAAAATGAGCGGACGGCCTGGCGCCACGACCTTTCGCGTCGGAAGCGGGCTGACCCACCGCTATACTAAATGCTGGCCGATCTTAGTATAGCTAGACCCGCCGACATTCATCCGTGCTTGTTTCCGAATCGTCATACCGCGGCCAAGCGCCTGACCGTATACGGGTAGCGTGCGCCCAGGCGGATCAGAAGTGCCGCCTGGGCGTTCGGCTTGGCGCGGCCTTGCTCCCAGCTTTCCAGCGTGCGCTCGTTGGCGCGCAGATAGCGCGCGAAAACGGCCCGCGACAATTTCAAGCTCTGTCGGATGCTCACGAGTTCTTTTGCGGTCAACATTCGGTGGCGGCGCGGAACGCCGCCTGAAGAGCGCGGACTAGCGAGGGATGCAAGACTCCTAGTTTGGGCGTGTGCCCATGCGGCGCCGCGGGCGGAACGGAAAACCATTCGGTCGTATAGGGCAGATCGATGCTTTGTTTCAAATCGAACTTCGTGTCGTAGCTGAGGCCCGCCGCGCCGAAAGCCGCGGCGTTCCGGTCGCGCAAGATGGAGAACTCTCCCCGACGCAGCATTGTGGTGCGCTGGCTCGTTCCATAGACGACGCGTACGTCGAACCGTGGGGCGTTGACGTCAAACACCGCAAGAATCAGCGCGGGTCGTGGTTTTGGGCGTGGACTGATGTTATCGGGAAAATGACACCAGACGATGTCGCCTGCCGTGGGCTCGGCCCACCAGCCGGTCATCTACGCCGATTCCGTTTCGATCAGGCTTGAACGGACCGAGTGCTTGGCGCCTTGCGGGACGCGCTTCTTGATCTGCCGCGTTTGGGTCGCTGTCAAGGGGCCGTCATCGCGCTCATACTGGGGTAAAACCCTGACAGCGAGTTCATGCAATGCCTGATGGATAGCCTGGGTTTCGTCCACCCCCAGTTGCGCGGCCAGGCGCTTTGCGGTCTTGCGGCTTACCCCGGTCGCGCTGTCGATGGCGCGGTAGCGAAAAGCAATCTGATTGTTCTGGCTGCGATCGTTCATGATGATTCCTCTTCCATTTAAGCTATCTTAAAGCTATCTTAGCGCTGCGAGGCTGTCAATCATTGCGTGAGGCTGGCGCTCAATTGCGCTTGTTTCTGAATCGTCATACTGCGGCCAGGCGCTTGACCGTATCCGGGTAGCGCGCGACCAGGCGGATCAATAGCGCGGCCTGGGCGTTCGGCTTGGCGCGGCCTTGCTCCCAGTTTTCCAGCGTACGCTCGTTGGCGCGCAAGTAGCGGGCGAACACGGCCCGCGACAATTTCAAGCTCTGTCGGATGCTCACGAGTTCCTTGGCGGTCACGGCGGCTGCCGGTTTTCTCTTGACTGCATGGGTGCGCAGGGTGATCTTGCCCTCGCGCTCAGCCTTGAGCGAATCGAAGCCCTCGGTCAGTTCAGAATATAAATTGCGTTTCATACCTTTCTCCTTGCGCTCAACTCGCGCTTCAACATGTCCTTCAGTGCGGCGCGTTCCTTGACGCTTAAATCGTCGATCGTGTCCTTGTCGTAGAGCGTGTAGAGCCAGAACTGATCCCCCGGGCTCCACCAGAAATAGATAACGCGAAGACCGCCGCGCTTGCCCTTGCCGCGCCGCGCCGCGCATCGGCATGGCGTACCTTGCGCAGGCCACCCGTGCCCACGATTACGTCGCCAGCTTCCGGATTGTCCAGCAAGGCGTTTTGCAAGGCCCGGAATCCATCGTCGTCCAGATAGTCTGCGCGGTGACGAGCAAAGGCAGGTAGCTCGACGAACAAGGCTTTCATACGTTTCATTATACGCAACTTGCGTATATCGTACAGGCTTATTTCCGGCGTCGCTTAGCGCCTGCAGTCCGCCCGCCGGCCGGCTGCGGGGCGTACTATCGGTAAGCTGGCCGCTGCGGCCGTCGGCGACAGCAAGAAGCGCGAGAGTTCGTCGAAGTCGTCCTTCAGCGAGCGCCGGCGAGCCCGCACCGGAAATGCGCTTCGAGGCGGGCGATGTGGTGGTAGTGCTGGGCGAGCCCGATGCGCTGGAAGCGGCGGAAATACGCTTGCTGCAGGGGAAGAAGTAAGCGGGCGCGGGCGACACTGCTGCGCGTTGCGCGGGCTGCGAGTCGCGCGCCGCTATACTGGCTGTTGATTATTTCTAGTATAGCGTTTCGCTATACTAGTTTTACTTCTGTGCTAGTATAGCAATGTGGCTTCCTATACTGAACTCTCGCTGACCGCTCAGACCGCCTATGCGCAGCTGCTCGAGGCGGCGCTGGCCGCCGAGCACATGCGCAGCGTGGCCGACCTTTCGGGCTCGTTCGCGTCGAAAATCGTGCGCGGGGCCAAGTACTGGTATTTCCAGTACACCGAGCCTTCCGGCAAGCTGCGCCAGGTGTTCGTCGGGCCGGACGCAGCTCCTGTGCATGCGCTGATGGCGCGCAAGGCTCAAGCGTCGGCCGTGGTCGCCCTGGGTCCCCTAGCACGCTCTTGCGCGGCCCTCGGGTGCTCGGAAATCCTGCCCCGGCATCTGCGGGTGCTGCAGCGGCTGGCGGAGTATGGGTTTTTCCGCGCAGGGGGCGTGCTCATCGGTACGCATGCGTTTCTGGCATTCGCGAATATGCTTGGCGTGCGCTGGGGAGACGGCTCGCGCACGCAGGACATGGATTTTGCCCACGCAGGCAAGAGTCTGTCCCTCGCGCTTCCCGGTGACGTTCAGGTTGCGACGCATGAGGCCATCGAGTCCCTGGGGATGGGATTTCTGCCGGTCTCCGGCCTCGCATCGAAGCTCGGCGCCTCTTATCTGAACCCGCGCGAACCCGGCTTCAAACTGGACTTCCTGACGACGCTGCATCGCAAAGGCACGCAGCCATACGAACACCCGCAACTGGGCATCACCCTGCAGCCGCTCAAGTTCATGGAGTTTTCACTTGAGAATGTACACCAGGCAGTGCTGTTCGCCGGGGACCGCTGCGTAGTTGCCAACGTGCCGCAGCCGGCACGCTATGCGCTGCACAAACTTCTGGTCTATGGCGAGCGGGAAGGTACATTTGCAACCAAGTCCGGCAAAGATCTGCTGCAGGCCAAACTACTCCTGTCCTATCTCAAGACTCAACGCGCAACCGAAGTGGAGGAGGTCTGGGCCGACTTGATCTCCAGGGGCCCTGGATGGGTAAGGCGTGCCCGCCAGGGGCGTGCTGCTCTGGATAAGCTGGCTCCGGATCTTCAGATCAAGAAATGGCTCACGCTTTGAGACTCGCTTTGAGTCCGGCGACGTGGTGGTGGTGCTGGGCGAGCCCGACGCGCTGGAGGCGGCGGAAATCCGCCTGCTGCAGGGGAAGACATGAGCCGACCGTCCGCAGTGGCAATCTCCCGGGGGCCTAATCGGTATCGCCTCTAGCCCGGATTCGGCCGCAGTCCTTTGTGTTCCTGGCTTGAGCCAGCAGTGGTTCGATGGCGGCGCGGTCGTAATCCAGCGCCTGCAGCAGAATCGCGACGGTCTCCTGGCACTGCAGTGGAAACGAATGCAGGGCCAGGCTGAGCAGGTTGCGTGCCTCTTCTGCGCGGCCGTCGAATGCGAGAAACACAAGCCTGCGCACGACAATGGCGTGGGACGGAAGATAGCGCATGGCGCGACCGCTCATCTTTAGCCGCTCATCAAGCCGGTCACGGTTCAACGGCGTTCCCAGCACCATCCAATATTCTGCCGCCGGCGCCAGCGGGCCCCGCGCCAGATCGCGCATGACTGCCATATCGCGCGCAGTATCTGCAGCACCTGCAAGGGTCAACGGGGTTCCGATGTTGCGGGTCGCGTTAAGCCGCACATAATCGCGCAGCGTCACAGCCATGGCCAGCGCGAGCGCCAGGCAGGTAGCTGCAGCGGCGATTCGCATCCAGCGCGATGACACGCGGGAAAGCATGGACGGCTGCGTCCCAAGGCCTGCGAGCACGGCGGTGACGCCGAGGAAATGTGCGTTCCACAGCGGAAATTCCACCATTGAATGTATCGACTCAATGCCGACGGCGGCGATGATCCACCACAATGCCGGCTCGGGCGCGACAAGGTAGCGTCGCCCCGCCTGCACCCACCATGCGCCCAGGCCTGCCAGGGCCAGAAATGCGCCCGGAGCGCCAGTTTCGGCGAGGAGTTGCAGCGGCAGGTTGTGCGGCGAAATCCACAGGACGTTGCTGAATTGCGCGAGTTCTGATGGAAGTGCGGAGCTGAAGGCGGCGCCGGCGAACTCGCCGATGCCGGCGCCAGTCAGCGGCGCTTCGGCAAAAATTCGCCAGGCCATAGACCACAGCTCCCAACGAACCATGATGGCATCGTGTTTTTTCGTCGAAGCCAGGCGTTCCAATGCGCCGTTGGCGCCTGCGCCCAGATCAAGCATGCCGTTGAGCAAGGGGACTGCGACCGCGGCCGCGAGCATTGCCGCCGCAAGGCCGTACAAGGCGAATTTCAGGCGGCGGCCATCTGCTCCCATTTGTACCCTGCCGGCTAGCAAGCCGAGCGCGCCGAACCACATGATGTACAGCAGTGACGCACGCGATCCGGACAGCGCGCCGGCGCAGGCGAGCAATACGCCGGCCGTGCCGGCAAAGGCGCTGCGCAGGCTGCCGCGCAGCCATAGGTAAATCAGCGCTGTCGCGCCGACGGCGAGATAGTTGGCGTACAGATTGGGCTGGGCCAAATTGCCCCAGGCGGCGGCGCCGTAAGGCAGTTTGGCGACGACGTCCTCCAGCAGCGCGGGGCGGCCATAGAACTGAATTGCGCCGGCCGCGGCGTTACCCAACGCACCGGCGAGGAGGCAGGCGGCCAGGACAGTTGCCGCGCGTTCGACGCCGATCGAAGCCTTCAGTTGCGCGCCCAGCCAGACCAGCAGCGCGGCGAACACGACATAGAGGGCGGCCAGCAAGGGCAGCTGAACATAGGTCGGGTGGCCGATCAGCGCCTGCGCGCCGAGATACAGGGCGAACGCGATCAACCAGCGCGCCGGGACCGGCGTCCAGGCCAGCCGTGCGCCGCGTTCAGCCAAGGCGGCGGCGACCGCCGACAGGCCGAGGGCTCCCGCGAGCCACTCCGCCATGAACAGATTGCGGTAGGGCAGAAGGAAGGGCAGCATGCACAAGCCGCCGGCAAGCAGCAGGCTTGCCGTTCCGACCGGTTCAGGGCTTGATTTCATGGCTCGCGGGCGGGTACTCCGGCGGCGGTTGGCAGACCTGCAGCGACGCAGGCGGATTAAACGCAGCGCAGCATCTTAAACTTCCGCAAATGAAAAAGCCCGCCTGAGCGGGCTTTTTCCGGCAATGAACCGCTGCCTACATGTTCTTGCAGAGGAGATACTGGTTGGTGCCCGTTTCAGCATAGGCCAGCGTGGGCGAGGTCGCTGAGGTCGCCATGTTCGGGCTGGTCTGCAACAATCCCCGTATCTGGCCGGTAGTGGAGGAACTGTCATCCATCTGGGTGTCCACCGCGATGCCGATTTTGTCCGGCAGGTTGCTGGAACAGACGATGTTCGACGTGAAGCCCATGCCGCCGGTCTGCACGCCCATGATACCGTTGGCGGCGTTGCTCGGTTGCGATGCCGAGGAGCCTGCGCCGGCAGCGGTCGTGCCGCCGACGAACCCTGCAAGTCGCAAATGCCACCAGAACAAATTGACTTCCGCCGCGCCTGCGGTAGTTATTACCGCATTGTTATAAAGATTAGGGGAGACCGGTGGGGATGCGCAGGCTCCGGTACACAGCTGACCGTTACCGTCACCCGAGGTTGATCCGGCCCAACGGCCCGACGCATTGAGGTCGTCTCCAGGCAGGGCGCGATAGCGGTCCTGGTAGGAGTTCACCGCGGCGGTGATGCCGTTGAAGTCGTTGACCACGTTCTTGATCTTGGCCTGGGTGATCATTTCCTGGCCTTTAAGGATGCCGCCCAGCAGCAGGCCGATAATCACCAGTACGATGGCGATTTCAACCAGCGTAAAACCCGATTGTCTAGCTTTCATATGGTTTCCCCCAGCGGAGAAAGTTGACGGTGAGGTTAAGTGAGCAATATCCATGCCCGATTTTAAGTGAGATATTTCACGTTTCCCGACTTTATTTTGCCCAGATTCGTCGGAATTCAGACAGATATGTCGACAATATGACAATCTACCTTAGGGTTTCGATATCTCCGCCTTCTTGTTCAGTCGCCGCTCGATTTCGCGCAGGCGGCCATCCAGGAATCTGAGTTCACTCGGGTCGGTGATTCTGCCGCTTTCGATCAGGCCGCCTATCATCACCCGCGCCGTTTCCAGCTCGTTCAGGTCCTCGCGGATGAAGGCTTCCATGGTGAGCGCCCAGGGCGGTATGTCCTTGGCCGTGGTGTCTTGCTGCAAGGCGTGCGCATACTTGAGTGCCAAGGGCATGTCCTTCAGCCGGTGCTTGGCGAGTACGGCGGCGTGCGCGAGCCAGGGCCAGCGTCTGTTGGGGTCGCGCAAGTACCAGCGGTAGACGAAATCAAGCATGCTGCGTGCGCGCGCCTGGTCCGGAACCTCGGCATACAGATTGCTGGCCGCGAACAGCGGATACTGCCCCTGCGGGTCCAGCTGCAGAATTCGCGCGAGCCAGGCCTCGACGACGGAGTAATCCAGCTCCTGGTAAGGCACTTTGCTGCCGGACTGGTAATCGAAGGACTGCAGCCGCAGCATCAGTATCTTCGCCAGCGCCACCGGCTCGCCCAGGCTGGCGAGGCGCAGCAGCGCGGTGTCCGGCGGTGGCAGCAGGTCCGGCGCTTTTGCCTGCGGTCCGGGCAGTGCGCCGTGCACGCCGATCTGCAGCGCAAGACCCGCGCCAAGCAGGGCCAGCACCGGTGCGGAAACATGGCGCAGCGGGCGCTCGTCGCGCATCCGGCTTCTCTGCCTTTGCCTCAAGTTGCGATTATTTCGAGCAGCTTCAAAATCCGCGCGTCTGTTATTCCTGCGTAACGCGGAGCGATACGAAAAACCCGCCGCAGCGGGTTTAGAATTCTTTTTTCAGGCCCGCCTGTTTCAAGGCTGCATTTGCCGTGTGACACTACTTAATCTTGCTATCGACAGTAAAGTTTATTCCGGAAATCGGGCTATACCATATTTCGTGAGCGCCCTTGCCTGAACGAACCTTCTTGCACTTGGCTGCCGCCAGGATCTTCTTGAGTTTAGCGGCATAGTCAGCCACACGAATCTCATGCAGCTTGCCGATATGCAATAGCGGTCAGTTCGCTGTTGATCTGGAACAGTACTTTGTCGTCGCCGTCCGGATAGCCGTTCGCATCCAAAAGCTCAGGAATAATTACCTGTAGTTTCTTGACCAGGGCATCCATGCTATCTGCTTCGGTTGCCAAACCTGAAATATCGTCGCTGGTGGCAACCCACACCTTTACCTCATCATCCCAGGTTGCATGGACGATTAAAGGCTTTGATTTCTTCATGCTCCCCCCGAGATCCTGTAATACCTTCGACGCCAATTGTAAAACGACAGCGCCGCGACCGCAACGACCATCATCCTGTCATTCATCCTGTCCGATCACGGCGGGCGCTCGTCGCGCATCAGAAGTTCTTGCGCTGCAGGTCGAACAGGGCCGCGCCGCAAAGCAGCAGCGCGTAAACGGCGGTCTGCGCCAGCACCTGCGCGATGTCGGCAGCCGTAGGGGCGGCATAGAGCAGCCAGCCGGTCTGGGTCATGCGATCCATCCCGGGCAGCAGGAAGGCGATGGCATCGATGGTGAAGTTGACCACCTTCTGTCCAAGGCTGAGCGTGTCGGACAGGGGATTGGCCGCCATGATCTGCAGCGCGCTGATCGAGCGTGACAGCAGGTAAAAGCAGGCAACCGCCGCGAGTGCCGACATCACCTGCGTCAGCGTGAACACGCAAAACAGCGCGAATGCGGTCACCAGCAGCAGTTCGCAGGCAAGCGACAGGCCCCACAGCGCCACCCGCGCGGCCGGCGAAAACAATGCGAGCGGCAGGCTGGATATCAACGCGAGCGCCAGTGCGACCACGGCATAGCCGGCGAGCTTGCCGAAAAAATAGCTGCTGCGCCGCAGCGGTCGCGAAAGAATCAATTCCGTTACTTTGTCGTTGAATTCGCGCACCATGCTGGTGACCACATAGGCCGCCAGGATGAATACCGCGCCAAGCCGCAGCAGCGCCGCGAGCAGCGCTGCCTGGATCTGGACCGATTCGGTGATCGCCACCTGCTGCAGGAACTGGGTGAATGCGAGCCCGGCTGCGACCAGGATCAGCGCCAGCCACAGCAGGCGGTTGCGCAGGGCTTCAAGCAGCGTGTAGCGGGCGATCGGAAGGATGTGGCGCAGCATGCGTGTTCTTATGGACAGTATGCAACTCGAAAAATTCCGGCACTGCGTGGATGCCGACGCTGCCATTCTCAGGTTAAACTGCATGCACAACAACTGCAAGCGCCATGGCCACCGCCACTCTCAGCCGCGCCTACCCGATACTCCTCACCCGCTACTGGCGGCTGCTGTTCGTCGCCATGCTGGCGCTGCTGCACCTCACCGCGATGCGTGGCGTCGAGGATTTCTGGGCGCGCGCGCTGATGCTCGCCCACTTCGGCCTGTTCATACTGTGGCAGCCGTTCATGCGCGGCGAGCAGCGCCTGACGCCGGTGCAGCTCGGCGTCGTCGCCCTGGTCTGCGTGCTCGTTCTGTTCTACTGGAGCTGGTGGCTGATGCTGCTGTGGCTGGGCATGCTTGCCGGTGTCGTCGGCGGCAAGGTGTTCCTGTTCCAGGCGCGCTGGCAGCGCTATTTCTATCTGACGGTGCTGCTGTACCTGGTGTCGCTGCTGCTGATCTGGGTATTCCCGCAGCTGCTGCCGAAATTCTCCCAGTCGCACGAGTTGCAGCAGTTCACCCAGTACGGACTGCCGGTGCTGTTCCTGGTCATGCTGGTGATGCCGGCGCAGGCCGACAGCGGCGAGACGCCGCAGGTGGTGGATTTCTTCTACAGCGCGTTCCTGTTCATGATCATCGCGCTGCTGGTGCTGGGCAGCTTCGCCTTCATGACGCTGGGCAAGGTGAGCTATCCGTTCGCGCTCAGCTACAGCCTGCTGCTGATCGCCGGCATATTGCTGCTGCTTGGATTGACCTGGAACCCGCGCGCGGGCTTCGCCGGACTCGCGATGTTGTTCTCCCGCTATCTGCTTTCGGTCGGCCTGCCGTTCGAGCAATGGCTGTACTTTCTGGCCGAACTGTCGCAGGCGGAAGCGCAACCGGAACGCTTTCTGCGCCAGGCCTGCGCCGGCCTGGGCAAGCTGCCCTGGGTCAGCGGCGGCACCTGGCGCAGTTCAGTCTACAGCGGAGAATTCGGCCAGCCGAGCAAGAACACGGTGGAATATACCGACCGCGAACTGGAGTTGCGCGTCTACTCGCGCTACAACCTGAGCCCGGCGCTGACCTGGCATTTCCGCCTGCTCGGTCAGCTGCTGGGCGAGTTCTACACGGCCAAGCTGCGCGAACAGAAACTGCAGCAGCAGTCGTATGTCCAAGCCGTATACGAAACCGGCGCGCGCATGACCCACGATGTCAAGAACCTGCTGCAGTCGCTCAACGTGCTGTGCGCGGCGGCGGAACAGGAAACGCGCGGGTCGGACGAATTGCAGGCACTGATGCGGCGCCAGCTGCCGGTGATCACCCAGCGCCTGCAACAGACCCTGGACAAGCTGCGCCGCCCGGCAAGCGACAGCGGCAGCACGATGCAGGCGCAGGACTGGTGGCGCGGCCTGCAGCGCAGCTACGTCGGCCAGAGCATCGAATTCCGCGATTGCGGGATTGGTGCAAATGCGGTTTTGCCGCGCGAGCTTTTCGACAGCGCCGCCGACAATCTGCTGCAGAACGCGCTGGCCAAGCGCCGCTTGCAGGGCGATTTCCTGATCAGCGTCGGCTTCAGCTGCGGCGAAACCATCCGCTTGGAAGTGTGCGATGGCGGGCATGCGATTGCGGCGCAGACCGCGAGCGAACTGTTGCGCGGTCCGGTTCCCTCCGCGAGCGGGCTCGGCATCGGCCTGTACCAGGTCGCGCGACATGCAGAGGCCAGCGGCTACTCCGTCGAGCTTGCGCACAACGCCGACGGCAAGGTGTGCTTCGTGCTCTCCGGCGCGATCAAAACAGCGCCGGACGCGGCCGCGAATATCGTTTAGGGAACGTTTGTAATGTATCAGATAATGTACAGATACGGCATTAAGGTATATTATACGATGCATTATGAAGATCAAGCAATCTCCGCTGTTGCCTACGCTGGCACGACGCCTGTCCGTTCTCGGCGAGCGCTTGCGCCTTGCCCGGATGCGCCGGAAGTTTTCCGCTGAAACCGTAGCCAAGCGCGCCGGCGTGTCGCGAATGACGCTTTACCGAATTGAGAGCGGAGACCCGGTTGTTGCGCTCGGCTCTTACGCCCGCGTCCTGGCCGTCCTTCAGCTGGATGCCGACCTCGATAGATTGGCGCTCGATGATGCGCTTGGCCGCCGCCTGCAGGACCTCGGCATTCCCGAGCGCAGGCGCGCGCCGCGCAAGCCTGCGCGCAAGACAGGCCATACGCAGACGCAAGCGCCGGGACGACATGGCCGCCAAGAAAGCTGAATCCGCGCAGGACATGGTCGAGGTCTACCTCGACTGCGAGTTTACCCATGGGCCGACCCTGGTCGGCACGCTTTGGAACGATCGTGGCCAGGTGCGCTTCGAGTATGAGGAAACGTGGATCGCCAATCGCCACGCCTTCGAGCTCGATCCTGGTTTGACGCTGGACACGGAACCCTTCTTCCCGGATCCGGAGCAAGCGAACTTCGGCGTATTCCTCGACTCCTCGCCTGATCGGTGGGGGCAGATGCTGATGGATCGGCGTGAAGCCATCATGGCTCGAGACGAGAAACGACGGCCCAGAAAACTCTACGCATGGGATTATCTTCTGGGCGTTCAAGATGCCACCAGGACGGGGGCCTTGCGTTTTCGGCGCAAAGACGAGGACGTCTTCCTCGACCACCATCCCTTGCCCGCGCCTCCCGTCACCGAGTTGAGGCAACTTGAGGCGGTCGCCGCTGAAATCTCGGGCCGCGCCGCGCTCAAAGATCTGGATTTGCTCAAGCAATGGCTGGCCGTTCTGGTCGCGCCCGGCGCGTCGCTAGGCGGAGCCCGTCCCAAAGCCAATTACCGCGAGTCCGACACAAGCCTGTGGATCGCCAAATTCCCTTCGCGCGACGATATGCGCGACAACGCGGCGTGGGAAAAGCTGGTGCACGACATGGCCGCGGAACTCGATATCTGGACGCCGCCATCCGCGCTCAAGCGCTTCGGCCACGACTTCCACACCTTTTGCGTCAAACGCTTTGACAGAGCGGGCGGCACGCGGCGTTTCTTCGTGTCCGCAATGACGGCGCTGCGCAAGCGCGATGGCACCAAGGGCAGCTATCTCGATCTCGCGGAGTTCATTCAGGATCGCGGTACGCAGGAGCACCTAGCGCTCGATCTGGAGCAGTTGTTCAGGCGCGTCGTTTTTAACGTCATAAGCGGCAACCGCGACGACCATTTGCGCAATCACGGTTTCCTCTGGGGCGAGGATGGCTGGCGGATTGCCCCCGCGTTCGACATGAACCCCTGCATCGACAAGCGGGAGCACGTCCTGACGATCGACGGCCTCGGCACCGACCCCGATATCCAACTCGCGGTGGAAACCGCCGGGTACTATGGCCTGAACGACGGTCGCGCGAATGAAATCGTCGAAAAGACCAGAGCGGTCGTTTCCACCTGGAAAGACCGCGCGCGCAAGCTGGGGATCGCCGCCGGCGACATCGAGCTTACCGGGTCCGCGTTTTCCGCGGTTGACGACACGGGAGTTTTTCGCCAGTAACCATCCGCTTCATCGGCGTAATCGGCGCTGCCTGCGTGGAGCGGGAATCGGCCTGTACCAGGTGGCGCGGCTTGCCGAGCGCTGCGGCTACGACCTGGTGCTGGCGCACAACGAGGACGGCAAGGTGTCGTTCGTGCTCGCGGACCCGGTGAAACCGGCGCCCGAAGCGGCCGCGAAATCGTTTAGTGGCAGAGCACCGTTTTGACGAGGATCGCAGGCCGGGCGTAGCCGGCTGACAACCTCCCCCGCAGCGCCTCCGCGCCGATGCGCGCAAAATCGGTTGACCGGGATGATGCATTTCGACAGGCTTAGCCAACTTAGTGGACTAAGTCCGACTCGCATAGCGGAGAAATTATGAGCACCCAGTTCAATATCCATCAGGCCAAGACGCATTTGTCACGACTTGTGGAGCGCGCCGGCCACGGCGAGGAGATCGTGATCGCCAAGGCGGGCAAACCGGTCGCGAAATTGGTGGCGTTCGATCAATGTCGGGAGCGCAAGCCGGGACTGGTCAAGGGGCGCCTGACCAAGGCATTCTTCGAGCCGCTGCCAACCGACGAGATCGAGGCGTGGTACCGCTGAGGCTGCTGCTCGACACCCACACGCTGTTGTGGTGGTTTTTCGATGACCCGCAACTACCGCAGCAGGTTCGCGCGGCCATTGCGGATGTGGCCACCCAGGCGTATGTAAGCAGCGCTACGGGCTGGGAACTCGCCATCAAATCGCGGCTGGGGAAACTACCCCATGCACAGGAGGCGGTGAGCAACCTGGCCGAGCTCGTGCGTGCGTCGCATATGGAAGTGTTGCCGATAACGCTGGCGTACGCTCTGGCCGCAGGCGCATTACCCGGGCCGCTGAAGGATCCGTTCGATCGCATGCTCATCGCACAGGCACAGATCGAGGGACTTACGCTGGTGTCGATCGATAAGGCGTTCAGACGCTATAAGGTGCCGCTGCTTTGGAGCCGTGCGGGTACTGGGGGAAAAGGGCACTAAGCGCGATGAGGGCGCTGCGAAAAATCGCCGCGTCAACCGCCATGCTGAAGACGGACGCACGGCTACGGCATCGAGCTTAGCAGCTCGGCTTTTTCCGCGGATGACGCGGGAGCGTCGCGCGTATAAGTGGCTTCAGGGCAGTTTCCCGGCGCTCACCAACTTGGTGACCAGAACGTTGGCGGGAATAAACGCAAGCACGTCGTCGTATTCGCAGAACGGCTGGCCGGCCGCAGTGTCGCTGCAAGTGCCGGTTTGCAGCGTCAGCTCGCGCGAATAGAAAGTCCATGAAGTGGCAGTGGCGTTCGCGGTTTCGTCGGCATTGCCCGCGGGCGGCATGACGATTTGTGTGCCGCCGGAGGTGTAGGCGCCGTAGCCGTTCTTGCCATAGGAGACAATCACCACCGGCAGATTGGAGATGCTGCTGCCGGCTTTATTGGTGGGCGTGCGGGTAGTGACGGTCAGACCGCCGAGGCTGCACAGCGCGAAGGACGACTGGGTCGGCGTCGGCGTCGGTGCGGTACAAGTCGGACTTTGCGTCAACGGGGCAGTCGTGTTCCAGGTGTTCTGCGAGATTGCGTCAGAATACACGGTCGAAACCTTGTAACCGAAGCGCCTGCCCCAGATGTCCGCCTCCGGCACGCCCAGCGTGGCCCAGGGCAGCACGCCGAAGCCGTTGGCATTGGTGCAGCTGGCGCCGTTGACGGGCACCTCCAGCCCAGCGTTGGCCGCGCCGGTGGGGATGGTGCCATCGGCCGGGCAGGGCAGCCTTCCGTTCGCCTGGGCATATCCGACGAGCGCGTCCTTGATCTGATCCAGCTTCGCCCGCGTGTCGCTGAGATTGCGCGCGTCGATCTGCGCGGACACGGTGGACAGCACGCTGGTCAGAAGCAGGCCGACGACCACCAGCACGATCGCCATCTCGGCCAGCGTGAACCCCGCCGCGCGGCGCTGCACGCTTTTGTGCTCAGGGAGCAACTACGATCACCATGTCGTTGATGGCGCCGGTACTGATCGTCTTGCCCAAGCCGTGTTCGAAGATATGATCGCTCGGAGTCGCGTTTTCACCTTCCAAATAGTCGTTGAGCAGGGAGGAAGGTCGCGAACTGCCGTTCAGCGACCGGCCGGCGAGGATCAACAGTACGCGTTTGTTGGTGCTGGGCGAGGAATAGTAGGACGGCATGTTGTTGACCGTAAGGCAGGGTTTGAGTGCGGTACAGTTTGCGCCTCCTCCAGGGACGTAGCCGGCAGATACCGCGTAATAGACGAGTCGATACCATTCATTCGTGATGAACCAGCCGGCAGTCGCGTCGGCCGCGCTGGTGACGGGATTCGGCGTCAGGTCCGGAATCGTGACCACCATGCTTCGCGTAAACGACGACCCGCTATAGTTGTTGTAGGAATGAGTGCCTTGATAAACGATATTTCCGGCACCGCTTGCGACAAGGGTGGCAGCAAGCGAGGTCGATGTCATGGAGCGCGAAGGTCCGAAGACGCTGCTGGTGACGGCTACGGCGCCGGCGAGTGGTGGTATCGAAAAACTTAGCCCCGCATTGGCGGCGCTGGCGCTCACGGAAAAGCTCGGATCCACCATGCAGTACGACCAGCCGCTGCAGGTCCACCAGTTCCACCAGGGCGGATTGTAGGAGTTTAGCGTGAAGCTGCATTGCCAGCCGCTGAATGGCGACACGGCGGAGGCGCAGGAGATGGCCGAGATCGATCCCGCCGTTCCGCCGGTCAGCGTGACCGAACCTGCCGACCAGGTATAAGCAGCAGTGGCCGTGATCGGAAGCAGGCCACCTGTAGTCGCGGTAGTCGTGCTGCCGACGTATTGGCTCTGGGGGCGCGTCACGCTGGTGCCCGGATTGGGATTGGCGAATATTGCCGGATAGGGATACGCATTACCCCAGTTTGAAAAGTAGGTCAGCAGGTCGGGCTTGATGTCGCGCTCGATGCGTGCGGCCACCACCGGCTCGACGATCGAAAACAGGTCCTGTTGTGTGATCGAGAGCAATTTGTCGTTGAACAGATTGGCGATGACCGTATCGGTAAGGTTTTCGGTGGTGGTGACGAAACTAGTAGTGGCGCTGGTGATGCTGGGAGGTTCCAAGTAATTAGCCGGATTGTTGATCCCGGCCGCGCCGCGGTCCTGGTTGCCCAGCCTCGCCCCCGGCGCAAGCAACACGGCGATCACGTTGCTCGCGGGCGCCTGGCCGGTGATCGTGAGCAAGCCACTCTTGTCGCTGTTGATGGCGTTATTGGTGGAACGATTGAAGTTGGTGGAGACGGCGTACCACAGCCGCTCGCCGCTCGCATCGCGCAAGTCGTCGATGCCGAGGCTGGCGTAGGGCAGCCGGCCAAGGTACGCAGTGCAGTTCTGGCCCGAATAGTCGGATGTGCCGTTATTGTCCACATCGGGGCAAGGCAGCGCGCCGGCCTGGAAGCCCTGGCCGGACGTGGGCTGAGAGGCTTCCGAGGCGGCCCAGGCGATCAACGCCGCTTTGGCTTGCTGCATCACATCCTGGTTCTTCTGCGCCCGAGCCAGGCTCATCTGAATGCTGCCCTTGTCCAAGGCCTTTACCAGCATATAGGCCGCGCCCATAGCAAACAGTGCCACCAACACCAGCATCGCCAGCCCGCGCTGGCGCCCCGGCAAACGCATCCCGGCGCGGGTGCGCATGGACTCAGCGGGCGGCAGCCGGCGACTTGGCCGCAGCGCCGCGCGCAGGAATTGGTTTTGCCTTCGACGCATGCTTCCCGACCCTGATCTCGCCGCCGTTCAGCAGGTCGCGGACTTCACCGCTGTTGCGCTCGTAGATCTGGCCGACCTTGAGGCTGACACCTGGCTCGCCTGCATTCGGCACCACCGTAACGCGTGTCGGGTCGCGGCTGCTGATGCCGTCGTACTGCGGCACTCCGTTGATCCAGGTGGCGGTCCTGCCGCTGGAACGCTGGATGTGTCCATCGAGCGTGAGGGGTCCTTCCTTGATCTGCGGCGCCTCTTCCTCGGCGCGATTGGTCGCGCGCCTGCGGTCCAGGTCCTGTCGTTGCTGCGGCGTGAGGAACAGGCGGCCGAGTTCTTGCGCCACCGCCGCAACCGGAATGGAAAGACAGGCCAGCGTCAACACGATGGAAACCAAGATTTCGCTTTTCCGAGAAGTCAAAAAGCAGATTCCTCGGCCCGGGGCCTCGGAATGACAATTCTTGGGATGACGCTTAGTCGGCGAGAGGCTCATGATTCATTATAGGCGCGGGATGGGTCGCGAGCAGGCTTCTAGCCCTGTTTGCTGTGGCTGATGGTGATCAGGTCGAACACGCACTCCGCTCGCAGCCGGGGCGCCAGCGTGGTTCCGCCGGCGCCGGCGCTCTCGCGCTGCACGTCGCAGCTTCTCACCGAAACATAGGGCTTGCTGCGCTTCGCCAGGTCGGCAATGAAATTGAGCAGGTCTTCCGCGTGCAGCAGCTGGATGTTCATTTTCACGCGGCTCGTCACGAACCTTACGCCCCCGCCGGGGCTAAAGCCGGGATAGTCGAGCTCTTTCTGCGGTTCGATGCTGTAGCCAATATTGAACAGGCGGCGCTCGTTCTTGATCGCGGTGACGGTATCGACCCAGTCGAGGCGCTTTTCCTCGCCGACCATGCCGCGCGCGGCCAGCGCCTGGTATTGCTGCAGGTTCGCCCTGATTTCGCGCTCTTCCTCGTTGGCGCTGGCAAGCCGCGTCTGTATTTCGGCGCGCTGCGCGGACGTGGCTGCCGCGATCTGCCTGGATTCCTGCATAAAGCGATCGGCGTAATACGTGCTGGCCGCGCCTGCGGCCAGCAGCGCGGCAAGACCCGCGATCGGCAGGCGCAGCCGTTTCAGGTCGTCGCGCCCGAATTTCATCGGCCTAGCTTCCTCGCGATCGTGACGCTGAATGTGGCGTCTTCGGCGATGGCGCGCTCCGATCCGATGTCGCCCGCCAGCGTATCCTGCGCGGTAACGGCGAAAGGCATGCGTATGCCCGTAACCGTCAGTTGCGGATTTTTCCTCAGCGTGGCGATGAATTGGCTCGCCATGTCGGTGATCGCGCGCAGATCGACGCGGCGCGCGCCGACCACCCTGGCCGAGACCGTTGCCAGCGCGTATTGCGCCTCGACCGCGGCGGCCGCTGCATCGGGCCCCGCCGGCGGCTGGGACGGAGGCGGCGACCTGGGCGTACCGCCCTTTTCTCCTGCATCCGCCGGCGGCTTGCCCACGCTCCAGTTGATACGCTCGATCTCCACCTGGGGAAAGCCGTCCAGCGCTTTGCTGATCTCAACGTACAGATTGGCCGGCGTGGCGGTTTCCGCCTGCAGCAGGCGGAATTGCTTGATCGTGGTCTTGAGGTTGTCCGTGGAGGTCGGCGTATGCGGGAAAGTGGCGGTGACGCGCGCGTACTCGTTGCTGAGCGTCTGGTAGCGGGATTGGTCCGATTGAATCTGGCCGCGCAGGATGTAGACCTCCAGCAGCCGTACGCCCGCGAACAGCAGTCCCGCAGCCAGCGTCGCCAGCCCGGCCGCATACAAAATGCGGCTGATCTGCCACAGGCGAAAGTGGTGACGGTGCTGCTCCTGCGCAAACTGTTCCGCAGGGGCCGCGGTGACG
Organism: Burkholderiales bacterium; assembly: GCA_038206915.1. GTDB lineage: Bacteria > Pseudomonadota > Gammaproteobacteria > Burkholderiales > SG8-39 > 2-12-FULL-64-23. The sequence goes on along the minus strand of JBBRAI010000006.1, from coordinate 23,447 downwards.
ACCGCGTGCAGGAACAGCGCGTCGCAGGGCGCGTCGGGCGGAAACTCCTTAAGACCCACTTTGCGGCACTGCTCGTCCGCGTTGACGACGTGGAAGTGCAGCACTTCGGTGTTGCGGCACGCCTGCGTGATTGCCGCATGGTATTTCGCCGCGGCGAGCACCATCACGTCGATGGGCGTGGAAATCGTCGGCAACAGCCGCATGGTCACCAGGTATTGCTGCAGGCGCGCCGATTCCGCGGCGCAGGTCGCGGCCACCGCTGCCGCGTCGTCCAGGTTCACGCGGCCGACGCGGGAAAAGCGGATCTTGCCGTCCTCGACGTAACTTTGCCGCACGCCCGTCTGCTGCACGCTCACCATCAGGCAGCGCTGCAGCTTGAGGCCGGCGCCCTTTATCAGGGAGGGCGCGAGCAGCGCGGTGGAGTAGACCCCGGCCAACCGGCATTCGTTCTGCTCCAGCGCGCTGAGCCAGGGCTGAAACTGCTGCGTGTTGGAGAACGAGGCGTAGAGCACCTTCTCGTTGCGCCGCTCGCCCTGCTCCAGGCCGAGCGACATGCTCAGCGTAAGGCTGGTGTCGCGATAGCGCTGCGCGAGCTTGCGCGCGAGCACCAGGCGCCGGTCCTTGCGCCCGAGGTAGGGAATGGTGTCCTGGTGATAGTCCTCCTCGACCACGTCGACGACCAGGTAATAGAGGTTGCGCGTGCCCTTGAGATAAGCGGAAAAGGCGGCGACCCCGCGGTCGTCGCGCTCGAAGCTGGCATCGACCGACAGGCTGCCGCGCAACAGGGTGTGCGCCGCCAGCCGGTTGGCGGTGAGATAGAGCAGTCGTTTCGGCTTCAACATGGCGCTAGAACTTGATCTTGCTGATGGAGTCGTAGATCGGCCCCAGCACCGACAGCATCACCCAGCCGAGGATCGCGCCGAGAATGACGGTCATCGCCGGCTCTATCATCACCTCCACCTTGCCGATGGCGTCCTTTACGTCGCGATTGTAGAAGTAGGACACGTTGAGCAGCGCGTTGTCGAGCTTGCCCGAGGATTCGCCCACGCGCAGCATGCGTATCACCAGCGGCGGGAACAGGCCCACGTCCTGAAACGCGGTGGATACGTTCTTGCCCTCGGCGATCTGTTGTCCCGCGCGCTCCAGGCCCTCCCTGATCACCATGTTGCCGGCGATTTCCTCGGAGGTCTTGATGCAGTCGAGAATGGTGATGCCGGCCGAATACATCATCGCGAAAATGCTGGCGAAGCGCGACAGTATGATCTTGCGCTGGATCGGCCCGACCAGGGGAAGGCGCAGCTTGAAGTCGTCGAAGCGGTAGCGGAACGTGGGGCTGCGTTTGATCCCGAGCTTGATGCCGATGACGGCAAGCACCGGTGTGGCCAGGACCAGCCACCAGTAGTTGATAAAGAAATCGGAGACATGGATCAGAATGCGCGTCTGCAGCGGGATCGGCTGGCCGGTGTTCTTGATGAAGCCGAGCATCTGCGGGACCAGGTAGATCATCAGGAACAGGGTGACCGCAAGCACGATGCTGCCGACGAAGGCCGGATACATCATCAGCTTCTTCGTCTGCGCGATCAGCTCGTCCTCCCACTTTAGCGCTTCGGCTAGGCTCTTCAGCACCTCGGACATGCGTCCGGTTTCCTCGCCCGCGCGGATCAGGCTGGCGAACACCACAGGAAACACGTCGGCGTAGTCCGCCATGGAGGACGACAAATTCTGTCCGCCCTGGATGCTCTCGAGCAGGCCCGAAATCACCTCGCGAAAACGCGGGTTCTCGACGCTGTCGCGCAGGTCGATCAGCGATTCGAGGATGGGCACGCCGGCCGCGGTGAGTTGCTCCAGGTGAAAGCAGAAGTTGATCAGCTCCGGCCTGCCGATGGCGCCCTTGAACATGCTCGCGCGCCGGCGCGCCGGTCCGCCCACGATGAGGTCCAGCCCCATGCGCTGCAGGCGCAGTTCCAGATCGATCAGGTTGATCGCTTCGATCTGGCCCATGAGCGATTTGCCGTGGCCGTCGATTGCCTTGTAGGAGTACAGCGCCATGCGGGTTTCCGGGTGGCCGCCGGCGCGCTACATGCGGTCGGTGAGGTCCACCACCCGCATGAGTTCATCCAGCGTGGTCGTCCCCTCGAGGACCCGGCGCGAGCCGTCGTCGGCGAGGGTGCGGAATCCCTTGGCGATGGCGGCGAGCTGCAGTTCGCGCGCAGTGGCGCGGCGCGCGATCAACTCGTCCATGTCCACGTCGAGTTTCAGAATCTCCATGATTGCGAGCCGCCCGCGGTAGCCCTGGTAGTCGCAGTGGTCGCAGCCCACCGAGCGATAGATGGTCGGCGGCCGGTCCGCTTTAACGCCGAGCAGGCGGCATTCGGCAGAGGTTGCGGTATAGGGCTGGCGGCAGTGCTTGCACAGGCGCCGGATCAGCCGCTGGGCGATGATGCCGATCATGTTGCCGGCCATGACCTCCGGGGTGACGCCGGTATCGATCAGACGCGGGAACGCGCCTACCGCAGAGTTGGTGTGCAGCGTGGAATAGACCTGGTGGCCGGTCATGGCGGCGCGAAACGCCATTTCCGCGGTTTCTTCGTCGCGGATCTCGCCCACCAGAATCACGTCCGGGTCCTGGCGCATCAGCGAGCGGATGCCGTTGGCGAAGTCCATTTTCGCCGCCTCGTTCACCGAGGTCTGGCGGATCAGCGTCATCGGATATTCGACCGGGTCCTCCATGGTCATGATGTTGACCGTGTCGGAGTTGATGTGGTTCAGGATCGAGTACAGCGTCGTGGTCTTGCCGCTGCCGGTCGGGCCGGTCACCAGGATGATGCCCTCCGGGCGCGAGATCATGCGCTTCAGCAGGTCGAGCTGGCTCGATTCGAGGCCGAGCCCGTCCAGCGGCACGATGCCTTTTTGCCGGTCGAGAATCCGCAGCACCACGTTCTCGCCGTGGCTCGTGGCCTGCGAAGCGACGCGGAAATCCACCTGCCTGCCGGTGAGCGAAAGCGAAATGCGCCCGTCCTGGGGCGCGCGCGTTTCCGCAATGTTCATTTTCGCCAGCACCTTGATGCGCACCGCCATCGCCGGCCAGTAAGTCTTGTGCAGCGAGCGGATCTGGCGCAGCACGCCGTCGATGCGATAGCGGATGCGCAGGAAATTCTGCTCCGGCTCGAAGTGGATGTCGGAAGCGTTTTTTCCGACTGCATCGGAGAGCAGCGCCGCAATCAGCCTGACCACCGGCTGGCTGTACTGCTCCCCCGCGCCCGACAGGCTCTGGTAGTCGATCTCGCCGGTCTCGATCTCGTGCAGGATGCCGTCGATCGACAACTCGTGGCCGTAGTACTGCTCGATCGCACGCGAGATCTCGGTGTCGCCCGCAAGGCGCGTTTCCAACTCCAGCTCGCCGCGCAGGCGCGCGCGCAGCTGGTCCAGCGCGACGAGATTGTTGGTGTCCGAAAGCGCCACGATCAGCGAACCGTGCTCGCGGTCCAGCGCGATCGGGAAGATATGGTGGCGCAGCGCGAAATCGCGCGGCACCAGTTTCATCGCCGAAGAATCGATGATGATTTGCGACAGGTCGACGCTTTGCAGCCCGAGCTTCTCCGACAGCGCATCGCGCAGCGTGGCCTCGGAAACGAAACCCAGATTGACCAGCAGTTTGCCCACTGGCAGCTTGGATTTCATCTGCTCCAGCAGCGCGATGCGCAGCTGGTCCTCGGTCAGGATTCCCTGCGAGATCAGGATCTGGCCGATATGGCGTTTGGCCGCGGGGCTCGGGGTGACGGGGGAATTCATGGTCAGCGCGCGAGTTGCGACACCCTCTTTTGGACCTGTGCGATATCGAAGGTGGCCGGGCGGCCCTGGGCCAGCGCCAGCGCGCGCCGGTAATACTCCAGCGCCGGCTTCGGCTGGTGAATCTTGTCCAGGCTCACTGCGAGATTGTAGGCAAAATCGGGATGCTCAGGATCCCCGGTATAGGCTCGGAAGTAGGCCTGCTGCGCCTCGGACCAGTGGCCTTGCGCCGCATACTGGTTGCCCAGGGTGAATTGAAGGAAGCTCGCCTGGGGCTGCTCTGCGATCATGGTCTTCAGACGCGACTCGGCGGACTGCGGATCGGCTTGCCCGTTGAGACCCATGAGCCCGGCCTGGGCGTACGCGTCGAGCGGATCGAGTTCGAGCAGGCGCGCATACCGCCTCTCGGCGGCATCGTAGTGCTTGGACTGCATTTCCACTGCCGCCATCCCCAGCAGCGCGTCGCGATTGTCGGGCATGGCGCGCAGCACCTGATCGTAACCGTCGCGCGCCCGCGCGAGGTCGCCGGCGTTAAACGCCTGGTAGGCGCCTTCGATCACGGGGTCGCGCTGCACCCGGGCAGGCGTGATCGAGATGTCGCCCTCACGCCCTGGCGTGCGCCGCGGAGCGGCGCCGCGCGCCGCAGTCGCTCCGCGGTCGCCGGCAGGCGCACTGCGCGCTACCGCGGTCGGCGCGGGAGCCGGGCGGATCGCGGCCGGTGCGGGAGCCCGCGCCGCAGCCGCCGTAGCCGGGGAGCCGGCCGCGGCTGCCGCTTCGGGCTGCGTACCGGTGGGCGGCGTCACCGTGGTCGCTGCCGGCGCGGAAGCCTGCTCAGGGACCGGCGCGGCTGCCACAGGCGCAGCGGCGGCTTGCGCCGAGGGCGGCGGTATCTTGTAATTGTTCTTCGGCTGCATTTCGTACCAGAAGTAGCCAACCGTGCCCAGCGCGAACAGGCCGAGCGCGCCCATGGTGATGTAAAACGGCTTGCGCGGGTTGACGTCCATTTCTTTCGTTTCGAACAACTGCTGCGCCTGTTTGCGTTCGCCGGCTTCGTTCGGCATGGCAAAGTCCGTCTCGAATGCTGCCGCGCGCGGCGGCGTAGGCGGAGGGGGCGGCGGCGGAGGTTCGGCTGCGGCCGCCGGCTGGGACGCGTCCTCCAGCGCGAGTTCGAGCGGCCGTTTTTCCGCGCGCATGGGAGTGGGTTCGGATCGTGCCGGGGACAGGTCGTCGCTGCTGATCTCCATCGGCTGCGAGATGTCGGGCAGCTTGTCGCGCGTGAACGCCGGCTTGTCCGAGACTGGCTGCTCTTTGGCCGCCTGCTTCGCCAGTTCGGCTTTTTTCAGCGCTTCGAGCAGCAGGCTCATCGCGGCTTGCCCTGCTGGCCGCCGCGGGACGGCGGCTTACCTGGATTTGGCGCTGACAGAAATTTTTCGTCTGGCAGGAAGGCGCGGTAGCCGCGATAGTCCCCGTCGATGCTCGCATCGTGAATGATGACCGGGCGAATGAACACCACTAGTTCGGACTTGGTGTTGGTAAGATTTTTGTTTTCGAACAAACGACCAATATTGCCGAGGCTGCTTACGCCGGGCACGCTATCTTCCAAATTGTTGACGCGGTCCTGGATTAGACCGCCCATTACGGCAATCTGTCCGCTGTTCACTTTAATCAGCGACTCCATTTCGCGCGTCTGAATTACAGGAATATTGCTGGTAATGGAACCGCAGCCGGCCTGTCCTGCTCCGGCCGCTCCACAAGGCGCCGCCAACGACGGGTTCGGATCTGCTACGTTGCCGACGATGCGCGATATGCTCGGGCGCACGTTGAGGAGCACGTTGTTCGTGTCGCTGATCTGCGGCGTCACGTTCATGATGAAGCCAACCGCTACGATATTGGGCGTGGTGGTGAAGGTGGTGACCGGCGCTACGCCTACCGAGCCGGCGGTGGTTGTGGCCTGGATGGTGAAGTAGACCTGGTTGTCCACCACCTTGAGTATCGCGGTCTGGTTGTTGAGCACGGTCAAACGGGGGCTGGAGAGCACTCGCACAGTACCGAAGGAATCGAGCAGGCGCACTGCCGCGAGGAGGTTGTTGTTGGCAAAAGGTGCGGTGAGACCTAGCGTGAAGAGGCTTCCGGTCGGAGAAGCAGTGGTGGTTCCGCTGACGCCCTGAGTTATGTTGAAGCTTGTTCGATTGGGATTGTTCGGATCCGCATAGCGGAGCAGAGACCAATCTATTCCTTGCTGATACTGATTGCTGAGCTGCACTTCCGCGATGGTGGCTTCGATCAGCACCTGGCGTTTGGCGTTGGACAGCACCTGATCGAGGAATTGCTGGATCTTTTCGTGCTGGCGCGAGGTGGCGCGAACGGAGAGCACGCCGGTTTCCGGATTGGCGATGACCGACGCCGCTTCACGGAACGTTGCTGACGGCAGCGCCGGCGCTGCCGGCGCTGCGGCCCCCGCGGCCCCTGGGGCGGCACCGGGCGCCGCCGCCGCAGGCGCGGCGGGCTGCGCGGCAGCCTGCCCCGCCGCAGGAATTATCTTGTCGGTCTCGTGCAGGATATCGCGCACGTTCTTTTCCAGCGTATCCCAGAAATGGTTGGTCGCCCTGCTGCTAATCGAAGTGGTCGATTGGTTGCCGCCGCTACCTCCGCCGCCCGTCGCGCCGGGCGTCGCCACCTGGGTAGAGGTTCCGACCTTGCCCTCGGTATCGCGCTGCATGTTGACGTAATCGATCTGGTAGATGCGCAGATAAGGCGTATCGGGCATGACCGCAAGGTTGGGTCCGTCGAGCTCATAGCGCATGTCCACTTGTTTGGCGATGCGCGAGAGCAATTGCGGCAGCGTCTGGTCGATGGCGTTGAGCGTAACGCTGCCGGTGATGCCGGAATGAATGTCGACGTTAAGCTTGGCGTCGCGCGCCAGTGCGAACAGCAGCTCCTGCACCTTTACGTTGTTGACTACGACGCTATAGGTTTCCGGCCGCGCGGCCGGCTTTGGCTTGGGCAGCAGGGGGGTAATTCGCACCGGATCGGGGATCTCGTCTGCGGGCGCCGGAGCTTCCGCTTGGGCGTGCCCGGGCGAGGGCTTCATGATTGGTATAGCGCAGCCAGCGACGAGCAGGCACGTTACCAGCGTCAGGCCAGCTTTAAGTTTCATGCCTCTCGCCATTGATATGTATATAGTTTCCCCGTTTGGATTATATAGCACAATCGCCGGAGCCGAACACAGCGCAAATCGCCATATTCTGTGGTTGGTGGCACGACCAATTTCCAGCATCTCAATCGATCATGTAGCGATTCTTCTATTCTCCGGCGAATCTCGAATTTCCAAGCCAACAACGGTACGAACGGAGAGGCCGCCAATTTATTGTGACTACGACGTGCCACCTATTTGATTGAAAATGTGATCCGCACTACTATTTTCCCTTCCCTCGGCTCAATTAGGCCCGTTTGCAGCTCGTTGCGCACGCAAACGCCACATGATTCTGATATCGAGGAATCCGCGCGCCAGTGGTACAGGTGGGGACAAGCGTACGGCAAGAAGCGCTAAATCTTGTTTGTGCGGACGAATCTACGCATCGAGTCCCAGAATTGCGAGTGCGGAAAGCGCCGCATGTGCGCGACCCGGTCGCCTCACTTCGTGTCCGTACAAACAGCATCGATGCCGTATGGACTAAGGATTCCCGCTAGGTCAGGGCTGGCAGATAAACTGTAAATCTTATCCACGGTACCGGGAAGATAAAAGGTACTCGTCGCTGGCGGGTCGTCCCCGGCCACCCCGGTGCGTGCTTCGAGTGATACCTGAACCCAGATTGCATGATCTTTCGGATAGGTAATCGTTGCCGTGGCGACCCCGCTGGAATCCGTGGTCTCGCTGGGGCTAACGCTGGCTATACCTCCCGGGTCAAGCTGCCCATTACCATTAGTGTCTTTGCTAGCAGTAAATAGGCCACTGAAATCGGTGTCTTCGTTGAGACAGGTGACCCCAATGAATACCTTGCCTGGGATAGCTGGGATAGTTATCACGCCGCTGGAATTAACCACGGCCGGATCGCCCAGAGTGTAGGTGCCTTTTCTAAAATTGCCTGGTCTCAATTGAAATCGGACGACTGCGCCGGGAACCGGATGGCCCGCGGAATCAGTAACGATAGCAATGTATTGCATGACATAGAGCAAACTGGATGGACTAGACGATTGGAAGATATTGCTTGTGCCTAGTCGGACAAACAACGTAGGTCCCGCCACAGTCAACTTGGCAATTCCGGCAACAGCTGGACTTGGGACAGCGCCGTTCACGTCGGTCACCGTAGCGGAAATCACCACGCCTCCTTGTGGACTGCTAAGATTGCCGGCAGTATAGTTCACCGATGCGCTTCCGAACGCGTCGGTTATTACTCTCGCGGCCGAGAGTGAGCCCCCGCTAATATCAGTAACAATGCCGAAGTTAACTCCCGCATTCTTCACTACGTTTCCGATACTATCCCGCACTATCGCCGTAATAGTCGAAATATTGGTTGATTGAGACGTAGAGGCTCCGGCCACCTGGATCACATTAGGGATGGCCTGCACCGTTATAAGATTGGCCGTGGTTGCAGTAAATGCGACATTCACGCTTGCGGACGGCGTCCCGCCCGGACCTGAGGCGCTGATTACGGCGGGTCCGGAGGTGGACGGAGATGATACCGTTACACTTGCAGAGCCCGTCGCGTCAGTGGTCGCCGGATTACCAGTGATGCTCCCGCGGCTGCTCGCAAAGGTTACCTGCTTGCCGACCTGAGGGACTCCCGCGTCGCTCCACGTAACAGTCACGGTGGTTGGTGGAGCTAACGGTAGATCCGTCGACGCAGGTGCCGAAAAAGTCAACGAAGCGGTGCTAACAGCCAGAGCGTGAGTCGTGTTGGCGCCTCCGCCAGAAACGGTAATCACGTCGTTGCCCGAGCTATTTGCCGTGATGACCGCGCTGATCTGACCGGAACTATTGGTGACGCCAGTTGCAGGCGTCATGGCAATTGCGTTTCCCGTCTTAGAAGCAACGGTCAGTGCCACTCCTTGAACCGGAGATCCCGCCGAATCCCTGAGCGTGTAGGTGAACGTTGATGTGGCGCCCAATGAAATTGAATTGTTGCCTGCAACCGCAATACTGGTGCCAATCACATCTACGTTGCTAGTCGCGGTGGCGGCGTCGGCGGTAGTCGTTATCGATATAGTGCGATTTGCCTTGTTGGTCCCGACGTTTAGCTTGGCCGTGGCAACGCCGTTCGTGTCTGAAGTCCCGACTACATCGCTGATATATGCGGTTGGATCGGTGCCGGGGGAAAACGTCACCTTTCGGCCCTGGAGCGTCTGCTTGTTGGCGTCCAGTACAACTGCGGTGAGGTCGACGGTCGTGGATCCAGTTGATGCGATTTGTGGGCTACTAACCAGTAGTTGAATAGTTGCTGCGGTGGTACCTGTTGCTGTGGTGCTTGTTCCCGTTGATCCGGTCGTCGATCCGCCGGATGTTCCCGTTGATCCGCTAGCCGCTCCCGGTGAGGGTGCTGATCCGCTGCCACAGCCTGCCAAGACAACCAAGGCCGTAGCCAGTAGGAACGACGCTGAAAGTCTGGGGATTTCTTGGCTAAGACATTTCTGGGCCAAACAGAAACAATTATGCACGCAAGCTCTCCGCTAATATGCTGCGCATCGACACGGCAACCTCGCGCAACGGTACAATAATTTCGCTCTCAGCACAATAAATTATGTCGAGTCATCCAGGCCCAGTGGATGATTCCTCAGGATGCGTTGACCTGCGTGCTGTAGGGGTAAGCAGCTTGCGCTGATTGGGACGGGAAATGACGTGCTGTCCGCGCAATCGAACGGCAGCAAAACCTACTGCCGGTTCTGGCTGCGCATGCGCTCGACGCTGCGCAGGTAGGGGCCGAATTGTCTGTATGCAGGTGGCAGGCGCCGCATCGCCTGATTCGCTTCGGTGGCACCGGCGTAGAGCCCATAGGCAAGGCGATAGTGCTGCTGGTCGTTGATCTTGACGCCGTAGACATAAAAGTCCGGCAGATCGAGCTTGTTCGCGGCGGCGCGCCCGAGCAGTTCTTCCACGTTATGCGCGTCACGCGCGGTGGCGGTGTACAGCTGGATCGAATAGCGATCGCCCGGAGCGTCCTTCAGCCACGCCTGCGTGGCGGCAAAGCGCGCCAGCATGAGCTTGCCGCCGGGCGGCGCTGGCGGTGCGACATCCTGCGCGCTGGCGCCGGCTTCGGCCGCCCCGGGCTGCGCCGTTGGCGCAGCGGCAGAAGTGGTGGCCGCCGTGGCGGCAACGGCGGTGCCTGGCGCGATTGCCGCGACCGCCGGTGCGGCAGAGGAGAACTTGGCCGCTGGCGCAGCCACTTGCGTCGCGGGAGTCGGCATCGCAGTTGCCTGTGCCGCAGGTGGCTGTGCTTGCGGCTGAACCGCAGGCGCAGCGCTCACGGGCCCGCCGCTCACGGCGGCTTGGGCAGTCGACGGTGCCGCGGGCGACAGCAGAAAATGCAGGCCCAGCCCCAGCGCCAGGCCGGCCGCCACGCCGGCTGCGGCTACGCCATATTTGAACTTGCGTGCACGCGATTGATCGAACTCGGAATCGCGCACGGCGCGCTCGACGTGCTTCGCCGTGATGCCGTGCTGATTGTCGGCGAAGGCCGCAAGCAGCGATTTGTCGGCGAGTATGTTGACGCGCCGGGTAAGGCCCTCGGAGGCCTTGACGATGCGGCGCACCGCGTCCGGTGAGAATACGTTCGGCCCGCGGTAGCCGGCCGCGCGCATGCGAAAATCGAGATACGCTTCGACGTCAGAGCGCAGCAGCGGCTCCAGGCGGAAGCTGTGGGTGATGCGCTCCTTCAGCGGGCGCATCTGCGGCATCGACAGGTTGGCGTCGAGTTCGGGCTGGCCGAACAGCACGATCTGCAGCAGCTTCGAGTGGCTGGTCTCGAGGTTGGAGAGCAAGCGGATCTGCTCCAGCGTTTCCTGCGGCATCGCATGTGCCTCGTCGATCAGCACCACCACGCGCCGGCCGTCGCCGTAGAGCTTGATCAGATGGTCCTGCAGCATGCGCAGCAGCAGCGGCTGGCGCTCTGTGCCGACGTCCATTTCGAGTTCGTCGGCGATGGCGTAGAGCATTTCCTCGCGCGCGAGCGCGGGGTTGGACAGCAATATGGTGTCGACATGCGCGGGCAAGCGCTCTGCCAGCACCCGGCACAGCATGGTCTTGCCGCTGCCCACCTCTCCGGACACCTTGATGATGCCCTCGTCATGGGTGATGGCGTAGAGCAGCGCTTCCAGCGTCGCGCCGCGGTTGGCGCCGGCGAAGAAGAAATCGGTATGCGGGGTTATCCGGAACGGCGGCTCGTCGAGGCCGAAGTGGTTGAGGTACACGAGGCCTATTTCCTGTCCTGCTGGTCCATGCGAGAGTACAGGGTGGTGCGGTTGATGCCGAGCATTTTTGCCGCCTGGCTGACGTTGCCGTGGGTGAGGCGCATGGCCGCCTCGATATAGCCCTGCTCCCACGCCCTGAGCATGTGGTCGAGATTGAACGCGCGTTCGCGCTGCAGGTGGCGCTGCGCCTGCTCGATCAGCGCCTGCGGGTCCGCAGGCGGTCCGTGCTGCGCGTCGGCCTGCGCTCCATGCGGCTGCGCCGGCTCGAGTTCAGGCTCCAGTTCAAGCACCGACAGCTTTTGGCCGGGGTGCTTGGTGGTGAGACGGATCACGATGTTCTTCAGCTCGCGCACATTGCCCGGAAAGCGGTAGCCGCGCCACATTTCGGTGGCGCCCTGGTCGAGCGTGAACGGCGCGAGCCTGGCCTGCTCGGCGTAGAAGCGGCTGAAATGCTCGAGCAGCAGCATTTTGTCCTCGCCCATTTCGCGCAGCGGAGGAACGCCGATCGAAAACACCGAGAGCCGGTGGTACAGGTCGGCGCGAAAGCGCCCGCTCCTGATTTCATGGCGCAGGTCGCGGTTGGTGGCGGCGATCACGCGCGCGCGGGATATGCGCTGCTGCGTCTCGCCCACGCGTTGGAATTCGCCGTTCTCGAGCACGCGCAGCAGCTTGGCCTGCAGTTCCAACGGCAGCTCGCCGATTTCGTCAAGGAACAGCGTGCCTTCCTGCGCGTCCTCGAAATAACCCGATTTGTTCGCGACCGCGCCGGTGAATGCGCCCTTGGAGTAGCCGAACAGGGTGGGTTCGACCAGTGTCGGCGCGATGGCGGCACAGTTCAGCGCGAACCACGGCTGATCCTTGCGGCAGGAAAGGTGATGCAGCAGGCTGGCGACCACTTCCTTGCCGCTGCCCGATTCGCCTTCGATCAACGCCGGGAACGGCGAATCCGCGTATTGGCTGATCTGGCTTTTCAGTTTCTCCAGGATCGGGCTGGCGCCGATCAGCTGCTCGCTCCTGGCCGCGGCGTCGCCCGAGATATCGGCTGCGCGAAACTGCAGCGCATGCAGCAGCAGCTTTTTCAGGCCCTCGGCCTCGCACGGCTTGGCGACGAAATCGGCCGCGCCCAGGGTGCGCGCGTGGCGCGCGTTGGCGGCGTCGTTCTGTCCCGACAGCACCAGGATCTTCATCGATGGGGAGTGCGCGAGCAGCTCGGTGATCAGCGCGAAGCCTTCGTCCGGCCGGTGCGGCACCGGCGGCAGCCCCAGATCGACCAGCGCGAGTTGCGGCGGGTTGGCTTGCCGGCGCACCAGGCTCACCGCGTTCTTGCGCGAGTCGCTGACCAGCACGTCGAAGTCCTTCCCCAGCGCGTAGGCAAGGGTGTCGGTGATCAGCGGGTCGTCGTCGACGAGGAGCAGACTCGGGCGATCAGCCATGGGCGCCGCTTCCTATGCAATTGAGGAAAGCCCCCTCCAGCGAGTCGCCGGCATGGTCCTGCACCAGTGCCTGCGGGCTGCCGCAAAACAGCAGCCGGCCGCGGTGCAGCACCACCATGTGCTCGCAGATTTCTTCCACGTCGGACAGGGTGTGGGAGGTGAAGAACAGGGTGCGGCCGTCTTCGCGCAGCCGGTGCAGCAATCGCTTGACGCCTGCGCGCGCCAGCGGATCGAGACCGCTCATGGGTTCGTCCAGGATCAGCAGGTCGGGTTCGGCCAGCAGGCAGGCTGCCAGCCCCAGCTTTTGCGTCATTCCCTTCGAAAACGAGCGCACCGGTTTGTCCAGCGCGTCGGCGTCGAGGTCGAGTGCGGCGAACATCGCGCGCACCCGGTCTTCGACAAGCACGCGCTCGTCCAGCGCGAGCATGTAGCCGAGAAAGTCGCGGCCGGTTAGAAAATACGGCGGCATGAAGCGTTCCGGCAGGAATGCGATGCGCGCGCGCGCGCGGTTGTCGGTATGCGCGCTACCGAAGATCTCGATGCGCCCGGTGTCGATATGGCAGAAGTCGAGCAGGCACTTAATGAGCGTGGTCTTGCCCGCGCCGTTGATCCCGACCAGGCCGAAGCTCGTGCCCGCGGCGATGTCGAGATCGATCCCCTGCAGCACCGCCTGGCGGCCGTAGTTTTTCCGGACCTGGTCGAAACGGACTGCCGCCTGCGCCATGGGATGGGATGTTCCTGTCGAGCGTGAGGTGAGGCGATTACTATATCAGGCCGCAAGGCCGCCGGGCGAATGCCGGACCGCCGCGGCAGAACCGGCGCGTGACCGTCTGGTAGAATGCGGCCTCTGCGCCTCTTGCCGATGCCATTCCGTGCCGACGAATCCTGCAACAGACAATCTGGTCGAAGTCGACAACGTAAACTTCGCCTACGACAGCCGCCAGATACTGAAGGGCGTGAGCCTCAACATACGCCGCGGCCAGGTGGTGGCGATCATGGGGCTGTCAGGCTGCGGCAAGACCACCCTGCTGCGCCTGATCGGAGGCGCGCTGCGCCCCGACCGCGGCGAGGTGCGCGTCGATGGCAAGGTGGTGTCGCGACTGCGCCACGACGAATTGTTCGCGCTGCGGCGCAAGATGGGCATGCTGTTCCAGTTCGGCGCGCTGTTTACCGACATGTCATGCTTCGACAATGTCGCGTTTCAGATGCGCGAACATACCGACCTGCCGGAGGAACTCATCGACGATCTGGTGCTGTTGAAGCTGCAGGCGGTCGGCCTGCGCGGCGCGCAGCATCTGATGCCGGCGGAGCTCTCCGGCGGGATGGCGCGGCGCGTGGCGCTGGCGCGCACCACGGCGCTCGACCCGATGCTGATCATGTACGACGAGCCGTTCGCCGGACTCGATCCCGTGTCCATGGGCGTCATCGGCCGCCTGATCCGGCACCTGAACGACGCCCTGGGCGCCACCTCGATCATCGTCACGCACGACGTCGCCGAGGCGCTGGGGCTCGTCGACTATGTCTATTTCATGTCCGACGGTGCGATCGTCACCCACGGTGTCCCCGACGAGCTGCGCGCTTCGGACAAGCCCTTCGTGCATCAGTTCGTGTACGGCGAAGCCGACGGTCCGATGCCGTTCCACTATCCGGCCGAAGACTACGCGCGCGACCTGCAGGCGACGGAAGCATGATGGCCGCGGCAACAGAAGTTCTCGAAGGCATGGGCGCGCGTGCGATCGGCGCGGTGCACCGGTTCGGCTTTGCCAGCCGCTTCCTGCTGCTGACGCTGCGCAACTCCGGCATGTGCCTGCGCCGGTTCTCGCTGGTGACGCGCGAGATCTATTTCATCGGCGTGCTCTCGCTGATCATCATTCTGGTGTCGGGACTGTTCGTGGGCATGGTGCTCGGCCTGCAGGGCTACGATACGCTGCAGCGTTACGGCTCGTCTTCGGCGCTGGGTGTGCTGGTGGCGCTGTCGCTGGTGCGCGAACTCGGACCGGTGGTGGCGGGCCTGCTGTTCGCCAGCCGCGCCGGCTCGGCCATCACCGCGGAAATCGGCCTGATGAAGGCCACCGAGCAGCTCGCGGCGATGGAAATGATGGCGGTGGATCCGATCGGACGGGTGATCGCGCCGCGCTTCTGGGCCGGCGTGATTTCGATGCCGCTGCTGGCGGCGATGTTCTCCGCCATGGGCGTGTTCGGCGGTTATCTGGTGGGCGTGCGGCTGATCGGCGTGGACGAAGGCTCGTTCTGGTCGCAGATGCAGGCCGCGGTCGATTTTCGCGAGGACATCCTCAACGGCGTGGTCAAAAGCCTGGTATTCGGCGTCGCCGTCACCTGGATCGCGGTGTTCGAGGGCTACGACGCTCCGCCTACCGCGGAGGGCGTTTCGGGGGCGACCACGCGCACCGTGGTGACCGCGTCGCTGGCGATACTTGCACTGGATTTCATGTTGACGGCATTCATGTTTCGAGGGGCCTAACGATGATGAAGCGTAAGACGACGGACCTGTGGGTGGGCGTATTCCTCGCCATCGGCTTGGGCGCACTTCTGTTTCTTGCGCTGAAAGTGGGGAATCTCGCGTCCTTTTCCGCCGCGGAGACATATCTAGTGAAGGCGAATTTTGATAACATTGGCGGGTTGAAAAAGCGGGCGCCCGTAAAGAGCGCCGGCGTGGTGGTCGGACGGGTCGAGGACATCGGCTTCGATACCGTGACCTACGAAGCGACGGTCGCGTTTGCGATCGACAAGCGCTACGATTTTCCGAAGGATACCTCGGCGAAGATCCTGACTTCCGGGCTGCTCGGCGAGCAGTACGTCGGCCTGACGGCCGGAGGCGATACGGCGAAGCTGAAGAACGGCGACACCTTGAAGATCACGCAATCCGCGGTAGTGCTCGAAAACCTGATCAGCCAGTTCCTGTTCAGCAAGGCGGCGGATGGCGGCAAAGACGGAAAGTGAGAAGCCCAATGAACATGCAGCGGTTTTGTTTCGGATTTCTGTTGATCGGGGCGCTGGGCGGGGTCGCGGGGTGCGCAACGACCGGCGCCAATCCGGACGATCCCCTCGAAGGCTACAACCGCGCCATGTTCAAGTTCAACGACGGCCTGGACAAGGCAATCATCGCGCCGGTGGCCAAGGGCTACAAGGCTGTGCTGCCAGAGTTCGCGCGCACCGGCGTGGGCAATTTCTTCTCCAACCTCGGCGATATCTGGATCGGAGTAAACAACGTCCTGCAGGGCAAACTGGACGAGGGGGTGAGCGATTTCGGCCGCTTCGCGATAAACACCACCGCGGGCATACTGGGCCTGTTCGACGTAGCCAGCAATGCCGGGCTGGAGAAGCACAACGAGGATTTCGGCCAGACCCTGGGCCGCTGGGGCGTGGGCAGCGGCGCCTATGTGGTGCTGCCCATCCTCGGCCCGAGCAACGTGCGCGACGGCTTCAGCCGGCTGGCGGTGGACTGGCACGGCGATCCGCTCTGGTACATAGGCAATGTTCCGACGCGCAACGAACTCTATGGCGTGCGCGTCATCGATGCGCGCGCCAGCGTGCTCGACGCGAGCCGCGTCGCCGAAGAGGCGGCGCTGGACTATTATTCCTACGTGCGCGGCGCCTACACGCAGCGCCGCCGCAGCCTGGTGTACGACGGCAGTCCGCCGCGCGAGCCCGAACCTGCCGAGGGTCCGGCCGCAGCCGCGCAGCCGGAAGAGTCCCGCAAGCCATGATCAGATTGCTCGCAGCGCTGTGCTTTGGCCTGTTCGCCGCCGGCGCCGTGGCGCAGGACGCCGCCCCAGATGTGCTGATCAAGCGCATCAGCGACGAGGTGATCGATATCATCAAGAGCGACAAAGACATCAAGGCCGGCGATCAGGCGAAAATCAATACACTGGTCGACGCCAAGTTGCTGCCGCATTTTAATTTCGAGCGCATGACGGCGCTTGCGGTGGGGCGCGGCTGGCCGCGGGCGAACGCGGCGCAGAAGCAGACGCTGGTTGACGAGTTCCGCGCCCTGCTGGTGCACACCTACTCCGGCGCGCTGTCCACCTACAAGAACGAAGTGATCGAGTTCAAGCCGCTGCGCGCGGCCCCCGGCGACACCGATGTCACCGTAAGAACCCAGGTCAAGCGGTCGGGAGCACAGCCTGTCGGCATCGATTACGCCATGGAGAAGACGCCCAGCGGCTGGAAGGTCTACGACGTGGTGGTCGCCGGCGTGAGCCTGGTCACCAACTACCGCGATAACTTCAACGCCGAGATTCGAGACGGCGGCGTGGACGGCCTGATCAAGGCGCTGGCGAACAAGAACCGCTCCCTGGAATCCCAGGCCGGCGCCAAATCCAAGTGATTACGCAGTCAGGCGACCGACTGCTGCTGCAGGGCCCGGTCACGATCGGCACGGTCACCGCGCTCCTTGCGCAATTTCGCGCGCTGCTTGCGCCAGGCGTCGCAGTGCTCGATTTCGAAGCCGTGACCGAGGTGGATTCGGCGGCCGTGGCGCTGGCGCTCGAGTGCCTGCGCGAGGCGCGCCGGCGCGAGCTTGCGCTGGCGCTCGCGAACTTTCCCGCGGCGATGCGCAATCTGGCGGAACTCTACGCCGTATCCGAGTTGCTGCAGGCCGACGCGGCCTGACCATTACTACGCCGCAACGCGGCGCAGCCTATGACCCCCGCGATCCAGATCGAGCAGGTGTACAAGCGTTTCGGCACAGTCCAGGCGCTCGCCGGAATCGACCTCGAAGTGGCGCCGGGCGAGTTCTTCGGCCTGCTCGGCCCCAACGGGGCGGGCAAGACCACGCTGATCAACATTCTTGCGGGGCTCGCGCGCGCTGACAGCGGCAGCGTGCGCGTGCTGGGGCACGACGTCGTCGCGCAGTACCGCGATTCGCGCCGCGCGCTGGGCGTGGTGCCGCAGGAGCTGGTGTTCGACCCGTTCTTCAGCGTGCGCGAAACCCTGCGCATCCAGTCGGGCTACTTCGGCCTGAAGCACAACGATGCCTGGATCGACGAGGTGATGCACCACCTGGACCTTACCGGCAAGGCCAGCGCCAACATGCGCTCGCTTTCCGGCGGCATGAAGCGGCGCGTGCTGGTGGCGCAGGCGCTGATGCACAAGCCGCCGGTAATCGTGCTCGACGAACCGACTGCGGGCGTGGACGTGGAATTGCGCCAGGGGCTGTGGGAATTCGTGCGCGGCCTCAACCGCAAGGGCCACACCATCGTGCTGACTACGCACTACCTGGAGGAGGCGGAGGCCTTGTGCGGGCGCATTGCCATGCTCAAACAGGGGCGCGTGGTCGCGCTCGACACCACCAGCAAGCTGATCAACCGCAGGGAGAGCCTGTATCTGCGCCTGCGCCTCAGCGGCGCGCCGCTGCCTGCGGCCCTCGCCGAGCACGTGCGCGACACCCACGATGCGGTGCACACCCTGCGCCTGCGCAGCTACAACGAGGTCGAAGGCGTGCTGGCGCAGCTGCGCGAGGCGGGCGCGCAGATCGAAGAGCTCGAATTGCTGCAACCCGATCTGGAAGACGTGTTCGTGCAGATCATGAAAGAGGCGATCGCCTGACATGTCCGGCTTTGGCACGCTGCTGTACAAGGAACTGCTGCGCTTCTGGAAGGTGGCGTTCCAGACCGTCGCCGCGCCGGTGCTCACCACGCTGCTCTACCTGCTGATCTTCTCCCACGTAATGCAGGGGCGCGCGCCGGTCTACGGCGAGGTGCCCTATGCGGCCTTTCTGGTGCCGGGGCTGGTGATGATGGCGGTGCTGCAGAACGCGTTCGCCAACACCTCGTCCAGCCTGATCCAGTCCAAAGTCACGGGCAATATCATCTTCGTGCTGCTGCCGCCGTTGTCCTACTGGGATTTCTTTGCCGCGTATGTGCTCGCCTCGGTAATCCGCGGCATGATCGTGGGGGTCGGCGTGCTGCTGGTGTCGCTGGGTTTTGTCGCGCTTACGTTCGCGCATCCGCTGTGGATACTCGCGTTTGCGCTCGCCGGCAGTGCCATACTGGGGGCGTTGGGCCTGCTTGCCGGCATCTGGGCCGAAAAATTCGACCAGGTGGCGGCGTTCCAGAGTTTCCTCATCATGCCGCTGACCTTTCTGTCCGGCGTGTTCTACTCGATACACTCGCTGCCCGCGTTCTGGCAGGGGCTGTCGCGCTTCAACCCGTTCTTCTACATGATCGACGGATTTCGCTATGGCTTTTTCGGCGTGTCCGACATCAATCCGGCATCGAGCCTGGTCATCGCGCTCGCCATGCTGCTGGTGATTACCGCAGGCAGCCTCGCGCTGCTCAAGCACGGCTACAAGCTGCGCCAATAGCGGCGACGGCATCGATCTGCAACTGATATCGAAAGGAAGCCCATGGTCACACCCGAGGAAGTGAAGCGCTACATCGAGCAGGGCCTGCCCTGCGAACACATCGAGCTCGCCGGCGACGGCCAGCATTTCCAGGCGCTGATCGTGTCCGCGGAGTTTCGCGGCAGAAACCGGGTGCAGCGTCATCAGCGCGTGTATCAGGCGCTGGGCGAGCGCATGCGCGAGGAAGTCCACGCGCTGTCGATGCAAACGCTCACGCCCGAGGAATGGAGCGCGCAGCCCGGAGGTGCCGCGTGAGCATGCCGCGCCAACAACGCCGGCATGGATAAGCTCCTGATCCGCGGCGGCGTGCCGCTCTCGGGCGAGGTGCGCATTTCCGGCGCGAAGAACGCGGCGCTGCCGATCATGTGCGCGGCGCTGCTCTCGGCCAAGCCGCTGCGCCTCGCCAATGTGCCGCACCTGCGCGACGTCACCACTCTGCTCACCTTGCTCGGCGGCATGGGCGTGGCCGTTTCGCTCGACGAAAAACTCGGCCTTGAGCTCGACGCTGGTGGCCTGCACACGCCGCTTGCACCCTATGATCTGGTAAAGACCATGCGCGCCTCCATCCTGGTGCTGGGACCGCTGCTCGCGCGCTGCGGCGAGGCGCGCGTGTCGCTGCCCGGCGGCTGCGCCATCGGCCAGCGCCCGGTAGACCTGCACATCAAGGGCCTGCAGGCGATGGGCGCGGAAGTCAACGTCGAGCACGGCTATATCATCGCGCGGGCGAAGCGGCTGAAGGGCGCGCGTATTTTCACCGATCTGGTGACGGTCACCGGCACCGAGAACCTGATGATGGCGGCGTGCCTGGCCGAAGGCACCAGCGTGATCGAAAACGCGGCACGCGAGCCCGAGGTGGTCGATCTCGCCAACTGCCTCAAGGCGATGGGGGCGAACATCGAGGGCGCGGGCAGCGACACGATCACCATCGAGGGCGTGAGTGCGCTCGGCGGGGCGGCGCACAGCATCATGCCGGACCGCATCGAGACCGGCACGTTTCTCGTTGCCGCGGCCGCGACCGGCGGCAGGGTGCGCTTGCGCAACACCAGCGCGCGCATCCTCGATGCGGTGGTGGACAAGCTGCGCGAGGCCGGCGCCAGGATCAGCGCCGAGGAAGATTCCATCCTTCTGGAGATGGACGGCTCGCCGAACAGCGTCAATCTGCGCACCGCGCCCTATCCGGCGTTCCCCACCGACATGCAGGCGCAATTCATGGCGCTGGACTC
Organism: Burkholderiales bacterium; assembly: GCA_038206915.1. Classification (GTDB taxonomy): domain Bacteria; phylum Pseudomonadota; class Gammaproteobacteria; order Burkholderiales; family SG8-39; genus 2-12-FULL-64-23. Next base: position 3,234 of record JBBRAI010000006.1, on the reverse strand, counting down.
GATCGCGCGCGGCACTGCGGTGCTGACCGAAACCATCTTCGAGAACCGCTTCATGCACGCGCTCGAATTGCAGCGCCTGGGCGCGGACATCGAGATTTCGGGAAACACCGCGTTGGTCAAGGGCGTGAAGCAGCTCGACGGCGCCACGGTGATGGCGACCGACCTGCGCGCTTCGGCGAGTCTCGTAATCGCCGGATTGGTCGCGCGCGGGGAGACCACGGTCGAGCGCATCTACCACCTCGACCGCGGCTACGAGTGCATCGAGGAGAAGCTGTCGCAACTCGGCGCGCGCATCAAGCGCGTTCATTAGCCAAGCTTGGGCGGTTGCAGCATGACGCTGGTCAATGGCGAGAGGCGGTATTTCGATGCATATCAACACGACCCTATGATCCGATTGCTTGCGGCCCAGGCCACATATTTCAGGCAGCCGGGCAATGTCGAGTATGCCGTTCGATGGCGCCCGGTGTTGCGCAGAACGGCTGGTCTTATTGACGTATGTGCATGAGTTAATGTAACAAAAAACAAAATCGACGATGCGAACTTGGCGCGCGATACGCCCGGTTTCCCATGCCGCAGGCGATGTCCCACGATTCGTGCCCACAATCGGCTTGGGACAAAAGTGGGTTGACACTTTGAAATGCCCGCTGCTAAATGACTAAAGCGCGGCGATTGACCTCGCCTTGAAAAACAATATCGGCGCGGCGAGCAGATTTTGCGCAGTCGACGGCAAAAGGGAGGACTGTTAAGTGACCAAAGCGAACACCATTCTCAGCCCGGACGGCGAGCACGTTGACAGCGCGAATCCTGATTACCCGGTGGAACGAAACCGGCCATCACAGCCCGCGCATAGCATTGGTCGCGGCGGCGCGGGTGTGCCCTCCGCTGCAAAGGCTGATAAATCGTCGAAAGGCAATTTCCGGTTCACGGATAACCGGCAAAAGTATCTGATGTTCGTGAACACTTGCACGGAAAAATGGGCGGTCGGCGAACGGGTCGAACAGGAACTGCAGAACATCCATCCCAAACCACCCGCTATCCGGGTGTTCGATGCCGGCGTGGGCGACGGCACCGTGCTGACGCGCGTAATGCGTTCTATGCACTTTCGATTTCCGACGATGCCGTTTTACGTGGTGGCGAAGGAGATCAGTCTCGAGGACGTGAGGTTGACGTTGGAGAAAACGCCAGACAGGTTTTTCGAGCATCCGGCGATGGTGCTGGTGATCACCAACCTGTACTACAAGGAGGCTCCCTGGCTTAATCCTCAATCGATATCCTCGGCGTCCACGCTAAGCTGGAACGAGGTAGCGTTGTCCGGGACGAGCTCAAGGGAATTCGAAAAGCAAATCACGGAATTGCAGCCGCTGCTCGCCGAGAATTGGCGCACCACGGTCAGCAGTGCCACGGGCAATCTGGGGTACGAGCGACCCGCTGTCCTTGTGCTCTATAGGGAAGACCACCGATTCCTGCTCAATTCCGTAATTCCCCGACGGGGTGCCGAGCGTGCCGATTACGATCTGGTCATCGCGTCCCAGCCCTACCGCTTGCGCGCGTCGTTGGAGTTCAAGGCGTCGCGCGTACTCGCGCCGCTTGCGAAAGCACTTGGCCCGGGCGGGCGGCTCTTGGTGATTCAGTCGAATGGCGGTGATCCGGGGCATGAAATCCTCCAGGGTGTGTGGCCGGACGAGAACCCGTTTATTCATGACCGGCAGCAGATACTTAAGGAGGTCAAGGATGTGCTCGGGTCGGCGGCGAAGTCGCTGAATTTCAACTCGACTCCGAAAAACCGCGCACTTTTCCGACATGGAATGCACACTATGCCGGCGGAAATCGCGGGATCGATCGGGACATCCACACTGTTTGCCGCGTGGAATGCGGCCATTTATGTGGGGCAGATCGAGGATGCGCGCCTCGAGCAGGCTTTGCATAGCGGCGAATACATCGACGTCACGCGGGAGGTGTTGAAGAAACACGGTGGCCTGTGGTTCTGGGACGAGGCATTTAGTATTTCGCGGCGCCGAGATTTCTAGGGGCCAAAGTATGGCGCTTCAGACAGCCAACCCGCCTGAGGTCGAAGAGGCAGCGCGAAAACTCGCGGCATGCGCTTCGATCGAGATCGCCGCGCGGGAGTTACGCAAGGCCGGAAGCGTTGCGGCCGCGCTGCTGCGCTGTCGCGAGACGTTTCTTCCGTGGACCCCCAACCTGAGCGCCGACGACATGGTCGAAGCGACGTTGTTCGCGCGGAACTTGGGCCTTACACCGGTGCCGCATGTCGCGGCGCGAAAACTTGGCAGCGAAGCGGCGGCGCGAAGCCTGTTGGCGAATCTTGCCGAATCCGGCGCCGCCTCGATTCTGCTCATCGGCGGTGATGTAGTCGATCCGGCGGGACCGTACCGATCCAGTTTCGATCTGCTGCGCAGCGGTGTGCTGCAGGCGACCGGATTTCGCAAATTCGGCGTGGCGGGCTATCCGGAAGGACACCCGGCGATGGACGATGGCATAATCCGCACGAACCTCGATCTCAAGCTTGACTACGCGCGCAGCGAAGGACTCGAGGTTTTTGTCGTGTCGCAGCTCTGCTTCGATGGTGCGGTCGTCGGCGAATGGGCGAAGCGCCTTCGCGCGCGCGGCATCACGGCGCCAATCCGGGCGGGCGTCGCGGGTCCCACCAGCATTGCGAAGCTCCTGGAGATCGGCCTGCGCTGTGGGGTCGGAAACTCCATGCGGGCATTGAAAGGGAAAATGGGATCCGTAGTGCGCCTGGTCGCGGCACACGAACCGCAGCTGGTGATCGAGGACATCGCGGCGAGCTGCCTGACGATGCCTTTGCCGGAGGCGTTGTCGCTACACCTTTTTGCGTTTGGAGGCGCAGCGATGACTGCGCAATGGATGGACAAGATCACAGAAGGCTCGATCGCATCGGATTTCGCCGGCAAGGGCGGTCGAGCCGGCGGTTAGTGCGGTATAGATCGTTATCCGCCGCAGGATGGGGGCCCGGTTTCCGGGAGACAAGATGGTTCATCTATATAAAGGAGCTGAGTGATGTCGCAATTCCTGTTCACCTCGGAATCGGTCTCTGAAGGCCATCCGGACAAGGTCGCCGACCAGATTTCCGACGCGGTTCTGGACGCCATTCTAGCGCAGGACAAAACCTCCCGAGTCGCGGCCGAGACGCTGGTCAAAGACAATCTGGTGGTGCTCGCCGGCGAAATCACCACCGGCGCGCGGGTCAACTTC
>JBBRAI010000005.1:0-103870 GCA_038206915.1 Burkholderiales bacterium | reverse complement strand
GACGTCAGCGAGCAGTTCGTGCGCGATTTCGGCGCCATGGGCGTGATTCTTTCCGGTAGCCACCTGTCGGTGACCGAGGACGCTTCGGCGCACGCGCCGCAAGCGGTATTTGATCTCGGCGTGCCGGTGCTGGGCATCTGCTACGGCATGCAGACCATGGCGCAACAGCTCGGCGGCAAAGTCGAGGCCGGCGCAGTACGCGAGTTCGGCTACGCCGAGGTGCGCGCGCGCGGCCATACGCGGCTGTTCGACGGTCTCGAGGACTTCCGCACACCTGCGGGCCACGGCATGCTCAAGGTATGGATGAGCCACGGCGACAAGGTCACCGAGCTGCCCGCCGGTTTCAAGCTCATGGCCTCGACGGATGCCTGTCCGGTGGCAGCCATGGCGGACGAGGCACGCGGCTTCTACGCGGTGCAATTCCATCCCGAGGTCACGCATACGCTGCAGGGAACTGCCATTCTCAAGCGCTTCGTCAACGGCATCTGCGGCTGCGCCGGCGACTGGAACATGCCCAACTATGCGACCGAGGCGATCGTGCGCATACGCCAGCAGGTCGGCGACGACGAGGTGATCCTCGGGCTTTCTGGCGGTGTCGACTCCTCGGTCGCCGCGGCGCTGATCCAGCGCGCCATCGGCAAGCAGCTCACCTGCGTGTTCGTCGACCACGGACTGCTGCGCCTGAACGAGGCCGAACAGGTAATGGCGACCTTCGCGCGCAGCCTCGGCGTCAAGGTGATCCATATCGACGACAGCACCACCTTCATGGGCAAGCTCGCCGGCGTTGCCGATCCGGAGCAGAAGCGCAAGATCATTGGCCGCGAGTTCGTTGAAGTGTTCCAGCGCGAGGCGGCGAAAATAAAGAACGCCAAATGGCTGGCGCAGGGCACCATCTACCCCGACGTGATCGAGTCAGCAGGCGCCAAATCCAAGAAAGCGACCAACATCAAGTCGCACCACAATGTCGGCGGCCTGCCCGACACCCTGCACCTGAAGCTGCTCGAGCCGCTGCGCGAGCTATTCAAGGACGAGGTGCGTGAACTCGGCGTGGCGCTGGGCCTGCCGCACGACATGGTCTACCGCCACCCGTTCCCCGGGCCGGGGCTGGGCGTGCGCATCCTCGGCGAAGTGAAGCAGGAGTACGCCGACCTGCTGCGCCGCGCCGACGCCATTTTCATCGAAGAGTTGCGCGCGGCGCGCGATGCCGAGGGGCGCAGCTGGTACGACGCCACTTCCCAGGCCTTCGCCGTGTTCCTGCCGGTGAAGGCGGTGGGGGTGATGGGCGACGGCCGCACCTACGAATACGTGGTGGCGCTGCGCGCGGTGCAGACGCAGGACTTCATGACCGCCCATTGGGCGCACCTGCCGTTCGAACTGCTCGGCAAAGTGTCGAACCGCATTATCAACGAGGTACGCGGCATCAACCGCGTGGTCTACGATATCTGCGGCAAACCGCCTGCGACCATCGAGTGGGAATGAGGGGCGTCGGTCGCCGGTCTATCCTTTCGAACGGGTGGTGCTGATCAGCCGGGTGTAGCTCACCGCGGCAGCAATTAGCGCGATGCATGCCGCCAGACCGAGCGACCATACGGTAGCGCCCTCGCCAAACAAACTGAACATCAGCGCCACCAGCGCAGCGCCGACGGTCTGGCCGAGCAGCCGCGCAGTTCCGAGCATGCCGCTCGCCCCGCCGCTGCGCTCGCGCGGCGCCGAGGTGATGATGGCGCGGTTATTGGGCGACTGGAATAGGCCGAAGCCGGCGCCGCACAAGGCCATGCGCCAGACGATGTTGGCGTCGCCCGCCGCCGCCGGCAGCAGCGCGAGTAGGACCAGACCCGCGGCAAACGTGGCCAGGCCCAGCGCCCCGAGTATGCCGGCAGGATAGCGGTCTGCGAGCCGCCCGGCGATCGGCGCCGCCACCGCAGCTGCCAGCGGCCAGGGCGTCATCAACAGGCCGGTGGCCACGTCGCTGCGTCCGAGCAGGTGCTGGAAATAGAATGGAATCGAGACATAGGCCAGCATTTGCGCCGCAAACGAGCAGATCGAGGTCGCGATCGACAGTGCGAACATTGGAATGCGCAGCAGATCGACTGGCAGCAACGGCGATGCTTGCGATAGTTGGCGCCGCACCAGCGCGACGCAGGATAAGCCCGCACCGAGAAAGGCAAACGCCGCGTCCAGCAGCCGCCCGCCGTGGCCGATGCTGTCAATGGCGATGATCAAGAGACCGAAGAAGAGCGCGTTCAGCAGCGCGCTGGGCATGTCGAAACGCCGCCCGGAACGCGGCGTGCGCGGCAGCATGCGCGCCAGGGCAATGCTGGCGATACCGATCGGCACATTGACCGCAAACAGCCAGGGCCAGGAGGCGATGGAAAGTATTGCCGCCGCGACGGTCGGACCGGCGGCGGCCGAGACCGCGACGACGAAGGCGATGACGCCGATGCCGCGGCCGAGCAGGCGCGACGGATAGATGAAGCGCACCAGCGCGGCGTTCACGCTCATGATTCCTGCAGCGCCTATGCCCTGCACCGCGCGCGCCACGCTCAGCGTGACCAGCGAATCGGACAGTGCGCAGCCGAGCGAGGCCAGGGTGAACAAGACGATGCCGGCCCGGTATATGCGGCGATAGCCGACAATCTCTCCGAGCGACGCGAGCGGCAGCATCAGGATGGTGATGACCAGCTGATAAGCATTCACCACCCAGATCGAATCCGCTGGCGTGGCGTGCATGTCCTTGGCGATGGTGGGCAGGGCGACGTTGGCGATGGAGCCGTCGAGCACTGCCATCATGATGGTGAGCGCGATGACCAGCATCGCCCAGTAGCGCTGTGGAATCGGCAGGCCGTCGGCTTCGGGTGCGGTCACGCCGGGCTTCAAGCTTGAACGCGACCGGACGGGGTCGTCGCCTTCTGGAAGTTGCGAGAGAGGGAAGGCCGCATATGCGCATTCTACGCTTTGGCTTCCTTCGAACGGCGTCCTGCATAAGTTGGATTGCGTACTTCGAAGGGACTGCAGGGCCTGCGTGGCCGGGTTACCATGCTTGTGATCCGTATATATCAGTTGTTTGATAATTATCCAAGTTTGGTGATAGGCTCGCGTTGAGATCACTCAAATTCGTCGGTTCCAGCTTGGCCGATCTGGCCGGTTTTCCGGACAAAGCCCGGCACCAGGCAGGGTTCGAGTTGTGGCAGGTGCAAATCGGCCTGATGCCTTCGGACTTCAAGCCCATGCTGGTCGTGGGGAGCGGGGCATACGAGATCCGCATTCATGCGCGGGGCGAGTGGCGTGTGATCTACGTGGCGAGGTTCGCGAGCGGCATTTACGTGCTACACGCCTTCCACAAGAAGACGCAGAAGACGCGCCAGGAGGATGTGGAAATCGCTAAGCGGCGCTACATACAGATACAGGAGCAGTCATGAAGGAACGCATTACCAAGTCCAGCGGCAACGTCTTCGCCGATCTGGGATTTTCCAAGGAAGAAGCGGCTGTGCTCGCCATGCGCGCGGAGCTGATGGCGCGCCTGCGCAGCGTGATCGACGAGCGCGGCTGGACCCAGCAGGAAGCGGCGAAGCGCCTGGGCATCGGCCAATCGCGCGTGTCCGACCTCGTGCGCGGCAAGTGGGACAAGTTCAGCCTGGACATGCTGGTTACACTCGCGGCGCGGGCGGGGCAGAAGCCTGGCTTGGTGCTGAAGGCCGCGTAAGAAATGTGTCTCTGACCCTAGGAAATGCTTCAAGGGAGACAACTGTGATCAAAGAAAAGAAGGAAGAAGGTGCCCAGTTCGTTCGCTACTTTGCGCCGCTTCTTGATGCACTTAGAAGTATAGGGGGTTCAGCCAAACCCGACGAGGCGGCCGATCGGGTCGCAGAAGATTTGAAAATTTCAGATAACGTGCTAAATGAGGTACTTCCATCAGGCGGTTCGCGATTCCGGAATCAGGTAGCTTGGGCTCGCTTCTACCTCGTACGCGAAGGTCTTCTCGATTCGTCAAAACACGGTGTGTGGAGCCTGACGGATAAGGGTCTGAAGACATCACTTACCTACGAACAATCGCGAGAAATATTTCTCAAGTGGGTCAAAATCTTCCAGGCGCAACGCAAGAACAAGGAGAAGGTAGAGCCAGCGGCTGAAAAAGTTGCAGAAGGAACTGGCTCAATTTCGAAGGATTACCGCGAGGAAGTCTTGGAGGTCATGTTAAAGCTACCTCCGGCGGGCTTCGAAAGGCTCGCGCAGCGCCTATTGCGAGAGGCCGGTTTTACGCAGGTAGTTGTTACGGGTCAGAGCGGAGATGGCGGGATTGATGGCTTTGGAACTCTGCAGGTGAATCCGCTCGTCTCATTCAAGGTCTTTTTCCAGTGCAAGCGTTACGCGAACTCGGTTTCCCCATCGCATGTGCGCGATTTTCGAGGAGCGATGGCCGGCCGCGCAGACAAGGGAATTATTATTACAACCGGTTCTTTCACTGCGGAGGCTCGTAGGGAGGCTTCGCGTGACGGTGCACCGCCAATCGAGTTGATCGACGGGGACAAGCTTCTCGACATGCTGGAAAAGCTGGAACTTGGCCTCAAACCAGTTACAACCTATGAGGTCGAGCATGGCTTCTTTAAGGATTTTGAGGCCTAACCGCGGCTTCCATGTCGACGCGCCGCGAACGGCGCGCGCCTGAAGCCGGATGTTCGGCCCCACGGCACAGCGATCCTTAGTCTCCTTGACATGCGTAGCCTATGGGCTACACTAATACCATGCGCGTCGAAGAGACAGAGGTCTATCGTGGGTGGATCAACGCCCTGAAGGATCGTGTCGGCAGAGCCCGGATTCAGGTTCGTGTTGATCGCTTGGTTCACGGGAATCCTGGAAAGTACCGAAACTTAACCGACGGTGTGTCCGAGCTGAAGATCGACTTCGGGGCCGGATACCGCGTCTACTATACGCAGAGAGGGACCCGCCTTTTATTGTTGCTCGCAGGCGGCGATAAATCCACGCAAGTTGGCGACATCGAACAAGCGATAGAGTTGGCCCGAAATTATCAGGAGTAACGAGCTATGCCCAAAACCGCACAGAAGAAAGCCGGAAGGACCAAAACGTTGCCGTATGACGTGGCAGCACAACTTCGTACAGCGGAGGAAATGGCTGCGTACCTCGACGCTTGGTTAGAAGAAGCACCCGATGATGCGGCGGGTATCGCAAGAGCGCTAGGAGATATCGCACGCGCAAAAGGAATGACGCAGGTTGCCAAGGACGCTGGGCTAAGCCGCGAAAGCCTTTACCGCGCACTCAGCGTAGACGGAAACCCGAGCTTTGCTACGGTTTTGAAAGTGGCTCGAGCTCTCGGCGTGAAGCTGCACGCCGAAGCGGCGTAAGGTGATTCAATTTGTTGCTGCAGATCTTGAAAACATTTGAATGGGAATGACCCAGGACGCGGACTTCATGCGGGCGGCGCTTGACCAGGCGCGCATGGCGCAGGCCGCAGGCGAGGTGCCGGTCGGCGCCGTGGTGGTGAAAGACGGCGAAATCCTGGGCACAGGGTTCAATGCGCCGATCAGCCTGCACGATCCCGCGGGGCACGCGGAAATCCTGGCCTTGCGCGATGCGGCGACGAGGCTCGGGAATTACCGTCTTCCGGGATGCGAACTCTATGTCACCCTCGAGCCCTGCGCCATGTGCGTGGGCGCCATGCTGCACGCGCGCATCGCGCGTCTGGTCTATGGCGCCGCCGACCCGAAGACCGGCGCTTGCGGCAGCGTGCTCGATCTGTTTTCCGATCCGCGCCTGAACCACCACGCGACCGTTACCGCCGATGTCATGGCGGACAAATGCGGCGCGCTGCTGCGTGAATTCTTCGCCGCGAAACGGACCAAAACCTGACATGCCCAGCATACGCATCAGCCTTGCGGCACAAGCCCTGGAACTGTTCGATGACAGCGGCGCGCGGCTTCACCGCTATCCGGTCTCGACCTCGAAGAACGGCGCAGGGGAGCAATGTGATAGTGACTGTACGCCGCGCGGCAGGCACATCATCCGCGCCAAGATCGGCGCGGGACTGCCGCTCAATACCGTATTCGTCGGGCGCCGGCCTACTGGCGAGATACACAACAGCGAACTCAGCGGGCGCCATCCAGAACGCGATTGGATTCTGACCCGCATCCTATGGCTGTCCGGTTGCGAACCGGGCTTCAACCGCATGCAGCAAGTCGATACCATGCGCCGCTTCGTCTACATTCACGGCACCAGCGACGAACAGCGCATTGGGGAGCCGGTGTCCCACGGCTGCATCCGCATGCGCAACCGCGACGTGATCGAACTGTTCGATGCGGTTACGCCTGGGACGCCGGTAGAGATAATCGAAACCTGATTTGCCGGTGAGCTGAATCAAGAGCAGATTCCTCGCGTTGCTCGGAATGACAATTCTGAACGGAGCGGTAGTTCTGAACGGAGCGGGCATATCTGAACGTAATGGCGGTGCTGCTGTAGCAGGCCCGCGTCCGCGCCGAAAATTCAATTGCCGAACAGCGCGCGGATCTTGGCCGCGTCGGGCCGCTCGATCACGCCTTTCTCGGTAATGAGTCCGGTGACCAGGTCCGCGGGCGTGACATCGAATGCGGGATTGGCGACGCTGACACCCTCGGGCGCGCAGCGCACGCCGCGAAAGCCGGTGACTTCGGACGGATCACGCTCCTCGATTGGAATGCCGCTGCCGTCCGCAATCGTCAGATCGATGGTAGAGAGCGGCGCCGCGACATAGAAGGGAATCCGGTGGCGCCGGGCCAGCACTGCCACCGTGTAGGTGCCGATCTTGTTGGCGGTGTCGCCGTTGGCGGCGATGCGGTCGGCGCCGACGATTACGACGTCGACGTGTCCCCGCTGCATCAGATGTCCGGCCATGTTGTCGGTCACCAGGGTAACCGGAATTTTCTCCTGCACCATCTCCCAGGCGGTCAGCCGCGCACCCTGCAGATAGGGCCGGGTTTCGTTGGCGATCACGCTGACGCGCTTACCCGCGTCGCGCGCCGAGCGGATCACGCCCAGGGCCGTGCCGTGGCCGGCGGTGGCAAGCGCGCCGGCATTGCAATGGGTCATGATGCGCGCGCCGTCGGCGATCAAAGCCGCGCCGTGCACACCCAATGCGCGATTCGTCGCGACATCGTCGCTGTGCATCTGACGCGCCAGACCGAGCAGCGCGCCGGCTTCCGTGCCTACCGGACCACCGCGCAATTGCGCATGGCGCTCGCGCATGCGCGCGATGGCCCAGAACAGGTTGACTGCGGTGGGGCGGCTCGCGCCCAGCACTTCGAATGCGTGCTCCAGCGCGGTATCGAACTGCGCGCGCGTAGATGCAGCATGCCGCTGCGCCTCGACTGCCACGCCGTAGGCCGCAGTGCAGCCGATCGCCGGCGCGCCGCGCACCACCATGTCGCGTATCGCGTCAGCCGTTTGCACCGCATCCGTGCAGGAAACATACTCGAACTCGAGCGGCAGGCGCCGCTGGTCGATGAGTTCCAGCCGGCCTTCGCGCCAGCGCAGCGTTTCCACGTTCCGACTTTCAACTGGCATGGCCTCAGATCACCCTTTCGTTGCCACCGTCCACCGGCAGCTGCGCGGCGGTCGTCTTGGCGAACAGCGGCCCGCACATTTCGGCCGCCAGTTCGGCTACGTCGCGGCTCCTGACCTCGGTCTTGAGCACGTTATTGGTCTTGTACTCGTCCACCGTGAGGCCGTAATGCTTCGCTCGCTGCTCCAGCACTTCATCGGTCCAGATGCCGGTGTCGAATACGGCGTTCGGATGCAGCGAGTTGATGCGTATGCCCTCCGCGCCCCATTCCAGCGCCGCGACGCGCGCGAGCTGGTTCAGCGCAGCCTTGGAAGCGGAGTAGGCCGCCGCGCCCGGGCCGGGCGCGTGCACGTTCTTGGAGCCGATGACCACGACGCGCCCACCCATGGGCGCGAGTTTGAGCAGCGGGTGGCAGGCGCGCAGCAGGATCAGGTTGGCGTCGAGGTTGATCGCCATGACCCGGCGCCATTCCTCGCTGGAGAGTTCGCTGATCCTGCGGCTGGCGGCGAAAATGCCCGCGTTTAGCACCAGCATGTCCAGCCCGCCGTAAGCCAGGACCGCGCGCTCGAGCGCGCCGTTGATGGCGCGCTCTTCGGTCAGGTCGCAGCGCAGGCCGAGAAATTCGCTGCGCCGGAAAATCGTTTCGATCGCCGGATTGATATCGAGGCCGACTACCGCCGCGCCGCGCGCGAGCAGTGCTTCGGCGCAGGCCCTGCCGATGCCCGAGGCCGCGCCGGTGACCAGCGCGACTTCTCCGGCGAACGGCAGCGGCTTGCCACCCTTGCGCAGCTTGGCCTGTTCCAGATCCCAGTATTCGACCTCGAACAGCTCGCGCTGGGGCAGGGCTTGATAGCCGCCCAGGGCCTGCGCGCGCTGCATCACCTGCATGCTGTGCTGATACAGCTCCGCGACGATGGCGGCGTCTTTCGCGCTCCTGCCGGCCGCGGCCATGCCGTATGCAGGATCGAGCACCAGGCGCGGCGCCGCATCGAGCATGGTTTTGGGTTCCCTGGCCTGTGGCGCCTGCTGCTCGAAATAGGCGCGGTAGTCGCGCGCGTAGGCATCGACATCGCTGCCGAGCATGGGCACGCGTTTGGTGCGGATGATATGGTCCGGCGTGACCGGCCCCTGCTGCGACAGCGCGATCAGGTCGTCGCGCCGCGCGAAGGCCAGCGCCTCGACGTCGGCATGCGTCACCACGAGCATCGGCGCGCCGGCGGCGGCCGAGACGCTGCGGCGCAGCCGCGCCTGCTCGAGCATGTCGACGCGTGCCGGTTCTCGCGCGCGCGACGGCAGATTCCACGCCCCCTGCGCCTTCAGGTAATTCTCGGCGCGGCTCACCAGGTCGATCATGCGCTCGTAGGACAGCCGTGCAGTGTCGCCGAAGGAGAAGATGCCGTGATTCAGCAGCACCATGCCTATGGTGTTGGGCCCGGCCTGGCGCGGATACTCCAGCGCGCACAGGCGCGCGAGATCGAAGCCGGGCATGACGTAGGGAAGGATCACTACCGCGTCGCCGTAGATCTCGCGCACGCGCCGCTCGCCATCGGCGGTATCGGTAACCGCGAGCACGGCGTCCGCATGCGTATGGTCGACGAATTTATGCGGCAGGATCGCGTGCAGTATGGTTTCGACCGAAGGCGCGGGTGCGGCGGCCTGCAGCAGGTGCGTCGCCAGCTGATTCACCATCTGCGTGTCCGACAGCGCATCGAGCTGCGCCAGGCGCCGCAGATAGTCGAGCTGCACCGGCGCGAAGCCGGCGACCTCTATGGTCTCCAGATCCCAGCCGCTGCCCTTGATGTAGAGCACGTTGGTGTCGTCGCCGAACAAATCCTTCTGTTTCAGCTTGACCGAGGTATTGCCGCCGCCATGCAGCACCAGGGTCTTGTCGCGGCCGAGCAGGCGCGAAGAGTAGACGCGCAACTCGAGTTCATCGCGGCATTGCGCCGCGTCCTTGTCGTCCCACAGGCTGTGCATGACTCGTCCTCTTGGCAGGCGCGTATTATAACCGCCATGCCGACACCGACTTTTAGCGTGCGCATCTGCGGCTGGGACACGGCCCGCGCCCGCGCCGCGCACATACGCGAGCTCGTATTCGTGCGCGAGCAGGGCGTTCCGGCAGAGATCGAAATGGATGCGCAGGACGCGCCTAGCGAACATGCACTGGCCTGCACCGCCGACGGCACTGCGATCGGGACGGGTCGCCTGCTGCCAGACGGCCACGTCGGGCGCATGGCGGTATTGAAGCAATGGCGCGGCAGGGGCGTGGGCGCGCTGCTGCTGCAGGCGCTGGTGGAGCGGGCGCGCACGCGCGGCGATGCGGCGGTGCGCCTGAACGCGCAGCTAAGCGCGGCGGGATTCTATCGGCGCTATGGCTTCGAGATATCCGGACCCGAGTTCGTCGAGGCCGGCATTCCCCACGTCCCGATGCAGCGCTCGCTCAATTCCGTTTGATGCGGAAATGCATGCTGACGGTGGCGCCGACCGCGCCGTCGCGCAGGATGGTGCGTTCGGTGAAGCTGACACGGCCGTCGCGCCCGAACAGCACGGCGGTGGAAGCGCGCGTGCCGTACTGCGGCGACACGATCAGGGCGGACGAAAGCACGCGCTCCATTTCGGCGCCGATGCCGGTGTCGGGCAGTTCGCCCTGCGCTGCGGGCTCGCGGTCCTGCAGCAGGTCCAGCAGCAATTCGGCGTCGGGTTCATCCGCCAGCGCCGCCTGCAGGCGCGCCTTGCCGCGCTCCACTTTGGGCCAGGGCGTATCGAGCAGATGGTTCGACAGGCCGTGTACGCCCGGGCTCACCGCCTGTACCGCGCCGGCGCGGCTGGAAACGTAGAACATGCCGCCGGCGTCGCCGGCGAGCAGATTGAAGCCGTTATAGCGTTGCGCGCGCGACGCAACCGCCTCCAGGAATGCGCGCGGTTCCTGCCCGGAAACCAGATATTCGCTCACCAGCGTGCCGCGCGAGGGCGCGTCAGTCTTGCGCTCGCGCGGATCGCGGAAATTGGTCAGCGCGGCGAAGCGGCCGCTGCGCGTGATGCCGAGCCAGGTGCCCATGCATTCCAGGTCGCGGCCGGCGAGGATGTCCGGATGGTCGACCCAGAACGCCGCCTTCGCCGTCGGCCGCTGGTAGTACTCGTCGCGGTTCGCCGCGACGACCAGCGGATACTCGGGGTGTGCGCCTTGCGCGAGCAGGATCAGGCACATCGCGGCGGCCTCAGGCGAGCGTGTATGGCAGGGGCTGGATGTGCAACAGCGGCCCGCCTGCGGAACCCGCGCGCAGCGCCCCCTGCGCAATGCTCGAGGTCTGCACCACGGCCAGCAGGTCGTAGCCGCCGTCGGGCGCCGGCTGCACATTGACCACCATGCCGCTCGCCTGGTCCGCGAGCTCGCTGCTGAACAGGCTGTCGCCGGCCTGCGGCGGCGCGGAAGCGTCGACATGCGCAAGCACCATGCGGCGCTTGATCTGGCCCAGGTACTGGGTGCGCGCGACAATCTCCTGTCCCGGATAGCAGCCCTTCTGGAAATTGACCGCGCCTATCAGCTCCATGTTGGCCATCTGCGGCACGAACTGCTCCTGCGTCGCGGCATCGATCAGGGGCAGGCCGTTGCGGATTTCCAGCCACTCCCAGCAGGGTGCGCCGACGGGTCGGAGCACCGCGGCCAGCCGGTCCCACAGCCGCTGCGCGGAATCGTGCTGCGCTACAAACTGAAACCGTGCGCCGGGCAGCGCGATCAGGCTGCCTGAGGCCGGATCGTGCACCACCTCATGGAGACGCTGCGGCAGGGTCGGAAATATATCTTTCAATGCGGCCGCGGCCGCGCCGCCCGCCAGCCCCATGACCGGGCGCGTATCGCTCGCGTCGGCCAGCTTGACTTTGGCGCGCAGCACGAACATGGCCAGGCGCTTTTGCAGCGACGGCAGCAGCGAGCGCGCCAGTTGCAGAAAAAACGACTCGTCTTCCTGCCACAGCAGCAAATTGGCCAGCATGCGGCCCTTTGCCGAACAGTATGCCGCGTACTCGCTGCGGCCCGGCGCGAGCTGCTTTACGTCGTTGCTGAGCTGGCTGTGCAGGAAGGACTGGGCGTCCGCGCCGCTACAGGCGATCAGGCCCAGATGGGTCAGCGGCGCGATGACGGAATCGTCGCGTGCAGCGCGCCGCTCGGCTGCCGCATCGCCGAAATCGCGTACCGCGCCGGCCTCGATGCCGGCACCGCGTTGAAGCAGAAACGTCTGCCAGGCAGAACTCATGCGCGCATCGCCCTCTGATACATGGATTATGGATAAAGTATGCGCGATAATGCGCAATTCAAGCAGGTATTATAGCGTCCGGAATTTCCCGCTCACCACGGTATGCATGGGCGCCCATACGAATGTGGTCATGGTTCAAGCGCATTTTTCTTGCAGCACTATGTCTGGCACTGCTGATGAGCGCAGGGCTGGTCTGGTATGCACTCAGCCCGGTGCAGTTGCGTACTGATCCGGCGAATTTCTCCATCAAACCGGGTAGCGGCCTGAAAATTGCGACACGGCAGATGATCGAATCCGGTGTCGAACTGGGCGCGTGGAAATTCAATCTGCTCGGCCGGCTTCTCGGCAAGGCGGCCAGCATCAAGGCGGGAAGTTATGAAGTGCGCGGCGGGATCACGCCGTTGGCGCTGCTGGACAAACTCAGCGCAGGCGAGGTCACGCAGACCGAAATTGCGTTCATCGAGGGCTGGACCTTCCGCCAGGTGCGCGCGGCGCTGGACGCCGACCCGGACCTAAGGCACGACAGTAGCGCGCTGAGCGATGCGCAGATCATGTCGCGGCTGGGTGCCGAAGAGAGCAGCCCGGAAGGGCTTTTCTTTCCGGATACCTATGTCTTCGGCAAGAGCACCAGCGATCTGGACGTGCTCGAGCTTGCGTACAAGTCGATGCAGCGGCAGCTACAGGCGGCGTGGGAGCAGCGCGCGTCCGGCCTGCCTTACCACAGCCCGTATGACGCCCTGATCATGGCCTCGGTAATCGAGAAGGAGACCGGAAAATCGACCGACCGCGCCCTTATCGGAGGCGTCTTCGTCAATCGCCTGCGCCTCGGCATGATGCTGCAGACGGATCCTTCGGTTATCTACGGGCTGGGGGCAAAATTCGACGGCAATCTGCGCAAGAAAGACCTGCGCGCCGATACGCCTCACAATACCTACACCAGGATCGGGCTGCCGCCGACGCCGATTTGCATGCCCGGGCACGCCGCGTTGCAGGCAGCGCTGAATCCGGCGCAGACCAAGGCGCTGTATTTCGTCGCGCGCGGCGATGGGACCAGCGAATTCTCGCGCACGCTGGCCGAACACGAGCGCGCGGTGTCCAAGTACCAGCGTAAGGGGAAGCGTTGAAGTGAGCGGAAAGTTCATAACCCTGGAGGGCGTCGACGGCGCCGGAAAAAGCACGCATCTGGACTGGATCGCCGCGCGCATCGAAGCGGCGGGAAAGCCGGTGCTGGTGACGCGTGAACCCGGCGGAACCCCGCTGGGCGAGGAATTGCGCAAGCTGCTGCTGACGCAGCCCATGCACCTGGAAACCGAAACCCTACTCATGTTCGCGGCCCGGCGCGAACACCTGCATCAGCTGATCCTGCCGGCGCTGGCCGCGGGCACCTGGGTACTGTCCGATCGCTTTACCGATGCGACCTTTGCCTATCAGGGGGGCGGAAGAGGCCTGGACCTGGGCAGGATAGAAATCCTCGAGCAATGGGTGCAGCAGGGCCTGCAGCCGGATCTGACACTGGTATTCGACCTTTCGGTCGAGGACGCCAAGCGCAGGCGCGCGGCGGCCACCGCGGCGCTGGACCGGTTTGAACAGGAAAACCTTGAATTCTTCGCCCGAGTGCGCGGCGTGTATCGTGCCCGGGCCGCGCGCTATCCGCAGCGGATCCGGTTGATCGACGCCAGCCGCACTGTAGAGGATATTCGCAAAGCACTTGAAGAAATATTGTTAACAGTATGTATATGAAATATTTACCGTGGCAGGACGGGGTCTGGAAATGCCTTGCCAGCATGGGTACGCGATTGCCGCATGCGCTGCTTTTTCATGGCCGCCCCGGAATCGGCAAGCTGCATCTGGCGCAGGTCCTGGCCCAGGCCCTGCTGTGTGAGGGGCGCTCGGACCAGGGGCTGGCCTGCGGCAGTTGTCCGGCCTGCGTTTGGTTCGCCGCAGGCAATCATCCGGATTTTCGCCTGATTCAGCCGGAAGCCCTGACGCCCGTGCCCGACGAGGCCGAAGGCGAAGAAGTAAGGGAGGAGGGCAAGAAAAAGCCCAGCAAGCAGATCAAGATCGAGCAGATACGCGCGCTTGGCGACTTTCTCAACGTCAGCGCGCATCGCAACGGCTATCGCGTGGTATTAATCCACCCGGCCGAAAGCATGAATCCGGGCGCGGCCAATGCCCTGCTGAAAAGCCTGGAAGAACCGTCGCCAGGCGTTGTCTTCCTGCTGGTATCGCACCAGCCGAGCAGATTGCTGCCAACTGTGCGCAGTCGCTGCCACGCCTTCGCACTGACCCTGCCGCCGCGGCAGCTGTCTCTGCATTGGCTGCAGGAGCAGGGCAGCAAGGCGACGCCGGCATCGCTAGCGTTCGCAGGCGATGCGCCGCTGGCTGCTGCGGCGCTGGCTGAGGACGAAGCGCAAGCGCGCAGCCATCTGCTCGATCTGCTGAGCGAGCCAGAGACCAGCGCGCTCAGCCTGGCGGACTTCTGCCAGCGCCAGCAACCGGGGACGGTGGTGGATTGGATGCTCAAATGGACCTACGATCTGGTCGCGATCGCAAGCGCGTCCGGCGCACGCTACAACATCGAGCGCGAAAAGCAGTTGAGTAAGCTTGCTCGGGGAATGTCGCTCCCGCAGCTATTGCGCTTTTTCAGCGCCCTATCGACGTTGCGGGCGATTGCGGAACACCCACTGAATGCGAGGCTCTTCTTCGATTATTTATTTATAACATACAAAGAGATAGGATAGATTATTAATGTTGGTTGATTCGCACTGCCACATCGATTTCCCGGAATTTGCCGAGCGCATTCCGCAAGTCCTCGAGCGCATGGCGAGCAACCAGGTGACCCACGCCTTGTGCGTGTGCGTCAATCTGGCAGATTTCCCCAGGGTTCTGTCGCTCGCGGAGCGTTACCAGCAGCTTTTCGCGTCGGTCGGCGTGCACCCGGACCAGGCTGAGAGCGGCGGTCCCGACATAGCCGAACTCGTCGACCGGGCGCGACATCCGAAAGTCCTGGCCATAGGCGAAACCGGCCTCGACTATTTTCGACAAAACGGCGACCTGGAATGGCAACGAACGCGCTTTCGAAACCACATTCACGCCGCCCGGGAATGTAGCAAGCCTTTGATTATCCATACGCGAGAGGCTGGCGCGGATACCTTGCGCATCATGCGCGAAGAGCGCGCAAACGAGGTCGGCGGGGTGATGCATTGTTTCACCGAAACGCTGGAGTTCGCGCAGGCAGCCATGGATCTGGGGTTTTACATCTCCTTTTCGGGCATCGTTACCTTCAAGAATGCGCTGGCGCTGAAGGCGGTGGCAACGACAATACCCTTGGAACGCCTGCTGGTCGAGACCGATTCCCCTTTTCTGGCCCCGGTTCCGCACCGTGGGAAGACCAACGAGCCAGCCTGGGTCAGGCATGTTGCCGAGGAGATCGCCAGTCTGCGCGGCGTCCCGCTGGAGGCAATAGGCAAGGCCACGACTGCCAATTTCTTCAAACTGTTTCTTCCGTCGTGTATTCAAGTTTAACTTTAATTATGGCGCTTAAATATATATTGCGATTGTTCTTTATATTTCTTTTTGCGCAGATCTCTGGCGCGCTCGCGGATTCGTATGACGACCTAATTGGGGCGGTCAAACAGGACGATCGACCGGTTGTAGAGGCATTATTTGCGCGTGGAATGGACGTAAATACGACCGACCGGGAGGGCAATACGCTGTTAATGATCGCAATTCGCGAGGACCACCTGGAGTTGGCCGACAGGCTGCTCCAGCGGCACCCGGCAACGGATGCGAGGAACCAGTATGGTGAAACCGCCTTGATGCTGGCGGCAGCAGGCGGCGAGCTGAGCCTGGTGAAACGCCTGGTCGAGCGCGGCGCAAAAGTCAACTTATCCGGATGGAGTCCGCTGATTTACGCGGCATGGCACGGTCATACCAGCGTGGTCAAGTACCTGCTGGAAAAAGGAGCCGACATCGACGCCGCAGGACCCAGTGGCGTGACCGCGTTGATGATGGC
Source organism: Burkholderiales bacterium (assembly GCA_038206915.1). Lineage (GTDB taxonomy): Bacteria > Pseudomonadota > Gammaproteobacteria > Burkholderiales > SG8-39 > 2-12-FULL-64-23. Next base: position 88,053 of record JBBRAI010000005.1, on the reverse strand, counting down.
GGCTCGGGAGGGAAAATTCGACACCGTCAAGCTGCTGCTATGGGAAGTAGCGGATCCCAATCTCAAGAGCGATTCCGGAGCGACCGCGCTGCAGTGGGCCTTGAAGGCGGGTAACACCGATATTGCCGCGCTGCTGCGACAGGCGGGAGCAAAGGAGTGAATGGCTAAGCGACTGATTTAATACCTGTGTTTATTTTACATAATACACATATGCGCATTAATACTTAAGCCAGCCATTGTCCCGCTCGAACCATCAAGAAGCGCATCACTGGCTACATTCGCGGGCCGCGCCACTCTTCGCCCACACTTACGAAGAACCCGAGCTCATTGCCGAAATGGATCATAAGCAATTTGGATTTGAGCTTGGCCGTCGCTCCGGCGGTTTCCATTTGCAGGAAACAGGCGCACTGCAGACCGGATCCGCGGGTTGCGGGAAGGATATCCAGGCGACTCAATTTACCAAACTCGGAGCAGACCTGCGCAATTGCGCTCCTGAGACTTTGCTCGTCCGCGAACGGGGGGAAGCGCCGAGTAAGCTTCGCATTCATCATGCGCGACGCCCACTAATCGCATCGCCGGCGGCCAAAGATACGCGTTGACCAGACATGCCTGGAGCTTAGTCCAGCCGCAAACTTGCGGTCTATACCTCGCCGCTGGTATCAACAGAGCGGAGCTCTCAGTTCCACCTGTCCTGAGGCGGAATCGGCAGCGAGAATACAGGAACGCCTTCATCGCGTAAGTCATCCGCTTCGCTTGGCGTCGCGAGTCCGCGTATGTTGCGCTGTGGCACTTCGGCGTAATGGATCTTGCGAGCCTCATCGGCAAAGCGTCTACCGACGTTTTCGCTATGGGTAAGGACATAGTCGATAGCGCGAGACACATCGGCCCGGCCGCCCTGCCCGGCCGCGGCCGCATTCTCCGGGGCTGGCGCCTCCAGGCAGACTGCCTGCCTCTTTATCTTGGCGGCCGGCAACTTTTCCACGTGAACGCCGCCGCATACGGGGCATACGAGCAGGCCGCGGCGTTTTTGCGACGCAAAATCATCGCCGGAAGCGAACCAGCCTTCGAAGCGGTGTTGGTCCCTGCAAATGAGTTCGAATACGATCATTCAAGCGTGTCCGATTTCATTCTAGCTCATATCCCTGCGGGCGAGGGGGAACACAAGACGGCCAGTTCGCCGCCGCTGCGCGGTTGATCCGAACAGCGCGGACACGCGCGAGCTGTGGTGCCAGGGACCGGGGTCGAACCGGCATGCCGGGGTTAGCGGCGGCGGGTTTTAAGCCCGCTGTGTATACCAATTTCACCACCCTGGCGAACAGGTGCATCATACTGGACGGACGCGGCAGCGAAAAGCGAAAGCCCACAATGATTTACCGGCGATACCAAATATGCTAGATTGAGTCACAGTTTGAACATAGAAATATTTGTGGCGGCTAGCGAAAAATGAAATCAAGCCCCATGCGCATGCGAGGCGGCCCCTCCGACTCTTTTCCCGGACCTGCTGCTCATCAGGGTCAACACATCGCGTTTGCGCAACCGATTTAAGACTACGCTTTGGGAGTACAAAATTGATCACGAAATTATCTTCGCTCAAGCGGACGCTGCTTGCGCTCGGTTTCGGTTTGTCGCTTGCGTCGAGCTGCGTGTTTGCAGCCGATCCCGATCTGGACATGGCGGACGCGCTGCTGAAGCAAGGCAAGGCGGCTGAAGCCTACTCGCTGCTCGAGCCGTTTGAATTCGCGCAGTCCGGGAATGTCCGCTTCGACTACCTGCTCGGCATTGCGGCGCTTGACAGCGGCAAACCGGACAAGGCGACGCTTGCGTTCGAGCGCGTACTCGCGACGGACCCGAATTTTGCCGGCGCGCGCATCGACATGGGCCGCGCCTATTTTCAATTGGGCGACTTTACCCGGGCGAAGACTGAATTCGAATCGGTGCTGACGCAGAATCCGCCGCCGGCCGCGAAGGTGACCATCAATAATTATCTCGCAGCGATCGAGAAGCAGGAAAACGCGAAGAAGACCAATGTGACGGGCTATCTCGAAGGCACCGTGGGCCACGACAGCAATGTCAATTTCGCCACGAGTCAAAGCCAGATCGCGGTGCCGTTCTTTAACAACGCGGTCTTTACCTTGAACGCGACCGGGGTTAAAGCTCCTTCTAATTATCTGGGATCCGCCTTTGGCGCTGAAGTCAATCACCAGGTCAATCCGACGCTGGGTCTTTTTGCCGGGGCCGACGTCCGTTCGCGCGACAATCTGTCCCAGCACAATTTCAGCAACGTCAGCATGGACGGACGAGCGGGCATCGCCCTGGGCCAGGGAGCCAACGTGTATCGCTTCGGCATCCTGGCGGGGAAATACGAACTCGGTGGCAGGAACAACCGCGATACCAGCGGCGTCAATGCCGAATGGCGCCATCTGCTGAACCCCTCCAACCAACTGAGCCTGTTCGGGCAGTACGCACGTTACCGCTTCGAGCCCACGATCAGCGTCAATGATTTCGACCAATCCACCTATGGCGCCAGCTGGCTGCATGTCGCTAAGGATGGCAAGGGCCTGGTCGTGGTCAGCCTGTTTACCGGGGATGAGCACGCGCCGCTGCGCGCGGACGGCGGCAAGCGCTTCAACGGCCTGCGCCTGGGCGGGCAGGTGCAACTGAATGAAAAAACCGAGCTCTTCGGAGGATTCGGCGCGCAGTTCGGCAAATATGATCTGGCCAATGGCGCATTCAGTCCGCCGGGCGGGTCGGTGACTCGCGACGACAAGCAGTACGACGCCAATCTCGGCCTCAACTGGCACTTCGACAAAGCGTGGACGCTGCGCCCGCAGCTCGCGTACATGCGCAATAACTCCAACATCGTCATTTACAAATTTGACCGTACCGATCTGTCGATCACGGTCCGCCGCGACTTCAAATAATTCCCGCAGAAGGTGAACGTCATGCAATCTTTCTGGAAAAATCCGCTCGGCGCACTCCCCCTCATGCTTCTGCTCGCGTCCTTCGCCAGCAGCGCGTTCGGCGCGGCCGGCAACGTGCAGTTCGTAATCGGCGATGTGAAGCTCACCACCCGCGCCGGGGTGACGACGGCGCTGGTGAAAGGCGCGGATATCAACGAAGGCGACAAGGTCGTCACCGGCGCCGGCGCGTCGGCGCAGCTGAAAATGGTGGACGGCGGATTCATCGCGGTGCGCCCCAACACCAGCATGACTTTCGACACCTACCGCTACAACGGGAAGGAGGACGGCAATGAAAACGCCGTCGTTTCGCTGCTGCAAGGCGGCTTTCGCACCATAACCGGCGTGATCGGCCGCACGCACAAGCAGAATTACCTGATCAAGACCGAGACCGCCACGATCGGTATTCGAGGCACCGACCACGAACCCATGGTGATCCTGGCGCCTGCAGCCGGGCAAGCGCCGATCGCGCCGCCGGGTACTTACGATAAGGTCAACGTAGGCGTCGCGTTCATAGCCAACGACGCGGGCAGCGTGGACATCCAGCGCAACCAGGTGGGCTTTGCGCCGGTGACCAAGGCGGCGCCCGTTCTGCTGCCGCGGATACCGTCATTCTACAAGCCGACGCCTGCGCCAGGACCGCAAAAGGCCAAAGAAGAGGACAAGGAAGGAGGCAAAGGAGGCAGCCAACAGGCGGCCGAGGCGACGGCATCCTCCAGAGACAATGCTGTGGCCGACCCGAGCAGCAGCGCCACCACGACATCGGGCGCTGCACCCGTCACCCAGGCTCCGGCAGTCGTGGCGCCTGTAGTCGCCGTTACCGCGACGGGCGCCAGCGGTGCAACCTTGAATACGACGACGCAGACGACGACGACTTCGACCGGGGTTACGGTGCCGGTTGCGCAAGGTGTGGCGGATGTGGTTGGATTCTCCAGCACTTCCGTTCTGCGGGACGAAATACTTTGGCACACGACCCAGATTGCTCCCGGCGTCGTAAGTTCGGCCGCGACAACCTATGGGGTTAGCGACAATTTCAAAGAGAACCTGTTCAATAATTCCAGCGGGACACCGGCGACACCCTTGACCACGCCTTCGACGACACCGGTAACGCTAAACGGACCGACGAATAACGCCAACTTTCTGTTCAATGCCAGCGGCAACCTGACGCAAGTGCTGGACACGCCGCACGTCATCTACAAGCTCAGCGACGACGTGCCGGGAAGCACGACACAGTTCGCCACACCCACCCCGCTCGCGCACGCGAAGCTGTCGTTCGGCAACGGCGCGACAAGCTCGGAGAGTTACTATGACCCGGGCACCGGCGTCCGCTTCGGACGCTGGACCGGCGGAACTGTCAGCGTAACCGATTTGGCGACGGGCACCAGCTACATCGAATCCTTGCTTGCACCCGGCGGCGCGCCGCGCAGCATCCAATGGCTGGTTGCGCAGACCCCTAGCTCGCTGCCGACCACCGGTGAGTTCCATTACACGCGCATCAGCGACGCAGCGGGCGCGCCGTCGTTCGCAACCGCGCCCACGGACAGCTATGGCAACGTGGGCACGGTGGATGGTGCGCGGCTCAGCGCCGACTTTACCAACATGAAGGTTAGCGCCGGCCTCAGGATCACTATGCCCAGCGGCCCCGCGGGCTCGTTCGGGATTCAGAATCTGGGCGCGCGTTTTGACAATGCGCCAATTTCAAATGGCGGATTTAACGTGAGTAGCAGTCTTGGCCAAAACCCCGCGGGCACCGACAACCTTCACATCAGTTGCTTCGGCGCCGGTTGCGCTCCCGACATCACCACGGCTACCGGAACGGTGTCAGCCTACGGTGGGCGCTTCAAAGGCGCATTTGACAGCGCGACCGGAAATGCGGGCACCGCAGACGGTGCATACATGCGCTATGGATTTGTCACACTTTATGACTTTTTCGGCGTTGCCCCGCCCGCAGGCCGCGCCGTAGATGATTATATCTTCGGGATGGTCGGGTTCAAACAGGGGCCGCAGATTATCCTGCCGACAAGCGCCGCCTATCCAGTGGCTGCGCCTGTCGCACCGGTGGTAGTGGTCGCCGGATACGGATACAACACGGGCGGTAATCCCTTTACGGGCGGCAACTCGTACTGGCTGCCTCAGCCATCGGCAAATCTGGTGTTGGATGGAGCAGGAAATCTGCGCTCCGTGGCAGAACCTGCAAACTCGATACAGGGCGACAATCAATCGCTCGCGCTATCCGGCGGCACGGCAAACCCTGCAACACCTGCTTCAGTCGCGATCGGCAGCGCTGCGACTGCGACTGACGGCAATATATTGCTCGGCTGGCACTCGTCGTCACCCAGCCTGACCGTCACCGGCATCGATTTCAACGGCTGTTTCGGGACCAGCGGCTGCGCTAATCCGGCGCGAACCGTCCTTGGCGATGGGCTGTCCTGGGTCAGGGGCCCAATGCCGTTTCCGTTCTATCTGCCCGGCGCAATATCAGGCTATCAGCCCTCGACGGGCATAGTCGTACCCGGTGTAGCGACCTACAATCTAGGTGCGTCGATTCTGCATGACCAGAATGGGGCAACCGGTACAGTCAATTCGGCATCGCTGGTAGCCAACTTCAGTCGTGCGAACGTAAGCTTCAATCTGAACGCGACCACTACGGCCGGCAACTGGGTGGTCAGCGCCAACGGCATCCGCCTGGATCAGGGAGGCTCGTTCCACGCTAATGGCGGCAGCATTTCGCCGCCTACCATTTCATCCGGCACGACGGTGACCCCCACATTCACGCAGGACACCATGAGCCTTAGTTTCAGCGGAGGCGGCAATACATTTGGTTCCATCGCGGGACAGCTGATGGGGATTGGAGTTGGCGGCGCCGGTGTAACTTACAATCTGAACAACTGCATTTCCGTTACCTGTCCTACCGCAAGCGCAAGCGGGGCGCTGGCCTTCGGATTGTCGGGAACGCCTTACAGCACGCTGACGCCCTATCACCTCGCCTTGTTCGTCCCCGGCATGAATTCGGCGGGGCAGATTGACACCAGCGAAAACTATCGGATCAACGGCGGCTTACTGTCGCCGTTCCGGACCCAGATCGTGAATAACTTCCCGGTCGCTATCGACGGTGAGTTGCCGATTCTCGTGACCACGCCTTCCCCATGCACAGTCAATTGCACGCATGTCAGTACTCTTCAAGTGACCTACGCAGTCGCGGGCGCGACCAGTACTACCGGTATGCCGCTGCCGTCGATTGGAACCGCGACACTGCTGGAATCCGGCTACGACCTGTATACCGGCATCCGCTGGGGCCGCTATGGCAACGGCACCATCGGTGTCAACGACCGTATTTCCGGCGCATCCTTGGGCACGATGGATCTGACCACGCGGCAGCTGCCTTTCGTCATCAGCGGCAATCAGTCTGGGCCGACCGTCCTGCCGATAAGCGGGACGTTCAACTACAGCTTCGTAGGCGGTACATCACCAGTCGACAGCAACGGCGCGGTGGGCGCAGCGCTGACTGCTGCGAACGCCAGCCTCAGCGCAAACTTTACCGCGCAGACGGTGGACGCGAAGCTCAGCAATCTGGTGGTCGGAGGCAACACCTGGGGGGCGAGCGCTACCGGCATTGCGATCCAGAACAACATTTTCCAGGCGGAAAGAAAGCTCGGCGCGACCAGTGGTTCTCTTGGCGTGACGAGTTCCCTGGGTACGAACACTTCCGGCCAGTTGGTCGGGTCCTTTACCGGGTCGACCGGCAACGGCGTGGGGATGGCCTATTCGCTCAACCACGGCGGCAATACCGCCGGAAATCCGGCCGCGGTCACGGTTTCCGGCGTCGCAGTATTCAAACGCTAAGGGTCGTCGAATAAGCCGTTCGCGCGTGAGCGCGAACGCCTTATTGTTTTCTGGGGCCGTGCTGGAGGCGGGTGTCGGAATCGAACCGGCGTACACGGCTTTGCAGGCCGCTGCATAACCACTCTGCCAACCCGCCGTGTCTAGCGCGCCAGTCCGGCGCCACGGCAATCCGGAATTGAAAAAGGGAATGCGCCTGCGCGGCCTGTACCGCTGGCCCTTGCGCGCCTTCCCTTCGAAACTTGGAGCGGCAGAAGAGTCTCGAACTCTCGACCTCAACCTTGGCAAGGTTGCGCTCTACCAACTGAGCTACTGCCGCAAGAGGATGCGAATTATACCGGGGTTTGGTGCATTCGTTCAACCCCGTTTTAACCTGCGCTTTCAGCGCAGATTAAAACGCAATGCGTTCCCTTCTCCTGCGGCTGCTTCCCGGGAGAAGGGCTAGGGATGAGGGTCCGATCAACCATGTTTTATCACCGTCGGGACGGCCATTTTGAGGTAATAGAACATCGACCAAAGTGTCAGCACCGCGGCGAGCAGTATCAGGCCGGTGCCCCACAACTGCGGCCGGAATACGCCGATCGCATTATGATAGAGCAGCATCGGTATCGCGACCATCTGCGACACGGTCTTGATCTTGCCGATCATCGACACGGCGACGCTTTTTGCCGCACCGAGCTGCGCCATCCATTCGCGCAAGGCCGAAATGGTGATCTCCCGGCCGATGATGATCACTGCGATCACCGCGTTCAGCCGGTTCAGGTCGACCAGCACGATCAGCGCCGCGGCGACCATCAGCTTGTCGGCGACCGGGTCGAGAAACGCCCCGAATGCGGACACCTGGTTGAGCTTGCGCGCGAGATAGCCGTCGAGCAGGTCGGTGAGCGCGGCTACCGTGAAAATCACGGTAGCGACCAGGTTTTGCTCAGGCAGCGAGAGCCAGGTGGGCGGAAAGTAGTAGACCCCCACGAACAGCGGAATCATCACGATGCGCATCCAGGTGAGCGCGTTGGGGAGGTTGAATCGCATTGGCCGGAATCTGGGCAGTTCTGGCAAGATTACCTTAATCGGCTGTGGCCTAGTGCAACTCCCGGTAAATTTTTTCGGCGAGTTTACGGCTGATTCCCTGCACCTGAGCCAGGTCCTCAATGCTCGCACCCATCACGCCTTTCAGCCCGCCGAAACGCGCCAGCAGCTCCCTGCGCCGCTTGGCGCCTATGCCGGCTATGCCCTCGAGGGACGAGGTGACACGCGCCTTGCCGCGGCGCGCGCGATGGCCGGTGATGGCGAAGCGGTGCGCCTCGTCGCGGATCGCCTGGATCAGATGCAAGCCGGGATTGTCGCGCGCAAGCCGGATGCTGCGTTTCGCGTCGGCGCAGATCAGCAGTTCCAGGCCCGGCCTGCGCTCCTCGCCTTTGGCCACGCCGAAAAGGAAAATGTCGCTCAAGCCGAGTTCGGCCAGCACCTCGCGCGCGATGCCGACCTGCCCCTTGCCGCCGTCGATCAGGATCAGGTCGGGCACGAGGCCCTCCCCGCGCGAAATCTTTTCGTAGCGACGTTGCAGCACCGAGCGCATCGCGGCGTAGTCATCGCCCGCCTCGATGCCGGTGATGTTGTAACGGCGGTATTCGGAGTTGCGCAATTCCATCCGGTCATAGACAACGCAGGAGGCTACGGTCGCCTCGCCCTGGGTATGGCTGATGTCAAAGCATTCGATCCGCTGCACCGTGTCGGGCAGCGCCAGTGCGGCACGCAGGGCGGCGAGGCGCGCCTCCTGGTTGCTCGCGTTCGACAGGCGCTGCGCCAGCGCAAGCTGCGCGTTTTTCTGCGCCATTTCCAGCCAGGCACGGCGCTGTCCCTGCGGGCGAACCACTAACTGCACGGAATGCCCCGCCTGAAGCGCCAGCGCGGATTCGATCTCCTGCGCGTCGAACTCCGCTCCGGCGACGATGATCGCGGGCACCTGCCGGTTGAGATAGTGCTGCGCGAGGAAAGCCTGCAGCACTTCCGGCACTGTGCGCCCTTCGGCGTTCTGCGGAAAAAAGCTCTTGTCGCCCAGCTGACGGCCCTGTCGCACCATCACCAGATTTACGCAGGCGGCGCCGTTCGCGTCCGCGCAGGCGATGACGTCGGCATCGCCGCCGGTGCTGCTTTCAGCGTACTGCTTTTGCTGCATGCTCGCCAGCGCCTGGATCTGGTCGCGGTAGACCGCCGCCTGCTCGTAGCGCTGCAGGTCCGCCGCAGACTGCATTTTTCCGCCCAGCGCCTGCAGCACGTCGTCCTCGCGCCCCTGCAGGAACAGCTCGGCGTTCTTCGCGTCTGCGGCATAGCTGCCGCTGTCGATCAGGCCCACGCAGGGCGCGGAGCAGCGCCGGATCTGGTGCAGCAGGCAGGGCCTCGACCGGTTCTGGAATACCGAATCCTCGCAGGTGCGCAGGCGAAAGATCTTCTGCAGCAGCGCGATACTCTCGCGCACCGCGCCGCTATGCGGAAACGGGCCGAAGTAGCGGTTCTTGCCGTCGAGCGCGCCGCGATGGAAGCCCAGGCGCGGATAGGCGTGGCCGCTCAGCATCAGATAGGGGTAGGACTTGTCGTCGCGGAACAGGATGTTGTAGCGCGGCGCGAGCGACTTGATCAGGTTGTTCTCCAGGATCAGCGCCTCCGCTTCCGAGCGCGTCACCGTGGTTTCGAGCGCGGCCACCTGCGTCAGCATCAACGCGATGCGCGGACTCTGCACGCTCTTCTGGAAGTACGAACTGACGCGTTTTTTCAGGTCGCGTGCCTTGCCGACGTAGAGCACGTCGCTCTTTGCATTGAGCATGCGGTACACGCCGGGCAGGTGCGGCAGGCGGCTGATCAGCGCCTGCGCGTCGAACGCCGGCGCCGGCTCGGCGGGCGCGGTCAACGCGCCCCCAGCTCGGCGGCGACGTCGCGCAGCACCGCGTGGAACATGGTTTCCGTGAGCCTCCTGGTCTGCGTATTGTAGCGGCTGCAATGATAGCTATCGTAGAGCCGCATGCCCGCGGGCGCGGCCGACGTCGGCGGCAGATCGTGCACGGCATGATGGGCGAATTTGAGGCTGGCACGTTTAAGTCCGCAGGCCATCAGAACCGCCTGGTGCGCAACGCTGCCCAAGGCCAGGATTACGCGCGGCGGCTGCAGGCGCAGCTCGGCCGCGAGGTAGCGGTTGCAGCGGCGGATCTCCTCGGGCAGCGGTTTGTTCTGCGGCGGCAGGCATTTCACCGCATTGCTGATGCGGCAGTTCTTCAGCAGCAGCGGGTCGTCGGCGCTGGTCGACTCCGGCAGGCTGGCGAAGCCGAACTGATGCAGGCTGCGGTACAGGAGAATGCCCGCATGATCGCCGGTAAACGGCCGCCCGGTGCGGTTGGCGCCGTGCATCCCCGGCGCCAGGCCGACGATCAGCAATTGCGCCGCCGCGTCGCCGAACGCGGGAACGGGCCGCGCATGGTAGCCGGGATGATCGCCACGCACCTGCTCGAGAAAACCGGCAAGCCGCGGGCAGTCGCGGCATTCGAGCCTGAAGCTATCGGGCATGGCCGCCTCGAACGCAGGGTTCTACCCGGGATGGCCGCCGCACGCTCACGCCGCTGCGGTGACGAAACGCTCCAGCCCCTGCTTTGCCAGCACGTAGCGGGCATTCGGCTGCAGCGCCTCCAGTCCGGGCGCGAGGCGTGCGCCGCGCATCGCCTCGGCGCGCCGCTGGTCCATCTGCCCCGCCTTCAGGCCGGAGAGCAGTTCGCGCGCCGCATCCGGTGCATTGCACAGCAGCGCCATGTCGCATCCCGCCGCCAGTGCCGCCGCGCCCCGCTCCACCACGCCTCCGGCGACGCTTGCGCCCTCCATCGACAGGTCGTCGCTGAATATCATGCCGTCGAAGCCGAGCGTGCCGCGCAGGATCTGCCGCAGCCACACCGGCGAAAACCCGGCCGGCTGCGCATCGACCGCGGGATAGATCACGTGCGCCGGCATTACCGCCGACAATCCCTGCCCGATCAGCTCGCGGTAAGGCAGCAGATCGGCAGCCTCGATCTCGGCGTAGCTGCGCGAGTCCACCGGCACGGCAAGATGGGAATCGGCGCGTACATAGCCATGTCCGGGAAAATGTTTGCCCACGCTGGCCATGCCGGCTGCGCGCAGTCCCGCGATCAAGGCCGCGGACAATTGGGTGATCGCAGCCGGCTCGGAATGGAAGGCGCGATCGCCGATCACGCCGCTCTCACCGAAATCCACGTCCAGCACCGGCGTGAAGCTGAAATCCACGCCGCAGGCGAGCAGCTCGCTCGCGAGCACATAAGCGATATCGGCCGCCGCCTTGCGCGCGGCTGCGCGGTCGCAGTCCCAGGCTGCGCCCAGGCGCCGCATCGGCGGTATGCGCGAAAAACCCTGCTGGAAGCGCTGCACCCGGCCGCCTTCGTGATCGACTGCGATCAGCAGCTCGGGCCGGCGCAGCGCGCGGATCGCCGCGGTGAGTTCGCACAATTGCTGCGGCGAACGGTAGTTGCGCGCGAACAGGATCACGCCGCCGACCAGCGGATGACGCAGCAGTTCGCATTCGGCCGACTGCAGTTCCTGCCCCGCAACGTCGAGCATCACCGGTCCCAGCGCTTCAAGCATGATCTTTGCCCTCGAGCACCACGAAGGCGCAGGCCATCTCGACTTCGTCGCTGAGGCTCAGGTGGGCGCGGCTGATGCCGCGCTGTTCGAGCAGCGCGGCGAGCGGTTCGGAGAATTCCAGATAGGGCCTGCCCGAGCGCTCGTTGGCGACGCTGACATTGTGCCAGTTCACCGGAAAATGGATGCCGGTACCCATGGCCTTGGAAAACGCCTCCTTCGCGGCGAAGCGCTTGGCCAGATAGTGTGCCGGTTTGACATGCGCGCAGAAGCGCCGGTATTCGCGCTCGACCAGCACGCGCTGCGCAAAACGATGGCCGAAGCGCGCCAGCGCACGCTCGATGCGGCGCACGTCGATCAGGTCGGTGCCGGTACCCAGAATCATGTATGCCGCGCCGCGGTCATGAGCCGCTTCATTTCACGCACCGCGTTCTCCCAGCCGGAAAACACCGCCTGCGCCACGATCGCATGGCCAATATTGAGTTCGGTGATATCCGCCAGCGCGGCGATCGCGCCGACATTGTCGTAGTTCAGGCCATGCCCGGCGTTCACCTTCAGGCCGAGGCGCTTGCCATGCGCGACCGCCGCACGGATGCGCTCGAATTCGGCTGCCTGTTCTTCGCCCGTGGTATCGGCGTAGTGGCCGGTATGCAGTTCGATCACCGGCGCGCCCGCCGCCTTGGCCGCGTCGATCTGCGCGCTGTCGGCATTGATGAACAGCGACACGCGAATCCCGGACCCGCCGAGCAGCTCGCAGGCCTGGCGCACACGGTCGAGCTGCCCGGCCACATCCAGTCCGCCTTCGGTGGTCAGTTCCATGCGTCGCTCCGGCACCAGGCAAACATCGTGCGGACGCACGCGCACTGCGATCTGCAGCATCTCGCGCGTCACCGCAGCCTCCAGGTTCATGCGCGTGCGCAATTGCGCGCGCAGCGTTTCCACGTCGCGGTCCTGGATGTGGCGCCGGTCTTCGCGCAGATGCAGCGTGATGGCGTCCGCACCCGCTTTTTCGGCGAGCAGGGCCGCGCGCACCGGATCCGGGTAGCGCGTGCCGCGCACCTGGCGCAGCGTGGCCACATGGTCGATATTGACGCCGAGTTCGATCACAATTGTCGCAGCTCCTCGAATATGCGCCTGCTGTTGAGCGGCTTTTGTTCCAGGCGGTGCCCGATGAGCAGGCGCATGAGCGCTTTCGCCTGCTGCAGGGTAAGCGGATCGCGGTAGTCGTCGCGCACGATATCGAGCAGCGTCTTCCCCGCTAGCACCAGGCCGGCGTGCGCCGCGCCGTTCACCGCCACCGGCCCGCGCTCCGGTTCGTAGGCATAATACCCTTGCGGGTCGATCCCGGCACCGCTCACGCTGTCGCGGTCGAGTGCAAGCGCATAGCCGAGCTCGCGCAACAGCGCTTTTTCGAAGCGGCGCAGCACGGCGCCGGGCTCCGCCTCCTCGGCCAACCGTGCGAGCGCGGCCTGGTAGTCGATAAACAGCTGCTCGTGCGCGTCCTCGCGCGGCAGCAGCTTCAGCAGCAGTTCGTTCAGGTAGAAGCCGCAGAGCAGCGCCCTGCCCTGCAGCCGCGCCTGCCCGCCCTGCCATTCAGCGCGCAGCAGCAGGCGCAGTTCGCCGCGGCCGGACCAGGACAGTTCAAGCGGCTGGAACGCCATGATGCTGCCGCGCAGCGCCGAACGCGGGCGCTTCGCGCCGCGCGCCACCATCGCGACGCGGCCGTGCGTGCGTGTGAACGCCTCCACCACCAGACTGGTTTCGCGGAATGCGTAGGTGTGCAGCACGTAGCCCGGCTGGTTGTCCTGGCGTGCACGCGCGTTCATCGGATTGCCCTGTCGCTGCCCGCCGAGGTCCTGACCTGGCTGCGGCCCGTGGGACAACTGGTAGTGCTCATGGCTCGAACCCCAGATTCTTCAGCGTACGCTCGTCGTCGGCCCAGCCGTGCTTGACCTTGACCCAGATCTGCAGGTACACCTTGCCGCCGAACAATTTCTCCATGTCGCGCCGCGCGTCGGTGCCGATCAGTTTCAGCTTCTCTCCGCCCTTGCCGATGACCATGGACTTGTGGCTCGCCTTGTCGACGATGATGGCGACGTGGATGCGGCGCAGACTGCCTTCGGTTTCGAATTTCTCGACAGTGGTGCTGGCGCCGTAGGGCAGCTCGTCGCCGAGTTGCCGAAACAGCTTTTCGCGCACCAGCTCGGCCGCGAGAAAGCGCTCGCTGCGATCGGTGTACTCGCCTTCGGTGTAGATTGCCGGCTGCTGCGGCAACTGCGCGCGCAGCGCCTGTAGCAATTCCGGCGTCTGCTGGCCGCTCTTCGCGCTGACCGGAACGATGGCAGCAAACTCGCGCTCGGCCTGCAATTCGGCCAGCAGCGGCAGCAGCAGCTTCTTGTCCGCGAGGCGGTCGATCTTGTTCAGGGCGAGTATCACCGGCCGCCCTGGCGGCAGCAGGCCGAACACCTGGCGGTCCTCGCGGCTGATGCGCCCGGCCTCGGCCACCACCAGGATCACGTCCACGTCCTGCAGTGCCTGGGCGACGCTGCGGTTCATCAGGCGGTTAAGCGCGCCCGGGTTCTTGGTCTGAAAGCCGGGCGTATCGACGAAGATGTACTGCGCATCGGCGCCGGTGAGTATGCCAGTGACGCGGTGGCGCGTGGTCTGCGGTTTGCGCGAAGTGATGCTGACCTTTTCCCCGACCAGATGATTCAGCAGCGTCGATTTGCCCACGTTCGGCCGGCCAATGATGGCGATGGTGCCGCAGCGAAAGTCGGACGGTTTCATCGCTGCGCCTGTTCGAAGGCGAGTTGCGCGGCTTCCTGCTCGGCAATGCGCCGGCTCGCGCCGAAACCCGTGGTGCGGATCGACAGCTCCGGGATGTGGCATTCGACCTGGAATTGCTGCTTGTGCGCGGCGCCCTTGGTCGCGACCACGGCGTACTGCGGCAGCGCGAATCTGCGCGCCTGCAGCAGTTCCTGCAGCAGCGTCTTGGGATCCTTGCCAAGCGCGTGCGGATCGAGGCGGTCCAGCAGGCCCGCGTACAGGCCGCGAATCGCACCCTGCGCGGAATCGAATCCGCCGTCGAGGAACACCGCGCCGATCAAGGCTTCGAGGCAATCGGCGAGAATCGACGGTCGGCGGAAGCCGCCGCTCTTGAGTTCGCCCTCGCCCAGACGCAGATAAGTTCCCAGCTCCAGCTGCTGCGCCAGTTCGGCCAGCGCCTCCTGGCGCACCAAGCCGGCGCGCAGGCGCGACAGCTCGCCCTCCTTCAGCTCGCCGAAGCGCCGGTACAGCTCAAGCGCGATGCAGCAGTTCAGGACGCTGTCGCCGAGAAATTCGATGCGCTCGTTGTTCGCGGCACTGTGGCTGCGGTGTGTCAGCGCCTGCTGCAACAGGGACGCCTGCACGAAGCTGTAACCCAGCTTTCGCTGTAGCGGCCCGTAGTCCATCTAGGCGCGGTAGCGGTCGCTACTGCTTGTCCACACCAGTCGGCGCAGTACTTGCGGCAAAGTCTATCAACAGCGAAACGTTGGCGAACAGCGGAATCTTCTGCGCGTAGGCAAAGGAAATGACGACTTCTCCGCCATCTTTGCTTATTTCCAGGTCGGTCGGCGCCACCACAGTAATGCTGTTGATGTTGGCATAGCGATCGAATGCCTTGCGTATATCGGCGACGCTGCCGGTCCGCCCTTCGCTCGCGGCGATGGCGGTGATCGCCTTCTTCGCGGTGAGAAAGTCCGAGTACGCGGGGAAGACTTTCATGGCACCGACAGCGCCCAGGGCGAGCACCGCGCCGATCAGGAAGATTACCGGAAAACTGACCCCTCGTTGCTTGTTGCGCATGATTGTCTCGCTCTCTAATTGAATCGACCGAAGCGCCTCAACTCGCTGAAGTTGAACCATATGAAAAAAGCCTTGCCGACGATATTGGCTTCGGGCACGAATCCCCATACCCGGCTGTCGCTGCTGTTGTCGCGGTTGTCGCCCATCATGAAGTAATGGCCTGACGGGACCGTACACGCCACTCCCGTATTATTGTAAATGCAATTTTCCCTCTGCGGGAACTGTTTTACATAGGGCAGTGCCGAGGGTTCGCTGGTGTCGAGCAGAATCGAATGCCGGGTGTTTCCAAGCCTCTCCGTATAGCGCTTCAGGTACTGTATTTTGTCCTGCAGCAGGTAGTCGCCGTCCTCGTTGAGCGGCACTTCGCGGCCGTTGATGCTCAGTCGCTTGCCTTCATAGGCGACACGGTCGCCGGGCAGTCCGACGACACGCTTGATATAGTCGACCGACGGGTCTTCAGGATAGCGAAACACCATCACGTCGCCGCGCTCGGGTTCGTGGATATTGATGATCTTCTTGTTGATGACCGGCAGGCGGATGCCGTAGGTGTACTTGTTGACCAGGATGAAATCCCCCACCAGCAGGGTCGGTATCATCGAGCCGGAAGGAATCTTGAACGGCTCGACCAGAAACGAGCGCAGCAGGAACACGATCAGGATCACCGGGAAAAAGCTCTTCGGATATTCGATCCACCATGGTTCCCGGGCGCCCGCGGCACGGCGCTTGGCAAAATATGCGAGGTCCAACGCATAGACGACACCGGTGACGACCAGCAGGCTGAACAGCAGCAAAGCAAAATTCATCTGGTTTCCTATAAGTGGCGACTCAAATCACGCCCATCCATTGTTGCAGAGTTGCCATATTGCGCGGACGTGAAACTGTCCGCGCGGATCGTCGCTTGCGCACGGATGAACAGCGCATCCGTGCGCAAGCGATGATCTTGTAGAAAAACAACCCCAAGCCGTTGTTGCTTTTGCCCATAACCTTGTTTTTGGTACGGATGTCTTTTATCCGTACCAAAAACAAGGTTGGCGCGCGCAGCGCGCAAGTCCGCCGGTGGCATGCGACAGCACTCATGTCGATATATGAGTCGTGTAAGCGACTAATCGACCTGCAGAATCGCGAGGAACGCTTCCTGCGGGATTTCGACATTGCCCACCTGCTTCATGCGCTTCTTGCCGGCTTTCTGCTTCTCCAGCAGCTTCTTCTTGCGCGTGATGTCGCCGCCGTAGCACTTGGCCAGCACGTTCTTGCGCATCGCCTTGACGTTCTCGCGTGCGATGATGGTAGCGCCGATGGCCGACTGCACCGCGACGTCGAACATCTGGCGCGGGATGAGTTTGCGCATGCGCGTCACCAGCTCGCGGCCGCGATAGCGGCTGCTGTCGCGATGCACCATGAGCGACAGCGCATCGACGCGCTCACCGTTGATGAGAATGTCGAGCTTGACCACGTCAGAGGCGCGGTATTCCTTGAACTCGTAGTCGAGCGAAGCGTAGCCGCGGCTCGCAGATTTGAGCTTGTCGAAGAAATCCATCACCACCTCGGATAGCGGCATCTCGTAGCTCAGCATCACGTGCCGGCCGGTGTACTGCATGTTCGTCTGCACGCCGCGCTTCTGTGTGCACAGGGTCATGATTGCGCCGACGTGCTCCTGCGGCACGAATATGGTGGTGCTGATGATCGGCTCGCGTATCTCCTCGATGCGGGAAAGATCGGGCATCTTGGCCGGATTCTCCACGCGCTCCAGCGTGCCGTCGCGCATCAATACCTCGTAGACCACGGTCGGCGCGGTGGTGATGAGGTTCTGGTCGTACTCGCGCTCGAGGCGCTCCTGCACGATATCCATGTGCAGCAGACCGAGAAAGCCGCAGCGAAAGCCGAAACCGAGCGCCTGCGACACCTCCGGCTCGTACTGCAGCGAGGCGTCGTTGAGCTTGAGCTTGTTGAGCGCATCGCGCAGCCCGTCGTATTGGTTGGCCTCGACCGGGTACAGTCCGGCAAATACCTGCGGCTTGATCACCTTGAAGCCGGGCAGCGGCGAGTCCGCCGGCCGGTCGGCGAGCGTGACGGTGTCCCCGACCATGGCCGCCTGCAGTTCCTTGATGCCGGAAACGATGAATCCCACCTCGCCGGCGGACAAACGCTCGCGCGCCTTGGACTTGGGCGTGAACACGCCGACCTGCTCGCACAGATGCACCGTGCCGGAGGACATGAGCAGGATCTTGTCCTTCGGCCCGATCGTTCCGTCCATCATACGCACCAGCATGACCACGCCGACATAGTTGTCGAACCAGGAATCGATGATCAGCGCCTTGAGCGGGGCCGCCGGGTCGCCGTTCGGTGGCGGGATACGCGCAATCACGGCCTCGAGGATATCCTGCACGCCTTCGCCGGTCTTGGCGCTGACGCGCAGCGCGTCCTTGGCGTCGATGCCGATCACATCCTCGATCTCACGGATCGCACCTTCCGGGTCGGCCGAAGGCAGGTCGATCTTGTTGAGCACCGGAACCACCTCGACACCCTGCTCGATCGCCGTATAGCAGTTGGCGACCGTCTGCGCCTCCACTCCCTGGGACGCGTCGACCACCAGCACCGCGCCCTCGCAGGCGGCAAGCGAGCGCGATACCTCGTAGGAGAAATCCACGTGCCCCGGAGTGTCGATCAGGTTCAAGTTGTAGATGCCGCCGTCGCGTGCCTTGTATTGCAGCGCGGCGGTTTGCGCCTTGATGGTGATGCCGCGCTCACGCTCCAGGTCCATGGAATCGAGCACCTGTTCCTCCATCTCGCGATCGGACAGCCCGCCGCACAACTGGATGAAGCGGTCGGCGAGCGTCGATTTGCCGTGATCGATGTGGGCGATGATGGAAAAATTGCGAATGTGCTGCATCATGAAAAAGGGCGCCAGCATGGCACCCTTCGAAGAATAACATTCGGTATTTTAACGGATTTTGACCAGATAAGCACGGACTTTGGCTGCATCCAGGTGGTAGTGACACAGCTCGGCACCTGCGTGCACGAGCACCGGAACCAGGCTGCCGTAGCGCTGCTCCAGCGCGGCGTCGCAGTCTACGTCGACAAGGTCGACGTCGATGCTGAATTCGCGGCGCAGCGGCTCCAGCGCGGCCAGCATTTCATCGCACAAATGGCAGTAGCCGCGGCCGTAAAGCGTTAGCCGGGCGTCTGTCCCTTTTCCCGACGAGCGCATCAGGACCGCCACGTCACTTGTCGTTCTGGCCTTTGATGGTGACGAAGCTTTGATTGTCGCCGCGGCGAACTTGCAGCGTGATGGTCACCGACTTTTCTATCGCATTCAGCGCCTGGTTGAACTGCGCGACGCTCTTGGCCTCGGTATTGATGCCCTTGTGGATCAGCGCGAGAATGATGTCGCCCTTGTGGATATCGCCTGGCGGCTGGCCGCGCACGTCGTCCACGACCACGCCGTGGGCGATCTTGAGTTCCTTGCGCCTGTCCTCGGACAGATCCGATAGCACCAGCCCGAGTCGGTTGGCCGCAGCTTCTGCCGGCTTGGCGCGCTTGTGCTCGGCGCCCGCGCGCTTGTCCGCGGGGATCTCCGCGACGGTGACGTTCAAGTCCTTGATCGCGCCCTTGCGCCAGACCTGCATGCTGACCTTGCTGCCCGGTCTGGTCGCGCCGACGATGCGCGGCAACTCGCCCGATCCGGCGACGCTCTTGCCGTTGAACTTGAGGATGATATCGCTCACCTCCACGCCCGCCTTGTCGGCCGGTCCGCCTTTCTCCACGGCGTTGACCAGTGCGCCCTGCGGCTTCGGCAAGCCGAAGGAATCCGCCAGCTCCTTGGTCACTTCCTGGATGACTACGCCGATGCGGCCGCGGCTGACGCGGCCGCTGCTGCGCAACTGGCTTTGCACGTCCAGCGCGATATCGATCGGAATGGCGAATGACAGCCCCATATAGCCGCCGGTGCGGCTGTAGATCTGCGAGTTGATGCCGACCACCTCGCCGCGCAGGTTGAACAGCGGGCCGCCGGAATTGCCCGGATTGACGGCCGCATCGGTCTGAATGAAAGGCACCAGGTTTTCCTGCGGCAGCGAACGCGCCTTGCCGCTGACTATGCCCGCGGTAACCGTATTGTCGAAGCCGAAGGGCGAGCCGATCGCAAGCACCCATTCGCCTACTCTCAGCTTGTTCGGGTCGCCGAACTTGACCACCGGCAGTCCGGCCGCGTCGATCTTTATCAGCGCCACGTCGGTGCGCTTATCGGCACCGATGACCTTGGCCTTGAACTCGCGCTTGTCGATGAGGCGCACGTTGATTTCATCGGCGTCGTCGACGACATGCGCGTTGGTGAGGATGTAGCCGTCGGCGCTGATGATGAAGCCGGAACCGAGCGAACGGGTCGAAAACTCATGCGGCGCACCACCCTGGTTCGGTGGCATGAAACGGCGGAAGAATTCGAAAAATGGATCATCTTCATCCAGGTTCGGCATTTGCGGCAGCTGCGGGTGCGCGCGCACGGTCTGCGCGGTGCTGATGTTGACTACCGCCGGCCCCTGCTGCTCCACCAGATCGGCGAAATCGGGCAATTCGCGCACCTGGGCATGAGTGCCGAGCGGAAGCAGCAGCGCCAGCCAGAGCAGCAATGTTTTTTGCATCATCAAATCCCCTTGTTGCGTTGCGCTGAGTATTGCAGAGTTAAACTGAAACGGGCCTGCGGTCACTGATTACGGTTTGCGAAATTGCACTGACTCCGCCAGCTTTTTTACGCTTTCGGCGGGCACTTCCCCGACCACGGTCACCAGATAGTCGGCGACTTTGCGGCTGTAGATGTTCATCGCGCCCTGGTGCGACAGCCCGGGCGGCGGCATCGATGTCTTGTTGGCCAGGGGCTCGATGAACACGGATAACGCAATCAGTCCGTCGGAGAAGATCACATGGCCGACTTCGCTCGAGCCGCCCTGGGTGCGTTTCATTTCGGTGATTCGCTTGAATCCCGGCAGCTCGGGATCGATGCGCCAACCCGACGCAGCCAGGCTGGCTTGCGTCGCCCCCGACTCCTCGACATGCCAGGCGCGCGATACCGTCGAAAAGCGGGACTTGAGCAGGCTGTGCTTGATTTTGCCGCCGATGCGGATTTCGGTAAACGCGAACTGCTCGATCGGCTCGTCCTTTTCGTTCAAGGTCTGCGACTTGAGCAGCATGCCGGTCTTTGCGTCCGCCCACAGCCTGCGTCCATAGCGCAGTTTGTCCTTCGGCTGCAATACGATCGACTGGCATTCGCGTCCGGCGACGCGCTCTATCGGGCCGGTGCGTACTGCGTAATGCTCGTCGATGTCCTGCAGGTTCTCCGGTAGCAGCGCCGGAAACACCTTGTGATCCGTCTGCTTGTCTATTTTGACTGTCTTGATGTCCGGTAGGTAGCAGGTCACCTCGTCGTCGCTGCGCACGATTTCGCGCGGCCGGCCGTCCAGCGTTTCCAGCCTCTCGCGGGTCCCGTGACGGCCTACACTGTGAATAATGCGCAGCGTTTCAGCCTGATCCCCGCTGCGATAGACGAAAGTTCCGGTATAGCTGATGTTCTGCGACGCCGCATGGATGCGCTGCAGCCACGACAGCGCATTGCCGTCGGCGCGTGCCGCCACAGCCGACAGCGCGAGCAGCAGCGCAACCAGTATCCTCATCTAAGTATGCTGTTCTGCTTTACCGCCACGGTGCGCACATAGGGCGCGACGCCCTGCATGGCATTGCTGGGGGAATAGCGCTGGTGGGCGAGCAGATAATCGTTGACGACCGGGCCCGCCGCCACTGCTACCGGTTGAATCTTGGAGATAGGATCGACGACCGGCTGGACGTCGGACACGGGGACTACGGCAACCTGGACCGAATCCTGCTGCGTCCCGGACAAGGCGATCCAGCCGACGAAACTCGCCGCGGCCACGCTTGCGGCCAATGACATGGCGGCCCAGCGCAGCTTTCCCGCCCTGTTGCGGCGTTGCGGCGCGAACACCGTCGGTCCGGCGTCGATCCTGGCACGAACCGCCGCGCATAGATCCGCGCCTTCGATGCCGCGCAAGGCGTCTCCGATCAGGTGATAGCAGTCCCAGTCGCGACGCAGCTGCGCGTCGCGTTTGAGCTGCGGCAGAATCCCGGCGGCCTGCTCCGGGCCCAACTCGTCGTCCATCCAGGCGGACAAAGTCTCTTTCATGGCGTCACCATCTCTTGTCTTTGGATATGTCCAGCAGCGGCCGCAATTGCTCCGCAATCGCCTCTCGGGCACGAAAAATGCGCGAGCGCACGGTGCCGATCGGGCAGTCCATGATCGTTGCGATATCCTCGTAGCTCATACCCTCGATCTCGCGCAGCATAATCGCCGCCTTCAATTCCTCAGGCAGCCGATCCATGCTTTGGTTCACTGTTTGTGCGACCTGCTTGCTCATCAGCAGATTTTCCGGCGTATTGAGGTCGCGCAGCTGGTCACCGTCGTCGAACGCTTCCGCCTCCTCCGAATCGTGGATAGTGGATGTGGGCGCGCGCCTGCCCATCGACGCCAGATAGTTCTTGGCGGTATTGATGCCGATCCGGTAGAGCCAGGTGTAAAAAGCGCTGTCGCCGCGGAACGAAGGCAAGGCCCGGTATGCCTTGATGAAAGCCTCCTGCGTCACGTCTTCGACTTCACCCGCATCGCGAATGAAACGCGATAGCAGGCGTCCAAGCTTGCGCTGATACTTGCTGACTAGCAGGTCGAATGCGTGCTTGTCGCCTTGCTGCGCACGCTCGACCAGCTGCTGGTCAATGTCGCGCTCACTCATGCGCCGCCCTTCCCCAGAGCCCGGTAGCTCATTTTTAGTATTCTCGCCCAAGCGCTCGGAAGTATACCCTAACTGTCCGGGTGCCCGCGCAAGCGCGGCCCCCGGAACGAAGTCCAGTTCGAGCATTTCCATTGGCGTCGCGCTGCTACCGGGAAATTTCAATCCATACCTCCCGCCTGTAAGACGATTCTCGTCTGACCTCGGGCCGGGAATTTAGTTCATCGTCGGGTCATTGCCGCCCAAGGCGCCAGCGCAACCACACGCGCAGCCGCCGCAGTTCGTCCCCGCCGGCCGTATCCGGCAGCAGAACCAGGGAACGGCGGCGCCGGTCCCCGGCGTCCAAACTCAGCACAATCAGCCAGCGCGAGACGTAGCTGCCCGGCAGAATCACCGCATCGTGCCATACATCGGTGCCGTCCCGACAGCGGGTGCGGCCTCGCGCGTCGAGTTCCAGCATGCGCACGGCTGACGGCGCCCAATGCAGCGCCTGTGCGCAATGCCAGGCCCAGGCAAGGGCGATGCCCGCGGCGATCGGCAGGAATGCCGCTGGTGGGACACTGATCCAGGCGCAGACGAGCGCCGCTGCCGCCATGACGGTCAAGACCAGGGCCAGGATGCGGGACGGCTTCAGGGAGACGCTTAAGCTTTGGGTCAAACCCGGCTGAACACCAGGGTGCCGTTGGTACCGCCGAAGCCGAAGGAATTCGACATTGCGACGTCAATTTTCATCTGGCGCGCGGTATTCGGCACATAGTCCAGATCGCATTGCGGATCCTGGTTGAATATATTGGTCGTCGGGGGCGCCACCTGGTGGAACACGGCCAGGGCCGAAAATACGGCTTCGACGCCGCCTGCCGCGCCCAGCAGATGTCCGGTCATCGACTTGGTCGAACTTACCGCGACTTTCTTCGCATAGGCGCCCAGGCTGCGCTTCACTGCAGTCGTTTCGGCAAGGTCGCCGAGCGGCGTCGAGGTGCCGTGGGCGTTGATATAGTCGACCTGGTCGACGTTCAGGTGCGCGTTGCGCAGCGCGTTGTTCATGCAGCGCGCCGCACCTTCGCCGTCTTCGCGTGGCGCGGTCATGTGGAACGCGTCCCCGCTCATGCCGTAGCCGGGAAGCTCGGCGTAGATCCTGGCGCCGCGCGCTCTGGCATGCTCGTATTCCTCCAGCACCAGCACCCCCGCACCCTCGCCCAGCACGAAGCCGTCGCGGTCGCGGTCCCACGGCCGGCTTGCCGTCGCCGGATCGTCATTGCGCGTCGACAGCGCGCGCGCCTGGGCAAAACCACCCATGGCCAGTTCCGTCACCACCGACTCGGCGCCACCGGCGACCATCACGTCGCAGTCGCCATACTCGATCAAGCGCCCGGACTCGCCGATGCAGTGCGTCGCCGTGGTGCAGGCCGTCACCATGGCGAGATTCGGGCCCTTCATGCCGAACTTGATCGACAGGTTGCCTGAAATCATGTTGATGATGGTGCTCGGGATGAAAAACGGCGAGATTTTGCGCGGCCCGCCCGCAAGCAGTTCGCGCTGCGTCTGCTCGATGATCTGCAGACCGCCTATGCCGGAGCCGATATTCACGCCGATGCGCCCGGCGTTCGTCTCAGTGACCTCAATGCCGCTGTCGCGAATCGCCTGAATGCCCGCCGCCATGCCGTAATGGATGAATGTATCCATGTGGCGCGCTTCCTTGCGCTCGAGGTACTGGGCGAGATCGAAACCCTTCACCTCCCCCGCGATCTGACAAGTGAGGCGAGAGGGGTCGAAGCGGTTGATGCGGGTGATGCCGGATTTTCCGGCGAGGATGCCGGCCCAGGCCTCGGCGATGGTGTTGCCAACCGGGGAAATGATGCCCAATCCGGTGACGACGACTCTGCGGCGGGACAAGAATTCCTCCGGCGAAAGGCGCGCTGGGCGCTATGGATCAGGCCTTCTTCGCGTGGCTGTTTACGTAGTCGATGGCCTGCTGCACTGTGGTGATCTTCTCGGCGTCTTCGTCCGGGATTTCGGTCTCGAATTCTTCTTCCAGAGCCATGACCAGTTCCACGGTATCGAGCGAATCCGCGCCCAGGTCATCGATGAAGGAGGACTCATTCTTTATTTCAGCCTCGTTTACCCCGAGCTGCTCGGCAACGATCTTTTTGACGCGTTGTTCAACATTTTCCATTTGATTCTCCTTCCCTCGTTTTTGCTTCGGAAACAGCCGCGCATTTTACCAAAATTAGCCGGCCGGCGTTTGAATATTGTGCCGCTCAGGCCATGTACATGCCGCCGTTGACGTGCAGGGTCGTACCCGTAATGTAGCCCGCCTGCGGCGAGGCGAGGAACACCACCGCGGCCGCGACGTCGTCGGCCGTCCCCAGCCGCGCCAGCGGTATTCGAACGAGTATCGCGGCGCGCTGCTGCTCGTTCAGCGCGCGCGTCATGTCGGTGTCGATGAAACCGGGAGCGACGCAGTTGACGGTGATGTTGCGGCTGGCAATCTCCTGCGCCAGCGAGCGCGCCATTCCGGCGATGCCCGCCTTGGCCGCGGCGTAATTGATCTGCCCCGGATTGCCCGAACTGCCCACCACCGAGGTGATGCTGATGATGCGGCCGCCGCGTGCCTTCATCATGCCGCGCAGGACGGCGCGCGACAGGCGGAATACGGACTTGAGATCGGTGTCGATCACCGCGTCCCATTCGGCCTCCTTCATGCGCATCGCCAGATTGTCCTGGGTAATGCCTGCATTGTTGACCAGAATGCCGACAGCGCCGAATTCCTTCTCGATCTGAGCCACCAGTGCTTCGATGGCGGCAGCGTCGTTGACGTCGAGCACCGCCCCCCTACCACCGACTCCGGCCGCGGCCAGATAGCCGCCGATCGAATCGGCGCCGGCCGCGGAGGTCGACGTACCGATCACCTTCGCGCCCTGGGCGCCCAGGCCCAGCGCGATGGCCTTGCCGATGCCGCGCGTGGCGCCGCTCACCAGTGCAACCTGTCCTTGCAGCATATTTACGCCCCCTTTGACTGCGCGACACCCTGCTCGATGCTCGCCTTGTCCGCCAGCGCCATCGATTCGAGACTGCCGTCGACGCGCTTGCTCATGCCGGCCAGTACCTTGCCCGGACCGCATTCTGCGACATGCGTGACGCCGCGTGCGGCAAACGCCTGTATCGTTTCGACCCAGCGCACCGGATTGAAGGCCTGGCGCACCAGCGCGTCCTTGATGCGCGCCGGTTCGTCGTAGCTTTCCACATCCACATTGTTGATGACCGGGATGCGCGGCGCGCTGAACGCGACCCCCTGCATGTATTCGCGCAGGCGCTCCGCGGCAGGCTGCATCAGCGCCGAATGAAACGGCGCGCTCACCGGCAGCGGCAGCGCCCGCTTGGCGCCCCGCGCCTTGGCCGCATCGCAGGCGCGCTTCACCGCCGCCGCGTGCCCGGCAATCACCACCTGGCCGGGCGAGTTGAAGTTAACCGCCTGCACCACTTCGCCCTGCGACGCCTCGGCACAGGCCGCGCGCACTTTATCCTCGTCGAGGCCCAGAATCGCCGCCATCGCCCCCTGCCCCTGCGGCACGGCTTCCTGCATCGCCTGCGCGCGGAAACGCACCAGCGGCAGAGCGTCGCGGAACGCCAGCACGCCTGCGGCGACCAGCGCGGTGTATTCGCCCAGGCTGTGGCCGGCCACCAGCGCGGGTTCGGCGCCGCCGAGGCTGATCCACGCACGATACGCGGCATAGCCGGCGGCAAGCATCACCGGCTGGGTATTGACGGTTTGATTGAGTTGTTCCGCCGGGCCCTCGGCCATCAGTTTGCCGAGGTCCTGGCCCAGCGCGTCGGAGACTTCGGCCAGCACTTCGCGCACCGCGGAGATATCGCCATAGGGCTGCATCATCCCCACCGATTGCGAACCCTGCCCGGGAAATACCATTGCGAGTTTCATTGCGTAAGAATCCGAGTCAGAAATCCTTGACGGCCCTACATCTGCACCAGCACCGCACCCCAGGTAAAGCCGCCGCCCACACCCTGCAGCATGACTTTGTGCCCGGGCTTGATGCGCCCGTCGCGTATCGCCAGGTCCAGCGCCAGCGGCACCGAAGCCGCCGACGTATTGCCGTGACGGTCTACGGTGACGATCAGCTTTTCATGCGGCAGTCCGAGCCGCTTGGCGGTCGATTCCAGAATGCGCAGATTGGCCTGGTGCGGAATCAGCCAGTCGATATCTTCGACCCGCTGGCCGCATTTTGCCAGAGTCTCGCGCGCCACATCGTCCAGCACGCGCACGGCAAATTTGAATACCGCCGGACCGTCCATACGCAGGAACGGGTCACCGGTCACCTTGCCGTCGCAGACGCTGCCCGGCACCGACAGGATGCTGGCGTAGCTGCCGTCTGCGTGCAGCGCGCTGGCCATGATGCCGGGCTTGTCGTTCGCCTGCAAGATCACTGCGCCGGCACCGTCGCCGAACAGTACGCAGGTGCCGCGGTCGTTCCAGTCGAGGATATGCGAAAACACTTCCGCCCCGACGATCAGCGCGCAGCGATTCTGGCCCGAGCGGATGTACAGGTCGGCGGTGGCCAGCGCATAGACGAACCCGCTGCACACCGCCTGCAGATCGAACGCGGCGCAGCCCTTGATGCCGAGCTTGGCCTGCAGCAGGCAGGCAGTGCTCGGAAAAATGCAATCCGGGGTCGAAGTAGCGACGATGATGAGATCGATATCCTGCGCACTGATGCCGGCGCTGGCGATGGCGGCCTTGCTGGCTTCCAGGGCTAGGTGGCTCGACGTCTCGCCTGCCGCGGCGATATGCCGCTGGCGGATGCCGGTGCGCGTGCGGATCCACTCGTCCGAGGTATCCATGCGCAGCGCCAGGTCGTCGTTGGTGACGACCTGGCCCGGCAGGTAGCTGCCGCTGCCGCTTATTCTCGAATAGATCATGCCGCTTCCGCCTTGGTCTGCCCCGCCGCCGCCAGGCGCTGCGATATGCGCTCTATCACGCCTTCGCGCACCTCGTCGAACGCGCGCTCGATCGCCTTTTCGAAGCCGAATACGTCGGCCGAACCGTGGCTTTTTACCACGATGCCCTTCAGGCCGAGCAGGCTCGCACCGTTGTAGCGCGCCGGATCCACGCGCCGCTTGAACGCGGAGAGCACCGGTATGGCTATGGCGCCGCACAGGTAGGTAAACCAGTTGCGCTTGAACTCGTCGGTGAGGAAGGCGCGCAGCATCTTCGCCAGGCCTTCCGCGGTTTTGAGCGCGACATTGCCGACGAAGCCGTCGCAAACCACCACGTCCGTGGTGCCCTTGAATATGTCGTCGCCTTCGACGTTGCCGTAGAAATTGAGGCCGCTCGCGCGCAGCAGTTCCGCGGTCTGCTTTACCATCTCATTGCCCTTGATTTCCTCCTCGCCGATATTGAGCAGGCCGATACTGGGGCGTTCATTGTGCTGCATCGCCGACACCAGCATCGCGCCCATGATGGCGAACTGCAGCAATTGTTCCGGCGTGCAGTTTACGTTTGCACCAAGGTCCAGCATGTACACCTCGCCCTTCATCGTCGGCATGATGCCGGCGATTGCAGGGCGGTCAATGCCGGGCAGCGTCTTGAGCACGAAGCGCGATATCGCCATGAGCGCACCGGTGTTTCCGGCACTGACGCAGGCATGCGCTTCCCCGCTTTTCACCAGGTTGACGGCGACGCGCATGGAGGAGTCTTTCTTCCCGCGCAGCGCCAACGCCGGCGCTTCGTCCATTCCTACCGTCTGGCTCGCATGGTGCACGCGCAATTGCGGGCCCGACGTCGCGCGGCGAGCCTGCAGTTCGGCTTCGACCGTCTGCTGCATCCCGACCAGGATCAGCTTGCTGTCGGGGTGGTGCTTCTGGAAATTTAGCGCTGCCGGGACGGTCACGCCTGGGCCGTGGTCGCCTCCCATGCAATCGATGGCTACCGTGGTAT
The DNA here is from genome assembly GCA_038206915.1 of Burkholderiales bacterium. Lineage (GTDB taxonomy): Bacteria > Pseudomonadota > Gammaproteobacteria > Burkholderiales > SG8-39 > 2-12-FULL-64-23. The sequence goes on along the minus strand of JBBRAI010000005.1, from coordinate 60,040 downwards.
CCATTTAATTGTTCGCGGCAATCAGGGCTGCGGTCGATCCGGCGAGCCGCCGGGCGAACGGGCGCACTATCCGTTCGCGCTGCGCCGAGTGCGCTTAGTCGCCTTTGGACTTGACGATCTTCTTGCCACGATAATAGCCGCTCGGGCTGATATGGTGGCGCAAATGGACTTCGCCGGTGGTCGGCTCGACCGCCAGCGGCGGGTTGGTCAGAAAATCGTGCGCCCGATGCATACCGCGTTTCGAAGGCGACTTCTTGTTTTGCTGGACTGCCATGTCAATACTCCTTACCTGTTCAATTTTTTCAGCGCAGCAAGCGCCTGAAAAGCCGAAGGCCCGGCGCCCGCTTCCGCTCCTGCTGCAGCACGGCATTGCTCATGCTTTGGCGCCATGGGCAAGGCCAATATAAGCTCTTCTTCCACCAGATCCGCGACATTCATGTCGCGGCCGGCCACCACGCGGTCGATGTCGTCCTCGGCAGCCAGAATCTCGGCTTCGCCCGCCGCGAGTTCCAGCTGCGCTTCCAGCCGCAGCGGAAAACCGACGTCGCCGAGGCAGCGCTGGCACCGCAGGCGCACATTGCCGGTCACGCTCAGCCTGAGCCCGGGTTTGCCGTGCTCGTTGATTTCGCCCGCGAGAACAAAATCCACGGCTGCCGCCGAACACCCGGATTGCGCAAGCCGCGGCAGCGATTCCATGCCCAGCTGCCCCTTCAATACCCCGGCCGTCCGGGCAAACGCCAAGCCGTCTATGGCCACCGCTTGCAACATAGCCGCGCATGATATTATTTTTGACCTGCAGTGTCAAAGGAAAAACAAAATTTTCAACACCTTGCTGACGTTTTGCCTGCTATGGGGATGGCTGGTTCCGGCCTCGGCGCAGATCTATAAATGGGTCGACGACAAAGGCGCGACCCATTACGGCGAGCGTGCGCCTCAAGGCAGGAAAGCACAGGAAATCGGACAGCACCTCGCCAACCCCGGTGCGGCGCCGGGAAAGGCGGTGCAGCCCGACTGGAATGAAAAGGAACTGGAGTTCCGCAAGCGCCGCATCGATGCCGGGCAGGCGGAAACCCGGTACGAGCAGCAGGCGGCGTCGGCCCGAAAAGCATGTAATCTGGCGCGCGACCGCCTTGCACAGATGAAGACGGCACGGCGAATTTATCGCCTGGACGAGAATGGCGCACGAGTGTATCAAACCGACAATGAGCGCCAGACGAGCGTAGAGCATCTTGAAGCGCAGGTCGCGGAGCGCTGCCGGCCGCCATGATTCCGGCAACGCCCGCACCAATACATGGTTAAATGCGCTCCGTCATGAAAACCACACCCCGCATTGTCCTGGCTTCGACCTCGAAGTACCGGCGCGAACTGCTCGCCCGCCTCGGACTGCCGTTCGAAGTCGCCTCACCCCAGGTGGATGAAACCGCCCTGCCGCGCGAGGCGCCGCCGGACACCGCACGGCGCCTGGCCGAAGCCAAGGCACGCGCCGTCGCGGAGCGCTTTCCCCAGGCGTTGATCATCGGCTCGGACCAGGTCGCCGTACTGGACGACATGCCCCTGGGCAAGCCCGGCAATTACGCTAACTCGCTGCGCCAGCTGCAGGCAATGCGCGGCAAAGAGGTGGTGTTCCATACCGCGCTTTGCGTGCTCGACGCGGCCGACGGCCGCGCGCAGACCCGAGTCGTGCCCTTTTGCGTGCGCTTTCGCGAATACAGCGACGCCCAGATCGAGCGCTATCTGGAGCGCGAGCAGCCCTACGATTGCGCCGGCAGCGCGCGCTGCGAAGGCTTGGGCATCGCACTGATCGCCGAAATGCGCGGCGACGACCCCAACGCGCTCATCGGCCTGCCGCTCATCGCGCTCACCGAAATGCTGGCGGCGCAGGGCGTCAGCGTCCTCTAGCCGGCGCCAACGCGATGGCTGCCGGCACCCTGTTCCTGGTACCGACCACGCTGGGCGAAAGCGCGCTGGCGGCGGTTATCCCGCAGGAGGTGCAGCAGCGCGTGCATGCGCTCGAGTACTTCGTGGTCGAGAATCCGAAGACCGCGCGCGCCTATCTGAAACGCGTCGGCACGGCAAGACCGCTGCAGGAACTGCACATCGCCACCCTCGACGTGCACACAGCTGACGCTGCGATCGCCGGCCTGGCGGCACCGCTCGAAGCCGGGCACGACCTGGGCGTGCTGTCCGAAGCCGGCTGCCCGGGTGTCGCCGATCCGGGCGCAAAGCTGGTGCTGTATGCGCAGCGGCACGCGATCCGCGTGGTGCCGCTAGTCGGTCCTTCGTCCATCCTGCTAGCGCTCATGGCCTCAGGATTGAACGGCCAGAGTTTCGCATTCCATGGCTACCTGCCGGTGGCGGACGCGGAGCGCGCAAAAGCCCTGCGCGCGCTGGAGCAACAGTCGCGCCGGCTGAACCAGACGCAGATTTTCATCGAGACGCCCTACCGCAATCACAAGCTGCTGCGCGGCATCCTTGAAAACTGTGCTGCAGATACCCTGGTGTGCATCGCCACCGAACTCAGCCTGGCCACCGAACAAGTTCGCACCCGGACCGCGGCGCAATGGAAGCAGCAGCAGCCGCAACTCGATCGGCGGCCAACGGTGTTCTTGCTGCTGGCCGCGCGATCGGGCGAATGACGCGATACAGACCCCGCGTGCTGCTATAAGCGCGCCTGCGGTGCGGGCCGCAGCCCCGCCGTCTAGCGCAGCCGGAGGTTTTCCCGCAGCGCGAAATCGGCGAAGCTCCGCGCCGCCGTGGCGCCCACGCGCTTGGCAATGCGCTCGAACGGATTGGACTTCTCGGTGTAGTCGACGATGGTTTCGGCTTTGATCACATCGCGCGCCACCGACTCGATGCTGCCGTAGCCGTCCGCCAGGCCCAGTTCCACAGCCTTTTGTCCGGTCCAAACCAGACCGCTGAACAAGGCCGGGTCGTCTTTAAGCCGCTTGCCGCGGCCCTGTTTCACTACCGCAATAAACTGCTGGTGTATGTCATCGAGCATGCCCAGCGCATACTCCCTCTGCTTCGGGTCGACAGGGGAAAACGGATCCAGGAACCCTTTGTTCTCGCCCGCCGTGAACAGGCGCCGCTCCACCCCCAGCTTTTCCATGCTGCCGGTAAAGCCGAAGCCGTCCATGAGCACCCCGATCGATCCGACCAGGCTCGCCTTGTTGACATAAATCCTGTCGGCCGCGGCAGCGACGAAATAGCCGCCCGAAGCGCATACATCCCCCACCACCACATAAAGCGGGATGTTGGGATAGACGCCGCGCAGCCGCCGCATCTCGTCGTTGATGATGCCGGACTGCACCGGACTGCCGCCGGGCGAGTTGACGCCGAGGATCACGCCTTGCGTGTCCTTGTCCTTGAACGCGCTCCGCAGCGAACCAATGATTTTCTCGGCGCTGGCATCGCCCTTGGCATCGATCACCCCCTGGAGTTCAACCAAGGCAGTGTGCTTGCCGCTGGCGGTCAGGTCGCCGTCGCCGCGCCACTCGAACAGCATCACCAGCAGATAAGTGACATAGAGCAGGGTCATCAGCTTGAAGAAAATGCCCCATCTGCGCGATTTGGCCTGCTCCTTCAATGCAGAAAACGCCAGTTTTTCGAGCGTTTCGCGTTCCCAGTTCTTGTCCTCTTGCGCCATGACCTTAATCCTTGCTTAGGTAGACTTTGCCTTCGGCTTCGAACACGGCCAGCTGGGTCAGGCCGGCGCCGCGGCAAGGCCCGCCGCGGCATGCGCCGCTATCCGGCGCGTACAGCGCACCGTGCGTGGAGCATATCAAATACTCGCCTTCGGCATCGAAGAACTTCCCCGGATTCCAGTCGAGCTCCATCGATATGTGCGCGCAGCGGTTGATGTAGGCATACACCCGGCCGCCGTGCCGAATGGCAAAGGCGGGAACGGTTTCGCCCTTGTGCCGGACTTCAAAACGGACGCCGTCGCCGCCGTCGGGAAGTTCGCTGCCGCCGCACAGCAGGCGCGCACCGTCGCCCTCCCGACCCGGAGCGGGCTCGCGCCGGCGTTCGCTGAGCGTATTCAGCTTCGCGCCGGGCTCGTTCGGGCGTTCGCCGGACTCGTTCAGGCGTTCGCCGGGCTCGTTCGGGCGTTCGCCGGGCTTGCTCAGGCGTTCGCCGGGCTCGTTCGGGCGTTCGCTGGGCTGGCTCAGGCGTTTCTTGCCAGCCATGGCGCGAGCTCCTGCGGGGTGTCGATGCACGCGAGCGGACTGAGCCCGATGAGGCTGTCCCGGGGATGCGCGCCATAGCATACCGCCAGCGCCGCCACGCCGGCGCTAAGCGCCATCTGCAGATCGTGCGCCGTATCGCCTATCATCAAGGTCGCGTCGGGTTCGATCACCAGCTCCTGCATCAGTTCCTGCAGCATCGCCGGATGCGGCTTGGAATGGGTTTCATCGGCGCAGCGCGAAGCGTCGAAATACTGCCTCAACTGCGTCGCTTCGAGCACGCGGTTCAGTCCGACGCGGCTCTTGCCGGTGGCCACGGCGAGCAGGTAGCCCTGCTGTTTCAAACCTGCCAGCATCTCGCGCATGCCCGGAAACAGTTCGATTTCCGAATCGCGCGCCAGGTAGTGGTGCCGATAGCGCTCGGCCAGCTTGCCATAGTCCGCGACCGGCAACTCGGGCACTGCATAGGACAGGGCATCCTTGAGCCCCAGTCCGATCACATGCGAGGCGCGCTCGCGCCCCGGCACCGGCAGTCCCAGGTCGCGGCAGCTCTCCTGGATGCTGGCGACGATGGCCGCAGCCGAATCCATCAGCGTCCCGTCCCAGTCGAATACCAGCAGCTCAAATCGTTTTGGCATGATTCATCCGTCTAAATGGGGGCCGCGAAGCGCGCATGCAAGCCCCCGCCGGCGCGCACCGCGACTAGGCATCGTTTCGCTTGTTGCTGCGCTCCGGTTCCAGCAAGCGCATGAACCTCTCCAGCTCGGGCGGCAGCGGCGCCTCCAGTCTGAGCGTTGCGCCGCTCGCAGGATGCACAAAGGCGAGTTTCCAGGCATGCAGGAACATGCGCTTCATGCCCAGCTTGGCCAGGCGCTTGTTGAGTTCGAAATCACCGTACTTGTCGTCGCCCACGATAGGAAAGCCCAGGTGCGCCAGGTGCACGCGGATCTGGTGCGTGCGCCCGGTCTTCAGCTGCGCCTGCAGCAGACTGTAGTCGCCGCAGGCGCGCACCAGTTCGAATACCGTGTGCGCCTCGCGCCCTTCCTCATCCACGCTGACGCGGCGCTCGCCGGCGCCGGTGACGTAACGCTGCAGCTTGAAATTGACGTGCTGCTTGCCGGCCGGCCAGCGCCCATGCGCCAGCACCAGGTAACGCTTGTCCACCTGCCCGGCGCGCATCAATTCGTGCATCGCGACGAGCACCGCGCGCTTTTTCGCCAGCAGCAACAGCCCCGAGGTGTCGCGATCCAGCCTATGCACCAGCTCGAGGAATTTCGCCTGCGGGCGCGCCGCCCGCAGCTGCTCGATCACGCCGTGGCTGATGCCGCTGCCACCGTGCACCGCGAGGCCGGCCGGCTTGTTCGCGGCGATCAGCCCGTCGTCCTCGTGCAGCAGCGGCAGCTCGGTTTTCGGCGCTTTCGGCGCGGCGGTCTTGATGCCGAGGCGCAGCGGCGGAATGCGCACCCGGTCGCCGTCCTTCAGGCGGTAGGTCGCATCGACGCGGCCGCTGTTGACCCGCACTTCCCCGCTTCGGAGGATGCGGTAGATATGGCTCTTCGGCACGCCTTTACACTCGCGCAACAGGAAATTGTCGACGCGCTGCCCCGAGGTTTCGGCGCCGATTTCCACCTGCTTCACGTGAACTTTACTTAAATTCTTCATTTTGCTTATAATGTTCGCACTGGCTCAGTCGCGGGACAGGGTTTGGTGCGTCGATATGACACTCAGACCTGGACACGTCCCCGGTTGTGCGGCCCGGAAGGCCGTAACCCTGAGCAATGCGGTTAATATCGCTCACCGGAAGTAGCGAGAGTGTAATTGATTTGGCGCGCTGCAAGCAGCGGCAGATTACGGCGTCCGGCATTCGTGCCGGAGACAGATTCGACAAACCCGACCGATTCCCCTTCCACTCCTCTAATCCAAGACTGGAATGCATCGCTAAGAAGTAACTGAACGCTTAGGCCCAGGTTTGTCCTGCCCGAGATTTGTCCTGCCCATGCGCGCGCGGGAGCAACATTCATGAAGCGCATGCTGTTTAACGCGACACAGGCTGAAGAATTGCGTGTCGCCATAGTCGATGGCCAGAAACTGATAGACCTCGACATTGAATCGGCCTCGAAAGAGCAACGCAAGAGCAATATCTATAAGGGTGTCATCACCCGCGTCGAACCCAGCCTCGAAGCTGCGTTCATCGACTACGGCACCGACCGCCACGGATTCCTCCCGTTCAAGGAAGTCGCCCGCGCCTATTTCAAGGCCGGTGTAGACGTCGGGCGCGCACGCATCCAGGACGCGCTCAAGGAAGGCCAGGAGCTGATCGTACAGGTGGAGAAGGACGAACGCGGCAACAAGGGCGCCGCGCTCACCACCTTCATCAGCCTCGCCGGGCGCTACCTGGTGCTGATGCCGAACAACCCGCGCGGCGGCGGCGTATCGCGCCGCGTCGAGGGCGAGGACCGCGAAGAACTGCGCGACACCATGGACCAGCTGCCGGTCCCGCAGGGCATGAGCGTGATCGCGCGCACCGCCGGCATCGGTCGTTCGGTGGAGGAACTCGACTGGGACCTGAAATACCTGCTGCAGCTGTGGAAAGCGATCGAAGATGCGTCCACCAGCCAGCAAGGCGCCTTCCTGATCTATCAGGAAGGCAGCCTGGTGATCCGCGCCATCCGCGATTACTTCCATCCAGAGATCGGCGAGATCCTGATCGACACCGATTCGATCTTCGAGCAGGCGCAGCAGTTCATGGCGCACGTAATGCCCGACAACGTTAGCCGCGTGAAGCGCTATAGCGACGACGTTCCCCTGTTCTCGCGTTTCCAGATCGAACACCAGATCGAGACCGCCTATTCGCGCCAGGTGAACCTGCCCGCGGGCGGCGCCGTGGTCATCGACCACACCGAAGCCCTGGTCGCGATCGACGTCAACTCGGCGCGCTCCACGCGCGGCAGCGACATCGAGGAAACGGCATTCCGCACCAATATGGAAGCGGCCGAGGAAATCGCGCGCCAGCTGCGCCTGCGCGACCTGGGCGGGCTGATCGTAATCGATTTTATCGACATGGAATCGCAGCGCAACCAGCGCGAGGTGGAAAACCGCCTGCGCGAATCGCTGCATTTCGACCGCGCCCGCGTGCAGATGGGAAAGATCTCGCGCTTCGGCCTGATGGAGCTTTCGCGCCAGCGCCTGCGCCCGTCGCTGGGTGAAGGCAGCACCATCACCTGCCCGCGCTGCAACGGCATCGGCCATATCCGCGGCATCGAATCCGCGGCGCTGCACATCCTGCGCATCATCCAGGAGGAAGCGATGAAGGAAAACACCGCGGCCGTGCACGCACAGGTGCCGGTGGACGTCGCCACCTTCCTGCTGAACGAGAAACGCACCGACATCCACGGCGTCGAGGCGCGGCTCAAGGTCAACGTAGTGCTGATCCCGAACATTCATCTGGAGACGCCGCATTACCAGATTTCGCGCCTGCGCCATGACGACCTGAATCAGGCCGAGCCTCTGCCCGCCAGCTACAACATGGTGAAAATGCCGACGGAAGAAGAGGACAAGCCGCAAACCGGCGTGGAAACCAAGTTGGTGCGGCCGCAGGCGGCGGTGCAGGGCATCACGCCGGGTGCGCCGGCGCCGATGTCAGTGCCCAAACCCGAAGAAGCGCAGGCACAGGCGCAAGCCACACCGGGGATCATCTCGCGCATCATGGGATGGTTCAGGGGCGAGACGGCGCCTGCCGAAGGCGAAACCGCCAGCGGCATGCGGCCTTCGCGCCGCGAACCCAGGCGCGAGCCGCAACGTGAGCGCGGCGAGCGTGGAGATCGCGGCGAACGCGGCGCCCGCGGCGGACGCGGCGGGCGCGGCGGACGCGACCGCCATGAGCGCGGGGCGCGTGATAGCAGGCCCGCGCAAGCTGACGTCAACCGTCCGGAGCAGCGCGAGCCGCGTCCGGAGCGCGCCGCCGGGGAACGCCCGGAACGCGAAGCACGGCCCGAGCGCGCCGAGCGTGGAGAGCGCGCAGACCGTCCGCCGCGCGAACCGCGTGCCGAGCGTCCGCCACGCGAGCCGCGCGAACCGCGCGCGGAGCGTCCGCAGTCGCAGTCCGAACTTGCGCCGGGCGCAGAAGCCCGGCCAGCGGCCGAGCCACGCCCCGAGGGGGCCGAAGGCGGCCGCAGCCGCGGGCGTCGCGGTCGCGGTGGACGCGGTGAGCGCGGCGAACGCAGCGAGCGCGGTCCACGGCCCGAGCGCGTAGAGCGCGTGGAGCCGGCGGAGCGCGTGCGCGCGGAACAGGCGGAACACGCCGCGATGGCCCAGCGTGCCGAAATCGAAACCGATGTTCAGGTTGAGGCGCCGACCATGACGCCGCTGCCCTTTCCGGTGGAACCGACCTTCACCGCGCCGGTCGCCTCTGCGCCCGAGTTTTCGCTTGCCGACGAGCCGGTGAAGGAGCCTGCGCATGCAGCCCCTGCGGAACCGGTCGCCGCATTGGAGGCGGTAGCGCCACCGCCGGCGCCAATTCTTGAACAGACTGCGCCGGCGTCATTTCTTGAAGAACCTGCGCCGGCGCCCCAGGCGCTCGCCCCAGCCCCGGCGCCTGGACCTGTAGTCGACGTCGAAGCGGCATTACAGGAAAGCGGCCTGGTGCTGGTGAGTACCGATCCGAGCAAGGTGAAGCTGGCCGAGCCGGCCCCTGCGCCCGAGTTCGAGCCGCCGCGGCCGAGGTCACGCCGCGCCCCACCGCCCGATACCGGGCCGCTGCAGATCGTCGAAACACGCAAGGACGCCTAGCCGTAAAGCGCCGCAATCTTTGCACACGCAGGGCGCCGGACCGTTCCGGTTCAGCGCCCTGCGGCTTGCCTGCGCTGGATTTCCTGGAGCAATCCTTCGCTGGCGTCCTCCAGCATATCCAGCACCAGATCGAACGCCTCGGGTCCGCCGGCGTACGGATCCGGTACTTCGCGCGCCGCATGCCGGTGCGCGTATTCCATCATCAGCTTCAATTTGTGGCCGTCGGACGGCGGGCACAAGCGCGCGAGGAAGTCGCGGTTGTCGCAATCCATCGCCAGCACCAGATCGAAGCGCTCGAAATCGACGCTGCCGACGCGACGCGCGCGCAGCCTGGAAAGATCGTAGCCGCGCGCCAGTGCGGCGGATTGCGCGCGTGGATCCGGCGGCTCGCCCACATGGTATCCATGGGTGCCGGCCGAATCGACGCGGACGCGCGCACTGAGGCCTGCATCCGCGAGCTTCTTCGCGAGAACGCCTTCCGCGGTGGGCGAGCGGCAGATGTTGCCGGTGCAGCAAAACAGGATTGCATAGGGTTTCATGCCGTGGATTTTACCTGCGGCGCGCCTGCCGGTGGCGCCCGCGCTGCTGGCACCCCTGCCCGGCAATGCGGTAAGCTGTGCGGCCCCAATTGCCAATGCCACTACGTCAGGCGCATTTCTTATGTCCAAACCCGCAGCCAGCAGTCCGGACGAGCCCCTGCTCGCCGGAATTACCGTCGTCGATTTCACCCGTGTGCTTGCCGGTCCCTATGGAACGCGCATGCTCGCGGACCTGGGCGCGCGCGTCATCAAGATTGAACGCCCCGGCGAGGGTGACGAGATCCGCCATACCGTGCTGCAGCTCGACCCGACGCGCACCGATCAAAGCAGCTATTTCGCCCGCCTCAACGCCGGCAAGGAAAGCATAGCCATCGACCTCGCGCATCCGCAGGCACGCGAGGTCGTGCTGGATCTGGTGCGCCACGCCGACGTAGTCGTGGAAAATTTTTCCCCCGGCGTGATGGCGCGCTACGGCTTTGACGAAGCCACGCTGCGCGCCCTGCGCCCCGAACTCGTCTACTGCTCGATCTCCGGTTTCGGGCAGACCGGGCCGCTAAGTTCGATGCAGGCCTATGCGCATCTGATCAACGCGATCTCCGGCATGATGGATCTGGACCGCGGCGACGAGGCACAGCCGCGCGTGGCCTATCTGCAGGCGGCCGACGTACTTGCCGGCGCACATGCTTTCGGCGCGGTCTGCGCCGCGCTGGTGCGCCGGGGGCGCACCGGTCGCGGCGCCTATCTGGACGTGTCCATGCTCGAGTGTTTGGTCGCCGCCGACGACATCACCTACGGTTCGATCCTCAACGGCGGCAAGGTGCAGCGCGAACCGCGCATCGGCATGGTGATAGAACCCATCGGCGGGCGCTATCTCGCGATGCAGAGCGCCGGCGCGCCGCACCTGTGGTCGCGCCTGGTGACGCTGATCGGCCACCCCGAGCTCGCCACGGATGCGCGCTTTTCCACACCGATGGCGCGGCGCGCGAACTGGCACGACCTGCTCAAGATCCTGCGCGGCTGGCTCAGCGGTTTCGACAGCGTGGATCAGGCGGTTAAGACGCTCGCGGCGGCGCGCATTCCTGCGGCGCCAATGCTCTCGCCTGAGGAAGTAATAGAGCACCCGCAGCTCGCGGCGCGCGCGGCGTTTCCGGAGATCGAGCATCGCGGCCGCGGCCGCATCCGCGTGACCGCGCTGCCGTTTCACGTGGACCGCCAGCCGGTCGCGCCGGGCGGCCCGGCGCCGTACCGCGTCGGCGAGCACACGCGCGCGATACTGAGCGGAATCGGCTACGACGCCGCGCAGATCCAGGCACTGCAAGCGTCGGAGGTAATCGCGATTCCAGACTGAGTCTACGTCACTGGCGTTCACTGGCGCGCGCTGATTCGTGCTAGATTGACAGCCAAACGAAGCCGGTGCGCGTGGGGCCGGGTCGGAGTAAAAGGCCGCGAAGACGAGCCGCAAGGACAGCAAAATCGTTGCACGTCAAACTCGAAACCCAAAAGGAGGCCTGATGAATAAGTTCAGCATACTTCTCTCTGCAGCGTGCGTGGCAGCCGGACTGACCGCCACATCGGCCGTTGCTCAAACGAAACCGATTCTGATTGGTGTGCCTACATCGATGCAGCTTCAGGTAGGTCGCGACACGCAGGACGCGATCAAGATGGCGATCGACGATCTCAACGCCAAGGGCGGCGTACTCGGGCGCAAGCTCGAGATGGTGGTCGCGGACGAGACCGAGAATCCGGAGACAGGCATCAGCGCGATCAAGAAGCTCACCGGTGACGATAAAGTCGACGTGCTGATCGGCGGCTACACCAGCGGCGTCACCCTGGCGCAGGAGCCGCATATTTCCGCGGCCAAGACTATTTACCTCGGGGTGGGCGCGGCCTCCCCGTCGATCACCGCCAAGGTAAAGCAGGATTACGACAACTACAAATATATCTTCCGCGTCGGGCCGCTCAATTCCGCGATCCAGGCAGGCCAGCTTACCGACTTCATCGCCCATTTCGTCAAAGGCGAACTTGGCATCAGCAAGATCGCCATCGTCGGCGAGAACGCCAAATGGGTGCAGGATCTGGTGCCACTGCTCAAGAAAGGCGCCACTGCTGCGGGCGCCGACATACGCGACACTGAAATGTTCGACGCGCAGACATCGGACTTCTCGCCCCTGTTTGCCAAAGTCAAGGAGTCGGGCGCGCAGTACATGCTCGTGATCCTGTCGCACGCGTCGAGCGACGTATTTGCCAAGCAGTGGTACGACGCGCGCTTCCCCGTGCCTTACGGCGGCATCGACGTCAAGAGCATGGACGGCGACTTCTGCAAGCGCATCGGCGGCAAATCGATCGGCGAGCTGGCGGTGAACTTTGCCACGCGTGCGCCGCTCACGCCGAAAACCATCCCGTTCTGGGATGAATTCGTGAAACGCACTTCAAGGCAGCCGGTCTACACCGCTTTCGGTGCTAATGATGCGGTCTATATTTACGCGCAGGCAGTGGAGCGCGCCAAGACCACCAACGCCGACGCGGTGATCAAGGAACTTGAAAAGACGAATTATGTCGGCATTCCGGGGACGATCCAATTCGACGCGACGCACGATGTCAAGCCCGGCACCGCGACCTACCGCGGTCCGGCGCTGATCTTCGCCCAGTGGCGCGAAAATTGCGACCGCGAGGTAATTTATCCAAAGACTATGCGCACTGCCGAGTTCATCTATCCGCCGTGGATCAAGAAATAAGCATTCCCTAGTTCCAGCAATCCGCGGCGCCAGCGCCGCGGATTGTGCATAACCTCAAAGGGAGTCGCTTTGCTCGAAATCCTGATTCACGGCGCGGTAAGCAGCGCAATCTATGCGATGCTTGCGGTCGGATTCACGTTGATATTCGGAGTGGCGCGGGTTCTCAATCTTGCGCACGGCTCGTTTTATGCGCTCGGCGCGTACGGCGCGTATTACTTCACCTCCCATTTTCACATGCCGTTGTTGCCCGCGGCGTTGCTCGCAATCGGACTGGTCGCGCTGTTCGGCGTATTCGTGGAAAAAGTGTTGGTGCGGCCGATGCGACGCTCGCAGCTCGCGGTGCTGATGATCACGCTCGCAGTGGCGCTGGTGGTCGAACAAGCGCTGTTCCTCACCTTCGGTTCCGAATACCGCAACGTCCCGGAATTCGTATCCCGGAAATTCACCATCGGCGGCGTTGATGTCGGCGGGCAACGGCTGCTCGCGCTGGCGGTCAGCGTGATCTTGATCGGCTTGCTCTGGATTTTCATTCAGCGCACCCGGCTCGGATCTGCGATCCTTGCCGTATCGCAGGACCCCGAGGCAGCCAGCTATATGGGCATCCCCAGCGATCGGATATTTTCGATCGTGATGGCCCTGTCGGCGGCGCTGGCCGCCGCCGCCGGCGTACTCGCCGGGCCGTTCCTGACCGTGCAGCCGACGATGTGGCTGCTGCCCATCGTCAAGGCGTTCGCGATCGTCATCGTCGGCGGCCTGGGTTCGATCCCGGGAAGCATCCTCGCGGCGCTGATGCTGGGCTACGCCGAGACCATCGTCGGCTACACCATCTCGACCTCATGGACGGAGATCGTTTCGGTGGCGGCGACGCTGCTGATGCTCGTCTTCCGGCCCGCGGGCATGTTCGGCAAGCGCGCGGCGTTCTGATGTTCGGCAAGCGCATCGATTTCGTCGGCGCTGTGGTATTCGTCGCCTTCATGGCGGCGTTGCCGCTGATTTTCGGTGGCAATTATCTGATCGGCGTGCTCACGGTCAGCGTAATCTACGGCATCTGGGCGGTGAGCTGGGATTTCATGTCGGGTCTCACCGGGCGCGAAAATTTCGGCCACAGCCTGTTCATCGGCGTCGGCGCCTATACCGCGGGTTTCCTCAATACCAAGTTCGGCCTCAACGGCTGGTGGAGCCTGCCCGCGTCCATGATCGTGGCCACTGTGTTCGCGCTGATCATCGGCGTGCCGACGCTGCGGCTCAGGGGCCCCTATTTCGCGCTGGCGATGCTCTCGGGCGCGGTCATCATGCAGCGGCTGATGCTCATATTCTGGGAGCAAACCGGCGGCGAGGAAGGCATCAACGGCATCGAGCCGCTGATCCGCTCGCAGCTCGGCTTCTACTATTTCGCACTCGCCACGCTGGTGGCCACGACCGCCTTGCTGCTGGCGCTGGCGCGCTCGCATTGGGGGCTGATCCTGCGAGCGATTCGAGGCGACGAGGCCACCTGCCAGGCCGCCGGCATCAACGTCACCTACTACAAGATCGCCTCCCTCGTAATCAGCGCCGCGTTCGCCGGCGCCGGCGGCGCGCTCTATGCCCATTACCAGCTACAGGTGAGCCCGCAGCTGTTCGCCATCGTCACCTCGATTACGATCATTACCATGGTCTACGTCGGCGGCATGGCGAGCATCTACGGGCCGGTCGGCGGCGCGATCCTGCTGTTGCTGCTGACCGAGCTGCTGCGCGATTTCGGCGAATGGCGCCTGATGGTCTATAGCTGCACCCTGATTCTGATCCTGTTCTTCCTGCCGAACGGCCTGATCGCGCCGACCTGGCGGCGTATGAAGACCCTGCTTGCGGGGCCCAAATGAGCACCTTGCTCGAGGTATCCGGACTCAACAAACATTTCGGCGGACTGCATGCCGTGAACGACGTGACATTTTCGATCGCCTCAGGCGAGATCGTCGGCGTTCTCGGGCCCAATGGCGCCGGCAAGACCACGCTCTACAACCTGCTCACCGGCTTCATCCCCGCCGACAGCGGCAGCGTCATATTCAACGGTCATAAGCTGCGCGGTCTCGCGCCCTACCGCATCGCCGGGCTGGGGATTTCGCGCACCTTCCAGCTATGCCGCCCCTTCGTCGGCATGACGGTATTGGAGAATGTGGTCGTGGGCGGGCTCGGAGCGCACGGTCGCGATCGCGCCGGTCTCGATGCGCACGCGCAGGCGCTGCTCGGGCAGGTGGGCCTGGGCGGCAAGGAGCAGGTGGCGGTCGAGACGCTGTCATACGGGGACCAGCGCCGGCTGGAGATTGCGCGCGCTCTGGCGGCGCGGCCGGCGCTGCTCCTGCTCGACGAACCGTTCGCAGGCCTTGGCAGCGGCGAGATTTCCGACCTGTCGGCGCTGATCCGCCGCGTCCACGCCGAGCAGGGGCTTACGGTGATGCTTATCGAGCACAAGCTGCACGAGTTCATGCGCCTGGTCGAGCGCGTAATCGCGCTCGATTTCGGCGCGGTGATTGCCGCGGGGACGCCGGAGGACATCGTGCGCCACCCGGCGGTGATCGAGGCCTATATCGGGCGCGGTGACGAGCTGGCCGATGAGCACGCCTGTGCTGCTTGAAATCCGCGAGCTGTCGGTGCTATACGGCAAGGCGATAGCGCTGGAGAACGTTTCGCTGCGGGTGGCCGACGGTGAGTTCGTCGCCGTGCTCGGACCCAACGGCGCCGGCAAGTCGACCCTCCTCAAGGCCATTTCACGCGCCCAGCCTTCGACCGGGGCGCTCGAACTGCGTGGCGAGTCCCTGCAGGGGTACCCGGCGCATGCGGTGGTCGGCAAGGGCATCTGTCATTGCCCGGAGGGACGGCGGCTGTTCCCGGAGTTGACGGTGCTGAAGAACCTGATGCTCGGAGCCTATCTCAGGCGCGACAAAGCCGCGGTCGCGACCGACCTCGCTCAGGTCTATGAACTGTTTCCGATATTGCAGGAACGCGCGGCACAAGTGGTGAGCACCTTATCGGGGGGCCAGCAGCAGATGGTGGCGATTGGGCGCGCGTTGATGGGCAAGCCGGCGCTGCTGCTGCTCGACGAGCCTTCGGTGGGCATCGCGCACCGCTTGAAAATGGAGATCTTCGGGGCGATCAAGCGAATCCAGAAAAGCGGTACGGCCATCCTCATGGCGGAACAAGACGCGCAGTCGGCGCTGCGCATCGCCGATCGCGTCTACGTGCTCGAACACGGGCGCGTCGGGCGCGAGGGCACCAGCGCCGCGCTCGCCGCCGACGACTACATCCGCCAGGCCTACCTCGGCGTCGCCTGAATTTCGTCGATGATCCAGCGCCAGCCTGCTGCAGCAAGCCGGCTATGGATCACCGTACCCAGTTCGTCGACCTCGTTCGGCTTGTGCACGAGACGACGCGCTCCGATGCGCAAGGTCTCGCGCCATGACTGCCCGGTCACGAACCGCGATGTAACCATCGCCGACGAGTTCGAGCTTACGCTGTGCGAATACCGCGGTGCCACGCGCGGGGCGCCACGCCACCGGCGCATTGCAGCTCCGCCCTAATTGCAGCGTATCTCTGCGTCCTCGCGCCGGTACCACCACCAGGTGCCGAACACGCAGCTAAGATAGAACAGGATGAACACGTACCAGGCAGCTTGCGGACTGCCGCTTGCCTGCAAGGATATGCCGACTGCCACGGGAACGAAGAACAGCCCGAACGCGGCGATCGCGGCGGTGAAGCCGAGCGCGACCGAGGCTTCGATCTCGCCTTCGCGCTTGGCTTTCGCCATTGCCTCCTCGCCCTTACCTTTCGCCCAGAGCCGGTGTATGGTCATGAATACCGTCGGTACCATGCGGAACACCGACCCGTTGCCTATTCCGGTGGTCAGGAACAGCAGCATGAATGCCATGAAGAACGGAACTGCCGCCCCGGCATCCGATCCGCCGGGAAGAAAGCCGGCAATGCCGAGCGATGCGGCAAACATGAGCACGAAGTTCCAGTAGGTCACCCGCGCACCGCCGAGGCGGTCGGCGAGCCAGCCGCCCAGCGGCCGTATCAGGGCACCGATCAGCGGGCCGACGAAAGCGTACTTGAGCAGGCCTGAAGCGGGAAACTGCGTTGCCAGCAGCGTCGGGAAGGCGGCGGCGAAGCCGATGAAGGAACCGAAGGTCCCGCCGTAGAGCCAGCCGAGCGTCCATGCGTGCTTGCGCCGGAAGATCACTGCCTGTTCGCGGAAGCTAGCGCGCGCGCCGCGGATATTGTGCATGCCGAACCAGGCGCCCAGCGCCGCGAGCAGAATGAACGGCACCCAGATAAAACCGGCGTTCTGCAGCCACACCTGGCTGATGGCCGGATCGTTATAGTTCTGGGGACCGCCGCCCATGACCGCAAGCGCGCCGCCGTAGATGCTGAGCGGGATCACTGCCTGCATCACGCCTACACCCAGATTGCCTGCGCCCGCGTTCCAGCCGAGCGCCGTGCCCTGCATGCGTTTCGGGAAAAAGAAACTGATGTTCGCCATGCTCGCGGAGAAGTTGCCGCCGCCCAGGCCGCAAAGCAGGGCGATCACCACGAACACCACGTAATTCGTGTTCGGATCCTGCACCGCCAGCGCCATCCACAGCGCCGGCAAAAGCAGCGTCACCGTGCTGAACACGGTGAAGTTCCTGCCGCCGAAAATGGGCACGACGAACGAATACGCCAGACGCAGCAGCGAGCCCGAGAGTCCGGGCAAAGCGGCGAGCCAGAACAGCTCGCCGGTGCTGAACTGGAATCCAATTTTCGGCAGTTCGATCACCACCACGCTCCACACCATCCACACGGCGAAGGACAGGAACAATGGCGGCATCGAGAACAGCAGGTTGCGCAAGGCGATGCCCCTGCCCGTTGCGCGCCAGAAAACTTCGTCGTCGGGGCGCCAATCGTGCAGCCAGCTTCCTGCACCGACGCGCGCGTCGAGCAGATGCCCCCGCACCAGCTGATTGCGCAAAACGGTGTCCTTCTCCAGGATTTCCTCGCGCTCGCTGCGCGCCGCGGCCCAGGTCCAGATCATCACACCCGCGAGCACTGCGAACATGAGCATGAACGCGCTGCTGCGTACATCGGAGGCGTCGGCGGCGACGCCGAACATTATCGGCATCGTAAAGCCGCCCAGTCCGCCGATGACGCCCACCAGGCCGCCGACCGAGCCCATATTATTCGGGTAGTAATCGGCGAGGCTGCGGTAGACGCTCGCCTTGCCTATGCCCTGCGCCATGCCGACGATGAACGCGAGTATGGTGAACAGCACCACGCCTGAGCCGATCTTGAAGCCAAAATCCCCTTTGATGCCGTGGATCGTCAGCGTAGTCGGAGGATAGGACAGGAAGAACAGGCAGACGATACACACCCAGAACACCCACCAGGTCACAGTATCGCCACCCCAACGGTCGGAAACCCATCCTCCCAGCGCCCGGATAAGCCCCGAAGGCAGGGTAAAGATCATGGTGATCAACGCCGCGTGCTTCAGGTCGAGCTTATACTCGCCGATGTAGTACTTCGGCAGCCACAGCGCGAGCGCGACGAATCCGCCGAATACGAAGTAATACGCCAGGCCAAAGCGCCAGACGCGCGCCTCGGTCAGCGGCGCAAGTTGTTGTGCAAGCGTCAGATGCTCCTTCTTCAGCTTGCGCTCCGCTTGCTTGGGATCCGGGTAGGTAAAAAGCCAGAACACCACCGCCATGACGAGCATGGCTATCGAATAGACCTGGGGCACGGCGCGCCAGCCGAAGGCCACCACGATCAGGGGCGCGACCAGGTTGGTCACCGCGGCACCGGCGTTGCCGGCACCAAAAATTCCCATGGCCGTACCCTGCTTCTCCTTGGGGAACCAAGCCGAAGTGTAGGCGATGCCCACGGCGAACGAGCCGCCGGCCAGACCCACGAACAAACCGATGGTCAGGTACTGCCAGTACTGGGTCGCGAACGCCAGGCCGTAGGTCGGGATCGCGACCAGCACCATCTGGATGAAAAAAACGATGCGACCGCCGTAGCGATCGGTGAGCACGCCGAGCGGCAGGCGCACCAGCGAGCCGGTCAGGATAGGCGTGGCGACCAGCAGGCCGAACTCCGTATTGTTCAGTCCGAGTTCAGTCCTGATGCGGATGCCGATGATCGAGAACATGGTCCAGATGGCGAAGTTGACCGTGAAGGCCAGCGTGTTCATCGCGAGGACCGAATAGCTCTTGCCTTTATCTGTCAGTGCCATGAGCCGTGCTCCAAATGTGTGCTCGTTGCGTCCAACGGGTGAAATATCCATTCCCGGCCGGCGTCAGAATCGGGGCGTGTCCGCTCCGACGCGACGCGCGGCAATGTCAGCGATTGGCGCCGCGGCTGCGCACCAGCTGATACGGCCGCAACAGATAGAACACCGAGGCGAATCCGCTCCAGACGTGCACCAGCCGCGTAAACGGAAACAGCAGAAAGATGGTGAGACCTATGGTCAGGTGCAGCTTGAAAACGATAGAGGCGCCCGCCACGAGGTCCGCGGCGCCGGAGCGGAAGGTCCAGATGCGCTGCGCCCAATCCATCAGTTTCAGCATTTCCGAACCGTCCAGGTGCTGCGCCGAGACCGCGATCGTGGCCAGACCGATGAGCACCTGCACCAGGAACAGCACCAGCACCAGGGTGTCGGTCGGCTTGCTGCTGGCGCGGATGCGCGCATCGCCGAGCCGGCGCAGCAACAGGATCACCAGCCCCAGGGTGAGGATCACTCCGAATATTCCGCCTGCGATCATCGCCGTCAGCTGCTTTTCGCTCGCCGGCACGCCGAGCAGGTCCCACACCACGTGCGGCGTCAGCAGGCCGAACAGATGCCCGAAGAAAATGCCGAGGATGCCGATGTGGAACAGATTGGATCCCCACTTGAGCTGACCGTGACGCAGCAACTGGGAGGAGTCGCTCTTCCAGGTGTACTGCTCGCGGTCGAAGCGGATCAGGCTGCCGAGGAAAAACACGGTCAGGCAGATGTAGGGGTAGTAGCCGAACAGAAACTGGTTGAGATAGGTCTTGAGGTCCATGTAGAGCTCCGGATTCAGGTTTGGGGACTCAGCGTTTGGGGACGAAGCGGATGAACTGCGGCCGCGACTGCTGCGCACCGTGGGTTGCGGCCGGGTTGGCGGACGACGCGGGGCCGAATTCCACCGGCCCTTCTTCCCACTCCTCGTCGAGGCTGCGCCCGGCGGCAATTCCGGGCGTGCGCTGCGCCGCCCGCAAGGGCGGCTCGCCGTGCAGGTCGAGCAGCGCGGCGAAGGCCGCCGCGTAGGGACTGGCGCCGTCGGCCAGGCGCTCACCCACCGCGCGCAGGATATGGACGCAGTCGTCGAGCAGATCGTGCACCTCCTCCGCCGGGCGCGTCGCCAGGTACTCCAGTACCGCCGGCAGATAATCCGGCAGCTCGTTTGCCGAAAGGACCAGGCCCGAGCGGCGGTACATGGCGTTTAGATCTACCATCGCCTGTCCGCGGTCGCGCGAGTCGCCGTGCACATGCTCGAACAGATGCAGCGAAGTCGAACGGCCGGTGTCGAACTGCGCCACGTAGTGTTCCTGCAGATCGAGGAGCTCCTCGCGGCGGAGTTCGGCCAGCAGGCCCGCCAGTGCATCCTGCGTGGCTCCGCGCAGCACGCGGTCTTCGCTCAGGCGTTTCGCGATTTCAGGCAGCGCTTCGATCAGTTCCGCCGAAGGATAGCTGAGCAGTGCAGCCAGGAGTTTGAGCGTCTTCATACGTTCCCCCGATTCATGTCATTCCGAGCGAAGCGAGGAATCTGCTTTTCGCAGAAAACCCAACAGCAGATTCCTCGGCCGGAGCCTGCCCCGAGCGTAGTCGAGGGGGCCTCGGAATGACAAGTAATGAAGAGATCTTTCATTTTCATTTCCATATCAGGACAGCGCCTTGATCGGAATGGTCTTGCGCTTCTTGCCGCCGAACAGGCTCGCCTCGGACTGGCCGTCGGAGCAGCCGTTGCCGAAGGAGAAGCCGCAGCCGCCGCGCAGGTCGTAGGCGTTTTCCGCGTACTCGCGGTGCGTGGTCGGGATGACGAAGCGGTCCTCGTAGTTAGCGATCGCCATGTAGCGGTACATGTCCTCTACTTCCGCCCTGGACAACCCGACCTGCTTGAGCACCGCGTCGTTCTCGCGCTTTTCCACGTGCCGGTCGCGCATGTAGGCGCGCATCGCGAGCATGCGCTCCAGCGCCGCGATCACCGGGGCCTCGTCGCCCGCGGTCAGCAGATTGGCGAGGTACTGCACCGGGATGCGCAGGCTGCGCACGTCGGGCAGCTCGCCAAACGCGCCGAGCTGCCCGGAATTGGCGGCGGCGTTGATCGGCGACAGCGGCGGAACGTACCAGACCATGGGCAGTGTGCGGTATTCCGGATGCAGCGGCAGCGCCACTTTCCATTCCATCGCCATTTTGTACACAGGCGAGGCCTTGGCGGCCTGGATCCAGGCCTCGGGCACGCCGTCGGCGCGCGCCTGCGCCTGCACCTCGGCCGCGTTCGGATCGAGGAACACGCCGAGCTGCGCCTTGTACAGATCCTTCTCGTTCTCCACGCTCGCAGCCTCGAGGATGCGGTCGGCGTCGTAGAGCATCACGCCGAGGTAGCGGATGCGCCCGACGCAGGTTTCCGAGCACACCGTCGGCTGGCCCGATTCGATGCGCGGGTAGCAGAAGATGCACTTCTCGGCCTTGCCGGTGGACCAGTTGTAGTAGATCTTCTTGTACGGGCAGCCCGACACGCACATGCGCCAGCCACGGCACTTGTCCTGATCGATGAGCACGATGCCGTCTTCCTCGCGCTTGTAGATCGAACCGGAGGGGCACGAAGCCACGCAGGTCGGATTGAGGCAGTGCTCGCACAGGCGCGGCAGGTACATCATGAAGGTGTTTTCGAACTTGCCGTACATCTCCTTCTGCATGTCCTCGAAGTTCGAGTCCACCGAGCGCTTGGAAAACTCGCCGCCGAGGATCTCCTCCCAGTTGGGCCCCCACTCGATTTTCTCCATGCGTTTTCCGGTCAGGAGCGAGCGCGGGCGCGCGGTCGGCGGCGCCTTCATCTCCGGCGCGTTGTGCAAGTGCTGGTAGTCGTAGGTGAACGGTTCGTAGTAATCGTCGATCTGCGGCAGGTTGGGGTTGGAGAATATCTTCAACAGCACTTCGAACTTGCCGCCCTGCTTGGGCACGATCTTGCCCGAGCCCTTGCGCACCCAGCCGCTGTTCCACTTCTCCTGGTTTTCCCACTGCTTCGGGTAGCCGATGCCGGGCTTGGTTTCGACGTTGTTGAACCACGCGTATTCCATGCCTTCGCGATTGGTCCAGACGTTCTTGCAGGTGACCGAGCAAGTGTGACAGCCGATGCACTTGTCCAGATTCAGCACCATGCCAATTTGAGCGCGTACCTTCATGCCAACCTCCTATCTGACAAGTGCAGAGCTAGTTTCACTCCCTTCCTCTCCCCGGGAGGGAGGGCTGGGGAGGGTGGGTTTCCGACAGCGCAGCCGATGCACTTGTCGAGATTCAAGACCATGCCAATTTGAGCGCGTACCTTCATGACTTCACTCCTGTGCGGCGAATGCCGCACTGAATAGGCTCCCTCCCTCCCGCTTGCGGGAGGTGAGGGCGGGGGGCGGGAGGGCTCCATCTTGTGGCGCGGACTTTCATGATTTCACTCCTTCAGCCAGTTCGGGTGCGGCAACTTCTTCCATCCAGTCCACCTTCTTCATCTTGCGCACCACTACGAACTCGTCGCGATTGGTGCCGACGGTGCCGTAGTAGTTGAAGCCGTAGGAAAGCTGCGCGTAGCCGCCGATCATGTGCGTGGGTTTGGTAACGATGCGCGTGACCGAGTTGTGGATGCCGCCGCGCGTGCCGGTGATCTCCGAACCGGGGGTGTTGATAGTCTTCTCCTGCGCGTGGTACATCATGCACATGCCGGGCAGCACCCGCTGGCTTACCACCGCGCGCGCCGCGATCGCCCCGTTCACATTGAACAGCTCGATCCAGTCGTTGTCGACGATGCCAGCCTTCGCCGCGTCGTGCTCCGACAGCCACACGATCGGACCGCCGCGCGACAGCGTCAGCATCATCTCGTTATCGTTATAGGTCGAGTGGATGCCCCATTTCTGGTGCGGCGTGATGAAATTGAGCAGCACCTCGGGGTTGCCGTTGCCGCGCTTGCCCTGCATCGAACCGGTGGTCTTCAGGTCGACCGGCGGCCGGTACACGCACAGCCCCTCGCCGAACGCCAGCATCCACTTGTGGTCCTGGTAGAACTGCTGGCGCCCGGTCAGGGTGCGCCAGGGGATAAGCTCGTTTATGTTGGTCCAGCCTGCGTTGTAGCTGACCTTCTCGGATTCGATGCCGCTCCAGGTCGGGCTGGAAATGATTTTGCGCGGCTGCGCCTGCAGATCGCGGAAGCGCAGCTTTTCGTCCTCCTTGGGCCGTGCCAAGTGCGCATGCTCGCGGCCGGTTATCTTGGACAGCGCCTCCCAGGCCTTCACGGCGACCTCGCCGTTGGTTTCCGGCGCGAGCGACAGGATCACCTCGGACGCGTCGATGTCGGTATCGATGCGCGGCATGCCCTTGGTGATGCCTTCCTCGCTGACGCTGTAGTTGAGCTCGCCGAGCTGCTTCACTTCGTGCTCGGTGTTCCAGGCAATGCCCTTGCCGCCGTTGCCGACCTTGGCCATCAGCGGCCCGAGCGCGGTGAATTTCTTGTAGGTGTTCGGGTAGTCGCGCTCGATCACCGTCATCGCCGGGGCGGTTTTGCCCGGCACCAGTTCGCACTGCCCTTTCTTCCATTCCTTGACGTCTATGGCCTGCGCCAGTTCCCCCGGGGTGTCGTGCATCATTGGCGTCAGCACCAGTTCCTTTTCCACGCCCAGATGGCCGACGCAGACTTCGGAGAATTTCCTGGCGAAACCCTTGTAGATGTCCCAGTCGCTCCTCGCCTCCCACGCCGGATCGACCGCGGCCGACAGCGGGTGGATGAAGGGATGCATGTCGGAGGTGTTGAGGTCGTTCTTCTCGTACCAGGTCGCGGTCGGCAGCACGATGTCGGAGTAGAGGCAGGTGGTCGACATGCGGAAGTCCAGGGTCACGAGCAGGTCGAGCTTGCCCTCGGGCGCCTGCTCGCGCCACGCGACCTCCTGCGGCTTTGCGCCGCCAAAGTTCCCCAGGTCCTTGCCCTGCACTCCGTGCGTCGTGCCCAGGAGATGTTTGAGAAAGTATTCGTGCCCCTTGCCCGAGGAACCAAGCAGGTTGGAGCGCCAAATGAAAAGGTTGCGCGGGAAATTGGCCGGATGGTCCGGATCCTCGCAGGACAGGCGCAGCGAGCCGTCCTTGAGCCCCTTGACCGCATAGTCCTTCGGATCGAGCCCGGCCGCCTGCGCGTCCTTCACCACCTGTATCGGGTTGGTCTGCAGCTGCGGCGCCGAGGGCAGCCAGCCCATGCGCTCGGCGCGCACGTTGAAGTCGATCAGCGAGCCGGTGTAGTCCTTCGGGTCTGCGAGCGGCGACAGGATTTCCTTGACCTCGAGCTTCTCATAGCGCCACTGGTCGGTGTGGGCATAGAAGAAGGACGTGGAGTTCATCTGCCGCGGCGGCCGGTGCCAATCGAGCGCGAACGCAAGCGCGGTCCAACCGGTCTGCGGCCGCAGTTTCTCCTGGCCGACGTAATGCGCCCAGCCTCCGCCGGACACGCCGACGCAGCCGCACATGATCAGCATGTTCATGATGCCGCGGTAATTCATGTCGCAGTGGTACCAGTGATTCATGCCGGCGCCGATGATCACCATGGACTTGCCCTGTGTCTTGTCGGCGTTATCGGCAAACTGGCGCGCGACGGTAATCACGTCGGCGGCTTTGACGCCGGTGATCGCTTCCTGCCACTTCGGCGTATAGGGCACGTCCTGCTCATAGCTCGCCGCCACATGCTCTCCGCCCAGGCCGCGGTCGATGCCGTAATTGGCCACCAGCAGGTCGAACACGCTCGCCACCATGATCTCTTCACCGCCGAGCTGGAGCTTCTTCACCGGGACATTGCGCACCAGCACGTCCTTGCCCTGCGCGTTGTGGGCAAAGTTCGTGTTGACGATGCCGCCGAAATAAGGGAACGCGACCGGCGCAACCTCGTCGCGCCGGTCGATCAACGTCAGGCACAGCTTCGCTTCCCCTCCGCCGGCCTCCTTCTCCTCCAGATTCCATTTGCCGTCCGTCTGTCCCCAGCGAAAACCGATGGAGCCGTTCGGCACCACCACCTTCCCCGTGCGCTCGTCGAACGCGACCGTCTTCCACTCCGGGTTGTTCGCCTGGGCCAGCTTGTCCGAGAAATCGGTCGCGCGCACGAAGCGGTCCGGCACGTAGCGGCCGTCGCGCTCGACCAGCTTCACCAGCATCGGCAGGTCGGTGTAGCGGCGCGCATAGTCCTGGAAATAAGCCGAGGGTTTCTCCAGATGGAATTCCTTCAGCATCACATGGCCCATCGCCATCGCCAGCGCTGCGTCTGTGCCCTGCTTCGGGTGCAGCCACAGGTCGCCCAGCTTGGACACCTCGGCATAGTCCGGGGTGATCGACACGATCTTCGCGCCCTTGTAGCGCACCTCGGTGAAGAAGTGCGCGTCCGGAGTGCGCGTCTGCGGCACGTTCGAGCCCCAGGCCATGATGAACGTGGAGTTGTACCAGTCGGCCGATTCAGGCACGTCGGTCTGCTCGCCCCAGGTCTGCGGGCTCGCCGGCGGCAGATCGCAGTACCAGTCGTAGAAGCTCATGCACACGCCGCCGATCAGCGAGAGATAGCGGCTGCCCGCGGCGTAGGACACCATGGACATCGCCGGAATCGGCGAGAAACCGACGACGCGGTCCGGACCATGCTTTTTGATGGTGTAGACATTGGCCGCGGCGACGATCTCGTTGGCTTCGTCCCAGCTCGAGCGCACGAAGCCGCCCAGGCCGCGGCGCGACTTGTAATCTTTCGACGCCGCCGGCGATTCGACGATCGAGCTCCAGGCCTCGACCGGCCCGAGCGACTTGCGCGCCTCGCGCCAGGCGCGCAGGAGGCGCCCGCGCACCATCGGGTACTTCACCCGGTTGGCGCTGTACATGTACCAGGAATACGAGGCGCCGCGCGAACAGCCGCGCGGCTCGTGATTGGGCAGATCCGGCCGCGTGCGCGGATAGTCGGTCTGCTGCGTCTCCCAGGTGACGATGCCGCCCTTGACGTAAATCTTCCAGCTGCACGAGCCGGTGCAGTTGACTCCGTGCGTGGAGCGCACGATTTTGTCGTGCTGCCATCTCTGGCGGTAGCCCTCCTCCCAGCTGCGGTCCTCGCGCGTCATCTTGCCGTGGCCGCCCGAATAGGGTTCCTGCTGCTGCGCGAAATAGGTGAGGCGATCGAGAAAATGGCTCATGTTTGTTCCCTTCCGTTGCGTGGGTTCATGCTGCAAAACACTCTTTGGGCATGGCTCAGCACGGCATCGGCGCTCCGCGCCGCGCGTAGTACCACCATGTCGTTGCAATGCACACCAAATAAAAGACCAGGAAAGTGACCAGCGCACCGTGTGCCGAGCCGCTCAGCGAAATCGAAACGCCGTAGCTCATCGGTATGAAGAAGCCGCCGAAGGCGCCGATGGCCGATGCAAAGCCGAGCACGGCCGCGGACTCCCGATTGGCCACGCGTGCGGCCTGCTCGCCGGCCTCCGCATCCCGGCCCGCGGCAGCGCGCTGGTGCTGGTTCATGAAAATTACCGGGATCATGCGGAACGTCGAGCCGTTGCCGATGCCCGCGCTCGCGAACAGCAGCATGAACATCACGAGAAAGCCGTAGTAGCTGCCGCGCTCGGCGCCATGCGGCAGGAACGCGAGCAGGGCCAGCACCAATGCCGCCATGACGACGAAGGTCCACAGGGTGACGCGGGCTCCGCCCAGTTTGTCCGCCAGCCAGCCGCCGAGCGGACGAATCAGCGCGCCGATGAACGGCCCGAGCCACGCATAAGAAAGCGCGTTGGCCTGCGGAAACTGGCTTTGCATCAGCAGCGGGAAGCCGGCCGAGTAACCGATGAACGAACCAAAAGTCCCGAGGTAAAGCCAGCACATGATCCAGTTGTGCTTGCGCCGGAAGATCACCGCCTGTCCGGAAAGCGAGGCTCTGGCCGGGGTGAGATCGTTCATGCCGAACCAGGCCGCGAGCGCGCTTGCGGCGATGAACGGCACCCAGATGAAGCCCGCATTCTGCAGCCACATCTGCCGCACTTCGCTGCCGCGGACCCAGGTCTGCGGCTCGCCGCCGAGCGCGCCGAATATCCCCAGGGTCACGACCGCCGGCACCACGAACTGCGCCAGCGACACGCCGAGGTTGCCCAGGCCGGCATTGAGGCCCAGGGCCGTGCCCTTCTGCGCCTTGGGGAAGAAGAAATTAATGTTGGCCATGCTCGAGGCGAAGTTGCCCCCGCCCATGCCGCACAGCAGCGACAAGGCCACCAGTGTCGAGAAGCTGGTCGCCGGATCCCTCACCGCGAGGCCCATGCCGATGGCCGGGAGCAGCAGCAAAGCCGTTGAGATCGCCGTCCAGCGCCGGCCGCCGAAGATCGGCACCATGAAGGAATAGACGATGCGCAGCGTCGATCCGCACAGCGCGGGCAGCGCGGCGAGCCAGAACAACTCCTGCGTGCTGAGCTTGAACCCCACGTTGGGCAGGTTCACCACCACCGCGCTCCACACCATCCACACGGCGAACGCGAGCATCAGCGCCGGAATCGAAATCAGCAGGTTGCGGCTGGCGATGGCGCGGCCCTCGTTCTCCCAGAAGGCCGCATCCTCCGTATTCCATTGGGTCAGGACCTGACTGGCCATGATGATTGCCCCCTGGGATTTGCCAAAAACGCGCGCGGTGCGCGCAAACAATGTCCACTCCGTTCACTGTCCAGTGGCATCACGGATTGTCATATTCGGCTTTCGGGCCGAGGTAGTACCACCAATTCAGCGCCAGGCACGCCACGTAGAAGATGGCGAAACCGTAGAGCGCGTTCTCCGGCGTGGCGGCCTTGATCTGCTCGCCGAATACCTGCGGAATGATGAACGCGCCGTAGGCGGCGACCGCGGAGGTCCAGCCCAGCACCGGGCCCGCCTGCTCTTTCGGGAACACGATGGCGATGGTGCGGAAGGTGGAGCCGTTGCCTATACCCGAGGCGGCGAATAGGATCAGAAACAGGATGAAGAAAGGCAGGAAATACTGCTCGGGCGTCGCCGACTGGTAGCCCGCCTTCATGAAGTAGGCCACGCCGAACGCGGCGGCAATCATCACGACCGACACGATCTGCGTCACCTTGGCGCCGCCCACCTTGTCGGCGACCCAGCCGCCGACCGGTCGGATCAATGCGCCGATGAACGGCCCCATCCAGGCGTACATCAGCGCCGACGGGCCGTTCGGATTCAACGCATTGACCATGTTGCCGTCGGCGCCCATGGTGTGGCTGAAGCCGAAGATCACCTTGATCGCCAGCGCAAAACCGGCGGAATAGCCGATGAAACTGCCGAAAGTCATGGTGTAGATGATGCTCATGATCCAGGTGTGCTTGTTGCCGAAGATCTTGAACTGGCGCTGCAGGTTCGGCTTGATCTCGCCGGGAATGAGCTTCATCAGGAACACGGTGGCGGCGATGATGCCGGCGAGAATGAACCACTTGGCCCAGCCGGGCGCCCCCAGGCCGATCGGCGCGGGCAGGATCAGGTACAGGCCGGCGGCCGCGGTGACGAAGCCAATCAACAGCATGCCGGTGATTTTTCCCATCGCGGCAAGCGGGGAGCCGATCTTGGGCGAAACTTCCGGGGTAATAATGTTGTTCATGCCGAACCAGCCGATGAACGCGAGCGGGATCAGCAGCAGCAGCCAGACGAAGCCCGAATTTTGGATGTAGGTGATCGATCCGACCGCGGCCTTGCCGATCAGGCTGCCGGAGGCCTGCACCAGCGCGATGCCATCACCGCCGAGCGCACCCAGCAGGGGCATGGTCATGACCAACGGCACCAGGATCTGCATCGTGGTCACGCCGGCGTTTCCCAGGCCGGCGTTCAAGCCCAGCGCGAGGCCCTGCATGCGTTTGGGGAAGAAGAAACTGATATTGGACATGGACGAGGCGAAGTTGCCGCCGCCGAAGCCGCACAGAAAGGCCAGGATCTGGAACACCCACAAGGGCGTGCTCTTGTCCTGCAGCGCGATGCCGGTCAGCAACGCGGGAATCATCAGCAATGCGGTGGTGAACACGATGGTGTTGCGCCCGCCCGCGATGCGGATGAAAAAGCTGCTCGGAATGCGCAGCGTCGCGCCGGTAAGCCCGGAGATCGCCGACAGCGTGAACAGTTCCACCGGCTTGAACGGGAAGCCGGCATTGATCATCTGCACCGTCACCATGCTCCACAGAATCCACACCGCGAAGCCGACCAGCAGGCTGGGTATGGATATCCAGAGGTTCCGGTTAGCGATGGGCTTGCCGGTGGACTCCCAGAACTTCTCGTCTTCGACGTTCCATTGCTTGATGTCCGACATCCTCAATACCCCTAGAGAATTGAATCGTTTGTTGAATTCATGCTGCCGCGGCGAATCGATGCTGGCATGCCGCCGAGCAGTGTTTGTACGCAATTAGCCATGTCGGAAACGCTTCGCGTGCAATCTATCAAGTTGGGGCGAGTTTAGGCGCGCGCGCGCGCTGGTGGAATAGGCTGAAAACACGCGTAATCACGTGTTTCTACTCACTTGGTGGTAGCCGCGCGCCGCGAGGTAAGTGCACGGAAAGCCGCGCCCTTGCTGGGTTTCCGGCTATTACCCCCGATGCGCGGTGGCGTGCCCTGCGGCAACGGTGCAAAATGGGAGTAAGACCAAATAAGCCGCGGCCGGCAGCGCCCGCCGCGTCAGGAGCAGAGCCTTATGAATATGGATCGCAGTTTCTTCACCGAGTCGCTGGTGGTGAGGCTGGGCATTGCGCTCGGCGCCATCGTGCTGCTCGCGCTCGCCGCCACCATCAGCGCGACCGTGTTCGCCGAGCTTTCCACCGGCAAGGCGGCCGCGATCAACATCGCTGGCAGCCTGCGCATGCAGTCCTACTGGATCACGCTGCAGGTGCTGCGCGATGGCGACGGCATCCACCCACCGGGCGAGCTGAAGCATGCCGTGGACGAATTCGAGTCGCGCCTGAACAGTCCGCAGCTCGCCGGCGGCATACCATCGAATTCCGCCGACCCGACGCGACGTGCCTACGAACGCGTAGCCGCCAGCTGGTCGGAAACGCTCAAGCCCGCCATCGCGCGCGCCGCGATGGCGGGCGCGCCGGCGCGCGACGCTTTCGTCAAGCGCATGAGCGTCTACGTCATCGACGTTGACCGTCTCGTCTACCTGCTGGAGCACGACCTCGAGCAGCGCATCCAGGCGCTGCGCCTGGTCCAAGGCGCCGCGCTGTTCGCAATCGTGGCGGTGATGTTCGTTGCGCTGTACCTCATGCACGCGCAGGTCATCGTCCCTCTGGGCGACCTGCTGCAATGCGCGCGCCGCGTGCGCGTCGGCGATTTCGCGGTTCGGGCGCGCCATACCGGCGAAGACGAGCTCGGACAGCTGGGACAGTCGTTCAACTACATGGTGGAGGATCTCTCGCGCAGCTACTCCAACCTCGAGGCGCGCGTGCAGGAGAAAACCGAGCAGCTTGCGCGCACCAATGTTTCGCTCGAGGTGCTGTACAACACCACGCGCACCCTGGCCGAGAATCCGCTCACCCAGGCCACGCTCGACGCGGTGATGCGCGACATCGAACAGGTCATAGGACTCAAGGCCGGCGCGATCTGCGCGCGCGAGGAAAGCGACGAGCGCGGCTTTCCCGTTGCCCTGCACGCGGGCAGCGAGCAGGCGAAATCCTGGTGCCAGCAGGAGCGCTGCTACGAGTGCTTCAATTCCGGCGCGATCGAGAGCGGCGTGCGCATCGTCGGCAGCGGCGACGAGCGCATGCTGTCGGTGCCGCTATCCGAGGGCGGCAAACCCTACGGCGTGATGCTCCTGCAGCTTCCGCCGGGCACAGAGCTCGATCAATGGAAGCTGAAATTGCTCGAATCCATCGGCCACCACATCGGTGCCGCCTTCGCCGCCGCCAAGCGCAGCGACGAGCGCCGTGGCATCGCACTGCTGGAAGAGCGCTCGGTGATCGCACGCGAGCTGCACGATTCGCTGGCGCAGTCGCTCACCTACCTGAAAATCCAGGTCACGCGCCTGAAGCAGCAACTTGCCGCGAACGGCGCACGCGACCAGGCAGCGGAGGTCGTGGAGGAACTCAAACTCGGCATCAACAACGCCTACCGCCAGCTGCGCGAACTGCTCACCACTTTCCGCCTGCGCATAGACGGACGCGGCCTGTCCGAGGCGATGCAGGACACGGTGCGCGAATTCTCGCAGCGCGCCGGCATCGAAATCCGCCTGCACAACCGGCTGCTTGGCCACGAGCTCGATTCGAGCGAGCAGATCCACGTGCTGCAGGTGGTGCGCGAGGCGCTCGCCAATGTCGAGCACCACGCACACGCGCGCCGCGCCGAGGTGCGCCTCACGATCGAGCACGACCGCATCCGCGTCACGGTGGAGGACGACGGCGTGGGCATCAAGGATGCGCAGCCGCCGATGCATCACTACGGCCTGGCGATCATGCGCGATCGCGCCGCAACGTTGGGCGGCACCCTGAACCTGGCGCGGCGCCTGACGGGCGGCACCTGCGTCGAACTCGAATTCGTGCCGCGCGGTCCGTTCCGCGTCGCTACGGCCGCGCCGGCCGCGGCGATGTCATGACCGGGACGATCAAGGCATGAGCGAAGGCAACCGCATCCTGATCATCGACGACCACCCGCTGTTCCGCAAAGGGGTGTCGCAGTTGATTGCCATGGCGCCCCACCTGCAGCTGGTCGGCGAGGCCTCGAGCGGCGAGCTCGGCGTCGCCAGGGCGAAGGAACTCGACCCGGACCTGATCCTGCTCGACCTGCACATGAAGAGCATGAACGGCATCGACACGCTCAAGGCGATCCGCGACGCGGGCCTCGATTGCCGCGTCGTGATCCTGACCGTCTCGGACAACGCCGACGACCTCGTCGCCGCGATCCGCAGCGGCGCCGACGGCTACCTGCTAAAGGACATGGAGCCCGAGGATTTGCTGACCGCGATCGATCAGACGCTGAACGGCAGCACCGTGATCGGCGAACGGCTCAACGGCCTGCTTGCGCGCGCCATCCGCGAAGAGGCAACTGCGAGCCAGCGCGA
Source organism: Burkholderiales bacterium (assembly GCA_038206915.1). Taxonomy (GTDB): domain Bacteria; phylum Pseudomonadota; class Gammaproteobacteria; order Burkholderiales; family SG8-39; genus 2-12-FULL-64-23. Next base: position 28,490 of record JBBRAI010000005.1, on the reverse strand, counting down.
CAGCGCCTCCTTGACCCGGCGCGAGCAGGAAATCCTCGACGGCCTGGCGCGTGGCCTGTCGAACAAGCTGATCGCGCGCGATCTCGACATCACCGAAGCCACGGTCAAAGTGCACGTCAAGAACCTGCTGAAGAAGCTCGGATTTCGTTCGCGCCTGGAGGCGGCCGTCTGGTCGGTGGGCCGCGGCAATCGCCAGGGCAATTGAGATCTGGTCTGCCGAATAGGCGATTTTTTCCGGCTACGCCAGCCGTTTCCTGCCGACGTCGGCGCCACTTCACGCGGCGCGTCCTTCGCCCGCCTCCTCGTAGGTGCGGCCGTCGCGGATATGGTAGATGCGCCGGAACGTCGGGATGATCTTTTCGTCGTGGGTGACGACGATGATCGCTGCGCTGAAGCGCTGCGCCATCTCGTTAAGGATGCGAATAACCGTCAATGCGCGCTCGCTGTCCAGCGGCGCCGTCGGCTCGTCGGCGAGGATGATAGGAGCCCGGTTGACCAGGGCCCGCGCGATCGCGACCCGCTGTTGCTCGCCGCCGGAGAGCTGCGCCACCTGCGCCTGCGCCCGATGTCCGACATCCAGCGCATTCAACATCTCGCGCGCGCTCTCGCGCGCCTTGCCATTTGACACGCCCGCCAGCATCGGCAGCAGCGCGACGTTGTCGGTTACATCGAGGAACGGAATCAGGTAAGGCGCCTGGAACACGAAGCCGATACGGTCGCGCCGCAGCGCGCGCAAATCGGCAACCTTCCAGCCATTGTCGTAGATCGTCTCGCCCGCAAGCGCCATGCGCCCGGAGGTCGGCTCGATCACGGCGCCGAGGCATTTCAAAAGAGTGGTCTTGCCCGAACCGCTGGGGCCGATCAGGCCGACGACCTCGCCGGGCTGCACGATCATGTCCACACCTTTCAACGCGTCGACCGCGGCGTCGCCCTCGCCGTAGCGCTTGGCCAGGCCGCTGATTTCTATCGCTGCAGCCGCCACACTGGCCTCCGTTCGCGAATGCCGGGCTGGCCCGCACCGTGGGTGTCGGCCATCGGCGCCGATTCGCCCTGGGTCGCATCCCCGCTGCGCGGGGCCCCTGCTCCTAGGCTCACGTCGCTACCCTCCTATCGCCGTTGCCGGATCAACGCGCAGCGCAGCGCGGATCGCGACGATGCTCGCCAGCGCGGAAATCGCCAGCACCAGCAATGCGCCCACTATCGCGTCGCCGGGAAGCAGCAGCACGTACTTGGGAAATATCGGCGCCCACAGCGTCGCCACGGTCTTGCCGACGATGAAGCCGATCGCGCCAAGGCCCAATGCCTGCTGCAGAATCATCGCGGCGATGGTGCGATTGCGCGCGCCGATAAGCTTCAGCACAGCAATCTCGCGCACCTTGTTCAGCGTCATGGTGTAGATGATGAAGGCGACGATGGCGGCGCTGACGATGGAGAGAATTACCAGAAACATGAAGATCTGCCTGGCCGAGGTCGCGATCAGCTTCGCCACCAGAATTTCATCCATGTCGGCGCGCGTGTACGCTTCCAGGTGCTTCCAGCGGCGGATTTCGCGCGCCACCACGGCCTCGTCGGCATGCGGCGCGAGCCGCAGCATGACCACGTTTACGTTGCGGCTGCTCGCCTGGCTCGCCTGCACCGCTTCGAGCAGTCCCGGGACGCCGGGGCGGTTGAACGCCGGATTGGCGGCCGTGCGCGCGCGCTCGTTGACCAGGGCGTCGTTGTCTTTGAGGAACTGCACTTCCTGCGCGTCCTTCAGCGGAACAAACAGCATCGGGTCGCCGCCGGAGGACACCATGCGCCGCGTCAACCCGACCACGGTGTACTCATGGCGGCGAATGCGGACGCGCTCGCCCAGTTTCAGCCCGCTGCGCACGTCGGCAATCGCCTCGTAATGCGCGCGCGTAATCGGTCTGCCTGCGACCAGGTAGCCCGGCTCACCCGGTTGCCCGGGCTCGAATCCGACCAGCATCACGCGCACCTCGCCGCGCGCGTGTTCGACCTGCATCGTCAGATAGGTGACGTTGCCGGCCGCGGCGACGCCGGGGATCCCGAGCAGGCTGCGGTAGACGTCGTCGCGCACGCTGGACGGTTCGGCGTAGGGGCCGAGCGTATCGCGCTGCACCACCCACAGATCGGCGCCGCCATTTTGCAACAACACCCGGCCGTCGTCGACCAGGCCGCGGTATATCCCTGCCATCGACAAGGTGACACCAATGAGCAAGCCCAGCCCCGCGCCGGTGAATACGAACTTGCCCCAGCCGTGCAGGATGTCGCGGCTAGCGAGATTGATCATGATCCGGCGCGGACGATAGCGGGTACGACCTTGACGCGGACGTCCGGCTTCAGCTCACGCTCGCTGTGCACCACCACCTCATCGCCGGCGTCCAGACCCTCGACGATCTGGCTGCGGCCGTCCAGGGTCGTAATCCCGAGCTTCACCGGCCGGAATGCGGCGCGCCCGGCACGCAGCTGCCAGACGCCCTCTTGCCGCTCCAGGCGTTTCACCGCCGCGGTCGGCACCGACAGGACCTTGGACAGCTCGGCGGTGCGAATCGTCACCTCGACCAACTCGCCGACGGAAACACCTTGGGGCAACGCCTCGAAACCGACATTGACGATGCGCTCTTCGGTCACCGCGTCGCTCACCCAGTCGACGCGTTCGACCCGGCCGGTGTAGGCGCGGTTCGGATCCGAGCGCAATACGATCCCGGCCGGCTGGTCCACGCGCACACCGCCGGCCTGGCGCTGGTCGATGCGCGCTTTCACCCACAGGCTTGCCGGATCGATCACCTGCAGCACCGCCTGGCCTGCGACTATCGTCGTTCCGGGCTCGACCAGACGCGCGCTGATCACGCCGGCGACCGGACTCAGGAGCCGCGCCTGAGCCCGCAGCTTGCCCACGCCGGCCACATCGGCCAGCGCCCGCTCGCGGTCGCGTCGCGACACCCCGAGCTGGGCCTGTGCTGCGTCCACTGCGGCCTTCGCTGCTTTCGCGTCGTATCCCTTGCTGTCCGCGGCTTCCTGGCTCACAAACCCTTGCGCGCGCAGTTCGGCGTAGCGGCGGGCGCTGTTGGCGGCGAGCTGCGCGCGGCTATCCGCTTCGGCGAGCTGCGCCTGTGCAGCGCGGATCGTACTCTCTGCGCGTTCGGCCGTGGCCCTGCCGCTGGCAATGCGATCGTCCAGATCCACCGAATCGAGTTCGGCAAGCAATTGTCCCGCCTTCACCGTGTCGCCCTGGTCGACCAGCACGCGCGCCACCCGGCTCGCCAGCGTCGGGCCGAGCGCGTAACTGCGGCGCGCCTCGACCGTGCCAATGCCGAAGGTGCTTGCCACGAGCGGCCCTTGCTCCACTTTGGCCAGCGTGACCTTGGCCGGCGCGAGCGGCCCCTGGCTCGACGCGAGCCAGCTGAGCAGCAGCGCCGCGCCGATGACCCCGGCGGCCAGGCCCGCCTTGCCCCCCAGGCGCAGATTCATGTCTTCCTCCGTCCGCGGTAGCCGTCCAGCAGCAGCGGAAACAGCCGCCGCGCGCGTTTCATCATTCCGGCCTCGTCCCCGCCCAGGGCCGCCTGGATCACCAGGCTTTGCACCGCACCGATGAACAGCACTGGTGCGAGCGCGACGTCGAGGTCGGCGGGCAGTTCGCCCGAGGTTTTTGCCTGCTTGAACAGCCGCGTCAAGCCCAGGCGATACTGCGAGATCATCGCGCGCACCTCCACGCGCGCGGGTGAATCGCCCGGATACTGCAACTCGTGGAACATCACGCGCGGAACGCCGGGGTTGGCCGCGATGAACGCCACGTGCGCGAGGAACGCCCGCTCGATCTTCGCCAGCGGCGAATCGGCCTTTGCTACCGCCGCGTCGAATACCGCGATCAGCGATGAACGCACCCAGGAGAACACCGCGAGCCAGATCGCCTCCTTGTCGGCGAAGTGGCGGAATATCGCGCCCTGGGTGACACCGATGCGGTCGGCGATCGCCTGGGTGGTGATCGCGTCCGGGCCGCGCTCGCGCGCGAGCACCAGAACGGCGGCGACGATTTCGCGCTGGCGTTCGCCGCTCATCATGCGCTGGCGCGGCGCAGCGTGGGGGGTGTCCTGCAAAGCCATGTAGTTCTCCCGCTTGCGCATTAGTAAGTAATTGAGTACTATCTTATAACACAGTGCGCAGTTTGGCAAGACCACGGACCGCCGGCGCACCTGAACCAAGGAGACCGATTTCATGCACTTCCCGGCTTTTTTTGCCGCTGCGCCGAAGATCGCGCTGCGCGACCCGCTTGCGCGGTTTCTCGGCGCAGCCGAGGACGGCGTCATCGAATATGAATATGCGGATGCGGTCAGACTCGCCGGGCACTCCTGCCCGACCGTCGCCTCGGCTTATCTCATGACCCGCGCTGCCCTCGCCGCACTCTACCCGGACGCCCTGCCCGAGCGCGGCGGCATCCGCGTCGAACTGCGCGAAGCCAGGCTAGAGGGAGTCACCGGCGTTATCGCCAACGTTGCTAGCTTGATCACCGGCGCCACACAGGACGCTGGCTTCAAAGGCATAGGCGGCCGCTTTGACCGGCGCAATTTGCTTTTCTTTGACGTCGACTTCCCCGGCCAGATGCGCTTCACGCGCACTGACACCGGCGCGAGCGCGAGCGCAAGCGCCCGGCTCGAACGCGTCCCGGCCGATCCGCGCATGCCGGCGCTGTTTCCGCGCTGCCTCAATGGCACGGCAACGCCCGGCGAAGCAAGCCTGTTTCAATCGCTGTGGCAGGAGCGGGTCCGGGCGCTGCTCGTCGAGCACGCCAACGATCCGGAAGTGATTGTCATCTACATGTAACGATCCGCCCACGTGCTCGCTGGCCACATGGACTCGCGCAGTTTTCCGCAATCGCTTGGAATGCCCTAAGCCGCGCAGCTTCGCAACGGCGTGTCAGCAATGCCCGTCGAATCTGGATAGCAACGCGGTTAATTTTGACCTCTGTCAAGGTAATGAGGTATCTCAAGAGTAAAATAGCATGGATGGATGCGTTAGTCTCTCCTCGGCGGCGCATGTTGGTGCAGGCGCTTGGCGCGGCGTCCCTGCTGACCGCATGCGGTCGCCCGCCTACCCGGGGCGCTTTGCCTGCGATCGAATTTGGCGGTTTGACCATGGGCTCCGCATATTCGGTCAAGCTTGTCGGCTCCGCGCTTTATAAGGCGCTACAGATCGCGGCACGTGCTGCGGTTGCTGATGCCTTAGGCGCAGTGGACTTCGCGATGTCTACGCACCGGCCGCAATCTGAGTTATCCCGATTCAACGCGCATTTCACAACCGAGCCGTTTGTCCTTTCAGCGGATACTTTTTCAGTGTTTGCGCTTGCGCAACAAGCGAGCGCTGCGACCGCCGGGGCATTCGATGTTACTGTCGCCCCGCTCGTTGACGCATGGGGCTTTGGACCCGGCCGGCAAGAGCGAATTGTCGACGCTGCCGAAACCAGCATACTTGAGCGCCTGGTCGGATGGCGGCTCCTCAGCCTGAATGACGAGGCCGGAACCGTTGCCAAGGCGCACCCGGGGATCCGAGCCGATCTTTCCGGTATCGCAAAAGGCTTTGGCGTGGACAAAGCGGCTCAGGCGCTCGACGCGCTCGGGATCGAGCATTACTTGATCGATGCCGGCGGGGAGGTGCGAACCCGCGGCCACAGTCCTGAAGGCCGGCCCTGGCAGGTCGCGATTGAACAACCGATAGCCGGGCGGCGCCAACCGCGCTACGTTGTACCCTTGTCAGGCTTGGCGATAGCGACATCCGGCGATTACCGTATCTATTTCGAGCGCGACGGCCGCCGCTACTGCCACGAGATCGACCCGGCAACGGGACGGCCCATCGACAATCGCCTCGCGTCGGTTAGCGTTGTCGCCGCCACCGGCGCGCAGGCTGACGCCATGGGAAAATTGATCGTACTCGGACCGGAAAAGGCTTTCGCCTTGGCGACCGAGACAGGTCTGGCGGCGCATTTCATCGTGCGTGAAACCGGTGGTAAACTGCGCGACATGATGACCCCAGCATTCGCGGCGCTCGGCGGCAGACCATACACTGCTTAGCCGGCGTCTGCGCCTCGCCCTCGGGTGACCGGGGCCATTTACGATAGAGAAATCCACCATCAACGGAACCGGAGGTTACCAAGTGCTGAAACATACGCGTTATTCGATGATTCTTTTCGTCCTGCTAGCCGCATGCAGCAAGACCGAACAAGCGCCGACGGCCGCGGCACCCGCTGCACCTGCGGCAGCGCCCGCGACACCGGCCGCAGCAACCGCAGCCGCCCCGGCCGCCGGCGGCGACTTGGAAAAGGGTGAGCATGTGTATAAGGGCACCTGTTCCTTGTGCCACGCCACGGGAACCGCCGGCGCTCCGGTGCTCGGCAGCAAGGCGGACTGGGACCCGCGCATAGCGCAAGGCAAGGAGACGTTGTACAGCCACGCGATCAAAGGATTCACCGGCGCCAAGGGGGCGATGCCAGCAAAGGGCGCCAATGCCGGTCTCTCCGATGACGACGTCAAGGCTGCCGTCGACTACATGACGGCAAAGATCAAGTAGGCTGATCCATGAAAAGACGGAGAGGCCGAGTTCTCCCCGTCTTCTTGGCATTGCAGACTTTGGCGTCAATCCCGGCTGCGTTGCGCTTCCAGCAGCGGATCGTCTAGCAGCGCCGCGATCACGCCGCGAACGTTGTCCCAGGGCTCGCGGCCGGGGCGAGTGAGCGGGTCGGGCTGCGGATTACCTTCGCCGTCGTGCATGTGGTTGGGGAATGTCGCGAGTTGCCGGTGCAGCGGCGCAGTGTCGATGCGCAACTCAGCCTCGCCCCAACGCCAGCCGATGGCATATTGTTCGGCGCTGGCGATCCGTAGTTCCATAATGACACCGTTGCGCAGCCGCACCAGCAGCGCATCGCGGCAAAGCTCGGCCGGCTCCGTCATTGCGGCAGCGAACTCGCCGTCGATGGCACCTTTGAGGGCGGGATGCAGCATGGTCAGCCTCCCAGTCTCGACATGACCGCCCGCAACTCATTGCGCATCGCTTCCCTCGTCGCTGCCAGGATGCAGGCGCCCAGATAGTGGTCGTACCCGGGGTGCTCGGAGACTGAACCGCTGCGGACGAGTTCCAGCAGCGAATCTTCGCTTTCGACGTCGTACTGTCGCAGCAACAGCTTGTGGTCCTCGCGCAGCTCGAACCCGAGGCGGCTCAATCGATCCAGCTGCTCCGCTGCGTCCAGGGGAAGATTGTCGAAATAGCTGCTCACCGAATTCCGCTCACATTATGCGATCTTTGAGTACACCGCCGTCGAGCGTGACCATGTCGGCGGTGATTTGGTCGAATCGGTAGACCTTGCCGCCCTCCCTGGCGACGAAAGCGCTGGCGTCGGCCTCGCCGGAAAAGGACGCGAGCGTAGGCCCCATGGAGCCGCGTTTCTTGGATCCAGCGACGTAGAACGCGGTCTTGGCGTCGATCCATTGACCGATCGGATTGTTCCAGTCAGCCTTCGCCATGTCCTGCACGAACATTGCGCGCACGCGCTTTTGCTGCTCCGGCTTCAGGTAGATCGAGAACATCTCGATAGTGTCGCAGAAGAAATCAGGATTCCCTTGGCCGTACTGGATCTGCGCTTTCGGTCCCGGATAGTCCATCAACGTCATGCCGTCGAGGCTACAGACGGTGCCGCGGGTGATTTCGACCGGCTTCGCAACGACGGGCTCATTCTTGCTACAGCCGCCCAAAACACCCGCCCCAGCGAAGGCAAGGGCAAAAGCGTAGAAGACGCCGGCTCGGCGCAGGGCACGAGGACGAGGTGCTCTCATCGGCGAAATCTCCAGTTAGCCAGCCCCAATGGCAGTACGATCCAGACGAGCATGACAACCCCGAGCAAAGCCGGGCTGGCGAGCCGTTCGGGAAAGACCGTGGTCAGACCGTAAAGGGTGCGAACCTCATCGAGACCGAAAATGTTGAGGATGCGGAATACGTCGGCGGGATTGAGCAACAACAGATAAGGAAAGGCATCTGCGGCCACGGCACCGCCGGTGACGACCAGGGCGCCCAGTAACAGCAGGTCGTAGACCAAAACGAAGAAGAACCACAGGGCGATGGCACCACCGCTGGCGCGGGTGCGATCCGTCGCGTACACCGAGACCATTACCGCCAGACTGAGGAAGGCCATGCCCAGCAGCACCGAACTCAGAATGAAACCGGCGTAGTGATACCAGGCCTCGGGCGACAGCCTGGAACCGAGCAGCAGGCCGACCAGGCCGAAACCGATCACGGTTGAAGATGCGAGGGACGCCGACAGGCCAAGGAACTTTCCGAGCAGGAGTTCGAAGCGGGTGATCGGCATCGACAGCAGCAAATCCAGTGAACCCCGCTCACGTTCGCCGACGATGGCGTCGAAGCCGAGTATCAGCGCAATGAGGGGCACCAGGTAAATGACCAAACTGACCAGGCTGGCTATGGTGACCTCTATGCTGCGGAAGCCGACGGCACCCTGCTGGGCCGCGCCGAAATAGGCAATGACCAGGGCGAACGCCGTAAATACGATGGTCACCGCCAGCACCCATCGGTCGCGGATGCGCTCGCGGAATTCCTTGACGGCGATAATGCCGACCTGTCTCAGTTCGATCGCGAAAGTCACGATGTTGTCACTCTGAATAGCCGAGAAACACGTCTTCGAGGGACGGCTCACGAACGTGGATATCGGTTATCAAGCCATCGAGCGCAGCGAGGGCCTGAAACACCGCCATTTTAGACTCGCGCTGGCAATGCACGACGGCGCGTTCGGCGTCAATGCTGACCTCGGCACCCGCTAACGCCGCGATGGCCCGTTGCAGGCCGGGTTCGGCGCCCCGCACCAGTCGCAGTTCGAAATACAGGGGCAGCGCCATCGTCTCGCGCAGCGACTGGACTGTGCCGATAGCCTGAATCTTTCCGCTCCTCATGATAGCGAGACGATCGACGCGCTCTTGAATCTCCGACAAGATGTGAGACGTAAGGATAACGGTGACGCCCTCGCCTCTCATCTGTCTCAAGATGCGGTAGAACTCGCGCACGCCTTCAGGATCGAGGCCCGCGGTCGGCTCGTCGAGGAAGAGAAGTTTCGGCTTGCCAAGCAACGCCTGGGCGAAGCCGAGCCGCTGGCGCATGCCCTTTGAGTAGCCTTTGACGCGGCGATCGGCCGCGGGGGAAAGCCCTACCCGCTCCAGCAGCCCTCCGCATTCGCTGCGATCGACACCTTTCAGACGGGCAAAGAAGGCCAAGGTCTCCAGGCCGCTGAGATTGTCATAGAACACGACGTTTTCCGGCAAGTAACCGACGTGGCGACGGACGCGCCGGAATTCCTCGCCGCGAACCGGCCATCCATCGATTCGGATCTGTCCGGAGGTCGCGGGAAGCAGGCCCAGCATCATCTTGAACAAGGTGCTCTTGCCAGCGCCGTTGTGCCCGATCAGGCCGAATACCTGGCCTGCCTCGACAGCAAGGTCGACGCCGTCCACCGCCTGCACCAAGCCATAGCGCTTGGAGACCTGGTGGACTTCAATCACGTTGTTTGCCAATCCATTGACTCCAGTGACTGTGAACGGGCTGCATGCGCGGCTTTGCGTCCACGATGCTGGGGGCGCGCAAGAGTGGAAACTGCTGGGCGATCAGGCGCAGGGTCTGTATCGCCGGGCTGTTGAGCAGGAGTTTGACTATGGGCAGGCGCCAGACCAGCCGGTCCACCACATCGTTGGCCTCGTAGGGCACGTCGCCGACGCCGTTGCCGTCGCGGTCCCAGCCGACATAGTTGCTCCAGTAGTTGCCGCCCTTGGCACCCCAGGACACGTCCTTCGACGCTACGTAGCGCACCTGTTCCCGGTTGCGGATGAAATCATTGCCATCGACCTCGTTGTGGATCGAACCCGCCCATACGTGCGCACCGACATCGTTGTCGATGACCAGATTGTTGCGAATCGTGTTGTACTCGGCATCGTAGACGAAGAAGCCGCGCGTGTTGCCTGCTACCACGTTGTCCTCAATGACCGAATCCTGAATCGTGCGCAGCATGATGCCGGCATCCGAATTGCCCCAAGTATGATTGCCGCGGACGATAATGTTGCGAGTCATCATCAGCGCCAGACCGTCGCGGTTGTGGTACGACTCGTTGTTCTCCCAGGTGTTGTAGTGGGAGTTCATGTAGTGGGTGCCATAGCGCACATCGTGGATCTTGTTGCCGCGAAACACAGCGTGATGCGAGACATCCACGTAGATGCCGTCACGAACGAAGCTGATCTCGTTGCCGATGATCCGGGCGCCGGACGTGTTGTAGAGTTGGATGCCGTTGCCACGCTGGGCCGAGGCATAGTCGCGCTTGCCCGTGATCAGGCTGTCCGCCACCTGAACGTTCTTGACCCCCTCGATCCACAGTCCGAACAGGCTGTAGGCGATGTCGCAATGTTTCACCGTCGCCCGGTCGGCCCCAGGCTGGATGTAAATCCCGGCATTTTGGGCGGTCAGGTCGTCGCCGCTGTCGGTTACGATCAGCCCTTCAATGGTGACGTCGGGCGAGGTGATTCGGATTGTGTCGCCTGCGAGGCTGCCGCTGATGGTCGGTCGATCCAGACCCACAAGCTTCAGGGGCTTGTCGATGCGAAGATGCTCCTCGTAGCGACCGCGTTCGATGACCACCGTATCGCCCGGCCTCGCACTGGCGACCGCGGCAGAGATCGATTCGCCCGGGTGAACGCGGATTTCGGCGGCGGCCGCGATCCCAGCAACCAGCGGCGCCAGCAGCACCGCCGCGACGATCGTGGCGGGTCTCGCGTTCAGTACAGCCACTTGAGTTCCGGCAAGCCATGCAGTATATCCAGTACGCCAACGCCCTTCATGACCAGGAACAGACCCGCACCAATCAGCAGGTTCTTCATCCCGACGTAGGAGGCCATGTCGGGCCAAGTCGCTGTCCGGTAGTTCCGGCCCCACCACGGCCCTTCCTTGACGTATCGTTTGTAGGTCATCCGGGTCACAAGTTCATAGGCGCTCCAGGCCAGCCACCAGCCGAGAATAATGCCGGGACCGAGTTTGCCGGCCGCGCCGAGCAGCCAGGTCCAGGTGACCAGAACGGAGAGGCCGATCCCGGCGGCCTTGAAGAACAGCGGGTGCTGGAGGAACTGGCGATTCCAGGGCAGCAGGTGGTCGATGATCTCATCGCGCAACGAGACCAGGACAATGCGCGGCGAAAATCGCGGCCGTTCGGCGGCAGGTCGTGTGGCAGCCACGGGCGTGATCGGGATGTAATAGCCGTTGGCGCCGATCGGCGTCAGCGGCAGGCCCGCCTTGCTCCGCGCCTTGCGTTCCTGGACCAGCGGTGGACAACTGTGGTCGTCGTAGTACAGGATCATGCAGTCGAGACAGAGCAGGCATTCCCTCTGGTCGATCCGCCCGGCGCTATCGATGGCCAGGGATTCGCAGCCGACGGCGCAGGCGTCGCAAGGTCCGCACTCCTGCTTGCGTTTCAGTCCCCACCAGCGGAAGGTCGCGGGAATCGCCAGGCTCGCGCCGAGGGGACAAAGGTATTTGCAGAAAGGCCGCTCAATGAACAGGGCGGCGCCGAAAAGGATTCCCCAGAAGGTCACGAACGGCCAGGAACGGTTCCAGACGCCCACCAGGAAGGTGGTCTTAAAGGGTTCGATTTCCGCCAGTTTCTCGGCCATGCCCATGGAATAGAATGACACCGCCAGCAGGCAGAGGAATACACCGTACTTGATCCACTTCAGCCGGTCGTGCAGGTGATGCGGCAGTTTGCGCTGGAAGCGCTTGAGACCGACGGCACCGGCGACCTTGTATGCGATTTCGGTGAGAGCGCCATAGGGACAAAGCCAGCCGCAGAACATGCCTCGTCCCCAGAAGAACACCGATACGATGATGAAGCACCAGAACAGGAAGATAAACGGATCCGACAGGAACAGCGTCCATTCCCAATGGAAGATGATGGCATGGAACCATGTCAGCACCTGGGTGATCGAGGGCTGCGCCATCAGATAGAACCCGGCGAAGCCGATGCTGATGCCCCACAACGCGTATTTCGGCAGCGAAACCCAGCGTTTGTCCTTCCGGCTGGAGTGCCGTACCAGCCAGTCTCTGGAAGCGTATACGGCGGCGGCGGCGGCCAGGAAGACGACAAATAGAATGATCTCGATCATCCGGTCTTTCCAAATCTTCAGCCAGACCGGGGCTGGAGGTTGGTACAGAGGGCGACCGCCGTCCAGGTAACGTCCCGGCAGCCAGTATTCCCGTTCGAAACTGACGAAGGACTTTTGATCCGTCTCCCGGTTCCGGCGATTGGCGATAAACACCAGATCCCAGGGGTAAGCAGCCGAAAAACTCGGGTTGCGAATAATGAAGATGCCTGATTCGCGATAATGCGGCACACCGGCGGCACGGACGTCGTACAGATTGAGGTAATCGAGATCGCGGAAGGTGAAGGTGTCCATGTCCTGCGCAACCTGGATCCGGTCGAAAATGCCGCCGCGCACGAAACCCGAACCCTTGAAGGACTCGATACCATTGGCGACGATGAAAATCGGGTGTTCGTCCGGCTTGAGACGGGACATTAGAGACTGATAGCCACTGTCGCCGAGTATGCTGCGGCCGATGGCAGGAGCCTCGAGATCGCCGAAATACATGTCGATGTATGGTTGACCGCTGTTCTGCGCCCCGACGTCTTCGGGCTGCACCGTCAACTGTCGCACGCTACCCTCCTTTACCAGCTGCGCCCAGTCGAGCCCGCCCTTGAATGGCAAGAAGCGGGCTTGCGACCTTAGCGTCGGCTTGAGAATGCCGACCTGTTTGGCGATCTCCATCGCCGAGCGGAGGATTACCTGGTTCTCGGAAATCACCGTCACTGTGGCGCCACTGATGGCATCCAGGCCTATGTAGCCTTGCTCGGTGTGTGATTTGCCGATTTCCATCTTGGTGCCAACATATTTGCCGACGTATTGATGGATGAAGCGAGCCAATGCCGACTCGGGGATGCCCAGGAGCAGGATAGGCTCGGAGTGGCGCAGTACTTCGGCGCCGGAGATGACGCCCTGGGTATTCATGCCGATCAGGGTGACAATAGGTTTGCCGGAATAGCCGGGGATGTCGACGATGTCCGTCGACAGGAAGACATAGCCGACAAGATTGCGTTTGCCTGCCGTTGTCTGGTAGGCCTCGGCGTAGGGCGGCCGGCCTTTGCGCGGCGAAAAGCTGTCGGCCCCGGGCATGACCTGCTTGCAGGGCACGTAAGCGCACAGGTCGGGGTCCGTCGCCAGTTGCGCCGGCAGATTCGCTTCGTAGGACTCACCGCTGGCCGTGGCGATCGCCGGTGACCCAAGGGCCAGTGCGGCGACCAGCAGCCCAACGAAACGCAGAACGGGAATCCTCATTGGTCAACTTTCGTAAGTAACGACTGGGTGTCAAAGAAAAGAAGGGAGCCTCGCGGCTCCCCAAGTCTCGTTCTGCTGACCTCCGAGAACTTCGCTCAGGTTTCCACCAGCATCCGCGAGCGCATCTCCAGATGCAGTGCGTGGCAGAAGCTGGTGCAGTAGCACCAATAGACCCCGGGCTTGTCGGCCTTGAAGGTGACCGACTTGGTCTCCTGCGGATTGACGGCGAAATTGATATTGTATTTCGGAATCGCGAAACCGTGGGTCAGATCCTCGACCTTGTCCAGATTGGTGAGGATGATGGTCACCTCGTCGCCGCGCTTCACCGTCCACTCGGTCAGTCCGAATGCGGGCGCTTGAGAGGTCAGGTGAATCGTCACGTTCTTTCCTTTGCGCTCGACGCGGCAGTCCTTGGCCTCCTTCGTCGCGTTGGGAAAATCGTTCATGTCATAGACTTGCCGGGTCCTGATGATATCGCGCCGGATGATGATGGAATCATGGGGCTCGGAGTAGACGGAATGGTCTGCCACCAGCTTCATTTTGTCACCGCTGATATCGATCAGTTGCGACGTTTCGGGATGCAGCGGTCCGACCGGCAGAAAGCGATCTTTTGAAAACTTGTTGTCGGAAATGAAGAACTTTCCGTCAGCCTCCTTGGTCTCGCCCATGGAAGTGAAGCCGTGGCCCGGCTGGTATTGGACATCGATGCGATCGACTACCGGCTTCGCCGCCTTGTCACCCTTGAAGGACTTAATGGCCGCGTCGAGGTTCCACTTGACGATCTGGCTGTCCAGGAACAGCGTCGTGTAGGCGTTGCCCCTGTTGTCGAATGCCGTATGCAGCGGTCCCAGGCCGATTTCCGGTTCGGCAACGACGGCATCGCGGGGTTGCTTGAGTTGACCGTCGAACCATTTCAGTATCAGGTCGTGCTCGATCAGGGTCGCCGTCGGCGAGAGCTTGCCGGAGCAGGCGTAGTACTTTCCGTCCGGACTGATATTGACGCCGTGGGGGTTCTTCGGCACCGGCACATAGCACGTCAGGGCCGTCTTCGGATCGGCATTAGCCGCTTTGGTGCCGTCTACAACCGGAACCTTGGAATTGCCGATGTGAAAGGTTTTGCCGGCCTTGACTGCCGCTTCGATGCGGGCGACGTTGAAGAATATGCAGGAATCGCGCTCCAAGGCCATCATCTTCTCGTAGGTATCAGCTCCTTCCATATTGTACTGGTTGGAGCAGGCCAGCTTGCCGTCGTAGGAGGTCGCCACGAGGTCCATATTGCCATCGACCTTCATCTGCCAGCGAGGTTCCAGCGTTTCCGCGTCGACGCAGGTGAACAGGCAGAAATACTTCTTCGGATCGTTGAGGTCGCGGCCGTCGTTGGGCTGGGGAATGTGGAACTCGCTGCCGCAGAAGACGCGGGTCGTGTAGTTGATCTTCTCGTCCACCGGATCGCGCTTGTCCGGAAATATGCCGTGAAAGCCCTGCACGTTCGGCAGTTCGGTGATCTTGTCGCATTCCATCGTGTCCAGTCGGATGCGCGCGATCCGTCCGTGAATCTTGTCGTTTACGAAGATATGTTTGCCGTTGTAGGTGCCGTCGGTATAGGACGGATGCACGTGATGGGTATCGCCGGTAAAGTACTTCAGGCTGCCGTCGGCATTGGTGCCGATGATCTTCTTCGATTCGTTGGTGATCCCCCATCCGACCAGGCAATCGATGTTGAACACCGGAATGCGCTTGAACAAGCGGCCCGAGGGCAGGCCATAGATCCGCACTTCCCCGGATTGACCGCCGGAGGAAAAGGAGTAGTAGGTGTCCAACTGACCGGGCGGCACTTCATACTTGCTGTAATCGACTCCACCTGCGGCCACGCCGGCAGGTTTAGCGGAGGGAGCTGCCGCGCTGGGCGGCTGTTCCTGTTTGCATGCCGCCAGCCCTATGGAAAGGCCCGCACCGGCAAGGCCGGCAATGGCGGTGTTGTTGAGGAATTTGCGGCGGCCCGGATCCTGCGGGACTACCTCAACTGGTGCATTTTTGCGGACGCTCATGGTCAATAGACCCCCTGCTACTTAAAAAACAAGGGTATCAGCATAGTTTTCATCAAAATTTGATGGACATCAAACTATAGTCAACTGACTACTGAACGACGACGGTCCATGCAAGCTCCTTCGTGTGATGAACGCCGACAATCGTATGCCATCTTGGTTGATGCTTCTTTCAGTAGGCTGATGCCATAAGACCAGATAAATCGTCTATATTGGCGCTATCCCAAAAGGAATATTTTCAGCAGCTACGCTAATTGCAGACTTGAATCGAGAGGATCCATCATGGACGCCGATACCCGTCAAATTGCCACCCACCTCGTGGTCGCGCTCATTATCGGTGGCGTCATCGGGCTTGAGCGCAGTTTTCACGGTCGACCGGCCGGCTTCCGGACTCACGCCTTGGTATGTATGGCATCAAGTTTGTTAATGCTGGTCACGGTGTATCAGAATAAATGGCTGCCTGGCGTCCCTCTTGAAGCTATACGCACTGACCCGACACGTATGGCGCAGGGCATCATGACGGGGATCGGATTTCTCGGCGCCGGCGTGATTTTCAAGGAGGGCTTATCCGTTCGCGGCCTGACCACCGCCGCATCGATCTGGATCACCGCCGCCATCGGCATCTTGATCGGGGTCGGTTTTTATCTGCCCGCCGTCTTGGCGGCTATATTGACGCTCACTGCCCTGTCGGCATTCCGCTGGATCGAGGCGAAGATGCCAGCACATTTCTACGCCCATCACTTCGTCCGTTTTGATCGCGACAATGTCATGCCGGAGGCGGAATGGACAGACTTTCTTAAAGGCCACGGATTTGCCGTTGCCAATATGAGTCACCGGCTTTCCGATGACGGACTGTTTTTCGAATACCGGATGATGATACGAACCAATAATCCGATTCAATTGTCGGCGCTTTCAGTAGCCTTGCGAGAATTAAATAATGTTCGGGCTTTCCGCATTTCACCGACCGGCGATTAGAATGAATCAGAGCGTCAACGCTGTAGATTATCCAGCCAATTTCCTTGCGCGTTTTCCGATACTGGCCACGAAGCCGCCCCAAGAATAGACCGAAGCATGTCTGATTTCCCGCATTCCGAAGCTCCGTGCAGGCCAGTTTTGCAATCATTTGTGGATCGCGTGCGGGAGTCCATAAGGAATCTCTCACCGGCCTATTTCGGAATGGTCATGGCCACGGGGATCGTATCCATCGCGGCCCAGCTGTTGGGAATGCCGTGGATAGCCCTAGTTTTGTTCTGGTTGAATCTCGCGGCCTATGCGATCTTGTGGGCGTTGAATCTGTTGCGGGTCATACTATTCCCGCGCCAGTTTTTCGGCGACATGATCGATCACCAGCGGGGTCCGGGATTCTTTACCTTCGTAGCAGGAACCAGCGTTCTCGGCAGCCAGCTGGTGCTGATCACGCAGCACTATCGGGAAGCGATATGGCTTTGGGGCCTGGCACTGGTGCTCTGGATAGGCTTCACCTATACGATATTCGCCGCATTCACCGTGAAGGAGGACAAGCCTCCGCTGGAGAAAGGCATCAGTGGCGCCTGGCTGCTCGCCGTTGTCGCCACTCAGTCGATCTCGGTCCTGAGCGCGTTGATCGCCCCGCACTGGGAACAACCCTACAGGCTGGAACTGAATTTCCTGGCGCTGTCGATGTGGCTGTGGGGCGGCATGCTCTACATCTGGATGATCTCGCTCATTTTCTACCGCTATACGTTCTTCAAGTTTTCGCCGGACGATCTGGCACCGCCTTACTGGATCAACATGGGCGCCATGGCCATCTCCACACTGGCGGGTTGCCTGCTGCTGATCAACTCGCCCGATGCTCCCTTCATCGCGTCGCTTGCCCCGTTTCTGAAGGGTTTCACCGTGTTTTATTGGGCAACCGGGACATGGTGGATCCCAATGCTCGTGGTTCTGCTCCTGTGGCGGCACGTCTACAAGCGCTTCCCCTTGACCTACGATCCCTTGTATTGGGGTGCGGTGTTCCCGCAGGGCATGTACACGGCATGCACCTTCCAGCTGGCCTACGCCTTGGACCTGCGCTTCCTATACGTGATCCCGCGATATTTCGTTTATGTGGCGCTGCTGGTTTGGCTGATTGTTTTTCTGGGACTGGTGCGTTCGCTCGCGCGCTCGCTGCTCAATTTTCCGACCCGAGGTGGAACTGTGCACATGCGCCTTGGAAACGGCGTGAAGGACGCGCGCTCCGAATAGCCAGGGCAGCGCTTGCTCGTCGCGGCAGCGATCGCCGCGACGGGAACCATCATGGCGTTGAATCTGGTGCTCGGTAGCCGCGCCCGGACTCATGCCATATTGGAATAATGGACTGTCAGTAGACAAGCACAGTGCGCTGGCTTAGGCTGCGAATATGGAGGCGCCCCCCCATGCGCCCGCAATACGGCCTGTAACAGGCAGCGCCGGTGTCACCTAAACTTGCCAAATCAAAATGATGACTACTTCATTTGGATCTCTCCAGTAGTGCTGGGAACTTGCATGACGCAGGCTCGGCAGCGCGATTGGCCTTCTGCTCATTTCAAAAGGCGCTAAGTACCATGATCTCGCTGTTTTTCGAAGTTCAAATCAAAGAAGGGCAAGTCAATCGATATCTGGATCTGGCTGCCTCACTAAGACCATCGCTCGATGCCATGGGCGGCTGCCTTTTCCTGGACAGGTTCAAGAGCCTGAGTCGAGCCAATCTCGTGCTCTCCTACCAGACATGGCAGGACGAGGCTTCGATGATCGCCTGGCGTGTCGATGCCAAACACCATACGGTTCAGGAAGCGGGCCGCGGACAAGTTTTCGCCGACTACCGCATTCGAATCACGCAGATAATTCACGAGGAGCGGCCCGGAAGCGCGGCGTGGCGCCCCGAACGCCTTAGCCCGTACAACGACCCCAAGCGACGGCCGCCGACGTTTATTCTTGCTGCGGAATCGCGCAATCGGGAGCTGGCGGTAGAAACGCCGTGGCAGCGCGAGGCTTTCGAGAGCGTCTACCGGCCGGGCCTTTTTGCCCATCTCGTCGACGTGCCGTCACCCGAGGCCGGCGTCGGTCTTGGCCGGCAGCTTTTTTCGGATTCCACGACCGAATACTTCCGTGTAACCGAGACGATGCGCGACTACGGCATGTACAAGCGCGAAGAAGCGCCGCAATACTACCCACCCCTGTCGCCGTCGGCGACGTGAGCCGCAAGATACCGGACTGAACATCGGCGCCTTGGCGTTGCCGGCAACGCTGCGCGCACTGCGCCGATTGCGCGCGTACTCATTGACTCAATCGGCAGTCATCGCCGCGCGCCGCCGTGTTCCCAAAGGGAATTATTGAAGATCACCAAACCGCGAGACACTGTAGCGCAAGCGCGCTCGCCTGCAATCACCGAATGCAGGCGGGGACGCCTGCGCTACAGAGGGCGAGCCGTCATGCAGTAAGTTAAAACTCGAAAAATTAGGCGACCAGTTAGATGATCGCCTTCGCACGCCGCAGCGCCTCAATGTCGGCTTTCCCGAAACCCCAATCCGTGAGGATCTCGCTTGTGTGCTGTCCAGGCTGCGGCGGCGGCCTGCTGATGCTGGGTTTGGTGCGGCCAAATCGCGGAGCCGGACCAGGCTGAACAACTCCATCGATCTCGACATAGGTCCCACGCGCCTTTAAATGGGGATGTTGCTGCGCCTCCTGAAAATCCAGTACCGGAGCAAAGCAGATATCGCTGCCCTCCATGATCGAACACCATTCTTCGCGCGTCTTTTGCTTGAATGCGGCGCCGAGTTTCGCGCGCATTTCGGGCCATCCCTTCCGATCGTGTTGGGGGTGGAAGATTTCATTCTCGAGTTCGGTGTACTTTAGCAGGTCTCGATAAAAGCGCCCTTCGATCGAACCAATCGAGATGTATTTTTTATCCTTGGTTTCGTACACGGAATACCAAGGAGCGCCGCCATCGAGAATGTTTTCACCCCGCGCATTACGCCATGTGCCGCCCGCGATGCTACTAAAAATCGATGTCATCAGCGATGCTGCGCCGTCCACCATGGCGGCGTCGACAACCTGCCCTTGCCCGGACGTCCTGCTTTCCAGTAGCGCACACGCAATTCCAAATGCGAGGTAGAGCCCCCCGCCGCCGAAATCGCCGACTAGATTCAACGGCGGCACTGGCGCGCCCCCTTTCGATCCTATCGCATTAAGCGCACCTACCAGCGAAATGTAGTTAATGTCGTGTCCGGCAGCCTGGGCCAGCGGCCCTTCCTGACCCCAACCGGTCATCCGCCCATAGACCAGGCGCAAATTGACTTTCCAGCAATCGTCGGGGCCTAAGCCGAGCCGTTCGGTTACGCCCGGTCTAAAACCTTCTACAAGCGCATCGGCCTGGCTAATCAGACGTTTCACTGCGCCCACCCCTTCGGGCCGCTTCAGGTCGATTGCGGCGGAACGCCGGTTCCGGTTCAACAGATTGTATTTCGGATCGGCTGGCACGCCGAGATCCACCGGTTCGGTGCGGTCGATCCGAATGACCTCGGCCCCCATATCTGCGAGCAGGATGCAGCAGAATGGCCCCGGGCCGATTGCTGCGAGTTCGACCACCTTGATGCCAGTCAGTGGACCCATATCTCCCCTCTTTTCTAGTAAATTAAGGACTTCGCTTTTGCGCGGGTATTTCGGAGCAGACAGCTATGGGCGATCGATTGGTCCGACTACGCTCGATTCCAATAGTCTGCATATTTCCACGCCGGTGTTACCGCAGACCGCACCGGGATGTGCGTATTTGGCGATGTTGCCAAAATTCAATTAACTTGACGGGTCCGCTCCGTCCAGAAAGGCGCGCGTAGCGCCACTTTATTTATTTTGCCAACAGCCGATTGCGGCAGCGGTTCCTCGCGGATCTCGATAGTGCGCGGGCATTTGTAGCCGGCGATCAGCGATCTACAATGACTGATGATTGCGGCTACATCGAGCCGCTGCCCGGCACGCGGCACCACGATTGCATGCACCGCCTCGCCCCATTTCACATCCGGTACGCCGATCACAGCGCACTGCGCTACGCCCGGAAAGCGAGAAATGATGTTTTCGACTTCCGATGAATAAACATTCTCCCCACCCGAGATAATCATATCTTTCGTCCGATCGACGACATAGAGAAAACCATCCGCATCGAAATTACCTACATCCCCCGTATGCATCCACCCGCCGCGCAGAGTCTTGGCAGTCAAGTCGGGCTGGCGCCAGTAGCCCTTCATGACATTTGAACCACGGACTACAATCTCGCCGACTTTTCCAACTGGCAATGGATTGTCGTGCTCGTCCACGATTCGCACCTCGACGCCGGGAACGGCGCGCCCGGCGGAAAGCAATCGTCTCGAGTGATCGTCCAGCTTGTGCTCCTCAGGTGGCAAGTAAGTAACCAGGGGCGATGTCTCAGTCATGCCGTAGGATTGACCGAAGGCAATGCCTGGAAGCTGCTTAAGCGCCATGCGCAGCAGTCCTTCTGGCATCGGAGAGGCGCCGTATGTAATGAGCCGCAGACTGGATGTGTCATACGAGGCAAAGCTCGGCAGTTGCAGGATCATTGCGAGCATGGTCGGCACAAAGGTTACGGTGGTGACCCGCTCGCAGGCAATCGCGTCTAGCGCACCGTCTGCAGTGAATCGAGGGATCAGGACGTGCCGCCCTCCCGCAATCGTAGTCACAAACACCCGGCCGGCGGCGCCCAGATGAAACAGCGGCCCCGCATGCAAACATATCAGCGTTCTATCAAATCCGCAGAGCGCGATCGTATTTTTAGCATTGAAAATTAAATTGCTATGACTGAGCATGACGCCTTTAGCGCGCGCGGTCGTGCCTCCCGTGTAGAACAGACACGCGACGTCGTCTCCAGCGCGTTCTGCATCTTCGCAGGGGATCGCGGCGCGGATCGCTGCCTCATATGCGACCATACCCGCAGGGGATGGTCCATCGCCAGCAAATAGCACATGCTTGAGCGATGGCACGGCCATCACCAGCGCCTCGGTCAGTGATGAAAAGCTCTCATCGACAATCAAGACAACTGGCTCCGAATCGCTAAGTTGCTCAATGAGCTCCGGCAACGCCAGCCTGTTGTTAAGCGGCACTATTATGCCGCCAGCCCAGAGTGATGCATAGAAGTACTCGACGTAGCGGTTACTACTTTGAGCGAGCATGGCAACTCGCTCGTTTGGGCCAACGCCGAATTGTCGCAATACGCAGGCAAGCCGACTGACCCGATCTTCGAATTCCGACCAATTGAAGCGCATTTCGCCGAAGATCAGCGCCAGCTGATCCGCTCGCGCTTCACCGTAAAGCCTTAGCCAATGCGTCAGGCCTCCATTCTCCTCATGGTTCTCGAGAATTTTCCTTCGCATATCCGCAGGTTCCATTTTGAATGCAGCGCCGATTCCGAGCCGCCTACGCGCTTGACCTGATGCCCGGGCAGCCAGACAAACGCCTATTTCGGCCCGCTCGATGACATTTCTAGTTTAGCGTGGCGCCCTATCTTGACCGCTCCATACGACGCCGTGCGCAATCGGTAGCGCAGGCGCCCTCGCCCGCATTCGATGATTGCAGGCGAGAGCGCCTGCGCTACAGTGTCTTGCAGTTTAGTAATCTTCAACAATCGTCAAGGTCCAGCTGCCACCCGGCCAAGCATCTAGTCACGCGCTCAAATCGGTACCGGTAGTGCAACGGCGGCCGATTAACTCTCATGCGCGTCGTTATCGATCGAAGCTGCGCGCGATCAACTCCTTCATGATCTCGTTGGCACCGCCGTAGATCTTGCTTGCGCGCACATCCGCGTACATGCGCGCGATCGGATACTCAAGCACATAGCCGTAGCCGCCGTAGAACTGCAGGCACTCATCGATAATGTCGCAGGCTTTCTGAGTGCACCACCACTTAGCCATCGCTGCAGTGGTATTTTCCAATTCTCCCTTGACCAGTTTGACGATGCAATCGTCGACGAAGGCGCGTGCGACAGAGACCTCCGTCATGCACTCCGCAAGGCGATAACGTGTGTTCTGCATTTCGATCAACGCTTTGCCGAAGACCTTGCGTTCCTTGACGTAGCGTATGGTCTCCGCAAGCGCACGCTCCATGTTCGCCAGCGCGCGCACGGCGATGATCATGCGCTCTTGCGGCAATTGCTGCATCAGTTGCGAAAAGCCTTGCCCCTCCTGCTCGCCCAGCAGATTGGCAACCGGCACACGCACGTCTTCGAAAAACAGCTCGGCGGTGTCCATGCCCTTCAGTCCGATCTTTTCAAGCAGTCGCCCGCGGCGAAATCCAGGCAATGCGTCGGTCTCGAGCATGATCAGCGATACGCCCTTGGCGCGCTTTGCCGCGTTGGTCTTGGTGACAACGCAGATCAGGTTGGCGTGGTAACCGTTGGTGATAAAAGTCTTCGATCCATTGATGACGTACTCGTCACCCTCGCGCGCCGCCCGGGTGCGGATATTCTGCAGATCGGATCCGGCGTCGGGTTCGGTCATGGCAATAGCTCCAATCATCTCCCCGCTTGCCATCTTCGGCAGCCATCTGCGCTTTTGCGCCTCGCTGCCATAGTTGAGGATGTAATGCGCCAGTATGCCGCTGTGTACACTGTTGCCTAGACTCGTCACCAGCGCGCGCGCCTGTTCTGCGACCAGCACCAATTCGTGTGCGATGGTCCCGCCACCACCGCCATATTCCTGCGGGATGCTGCAACATAGCAGACCCAGCTTGCCCGCGAGCTGCCAGTACTCGCGGTCAATCTTCTGTTGCTTCGCCCAACGCGCTTCGTGCGGAGCAAATTCCTTTTCGAATATCTTGCGCACTGAATCCTGCAGTTGCGCAAGCTCATCGGTCATCCACGGGTGCGTATGCATAGCGGCCATTGAATTCATCGAATAGAGGCGGTTTCCGCCTTTTGGCGGAACGAGCGATTCGACGAATTCACTTTCGTCTCCTCCTTTCGTCTCCTTCCTGCGAGAGCGGGGATATGCGTGCCAGCGTACGTCGCGTCCAACGCGCAAACAGCGGCGCCAGGCCGCGCGGCGAGCCGAGTATTACCGCGATCACCAGCACACCGTAGATCAGGGAGTGCAGTCCCGGCAGCGTGCCGCCCAATTGACCACGCAGGATTTCGCCCAGCGGCACCAACACTCCCGCGCCGATCACCGGGCCGAAGAGCGTGCCCAGACCTCCGATCGTGGCGAAAAGCACTATCTCGATGGTGAGCACCGGCGAGGCGAGCAGGTAGGGATCGACGAAGGTGATGTAGCGCGCATAGGCTGTGCCGATGAGCGAGCTAAGCGCGGCCGAGAGCACCATCGCTAATACCTTATTGCGCAACACGGCTACGCCGATCGCTTGAGCCGCGGCTTCGTTATCGCGAATGGCGCGCAAAAAATAGCCGAGGCGTGAGTTCAGCACCGCCAGATTGACGACGAGGCAGCAGGTGGCGAGCACCAGCATCAGCCAAAAGTAGCCGCTTGAGCCACCGAACTGGAACTGCAGCAAATCACCCTGGTCCTTAGGTAGGTAAATGCCCGACGCGCCGCCGAGAAATTCCCAGCCGAGCACGATCAGCTCGCCCATTTCTGCGAATGCAAGGGTGATCAGCGCAAACGACAGGTGACCGAGGCGGAAGCGGAAGTCGATCCAGGAGATGCCGGCACCCATCGCAGCCGAGAGTAGCGCGGCGAGGCCGGCGCCCAACCACATGTTGAGTCCCAGCCGGGTAAGAAGCGCGCTCGCCACCAGCGCGCCGGTGCCGACGAACAGGCTGTGCGCGAGCGAGATCTGGCCGGCGATACCGCCGACAATGTTCCACGCCAGCGCAAGCGCGACGAAGATCAGGGTGAGGATGGCTATGTTCAGATAGTAACTTGGGAGCCACAACGGCAGCGTGGCAAGCAGCACCAGCGCCAGTGCCAATGCGGGCGAGCCGAGTACGCGGAAGAATTCGGGCTTCATGTCATCGTGCGCTTTTCCAGCAGGCCCGTCGGCCGGAATAGCATGATGAGGACGAAGATGAAGTAGGGCAGGATCATGCCTGAGATGCCAGAGAGATAGATCGTGCCGATCGCCTCCGCCAGCCCGATCACCAGCCCGCCGAGGAGTATTCCGGCGAAGTTGCTCATGCCCCCCAATACTACGGTCATCAACGTGATGACCGTGTAGCGCAGCCCCTGATTGGGGCTGATCAGTGCTCCCGGTAGCAGCAACACCGCAGCGACGGCGAGCAAGCCGATGCCAAAGGCAAAGGTGAGCACTTGTACTTTGGCGACATTGACGCCCATCAGCGCTGCCGCTTTGGCGTTTTGGTGGATCGCGCGAATGGCGCGCCCGACGTCAGTGCGCGTGAGCACGAAGTAGAGCAGGCCCGCCATGCCGAGCGAGGCGGCGAACGCGATTACCAGCGGCACGCGCAGTACCACGTCGCCCAGAATCAGCAGCTTGCTTTCGACGGCGGAAGGCGTACGCACCGGCTGACCGCCGTACACCATCAAAATACCGTTTTGCAGTACCAGGCTCAGCCCCAGTGTCAATTGGATGATCATCAGGAGTTGGTGCCCGACAATGGGGCGGATGAGGAAGCGATACACCAGCGCACCGACGAGCGCGAGCGCGGGGAAGACGATCACGAACGACACGTAGGGGTCGAGCCCAAAGGCGGTGAATAGACTAAAGCACATGAACATGCCGAGGGTAAGGAAGTCCCCGTGCGAAAAATTGACGATGCCGCTGACGCCGTAAATTAAACCCATACCCAGCGCCACCATACCGTAGGTGGCGCCCATCAAGACTCCTTGAGCCAGTGCTTGTAATAGCATGTCCATGCGATTATCTCCTCGGGCCTACGCGCTATGAGCCGCGGTATAACGACTGCGTAAAATCGGGCGACGTATACAAAATCCCATCGTCGGTGCCGTCGATACCGGGGCCACGACGCACTAAAGTCCCAGATAAGCCTTGCGCGTACGCGGATCGTTGCGGATTTGCGCGCTCGCGCCCTCAACCACAATACGGCCGCGCTCAATCACGTAGCAGCGCGATGCGTGCGCGAGTGTTAACGTCAGATTCTGTTCCACCAACAGTATGGTCAGACCATCGGCATGCAGCTGCTTGATGTTCTGGAATATGGTTTGCACAAATAGCGGCGACAGGCCGAGCGAAGGCTCATCCAGCATCAGGAATTTGGCTCCGGCCACCAGGCCGCGTCCTATCGCCAGCATTTGCTGCTCGCCGCCGGAAAGCGTACCCGCCGGCTGGCCGTAGCGTTCGCGCAGCTTGGGAAACAGAGTCAGCGCCCGTTCGATACCGCGTTCGCGCTGCGGCCGCGCGCGCGCGCTGATGCCGCTCATCAGCAAGTTCTCGCGCACCGACATCTGCGGAAAGACCAGTCGTCCTTCCGGAACCTGGATGATGCCTAGCTCGACCACCTCGTGCGCCCGCATACGGGTGAAGTCCACTCCCTGAAAGCGCATCCGGCCGGACTCTGCCGGCACGATGCCGGAGAGGCAGTTGATCAGCGTGCTCTTACCGGCATTGTTCGCACCAAGCAGGCCGATCAGTTCGCCTTCGTTGACTTTTAGCGAAATCTGGTGCAGCACCGGCACGCCGTCATAGCCTGCCGTCAAATCGGTGACTTCAAGCATCGAGCGACTCCCCAAAATAGGCGTCGATCACGCGCTGGTCGGCAACAACGGCCTGCGGACTGCCCTCAGCCAGTTTTTCCCCGAAGTTGATGACCACGATACGATCGGCGATCTGCATGATCACCGGCATTACGTGCTCAACCATGACGAAAGCGATGCCGTCCTGGCGCAACTCGCGGATCACGCCAAGCGGCACCTGTGCCTCGGCGAGCGTCAATCCGGCCATTACTTCGTCCAACAGGATGACGCGCGGCTCGGTGGCGATGCACTTGGCGAGCTCAAGCAATTTTTTGTCCTGCAGCGAAAGCGACGCCGGCGTCAGGTCACGTTTGGCCGCGAGTCCCACCCGTTCCAGCGCGCCGTTGGCATAGTCCAAGGCCGCGCGCATGGGGCGGCGCAGGAGTGCGGCCGCGGTGACGACGTCTAGCGTGCTCATGTCGGCGAAGCTCTGCACAATCTGAAAACTGCGTGCCAGTCCGCGACGCGCGAGGCGGTGCGGAGGTTCACCCACAACGTTCTCGCCAGCGAAGCGCACGCAGCCCGAAGCCGGGCGCAGAAAACCGGAAATGAGAGAAAACAGCGTGGTTTTCCCCGCGCCATTGGGCCCGATGATACCAAGGACCTCGCCAGCATCAACGGCGAAACTGACGTTGTGGACCGCGACCAGACCGCCGAAGCGGAAGGTCACGTCCTCGATCTCGAGCAGCGCCATTGACTGGACCCGCTTACCCTCGCCCGGCCCTAACTAGGTCCGAGGCCTCGGCTTGGTCTGGGCGAAACGCTCGGGATAGACCACGCTTTGCGTCTGGTCCGGATTCCACTGGATCATCATTGCCGAGCCGTCAGTGAGCATCCGGTCTGGACCGAATTTGATACCCGCGGGCCGCGCGATATACAGGTTCGGACTGCCGTAGGGAATTTCCACTTTGCCTAGTGCCTGAAGCACGGCGGCGGCATTGGTCGATCCGGCGAGTTCGAACGTCTGCTGAATTACGCGCGCCGCCTGGGCGGCCTGGATTGCAGCCTGGCCGATCTCCACTTTAAGATTGGCCTTCTTCAGCTCGGCAACGATGTTTTGCATCGACTCCATGCGTGCTCCGGGACTGAATCCGGTCATACCGAAAAGGTTGTGGGTCAGCACGGCGGCGCCGACTTGCGGACCGAGATCCTTCCACAACGACGAATCGGTATAGCCGCCGGTACCGCCGACGAATAGGCTGTCGTGGTAATTGAGGTTGTAGCGCGCTTGATGCAGCCGGATGCCGTCACGCGGCGTGACTAGCCCCATCACAAGATCAGGCTTGAATGAGCGAATGCGTACCATGGCGGCCGAATGATCCTGCGCCTTGGTGTCGAGCGGCACGTCGCCGATAATATTGAAGCCGCGCGCCTTGAGTCTGGCCTGCAGAAAGCGGTCAACCTGCTGGCCGGCCTCGTAGTTGGAGTAGCACGAGACCACCGTGCTCAACTTGAACCCTTGCTGCTTCACCAGCCAGTCGACAAAGCTTGCCATGGTCTCGGCATAACCACGGTCATAGGGAAAGCCGAGGGAATACATGTAGTTTGAGCGCGACCCCCCTGCCCAGACCGAAAGGGCGGGGATTTGGAGTTCGTCGAGCACGGGCGAGATCGCCATCATCTGCGCCGACAGAATACTGCCGGTAAGCATTGCCACTTTCTCTTGGGTGACGAGGCGCCGTGCCTCGGCGGCGGTGCGCGCTGGTTGGCTGGTGTCATCGGCCAAAATTACTTCGATTTTCGCGCCACCCATGCTCTTGATGCCGCCCTCGGCATTGATCTTGTTGATGATGTAATCGAATGCGGGCTGGCCTTCCTGGGCATAAGCGGCCAGGGCACCGCTCATCGGCTGTATCATCCCAATGCGTATCGACTTCTGCTGAGCACCGGCAGTTCGGACAAATGAAGGCGCGATGGCGATCGTGGATGCGCCCGCAAGCGCCTTCAATATAGTACGGCGTGTCTTGGATTGGGGATTGCTCATAAATTGCTCCTTCGCTACGTTATGATCACAATAAAGAAAACTATCCTACTGGAAAGCCACGGGCAATTCCCAATCGATCAGGAGCCGACCCTTTTTTGTCTGGTCATACGCCAGTCGCCACAACATCTAAGCTTGTGCGTCGCTTGCCATGACAATAACACCTTCCGGATCGACGCGAAATTCGCTGTCCCGGCGTATTCGACATGACCCACATCACGGTACCAGATACACGTGCGCGCGCGCTCAGGCGCCGTAGCGTCCGACGATGCTGATCGCGGACACGTTCTGGCTGGGGAAACCGCCCAGGTTGTGCGTCATGCCGAGCACCGGATCCGGGCGCTGGCGCTCGCCGGCGCGGCCGTTCAGCTGCAGGTAC